>JBELHH010000011.1:0-75761 GCA_042091515.1 Flavobacterium sp. | reverse complement strand
TCCTTTGTGAATGAGGTTTTTTTGTGGTTATATTTGATCTAATGAAATATTCATACTCTTATCTTATTGGTATTCAATATCTTGGATTTCGTTTTCATGGATGGCAAAAACAAATCAATGTCATGTCATTGCATGAAATGATTGATAAAACACTTTTTTTTGTACTGGGTGATAATCAGTTTAAATCAATAGGGTCTAGTAGAACCGATTCTAAAGTCTCTGCAAATAAATACTATTTCCAACTATTTATTAATACCCGTATAAAAGACTCTTCTTTTATAACGATGTTTAATACGAATGCTCCTTTAGATTTAAAAATAGAAACAATAAAAAGTGTCAGCATTTCTTTTAATATTATACAATCATTAAAATTAAAAGAATATCATTATTATTTTTCATTTGGTTCAATAAATCACCCTTTTGCTTCCTCGTTATTGGTGGGTTTTGAAAATAATCTCGATATCGAGCTTATGAAGAAAGGTGCATTATTATTTGAAGGGATTCATTACTTCCATAAATACTGTACAAAACCCTCAAAAAAAACAATTTTTAGACGTGAAATAACTTTCTGTAGAATAGAAGAAAATAAAATCCTTACAGCTAATTTTTTCCCTAATAAGAGTTATGTTCTTAAAGTAAAAGGAAATGGGTTTCTTAGATATCAAATTAGACTTATGATGGGTGTTTTAGTTGAATTGGGGAGACACGAGATTACGCTTCAATACATTATAGATTCGTTGAAAGAAGATAATGATAGCGTTTTTTTAAAAAACATTGCTCCGGGTTCTGGATTACAATTGTATGATATAATTTTTTTGTAAGGAGTTTTATTTTTTGATAAGACTTCTGGAAATTACAATTTTTTGAATTTCTGAAGTTCCTTCATAAATTTGAGTAATTTTTGCATCTCGCATCAAGCGTTCTACATGATACTCTTTTACAAAACCATTACCACCATGTATTTGAACAGCTTCTACCGTATGTTCCATGGCTACTCTTGAAGCATACAGTTTTGCCATTGCACTAGAAAGATCATAATTATTTCCTTGGTCTTTATCCCATGCTGATTTCATAACTAAATGACGAGCAGCAGAGATATCAGTATGCATATCTGCCAACTTAAAAGCAATTGCTTGATGATTAAAAATTTCTATGCCAAATGCTTTACGTTCCATCGAGTATTTTAAAGATAGTTCGTAAGCACCAGCAGCGATTCCTAATGCTTGAGCAGCAATCCCTATTCTACCTCCTGATAATGTTTTCATAGCAAACTTAAACCCAAAACCATCTGGCCCAATTCTATTTTCTTTAGGAACTTTTACATCATTAAATTGTAATGTATGTGTATCGCTTCCTCTGATTCCCAATTTATCCTCTTTAGGTCCTATATCAAAACCTTCCATATTCTTTTCTACTATAAATACATTAATCCCTTTATGACCTTTATCTACATCTGTTTGAGCAATGACTAAATAGATGTCTGCACGACCTCCGTTAGTAATCCAATTTTTAGTACCGTTTATCATGTAATGATCATCCATATCTATCGCAGTAGTTTTTTGAGAAGTTGCATCACTACCCGCTTCAGGTTCGCTTAAACAAAATGCTCCAATAAATTCTCCTGTAGCTAGTTTTGTTAAATATTTTTGTTTTTGTTCTTCAGTACCATATTTTTCTATCCCATAACAGACTAAAGAATTGTTAACTGAGACAATTACTGAAGCAGAAGCATCTATTTTAGATAATTCTTCCATAATTAAGACGTAAGAGATTGTATCCATTCCGCTTCCACCATAGATCGGATCAACCATAATTCCTAAGAACCCTAAGTCTCCCATTTTTTTTACAAGTTCATCTGGAAATTCTTGTTGATTATCTCTTTCTATAACACCTGGTAGTAATTCTGTTTGAGCAAAATCTCTAGCAGCATCCCTAATCATTAAATGCTCTTCTGTAAGATTAAAATCCATTTTTGTAATTTATTGAATTCGTAAAAAAAACACTCAAATATACTTTTTTGCTGGGATATTTTCAATAAACATTTTATATTTTTACAGATATGAATAACGATTTTATATTTGGTATTGGGTTGATGTCTGGAACTTCACTTGATGGTCTGGATATTGTTTACGTAAGGTTTTCTAAAAGATACCCTAATCGATTCAAAATTTTAAATGCTCAAACCATTTCTTACTCAAATTTATGGCTTCAAAGATTTAACGATGCTTTCAAATTAGAGAAAGATCATATAGCGATTCTTCATCGTGATTATGGTCGCTTTTTAGGAAATGAAACAAGAAGGTTTATTAAAAAAAATAGCATTACTAACTTACACTTTATCGCTTCTCATGGGCATACGATATTTCATCAACCTGATAAAGGAATTACCTTACAGGTTGGTGATGGTCAAGAAATTTCTAACGAAACTAATCATAAGGTTATTTCTGATTTTAGAACACAAGATGTTCTATTAGGAGGGCAAGGAGCTCCTTTAGTCCCTATTGGAGATCAATTACTCTTTTCGAGCTATGATGCATGTATAAATCTTGGAGGATTTGCCAATATTTCTTACCAGAGAAATAATAAACGTATAGCATTTGATATTTGTCCAGTGAATATCGTAATGAATTATTACAGTAGAAAAATAGGGTTTGAGTTCGACGATAAAGGGAGTTTGTCAGCTAAAGGATATATTGATGAAATACTTCTCAATCAATTAAACTGTCTTGATTTTTATAAAGCAATGCCTCCTAAGTCTCTTGGCTTAGAATGGGTGAATGAATTTATAATTCCGTTAATAGATCAATATCAACTAGATCCTTACACTATACTAAGAACTTTTTCAGAACATATAGCCCAACAAATTTCCTTTATTATAGAACCGTTTGAAAATGTTTTATTTACTGGGGGAGGAGTTTATAATGATTTTTTAATTAGACGAATAGAAGAAATTTCTAATACAACTATTATCCTACCACCCAATGAGATTATTAACTTTAAGGAGGCATTAATTTTTGCCCTTCTAGGTTTGTTGAAAATTGAGGGTAAGGTAAACTGCTTATCCAGTGTTACAGGTGCTTCAAAAAATCATTCATCTGGCTTAATTTTTACGCCAAATAATTCTGAATAGCGATTTATTTTTTCTTACTTTGTTAAGAATTTTAGTACTTTAATAAATATAGGGTTAAATTACTTGTAATGAAGGAATTACTTAGAAAGTATGAAGAGAAACAACCTGAGATTGTATTCAATTGGAAGGATACAGAAACTGAGGCAGAGGGTTGGGTAGTGATAAATTCTCTCCGTGGTGGAGCCGCTGGAGGTGGAACAAGGATGAGAAAAGGATTGGATATGAATGAAGTACTCTCATTAGCCAAAACAATGGAGGTTAAATTTACAGTCTCGGGACCATTAATCGGTGGTGCCAAGTCAGGGATAGATTTTGATCCTAATGATCCTAGAAAAAGAGGTGTGTTAGAACGCTGGTATAAAGCGGTAACACCTTTACTAAAGCATTATTATGGTACAGGTGGTGATTTAAATGTAGATGCTGATAAAGATGTGATTCCAATTACAGAAGATTGTGGTGTTTGGCATCCTCAAGAGGGTATTTTTAATGGTCATTTTAAACCAACTGAAGCCGATAAAATTAATCGAATAGGTCAGCTTCGTATGGGGGTGATTAAGATTATAGAGGATAAAAAATTTTCTCCAGATCTTTCCCGAAAATATACAATAGCAGATATGCTTACTGGTTTTGGTGTTGCAGTCGCTGTTAAACATTATTATTCAATTTATGGAGGATCTATAAATGGGAAAAGAGCCGTTGTTCAAGGATTTGGAAATGTGGGTGCTGCTGCTGCTTATTATTTAACTCAGTTTGGGGCAAAGGTTGTTGGTATTATAGATAATGAAGCTGGGTTGCTTAATGAAAAAGGTTTTACAATGGTTGAAATGACTAATTTATTTCTCTCAAAGAATGACAATAAGTTAGTGGCAGAAAATGTAACACCATTTGATGAGATCAACCAAAAGATTTGGTCTATAGCTGCAGAGATTTTTATTCCAGCTGCTGCCTCAAGATTGGTATCTAAAGATCAAATAACTCAAATGATTTCATCTGGATTAGAAGTTATTTCTCCTGGAGCTAATGTTCCTTTTGCCGATAAAGAAATTTTCTTTGGTCCGATCATGGAATTTACAGATTCTCAAGTCAGTTTATTACCAGATTTTATTTCTAACTGTGGAATTGCAAGAGTTTTTGCTTACTTAATGGAGTCAAGAGTAAAACTTCCAATGGAAGATGAAGCGATTTTTAATGATACATCTGAAACAATTAGAAAAGCACTTATCAACACTTATGAAAATAATAACAGTAAAAAAGAAATCTGTAAAACAGCTTTTGAAATAGCCCTAAAACAGTTAATTTAAAAATAGTATGGAATTATTAATTATAATTATTTTTACCTTAGGGTATTTAGCCATTACCTTAGAGCACAGTTTAAAACTTGATAAGTTAATTCCAGCATTATCAATGATGGCTATTTGTTGGGCTATTGTTGCTTTGGGGATTGATTCTTTTTCTAATTGGTTTGACTCGACAAACCATTCTCTTGTTGAAGGTTTTTTATCAATGGGGCATTCTGAGAAAATGCATTTGGTTGAAGAGACATTATTACACCACTTAGGGAAAACAGCAGAGATTTTAGTTTTTCTTTTAGGAGCAATGACCATTGTAGAAATGATCGATTATTTTAATGGTTTTTCAACAATTAAAGTTTTTATAAATACGAATAGTAAGAAAAAAATATTATGGATTTTCTCTGTGTTAGCTTTTATATTATCTGCTATTATTGATAATTTAACGGCTACGATTGTACTGATATCAATCCTTCAAAAAATAGTTAAAAACAGAGAAGAAAGAATTTGGTTTGCTGGATTAATCATTATTGCTGCTAATGCAGGTGGAGCTTTTTCTCCCATTGGTGATGTTACGACAACCATGCTTTGGATTGGAAACAAAGTAAGTACAGCTAAATTATTTTTCTATCTTTTTATTCCTTCGTTACTGTGTATGATTGGTCCAACTTTTATTGCATCATTCTTAAAACCTTTCCAAGGAAATATCAACTCTGAGAAATCAGTAGATGATCAAAAAGGAACGCATAGTACCACCATGTTATATTTGGGACTTGGAGCAATAGTATTTGTCCCCGTTTTTAAAACAGTGACTCATTTACCTCCTTATGTGGGAATGATGTTGTCATTAGCAATTGTAGCCACTTTTGCTGAGATTTTAAATAGAAGAAAGTTTTCTCTTACAGATTTTAATTCAATGGAAATATCGAATAAGGTGGAATATCATAGCCCTGTTCATAGTTCATTATCTAAAATAGAAATGCCAAGTATTTTGTTTTTTCTAGGAATTTTGATGGCAGTAGCAGCATTAGAGTCATTAGGGATTTTATTTGGATTTGCAGATACTTTAAAAGAAAGTATTCCTTTATTAGGAACAGAGTTACAAGGAGCTACCGTGTCTGATATGGTAGTTGTGCTTTTAGGAATAGGATCGGCAATAATAGACAATGTTCCTTTAGTAGCAGCCAGTTTAGGGATGTTTACTGAACCTCTAGATAACCCATTATGGCATTTTATTGCTTTTTCAGCGGGAACCGGAGGAAGTATGTTAATAATAGGATCTGCTGCAGGAGTGGTAGCTATGGGAATGGAAAAAATAGATTTTTTCTGGTACTTAAAAAAAATATCTTGGTTGGCATTGATTGGATTTTTGATCGGTTCGGTATCGTTTATGGTAGTTCGGCAACTGATATAAAATTAAAGATTAAAAAATACGCTGTTTTTTAAAACAATTTATATACAAACAACTCGTTAATGATAACGAGAACTTTTAAAGACTTACTTAATGATATCATTCTTACAAGAAAATACGGATATTTCAGAAACCATTTCAGATGAAAAAACATTATCTATTTACAAACTGATTCTAGATGGAGGCCTTGGAGGTCAAATTATTATATCGATACTATTTGTTCTATTGACAGTATCACTATATATATATTTTGAAAGATTTTTTGCTCTTAAAGCTGCCTCTAAAGTTGATAAAAATTTTATGAATCAAATAAAAGATTTTGTGACCAATGGAAAATTGGAGTCTGCAGAAACCTTGTGTGAAAAAACTAATTCTCCAACAGCGAGGTTAATAGCAAAAGGAATTTCGAGAATTGGCAAACCCTTGGAAGATATTAATAAGGCGATCGAAAATGCTGGAAAACTAGAAGTGTATCAATTAGAAAGAAATGTAAGTGTGATGGCTACTATTTCAGGAGCAGCACCAATGATTGGTTTTTTAGGAACTGTTATTGGAATGATTGTTGCAATTCATGAAATTGCAAATTCTGGAGGACAAATAGATATTAAATTACTTTCAGATGGATTGTATACAGCTATGACAACCACTGTAGCAGGGTTAATTGTAGGGATTATTGCTTATATTTCTTACAACCATATCGTGGTGAGAACAGATAAAATAATGTATCAAATGGAGGCTAAAACTGTTGAGTTCTTAGACTTGTTAAACGAACCTGTATAATGAATTTAAGAGGGAGAAATAAAATCAATCCAAATTTTAATATGTCGTCTATGACGGATATTGTTTTCTTATTATTGATTTTTTTTATGTTAACGTCTACCTTGGTGACTGTGAGTGCTATTGATGTTTTGCTCCCTAAAGCCGGAGGGAAAACAGAAAATAGTACATCTGTTGCAGTTTCAATCACCAATAAATCGAAGTTCTATATTGATAAAACTTTTGTAAAAGAAAACGATTTAGAGATGAGTATTCTTAACAATGTTGGTCCTGAAAAGAAAAAAACAATTGTAATTAGAGGAGATCAAGATGTTCCATATAAAAGTGTGATGAAAGTAATTGATATTGCCAATAAAAATAAAATTAAAATGATTTTAGCGGTTAAAGGAAAATAATGGCAATTTTAGATACGATTCATAAAAAAAAATCTGTTGGAATAACTGTTGTTATTTTAATCTTTTTTTTGTGGGGTATTGTAAGTTTTGGATTAACGTATTTTGACCCTCCAGCTGAATACGGTATCGCCATTAATTATGGGGCCACTGATTTTGGGAGTGATCAGTCAAAAACAACTGCAATAAAAAACAATCCTATTGAAGATATTAAAGAAGAGGAAGTTGAAGAAGTTGAAGATAATTTAAACGATATTCCAAAAGAGATTATTTCAGAAGATCTAGTAACTCAAACAAAAGAAGATGCTCCAGTAATTGAAGAATCAGAAATAAAAGACAAAAAGGTAGTTCCCAATAAAATAACTTCTGAGTTCGTAAAAGCACCCAAAAAGCCATCTAAAAATACACTAAAAGCTTTTGATAATTTATTAAAAGGAGAAACCTCTGATGGGGAACCAAAAGATCAAGGTGATGATCTTAAAAAAGGTGTAAATGGATCTCAAAAAGGAACTCTAAACTCATTAAAGTATTATGGGAACTCTGGTAAAGGAGGAGATAGTAATTATAATCTCTCTGGAAGGAATGCTCTGAGTAAACCAATTGAACAACCCAATTGTCAAGAAGAAGGAATTGTTGTTGTGAGTATTGATGTAGATAAGAATGGACGCGTTATAAATGCTGTCCCTGGAGTAAAAGGAACTACAAATTCTGCAAGTTGTTTGTTAAAGCCAGCAAGAGAGGCTGCCTTAAAAACTACATGGAATGCAGATCCTAATGCACCATCAAAACAAAAGGGAACAATTATTTACAAGTTTTCATTAACAAAGTAATGACTTACCAAGAAACAATTGATTGGATGTTTTCTCAATTGCCTATGTACCAACGAGAAGGCAAAGTAGCGTTTAAAAAAGACCTAACAAATATTATTGCTTTTTCAGAATTTTTAAAAAATCCTCACACAAAATTCCCATCAATTCATGTAGGTGGAACAAATGGTAAAGGTTCTACTTCTCACTTACTTTCAAGTATTTTACAAGAGGCAGGGTATAAAGTAGGTTTGTATACATCTCCTCATTTAAAAAACTTTACAGAAAGAATTAGAATTGACGGAGAAGAGATTTCTAAGGACTATGTATCTAATTTTATATGTCACAACAAAAATTTTTTAGAAAAATATCAACTCTCTTTTTTTGAAATGACTGTAGGTTTAGCATTTGATTATTTTTTTTCACAAAACGTAGATATTGCTATTATTGAAGTAGGGTTAGGAGGTAGATTGGACTCTACAAATATAATCAGTCCTGAGGTTTCTGTGATTACAAATATTGGATATGACCATACACAATTTCTTGGAGAGACACTTCCTGAAATTGCCTATGAAAAAGCAGGAATTATTAAAGAAAATACACCTATTGTGGTTGGCGAAAAGCAAGAAGAAGTTGCTTTTGTTTTTCAAAATAAAGCAATAGAAATGAATGCTAAGCTTACTTTTGCCTCAGAGAATATATATGATTTTAAAACAGATCTCTTAGGTTCATATCAACTAAATAATGGGAATACTGCCATTCATGCTATTCATGCGTTAGAAAACTTTGATGTTTCACAAGAAGAGATTCTCAGAGGTTTAATGAACAGTGTGAATAATACTAATTTTAAAGGAAGGTGGCAGGTAATTCAAGAAAAACCGAGGGTAATTTGTGATACAGCTCATAATAAAGAAGGCTTACAATATGTGATGGCTCAATTGGCAAAAGAAGAGCCAAAAAAACTTCATATAGTTTTGGGTGTTGTTCATGATAAAAACATAGACGAATTGTTATTTTTTTTTCCTAAAGAGGCCATTTATTATTTCTGTAAACCCAATATTCCTAGAGGACTTGATGAAAAACTACTATCATCAAAAGCAACAAATTATAATTTGAAAGGGAAAGCATATGATTCAGTGAATAAGGCATATATGGCTGCAATTTCTCAAGCACAAAAGGAAGATGTAATTTTTGTAGGAGGAAGTACATTTGTGGTAGCTGAAGTTGTGTAAAGATGTACTGTTTTCTAAATAATTAGTAGAACCCATCCCTTTTTTGTAATTTTGAACGTCGTTAATTAATCAATAAGCATCAAAGGTAGCTTGTAATGGAAATAAAAAAATTAGCCCAAGAAGTGTTCGAAATAGAAGCAAAAGAAATAGCTAATCTTAGCAACAGATTAAATGAAGATTTCGAAAAATCTATGAAAGCTATCATCAGAAGCTCTGGTAAATTAATTGTGTCAGGAATGGGTAAGTCTGGAATTATTGGGAAGAAAATTGCAGCAACATTAGCAAGTACAGGAACTCCTAGTTTCTTCTTACACCCAGGCGAAGCCTATCATGGTGACCTTGGAATGATTGAAGAAAATGACGTTGTATTACTTATTTCAAATTCTGGAGAAACAGATGAGATTTTAAAATTAATTCCATTTTTAAAACACCAAAAAAATTGCACAATTTCCATGAGTAGAAATGATAATTCTACCTTGGCAAAAAATACAAATTATCACCTAAATATCGCTGTTGAAAAGGAAGCTTGTCCATTATTATTAGCTCCAACATCTTCTACAACAGCAACTCTTGTCATGGGAGATGCTATTGCAGTAACGCTCATGAAAATGAGAGATTTTAAAGAAGAGAATTTTGCTAAATTTCACCCAGGAGGTAGCTTAGGAAGAAGACTCTTAACGAGAGTAGCAGATGTGATGAAAAAAAATGATCTACCCGTTGCATCTTCAGAAGCTACAATTAAAGAAGTGATTCAAAAAATTACGATGGGTAAATTGGGCTTGGTTGTTATTTTAGATAAAAATCAACTTAAAGGAATTATTACAGATGGTGATATTAGAAGGGCAATGGAGTCTAGGGAACAAGACTTTTTTACTCTACTCGCTTATGATTTGATGAGTTTTAACCCAAAAATTATCAATGAGAGTGATACATTAACAAAGGCATCAAAAATGATGAGCAATAATAAAATCAACTCACTTATTGTTTTAAACAAGAAGAATGATTTTGTAGGAGTTGTTCAAATGTATGATTTAGGTGTATAGTAAATAATTAATGCTTTAATGAGGTGTTTTACCTCATATTGAATATTAAAAATAAATGGATAAGAGTTCATGTATATACATAGCTGGTCACAAAGGGATGGTTGGTTCAGCTATTTGGAGAATATTAGAAAAAAAAGGGTATGTTAATTTAATAGGTAAAACAAGCATAGAATTAGATTTAAAAGATCAAGAAAGTACGTTAGATTTTTTTAATGAAGTTAAGCCAGACATAGTTATTGATGCAGCTGCTAGAGTTGGGGGTATTTTAGCAAATAATAATTTTCCTTTTCAGTTTTTAATGGAGAACATGCAAATTCAAAATAATTTAATTGATGCTGCACATAGATCAGGAACTAATAAGTTTATATTTTTAGGAAGCTCTTGTATATACCCTAAATTAGCGCCTCAACCCTTAAAAGAAGAATATTTATTAACAGGTTCATTAGAACCTACTAATGAATGGTATGCAATTGCAAAAATTACAGGAGTAAAAGCATGTCAGGCAATTAGAAATCAATATAAGAAAGATTATGTAAGTTTGATGCCAACAAATTTATATGGTATTCATGACAATTTTGATTTAAAGAGTTCTCATGTGTTGCCTGCAATGATTCGTAAATTCCATGAGGCTAAAATCAATAATAATTCTGATGTAATTTTGTGGGGAAGTGGTACTCCTATGAGAGAGTTTTTATTTGTTGATGACATGGCAGAAGCAGTGGTGTTTGCATTAGAAAATGAATTGCCTGATTATTTATACAATGTAGGGTCTGGTAAAGACATTACGATCAAAGAACTGGCAACAATAATTCAGGAAGTAACAGGTCATCAAGGAGGTATTATTTGGGATTCTTCAAAACCGGATGGAACACCAAGAAAATTAATGGATGTTTCTAAAATGAAAGAAATAGGTTGGCAATGTTCAACAGAATTAAAAGAAGGTATCCAAAAAACATATAGTTGGTTTTCAGAAAATATTGAAAATATTAAAGAAGTCAAAATATAATTTCTAAAATAAATATAAGGAATATCTTTAAGAATTAGAAAAATATATTAAAACATGAAAGTAGCATTGATAACAGGAGTTACAGGTCAAGATGGAGCTTATTTAAGTGAGTTTTTATTAAAAAAAGGCTATATAGTTCATGGTATGAAAAGAAGATCATCGTTATTTAATACCGATAGAATAGACCATTTGTATCAAGACCCACATGTAGAGAATCAAAATTTCTTTTTGCATTATGGCGATATGACAGATAGTACAAATATTACTCGATTAATTAAAGAAATAGAACCTGATGAAATCTATAATTTAGCAGCTATGAGCCATGTGCGTGTTTCTTTTGATATGCCAGAATATGTTGCTGATGCTGATGGTATTGGAACCCTACGATTACTTGAAGCTATTCGTCTTTTGGGTTTAGAAAAGAAAACTAGAATTTATCAAGCATCTACTTCTGAACTATATGGAAAAGTACAAGAAGTTCCTCAAAAAGAGACGACTCCTTTTTACCCTCGGTCTCCTTATGCAGTAGCAAAAATGTATGCCTATTGGATAACGGTGAACTATAGAGAAGCTTATGGAATATATGCTTGTAATGGTATTTTATTTAATCATGAGTCTCCATTACGAGGAGAAACGTTTGTAACTCGAAAGATTACAAGAGCTACCTCTAGAATAGCCTTAGGACTACAAGATAAGATGTACTTAGGAAACTTAAATGCTAAACGCGATTGGGGGCATGCAAAAGATTATATTAGAATGATGTGGATGATACTTCAGGCAGATGAACCTGAAGATTGGGTCATTGCAACAGGTAAAACAACTACCGTTCGTGATTTTGTTAAAATGAGTTTTACTGAAGTTGGAATAGAATTAGAATTTAAAGGCCAAGGGGTTGATGAAAAAGCGTATGTTTATAAATGTAAAAATCCAGAGTATCAATTAGAGATTGGGAAAGAAGTTCTATCAGTTGATCCTAAATATTTTAGACCGACAGAAGTTGATTTACTTACAGGGGATCCTACCAAGGCGAATGAAAAATTAGGTTGGACTCCAGCGTATGACTTAGCTTATTTAGTAAAAGAGATGATGCAGTCTGACTTGAAATTGATGCAAAAAGATCAATATTTAAATGATGGTGGATATAATACTTTGAATTATTTTGAATGAAAAAAATAATTGTAATTCCGGCGAGATTAAATTCCTCTAGATTGCCTAAAAAGGTATTATTAGATTTAAAAGGCAAGACAGTTATTCAAAGAGTTTATGAGCAATGTCTTAAGGTTCCCAATATAGATAGTGTATATATCGCAACAGATAGCCAAGAAATAAAAAAGGTATGTAAAAATTTCACCAGTAATGTTATGATCACTAAAAGTACTCATCAATCAGGTACTGATAGGATTGGTGAAGCAGTTGCAAAAATAGAATGTGATATTGTTGTCAATGTTCAAGGAGATGAACCTTTTATAAATCCAAAATTAATAGAAGAAATGGTTAAATCATTTGAGGTTTCAGAAATTTTGATGACGAGTGCAATGAGTAGGATCTTCGATTTTAATGATTTGTTAAATAGCAATGTTGTGAAAGTAGCTGTAGATTCATCGGATAATGCACTATATTTTTCTAGATCTTTAATACCATTTCCAAGAGATCATCAAGCGTTACTTCATTCAAATGATGAATTGAAAAAACATCCTTTTTATAGGCATATAGGAATGTATGGTTATAGAAAGGAGTTCTTACTTCAATATATTAAAATGACTCCCAGTTATTTAGAGAAGATTGAAAAATTAGAACAATTGCGAGTGTTAGAAAACGGCTATAAAATTAAAATGATAAAAACGTCCTCTAATTTTATAGGAATAGATACTTTAGAGGATTATGAAAAAGCACTTAAAAGATTTTCATAGATTTTTAGTTTTCAATCCTTAATTCTAAGGATTAAAACAAATTAAAATAAACCTCTTTTTTTCTTTGTTAGATTCAAAAACCATTTTTATATTTGCACCCGCTTGGTGATGAAACAATTTCTTTTATCAAGCTTACTAAGGGCAATTAGCTCAGTTGGTTCAGAGCACTTGGTTTACACCCAAGGGGTCGGGGGTTCGAATCCCTCATTGCCCACAGATGAGAGTAAAAGTCTTACAGAAATGTAAGACTTTTTTCATTCAAAATTGTTGCAAATTTATTTGTGAAAAGTATTGAATAAAAAAGAATTTAGCCCAGCTACTGGGCTTTTAATAATTTAATAAAATCGGATAAACTAGGGATATCGAATCCCTCATTGCCCTGATAAATTATAATCCGGTAATTTTTTTATCAGAACCTTTTGTCATAAAGTTCAAGTTTATTTAATTTTTATAACACAAAACAAGATATAAAAAGTAAAATATTTCAAGTAGTATTAAAAAAATAGTTTCCAGATAAATACTCTTATATTATTTATGAGTCTTTCCTCATGTGCAATCTTTTAATATTAGTAGAAATCAACCCTTTTTTGTAACTTTCCGTTTCGAAAAAATAATATTCTTATACTGATCAAATTTAATTACTTGGTTAAAATAGATGTTAGAAATCAATTAAATTAGTGGATTATACAATGAAAAATTTTGCGTTATTAGGAGCTGCAGGATATATCGCTCCAAAACATCTAAAAGCAATAAAAGACACTAAAAACCAGCTGATTGCAGCTTTGGATAAGTTTGATTCTGTAGGTGTATTAGATCGTTATTTCCCTAATGCAGATTTTTTTATTGAGTTTGAGCGATTTGATAGGCATATTGAAAAATTAAAAAGACAACAAATTTCGATTGATTATGTAAGCATATGTACTCCAAATTATTTACACGATTCACATATTAGATTGGCTCTGAGGAGAGGAGCAGATGCAATCTGCGAAAAACCTCTAGTATTGAATCCATGGAACGTTGATGCGTTATTTGACATTCAAAAAGAATCAGGAAAGAAAATTTATACGATTCTTCAACTAAGACTTCATCCTAGTATTATTGCTTTGAAAAATAAAGTAGACGCTACTTTTAAAAATCAAAAATTTGATATTGACCTAAGTTATATAACCTCAAGAGGGAATTGGTATCAAACATCTTGGAAAGGAGATGAAAGTAAATCAGGAGGAGTAGCAACTAATATAGGTGTTCATTTTTATGATATGTTGACTTGGATCTTTGGAGATGTAATAGAAAGTCAAGTACATTTGAGACAACCCTCAAGATCCGCTGGATATTTAGAATTTGAAAAAGCACGTGTTCGATGGTTTTTGTCTATTGATGAGAACGATTTACCAGATGTTATTAAAGCAAAAGGGCAAAGAACCTACCGCTCAATTAAGATTGATACTGAAGAAATTGAATTTAGTGGAGGCTTTACTGAGTTACATACAGAAAGTTACAAAAGTATCCTTTCTGGCAATGGTTTTGGGTTGGATGA
The DNA here is from genome assembly GCA_042091515.1 of Flavobacterium sp. Lineage (GTDB taxonomy): Bacteria > Bacteroidota > Bacteroidia > Flavobacteriales > Flavobacteriaceae > Polaribacter. The sequence goes on along the minus strand of JBELHH010000011.1, from coordinate 61,228 downwards.
TGCAAAAAAATCAATTGAAATTGTTCATTCTATCCGTAATTCTGATATTATTACTGAGAGTGATTTAAAACATAAATTTTTATATTAATGAAATTAGCTGTTATAGGGAGTGGTTATGTGGGGTTAGTTTCTGGTTCTTGTTTTGCAGAAATGGGAAATAAGGTAACTTGTGTGGATATTGATCATCAAAAGATTCAACAATTAAAAAAAGGAATTGTTCCAATTTATGAGCCTGGATTGACTTCCATGGTCCTTAAAAATATTAATAATAATAATTTACAATTTTCAACTTCTTTGCATGATAGTATTCAAGGTGTTTCAATTGTTTTTATAGCGGTTGGGACTCCCATGGGAGATGATGGATCTGCAGATTTAAAATATGTACTATCAGTTTCTAGAGAAATTGGAAAAAGTATGAGTAATGAGATTATAGTGGTCGATAAGTCTACCGTTCCAGTTGGGACTGCTGATAAGGTTAAGAAAACGATCCAACAGGAACTCGATAATAGAGGTTCTTCATTAAAATTTCATATCGTATCTAATCCAGAATTCTTAAAAGAGGGTGATGCAATTAATGATTTTATGAAACCTGATCGAGTAGTGATAGGGGCGGATTCTCAATATTCTTTTGATGTAATGAAGCAATTATATTCATCTTTTTTTAGAACTCATGATCGATTTATTACAATGGATCTTCGTTCTGCCGAAATGACTAAATATGCAGCAAATGCCATGTTAGCAACGAAAATTTCATTTATGAATGAAATTGCTAATATTTGTGAAAAAGTTGGTGCTGATATTAATAACGTAAGGATAGGTATTGGATCTGATAAAAGAATAGGGTATAGTTTTATATATCCTGGTGCCGGTTATGGAGGTTCTTGTTTTCCAAAAGACATAAAAGCCCTAAAAAGAATCGCTAAGGAATATCATTATGATGCAGAATTAATTTCTGCTGTAGAAAATGTAAATGATCGTCAAAAGCTTGTAATTTCAAAAAAAGTAATCCAGCGATATGGAGAAGATCTATCTGGAAAAGTATTTGGAATTTGGGGTTTATCTTTTAAACCTGGAACTGATGATATGCGAGAAGCTCCATCTATTTATGTTATTAAAGAACTTGTGAAAAGAGGTGCAAAGATTATTGCTTATGATCCTAAAGCGATGGAAGAAGCAAAGTATTTCTATTTAAAGGATATTGAGGGTATAAAATATGTAGATTCTAAATATCAAGCATTAGAAAATGTAGATGCACTAATTTTATTAACAGAATGGAAAGAATTTAGATCCCCAGATTTTGAAGAGATAAAATCTCAATTAACCTCACCGGTGATTTTTGATGGTAGAAATCAGTATAGCGCATTTAATTTGGAGAACAAAGGGTTTGAATATTATCAAATAGGAAAATAATCATAAAATAAAAATATCTAAAAGTAAGCTTTATATAAGATGTGTTTTTATAGATGAAATTTCCTAATAAAATATAAATTTTTTAATATTTCAAAAAAAACTCTATATTTGTTTATATTTTTAAATAACGAGTTTAATATGGATATTTTTTTAAAAATGTTCATGATTTTTCATTAATTACTAAATCCCTCATAATAGTAATGCAAAATTTCTCAAAAATACCACCTATCTTAATCCTTTCAGGGATTATAATTTTTTTAATTACTTTATTATTAATCCCAAAAATAAGACAGATTGTTTTAAAATTTAAAGTGTTAGAGTCTCCAAATTTTAGGAGTTCACACTCGATTATAGTACCCTCTTTTGGAGGGGTAGCCTTCTATTTGTCCTATATTTTGTCGCTATTTTTTTCACAATACTTAGATGATAAACATATTTCATTAACTCTGTTGGTTTCAATCTCTCTCCTTTTTTTTACTGGTTTATTAGATGATATTCGAAATTTATCTCCTAAAATGAAATTTTTAGGTCAATTATCGGCAGTGTCTGTTTTGATGATCCACCCAGAGTTTAGGATTCTTTCATTGCATGGTTTTATGGGGTTTAATGAGATCCCTCTTTATCTTTCAGTAGGTGGGAGTGTTTTTTTTTTACTAGGATTAATTAATGCGTTTAATTTAATCGATGGGATTGATGGTTTGAGTGGAATAACAGGAGTTATTGTAGCTTCTTTCTATAGTATTATGTTTTATAAGTTAGAGTATTTTTTTTATTTGTCAATTGGTTTAACCACGATAGCTACCTTACTAGCATTCTTAAGATATAATTTCTCTGTTTCGAAAAAGATATTTATGGGTGATACTGGTAGTTTAGTGATTGGGTTAGTTTTGGGCTTATTAACCTTAAAATTAGTTTCTTCAGGAGATTCAGTTTATGCTAGTTTGTCTTTTAATAGTTCTCAGCTACCACTCCTTCTTATAGGTGTTTTGTTTGTTCCTATTCTTGATATTTTTAGAGTTATGGTTTTAAGATTGGTCAGAGGTGTATCTATGTTTAAACCGGATAGAAATCATATTCATCATATATTAATAGACTTCGGGTTTTCTCACTCAAAAGCATCAATTTTTATTGGGTTTATTAATTTTTTAGTTGCATCAATTATGTTTGTTGTCATTAGGAATTTTAATTCTTTACAATCAACAATAATATTATTATTTATTTTTTTTATTGCAGTAATAGTATTGTTTTTGATGAATAAAAGTAGGCCTGCTGTTAGATTAAAAATAAAGATTAAAAACTCAATGCTAAGAATATTTTTCTAACTATTTAATGAAATTTAATAAACAATACCCTTTCATATTTTCACTACCTTTGTTGGTGTTTTAATAAAAATAAACTCTTAAAAAAAATTATATATTAAAGAGTATATAATCATTAATATTTTAAGCCAACAGTTGTTGAGTAGAGTTTAACTTTTGATCTAAACAATAGAAAGGATAGAGAAAACAACATCATTAGAACTTTTATGTTAGCAGGAAATTAATAAAAAAAGTGCAAAAAATCTCTAAAATGAATAAAGATAAAAAAATAGCAGTCATAGGATTAGGCTATGTAGGGTTGCCTTTGGCTGTTGAATTTGGTAAAAAATATAAAACAATAGGTTTTGACATCAATCAATCTAGAGTGGAAGATTTAAAAACTGGTTTTGATCACACTTTAGAAGTAACCTCTGAAGATCTACAAGCTGTTTTATTAAAAGATAATAAAGATTTATCTCAATCTTCAATTGGATTGCTACCTTCAGCAGAGATATCTAGTTTGCAAGAAGCAAATGTATTTATCATCACTGTTCCTACCCCCACCGATAAAAATAAACGTCCAGTTTTAACGCCTTTAATAAAGGCGTCAGAGATGGTAGGTCAAGTCTTAAAGAAAGGAGATATTGTCATTTATGAAAGTACTGTATATCCTGGGGTTACCGAGGATGAATGTGTTCCTGTTTTAGAACGAGTTAGTAGTTTGGTTTTTAATGAAGATTTTTTCGTTGGCTATTCCCCAGAAAGAATTAATCCAGGTGATAAAGAACGTACCGTAACAAAGATCTTAAAAGTAACCTCAGGTTCAACACCCGAGGCAGCCCAAGAAATAGATAAGATATACCAATCTGTGATTACAGCTGGGACTCACTTAGCTCCATCTATTAAAGTTGCAGAGGCAGCAAAGGTTATTGAAAATTCACAACGTGATATCAATATTGCTTTTGTGAATGAATTGGCTAAGATTTTTGGCCTCTTAGACATAGATACTAGTGCTGTTTTAGAAGCTGCAGGGACCAAATGGAATTTTTTACCATTTAAACCTGGCTTGGTTGGAGGTCATTGTATAGGTGTCGACCCTTATTATTTAGCACAAAAAGCACAAGAGGTTGGTTATCACCCTGAGATAATTCTTGCAGGTCGTCGATTAAACGACTCTATGGGAGAATATGTTGCTAGTGAGGTAATTAAGCTACTTGTTAAAGCAGATAAGAAAGTAAAAGGATCGAATATTTTAGTTTTAGGAATTACTTTTAAAGAAAATTGTCCAGATGTAAGAAACACAAAAGTGGTTGATGTTATTTCTCAGTTAGAAGATTTTGGTACTCAAGTTACGATATATGATCCTTGGGCTAACCCAGAAGAAGTTCAAAAAGAATATAAATTAAAAACCACTCAAGAGCTTCCAAAAACTACTTTTGATGCGATTGTTTTAACAGTAGCCCACAAGGAATTTTTAGATTTAGATTTAGACATTCTTAAAAATGGAAATACACCAGTATATGATGTTAAAGGGGTTTTAGGAGATAGAGCAGATGTTAAATTGTAAACAGTAAACTAATTAATGCTACCAAATAAAGATTTAAATAATAAAAGTGTATTGGTTACCGGTGGAGCTGGTTTTATAGGTTCTAACCTTTGTGAATATCTTCTATATTCTAATGTAAAAGTAACTTGTTTGGATAATTTTTCAACAGGATATACACACAATATTGAACCATTTTTAGGTCACCATAATTTTAAATTGATAGAAGGTGATATAAGAGATTTAGAAACCTGTCAAAAAGCTTGTAAAGGACAAGATTTTGTTTTACATCAAGCTGCTTTGGGGTCTGTTCCTAGATCTATACTAGATCCAATTTCATCTAATGCAGTTAATATTTCTGGGTTTTTAAATATGTTAGTCGCATCTCGAGATCAGAAAGTGAAGCGCTTTATTTATGCTGCTAGTAGTGCTACCTATGGAGATTCTAAAATTCTACCCAAAGTAGAAGACGAAATTGGAAAACCTTTATCGCCCTATGCAATCACAAAGTATGTGAATGAATTATATGCTGAAAATTTTAAAATCAATTATAATTTAGACACAGTTGGCTTACGTTATTTCAATGTTTTTGGTCGTAGACAAGATCCTAATGGAGCTTATGCAGCAGTGATTCCATTATTTGTAAAACAATTGATGAATCACGAATCACCGGTTATTAATGGAGATGGAACCTACTCAAGAGATTTTACCTATATTGACAATGTGATACAGATGAATGTTCTTGCGATGACGACAGATAATAATGTTGCATTAAACCAAATTTATAATACTGCTGTTGGAGATCGAACAACTTTAGTCGAATTGGTCAATTATTTGAAGAAGTATCTATCAGATTATGATGATGATATCTCAAAAATTGAAGTTCAGTTTGGGGCTAATCGAAGAGGAGATATCCCTCATTCTTTGGCATCTGTAATAAAAGCAGAAAAATTATTAAAATATAAACCTTCGCATTCTATAGAAAAAGGAATTAAAGAAGCAGTATCTTGGTATTGGAGAAATTTATAACTAACACAAAGCTTTAATTAATTAAGGTTTTACAAACCATCAAATATTTTTTTTTAATAAAAACAGTTTTTTAATAACTTAAAATGACATTAAAAGATAAAACAATATTAGGTGCTATTTGGTCTTTTATTGATAGGATAGGTAATAGTTTTCTCCAAATTATTTTGATGCTTATTTTAGCAAGAATTCTAGACCCAAAAGATTTTGGAACTATAGGGATGTTAATTATTTTTTCTTCGATTAGTCGTATTATTGTTGAAGCTGGTTTTAGTGTTGCATTAATTAGAAAACAAGATTGTAAACAGATATTATATTCTACAGTATTTTATTTAAATCTTATATTAAGTGTTTTAATATATATTATACTTTTTATTTTAAGTCCATTTATTGCTGATTTTTTTAATTTACCAGAGCTAACAGAGATTTCAAAGTATTATTTTTTAATTATACCACTTTATAGTTTATCAGTTATTCAATACGTAATTCTACAGAAAGATTTGAACTTTAAAAAGTATGCATCTATCTCCTTAATTTCTTTATTTATTTCAGGGATAGTTGCCATTATTCTTGCTTATTTTCAGTTTGGTGTTTGGTCTTTGATATGGCAAGCTATTCTTCAAAAAGCAATAGTTTCTTTTTTATTATGGTATAGGTGTAAATGGCGTCCAATGCTTAGTTTTCGTATTTCTTCCTTAAAAGATATTTGGAATTTTAGTTTAAATTCATTTTTGACAAGTATTCTGATTGCATTTTTTAATAATCTCTATGCTATAATTATTGGAAAATTTTATAAAGTGACTGAATTAGGTTTTTATACTCAAGCCAAACAGATTACTACCATGCCAAATGTTACTCTAATTTCAATTATTCAAAGATCTATTTTTCCTTCATTATCTAGATTGCAGAATAATAATATAGAATTAAAAAAAACATATATTAGAGTTGTTAGAATGTTACTTTTTATAATTGCCCCAATTTTTATTGGAGTTTTTGTTGTTGCGGAAGATTTAATTATTGTTGTTTTAGGTGAGAAATGGTTAGGAGCACTAAATTTTGTTAAAATATTAAGTCTTGTCGCAGTTTTTCAACCTTACATAAATCTTTCACATAGTCTCTTGAAAATAACAGATCAAACAGGTAAATTACTTAGAATAGAAATGATTAGAAGGATAATGATAACAATTACTTTGATAGCAACAAGTTTTTATAGTATTGAAATAATTTTATATGGTCACCTTCTAATTACAATTCTCTTCGCAATGGTATTTTTATTTATTTCTGGAAAAAAAATAGAATTAAGTATGAAAGAATTACTCTTTAATTCATTTGGATATATAATAATTTCAGCTGTTTGTGGTTTCACATCATACATTATAATATCTTTTTTAGATCTGTCATCAGTTTTAAGTCTGATCTTTTATTTTTTACTTATATTATCAACATATTATTTTTGTTTAAGGAAATTTAGAATGGAAGCTTACAATGAAATTTTAGAAATTATCAGTCCCTATATTAAAAAAATAAAAAAAAATGAATAATTCAAAACTAGGGTATTTTTATCACGAATATAAAAAAGGAGATACCATCAAACATTCGTTATCAAAAACTATTTTTGAATCAGATAACAATTTGTTTAGTTTACTTACGATGAATCATCATCCAGTACATACTAACTCTGATTATGCTAATAATCAGCAACATGGCAAAATTTTAGTAGTTGGAACCTTAGTTTTTTCAATTGTTGTGGGAATGACTGTCCCCGATATTAGTGGAAAGGCTATAGCCAATTTGGGATATGAAGATGTTAAACATCTAAAACCAGTTTTTATTGGAGATACATTATATGCTAAAAGTATTATTTTGGATAAATATGACTCAAAAACAAAAAATGATAGAGGAATTGTTTATGTTGAAACTCATGGTTTTAACCAAAATAATGAAGATGTAATCTCTTTTCGTAGAAAAGTTTTAATTAAAAAAATATAAGATGGATGTAGATTTTAATATGAGAAGTTTAATGTTTGTTCCTTCTCACAACGATAGGTTGATGGATAGTGCAAACAGAAGTAACGCAGATGTTCTACTGTTAGATATAGAAGATTCAGTTCAACCGGAATCAAACAAACAGATCGCAAGAGATAACATTATAAAATACTTACGAGAAGGAAAATTTAAAAACAAAAAAATCTTTCCAAGAATCAATGACAGAGAGAGTGGGCATTTGTTAAAAGATATCTATCAATTAACTATTGACGGAGTTGATGGATTTACATATCCAAAGGCACAAAAAGGTGAAGATGTATATTTTTTCGGAAAACTTTTAGAAACCATTGAGGCCGAAAAAAAAATACCTATTGGGACTTTTAAAATTATAGTATTAATCGAAACTGCGGGTGCTGTCCTTAATATACAGGAGATTTGTGAGGCATGCCCAAACAGAACTATAGCAGTCGCTTTTGGTTGTGAAGATTATATGACAGATCTCCAGGGAAAACATGATTCAGAAGGTCAAAGTATGTTTTCTGCTCGCTCAATTATAGCTATGGGTGCCAGAGCTTCGAACATTATTCCAATTGATACAGTACATATTAAAGTTCACGATTTAGAGGACCTTGAGCGAAATTTAATTATTGCAAAGAATTTGGGTTATGAGGGCATGTTAGCACTTAACCCAAAAGAATTACCATTAATTCACAAATATTTTTCACCAAGTAAGTCGGAAGTTGAGTGGGCTGAGGAAATCATCAAATTATATAACAAAGCTGAAAAAGAAGGTGTAGGTGTTGCAGTGATCGGTGATAAGTTCGTAGGTCCTCCGATGGTAAAGATGGCACAAAATATTTTGATGAAACATAAAATTTGCCAATAAGACAGATGACAATCAAAAAAAAAGAACTTATAAGTGAAATTTTATCTTTAGGTATTAAAAGAGGCGATGTTTTATTCTTAAGAATTTCTTATAGAAGTTTAGGGAAGTTAGAAAATGGACCAAAAGATATTATAGATTCTTTATTGGAGGTAATTGGTAAAGAGGGTACTATAGTCGTTGCTACTTATCCTAAACTAAAACCTACAAGGCTCAAATGGTTATATAAAGATTACATTTATGATAGGAATCATCCGCCAAAAGTATACACTGGGGCAATTGCTTCAACAATTCTTGAATATTCAGATGTTTATTGTTCAGAGAATCCAACAGTGATGTTTTCTGCTGTTGGTAAATTAGCTAAAACTTTAACAGATAATTATACAATAGAAAAAAAACCATACTTTATTCTAAGAGATATGGTTGAAAATTATAATGCAAAGTGCTTGAGAGTAGGTGGTCAAACGCTAACAGGGACAACTCATTTAGCATTATCAGATGCTTTTAAGTATTATAAAACATATCAAAGAAAAGTTCATAGTGGTATTAATGTTTTCGATAAGGAAGGGAATAAGAAATGGATTGATACAAGAAATAACAGTGTTTTTTGTTACAAAATGTTTAATATATTTTATGAATCAAAATTAAGAAAATCAACTAATGTTGTTATTTCAGAAGGTAGATTAGGATTAGGTTTAGCAACTTTAACAAGTATGAAAATTACCTATGAGAATGAGAGAAAATATTTTTTAGACGATATTAATAATATCTTATGTGATGATGATAATTGTTTGACATGTAGGGTCAGTTATGGCTTTTCTAAGACAAACAATTTTTTATTTTTATTTCGTCAAATGATAAATGTTTTTTACAAGAAAAATAGAAAATCATCACTAAATAATATAAAAAAATATTTTCAAATATATATATTAGGTACCAAATGTCATTAATTTTTAATTTATTAATTCTTTGAAAAAGACAATTATATATTTCTACATATTCTTAATCTTTTTACTAACAATACTAGATTATTTTTTTGGTAAATTAACAAGCAATTTTGGGAATCCAGCTCCAGATATTGTTAGAGTATTTTTATTAATTTCTTCGTTACTTTATATTTTAAAATCTAAATATTTTAAATTTTTTTTTATCAATAGATTCAATAGGTCTTATTCTCTTATAATACTATATTTATTTATATTGTGTGTGTTTGCTCCGTTTACTGGTATTCAAAACATGATTAATTTTATTAGAATCATTTACCCTTTCATTTTGTTTATGGCGATGTATTTATTGGTCTACTCAGGTTTTTTTGAAGAAAAACATGCGATTTATTTATTCAAATACCTTGTAATTATTTGTTTATTTTTAATAATTTCATTTCTAGGATATAAACAATCAATTGGTCGAATGTCAATAGGTGATAATAAAGGATATAGCTTAATTTTTTGCATCCCAATAGTCTTCTTAATGTTTCCAAAAAAGAAAATGATTATTTACTATGCATTAACTATTCTAGGTGTTTTGATTGCTGCAAAAAGAGGAGCTTTCTTAGGAGTTGTTTATTCTTCAATAATTTTATTTATACTGTTTAATAAGTTAAATTTGAAAGTAAAAATATCTTTAACATTAATACTATCGATATTATTATATCTGTTTTATAGTTATTTTTTAGAATCTATATTTATTTTTGAACGTCTAGAAAATATTGCAGAGGACGGTGCATCAGGAAGAGACATATTGGCTTCACTAATTTATCAGGGATGGGCAGATAATGATTTAATTAATCAAATATTTGGCAGTGGTTGGATGTCTCAACTACAATATATTAAGTCAACTTCTTTATTTTCGAAAGGTTTAACTGCCCATAATGATTGGTTGCAATTACTATATGATGGTGGTATAGTAGGGGTTAGTTTACTATTAATTATGTTCTTTAGACTTTTTAAACTACTTAGAGCTATGAAAGTTAAATCGACTTATTATTATGCTTTACTTTGTTGTTCGGGAATATTTTTTTTGAGATCAATTTCTGGGGGAACATTTGGTGATACTTCTACTATAATTTATTGCTATTTAGCATTGGCTTTTATTTTGGGTAAAATTGATAGAGATTATAGAATTGAAAGAACTGAAATAATTCATTAATGATGAAAATTATAGATTTATTTAAACAATATGGATGTATTAATTTTAGTGTGTAATGAGTTTAAGACAGAAATACAAGCAATACGGTCCTTTAAATTTTTATAAAAGGATGTTTTTTTCTATTTTAAGGCGTCTAGGCTTTCGATATAATAAATGGCTGATTTGTCAACAGGAAATTAATTTAGATATTCTTCCAAAAATAGTTTTAAATAATAAGTTTCATATTAGAGAAATTAAATACAAGGATTTCATTAATTCTAATAAGTTTTCTGATTCTAAACTCAAAGAGATAAAAAAAAGATTAATTTCTAAAAATATTTTTGCTTACGGTGCTTTTTGTAATAATGATTTAGCCTATTATAATTGGATTTCATTAAAAGAATTTCAATTTAGTAATAACGATTATGAAATGTGTTTAAAAAATGATGAAGGACTTATTTTTGATGCGTTTTGCTTTCCTAAGTACAGAGGAAATAACTTACATAATTTTATGAATACTTATCGATTAAAAATGCTTGTAAACTTAAATAAATCTAAGGCATTAGGTATTGTTTTGAATGAAAATATACCTGCAAGAAAAACTCAAAAAAAAGCTGGTTTTGTGTGTAATAAAATAGTTGAAACCTATAGTGTCTTTGGAATTAATTGGTACAAAGAAACTTTAAAAAAAATTAACCTGTAATGTTAGAAGTTAATTACAATCAATTCTCAGAATTAACTAAAAAATTTAAAAATAAATCATTTGAAGTGATTCCTTCTTATGCTGATTATCATATTATTAAAGGTGATAAATTATTGTTTTTTACAGATTCTTTGAGTCAACCGATGGTTTTATGTTGGGCAAGAATTAAGAAAATTAAATTTATAGGATCAGTCTTAGATATTAAAGGGCCACTATTAAGTGAGGAAATTTCTCAAAAGCAGTTAAATAAATTCTTAACAGGTTTTCAAAAATTACCTTACAAGGGGTTTTTTATGAATTCTAATACGGAGTACAGTGTCTTATTTGAGGAGGCTGCAAGAAATGCTGGTTTTAAACGCCCTATAGGTCAGTCTAATACCAATTTAACCATTAAAGTAGATACGTTTAATTTAAGCCCAGGTAGAAATTGGAGAAGAAATGTAACAAAAGCTGATGCTGTAAATTTTATTGTTGAAATAAAGCAAAATATAACCGATCAGGATTGTTTAGTTATAGAAAAGCTTCATGCAGAAAATAGTAAATTAAAGAATCTTTCGTATCAACTAATTGCTGATGAAATTAAAGTATTATGCATGGGATCTAATATAGAGGTTTGTTTTCTCAAGTTAAATGGTGAACCAATAGCTGCTCGGATATTTAGTGTAGAAGAAAATATTTCGTATGATATTTTTGCATGTAATTCTATAACATCAAGAAAAAATGGAGCTACACAATTTTTAATGCAAAATATTTTTGAGTATTTAGCTCAAAAAAACATACAATATTTTGATTTTTCAAGAATCCCAGTTGGAAAAAAAGGAGCACAAGGAGTTTATGATTTTAAAAGATCAACTAGAGGGGAGGTAATTCAATATAATGGTGAGTGGGTATTCTTCAAAAATTCAAGATTGAGGCATTTATATTATTTTTTTAATGCAGTTATTAATAAAAAAGATTTTTATTAATGATGGAATTTATTTTAAACAAATTAAGATTTTTCTTTGGGAATGTTTTTGGTTATATACTCCATGTTTTAATAGGTAAAAAAATATTATTAAGAGAAATCGATGAAACTAAAATCTTATCGATTTATTTTCACAATCCTTCTGTGAATGTATTTGAGACTATTATTAAATGGTTAGTGAAGTATAATTTCACCATCATTCCAATAGAAAAAGTTCAAAAGTTTTTTGATGAAGGTAGGTGTAAAACAGTGAATTCCGTATTTATATCATTTGATGATGCCTGGTCAAATAACCTTAAACTAATCCCCATATTGCAGAAGTATAATATTCCTATCACATTATTCGTTCCAGTACAAGCAATTGAAGATGGTGATACATGGCTAAATATCGTAAGAAATCAATTCTCTAATATTGAAAAAGAACTAAGGGAGGGAATTAGTGTTTCTGATCTAAAGAAGATACCGTATTCTAAAGGATTAGAATTATATAATTCTGCCAAAAAAACAAGTGAGGTAGAAAGAAAGGTAATGACAAAGCAGCAATTACTTGAGTTTTCAAAACATATATCAATTGGATCACATTCAGTAACACATCCAATTTTAACAAACTGTTCTTCACAGATAGTGAAGTTTGAGTTGGATAAATCTAAAGCGATTTTAAATGAATGGGGTTTAAATATTAACAAATCACTAGCTTATCCAAATGGCGATTTTAATCAAGAAACTATAGAATTGTTAAAAGAATCTGAATATCATTATGCTTTTACAACAGAACCTAAATTTATTGATTTATTCTTAAATCAAGATAAGTATAGCATTCCAAGGATATGTATTCCCGATAATTTAGGGAGGTTTGAAAATTTGGCTAGGATGTCCACTGTTTGGTCAAAAATCTTTAAAAATTAAATAATGTTGAAGATTTCTTTTTTAGGAGATATAAGTTTTAATAATTGTTACAATCAGTTTTATAAGGATAATGTAAATCCTTTTCAAGGAGTCAAAGTATTATTAAATAAATCTGACTTTACTATAGGGAATTTAGAATGTCTAGCCAAAGGAAATCAGGGAGAAAACCTATTAAAGCACCCAAGATTAAAAACAGAAGCCAAAACGTTAAGGTTATTAAAATATTTGAACCTGAGGGTTGTCACATTAGCACATAATCATGTCTATGATAATTTGTTAGATGGTTATCATAAGACAATTGAGCAATTAAATGATCAAGAAATTGAATATATAGGTGCTGGTTTAAGTAAAGATCAAGCAAAAAAAGAATTAATCATTAATCATAATGGAATAAAACTAGGATTGTTAAACTTTGTGAGTAATAATACAAATCCTAAGATACCAGAAAAAGCCCCAGTTTATTTAAATTATTTTGAAATAAATGAAGTTGAGAAACAAATAAATAATTTAAAGCCTAAAGTAGATCAACTGATTGTTTTATTGCATTGGGGAGGGAGAGTAGAAGAAGGTTTTTATCCTGATTATAAGCAACCATTATTAGCAAGAAAAATAATTGACGCTGGGGCAGATTTGATAATTGGAGGTCATTCTCATACAGTTCAACCCTTTGAAATTTATAAAGGGAAACACATTTTTTATAGCTTAGGAAACTTTTGTTTTGATGACATTATTCAAGACGATGAAGTTTTCCAAATAGGTAGGTACAGAAAAAGAAAAACAATCATACCAACAGTAATTTTTTATAAAAACAGTTATTCTGTAGAGGTAGTTCATGCGAAAAATAAAAAAGGATTTATTTATAAAAATGATAGTTTTTTCAGAAAAATAAAAATGGATTGGAGAAATATTATTTTTAAGTTGATAAAGAATAATAAACTTCTTTGGAAATTGTATTATTGGCATTTGAAAAAAATTGTTCCAATAATAATATATTTTATTGAAGCCAATGAAGGAATAGTGAAAAAATTGATAACATTAGATTTGAAAAGAGTTGTACGATATATATTAAAATAATATGAAAAATATTTATTTGCTTACTAATTATAGAGGTGCTTTTGGTAATAAGTATAAAGCTAGTCCTTATGCCAGCGGAATGGATAAGAGAAAATTAGCTAAGTATCTTAAGGAGTATGGCTATAATGCTGTTTTTTTGTCTCCTTCTGAAATAGATTTTAGAGATAAAAAATACACTAATAGTCTAGTATTATATACCACTACCGAAGATCATAGAGAGTATTATAAACTGTATATTGAAGATATTATTTTGGGACTTGAGGCTATAGGAGCTATAGTTTTACCAAGTTTTATATATTTAAAATCTCACCATAATAAAGTGTTTATGGAGATATTAAGAGATATTCAGAACTTTGAACCTCTTAATAATATTCATACTCAGAAATTTGGAACTTTAGAAGAATTTCAAAAATATTTTAAGAAGACAGACGACCATGTAATTGTTAAAATGGCTTCTGGAGCATCAAGTTTAGGAGTATTTTTAGCTAAAGGTTATAAAGATCTGCTATCCAAAGTTAAAAGAGCTAGCAAAACATTACATTTAAGAACTGATATTAAAGAAAAACTTAGAAAGATCAAACACAAAGACTATATTCCCGTTTCTAGTCACCGAAATAAATTTATTACTCAAAATTTTATTCCCAACTTAACCAATGATTGGAAAGTATTAGTCTATAATGATAAGTATTATATTTTTGAAAGACCTGTAAGGAAAAATGATTTTAGAGCAAGTGGGAGTGGAAAAGAAAAGTATTTGTTTGGTGAAAAAGCAAGCTTTCCAAAAGGAATATTTGACTATGTGAAATCTATATATGATAAGTTAGATGTACCGATGCTTTCCATAGACATAGCCTTTGCAAATAACCAATTTTATACACTAGAATTTCAATTTACAGGATTTGGTACTTCAGGTCAGCAATTATCTGAAAATTACTTTATAATTAAAGATAATACATGGATTCCTGTCTATGAAAAATTAGATTTAGAATATGTTTTTGTAGATAGTATAATAAACTACTCTAAAAAAGATAAATAGTTTTGGATCTTTTTTTTGTTTAAAATCATAAAGGACAAAACTATAATTTCTTCATTAGACAAATAAAGTTAGTTTACACCTATGATTTAGATAATCTGTAATTAAAAGTTTAGATAAATTTATATTGAAGATGACAAAAGATAAAAATATAACAACATTAATCATAGTTCCTAATCAAGATCAACTAGGGGGTGTTTATAATTTTTATAAAAACTTAAAACCTCACTTGGAGGTTGATTTTAAATACTTTTATGTAGGTGAACCAATTTTTTTTTTAAAAAATAAAGTATTAGTATTTGTTATTTATTTATTTAATTTTATATGGGAAGTTTTTAAGCAAAAACCTCAAAAAATCATTTTAAACACTTCTTTAAATATTAATGCTGTCTTAAGAGATAGCGTTTATTTATTTTTTGCAAAACTTTTAAGAAAAGAAGTGATTGTTTTTTGGAGAGGATGGAATTTTGACAATGAAAGATATTTGAAGTTTCCATACTCAATTATCACATGTTTATTATTAAAATCTGATAAATCAATAGTGCTTTCCTCAAAAATAGAGAAATCATTAATTCAATTAGGGTATAAAAAATCTGTATTTCGCCTTACTACGATGGTGGGTGATTTGGCATACAAATACCATATAAACCCAAGTTATCAAGAACCTTTTAATTTAATTTTTTTATCTAGAGTTGAAACTTATAAAGGAATTTATGAATTATTAAGTGCATTTGTTATTTTAAAAAAGAAATATTCCAATTTACAATTGACAATTATTGGCTCTGGTTCTCAGTTAAATAATATTATTAAAAAAAATGATGAATTAGCCCTTAAAGATGTACATTTTCATGGGTATGTAAAAGGAGAATCAAAATATGAATTGTTAATAAAAGGTAGCTTATTTATTTTTCCATCTTATTCTGAAGGAATGCCCAATGCTGTTTTAGAAGCAATGGCCATTGGCTTTCCTATAATAACGACACCTGTTGGAGGTTTAAGAGATTTTTTTGTTGAAAATAAAATGGGTAAATTTATTAAAATTAAAGATGTTGAAAGTATTGTGAATGCTGTGGAAGACTTATATTTAGATTCTAATTTGAGAAAACTGATAAGTTCACAGAATAAAGATTATGCTCTTAATAATTTTAGAGGCGAAATTGTTTTTGATAGATTAAAAAGTATAATAGATAAATAACCATGAGTAAAAAACCAATCTTATACGATTGGATAAAGTAATTAACTTTGATGAATGTTGTTAGTAGTTTAAAAAAACTCAAATATTACTGTGAAAAAGAACAATTTAAGGGTTGGGATCCTTACGATGGGTTAAATTCTAAAATCTTTCAAGCACTACCCATCAAACATTGGGATTTGGCTCGTTTGGCCTGGATACAAGGCTTTAAAAGAAGCCCTGTTAATCTCAGGAAGCTTTTATTGGTTCCCAAAGAACACAATGCCAAAGGAATCGGCTTATTCTTGTCTGGTTATTGTAACTTGTATGGCTTAGCTTTAGAAGGGGAAACTGAATTTGGAACCAAAGAGGAACTATTATCTAAAATAAATGAACTAGCAAATTTATTAAACGAACTTAAAAACACAAATTTTTCTGGAGCCTGTTGGGGCTATAATTTTCCTTGGCAAGCTAGACGTTTATTTTTATTCCCAGCATATACGCCAACAGTAGTGGCAACTACTTTTTGTGTGGAGGCTTTGTTTAAAGCTTATGAAATTACAAAAAATGAAGAATTTAAAAATTTGGCATTATCTGCAGCAAATTTTGTTATGAATGATTTAAATAGAACCCCACATCATTCAGGTTTTTTGTTTTCATACAGTTCTTTAAATGGAAATAATACGGTATATAATGCCTCTTTACTAGGAGCGAAACTGTTAAGTTTGTGTTATAGGTATTCTGGAAATGACGATTACAAAAACACCGCAGAACTGGCTGTGAGAGCTGCTTGTGAAGGTCAAAACAAAGATGGCTCATGGGTTTATGGAATGTTGCCTGTTCAATCTTGGATAGATAGTTTTCATACTGGATATAATCTTGATGCTATAAGCATGTATCAAGAATGTACAGGGGATCAACAATTTAAAAATAATATAAAAAAAGGATTTGAGTATTATATCAATAATTTTTTTGATGGTGATGGAACGCCCAAATATTATAACAATAAGACCTTTCCTATAGATATACATTGCCCTGCCCAATTATTTGTTACCTTATCTAAATTAGATAGTTTTAAAACACATCATAACTTAGCAGCAAAAGTTTTGGATTGGTCAGTTAAAAACATGCAGTCATCAAAAGGGTATTTTTATTATCAAATAAAAAAGAGTATTAGCTCTAAAATATCCTACATGCGTTGGTCTAACGCTTTTATGTTTCATGCAATGACCTTTTATTTTAAAGAACAACAAAAGTTATGAAGTCAGCATTTTTAAATGGAGTGAACACTTATGCTCCTGAATCACGCAATCAGTTAGTAGATTATGCAGTAACTCAAAAAAAAATACTGGTAGCTGTTAATGCTGAAAAGATTTTACATGCTACGAATCAAAGTCGAAATATCATCAACAGAAATTTAGGATATCCAGACGGAATTGGTGCTGTATGGGCCCTACAAAAAAAAGGATATCATAAAGTAGTTAAAATTCCAGGCTGTGAATTATGGCTTGATATTATTGCTAACTACCATACCACTAAAACCTTTTACTTAGTAGGAGGTAAACAAGTTGTCATTGAAGAAACGATTGATAAACTAAAGGATGAATTTCCCCGTATCAATATTTTAAATTATCGAAACGGGTATATTCAAAGTGACCAAGAAAAAAATGAATTAATTGATGATATTAAAAACCTTGCTCCAGATATAGTTTTTGTGGCAATGGGATCTCCAAAACAAGAACTGTTAATGGAAGAAATGTACCACTGTCACCAAGGAGCCTATCAAGGTTTGGGAGGGAGTTTTGATGTGTATACTGGGCATGTAACGAGAGCACCACAATGGTGGGTAAAAAATAACTTGGAATGGGCGTATCGTTTATTAAGTCAACCCTCAAGAATAAAACGTCAAATTCACTTACTACGTTTTTTTCTTAACTTGCATTTAAACAAATATTAAACGATTCTATAACTAAAGATATCTATGTATAAAATAACAATAATTGCCGGAGCAAGACCTAATTTTATGAAGATTGCCCCAATCATTCATGCCATTCAAAAAGCAAAAGAAAATTTTTTTAATATTGATTACCGATTGGTTCACACAGGTCAACATTATGATAAGAATATGTCTGGAAACTTTTTTGAGCAATTAGAAATTCCAGAACCACATATAAATCTCCAATGTAGTGGAGGAACTCAAGCAGAACAAACGGCTAAGATTATGATTCACTTTGAAAAAGAATTATTAGCAAATCCTGCTAATTTAGTTCTTGTTGTTGGTGATGTAACCTCGACGATGGCTTGTGCGCTAGTAGCACAAAAATGTCATACAAAAGTTGCCCATGTAGAAGCAGGGATACGTTCTGGAGATTGGTCAATGCCTGAAGAAATTAATCGTTTGGTTACAGATAGTATTACCAATTATTTTTTCACAACATCGCAAACAGCAAATAATCATTTGAAAAAAAGTGGAGTCAAAGAAAAAGATATTTTTTTTGTTGGTAATACCATGATTGATACCTTGATGAAACAACGCCCAAATTTTAAAAAACCAAAAATATGGGAGAATTTTAACCTTAAAGAAAAAGAGTATATAGTGATGACTCTTCATAGACCTGCTAACGTAGATGAAGAACAAAATCTTAAAACTTTAATTAATGAAATTATAAAACATTCAAATCAGTTACCTCTAGTTTTTCCAATGCACCCAAGAACAGCTGCTATTTTTGAGAAGCTAGCCATCAAACACCCAAGACTCCACACGATCCCTCCTCTATCTTATTTAGAATTTAATTATTTAGTTGAGCGTGCTAAAGTAGTTGTAACAGATTCTGGAGGAATCACTGAAGAAACAACAGTGATGAATGTTCCTTGTATGACCTTACGTGATAACACAGAAAGACCAGAAACTATTACTCACGGAACGAATGAACTTATTGGCACCAATCCGAAAGCAATTGCTCCAGCATTTGATAAATTATTTTCTAATCAGTGGAATAAAGGGACAATACCAGAACTTTGGGACGGACAGACAGCTAGAAGAATAATTGAAAGAATTATTGCTCTAGATTAATTTTTTAATCTGCGGTTTTTCTTGAGGTAATTTACACATCCTAATTAGTAAGTTTGAATGGATTAAAAGTTTATAATCAAATGGTAAATTATTCATTAAAATATGGTACTTTTGAATATAAATTTAATGTAATTATGCTAAAGAATAGTTTATTTTTTGGATTAATAATAATATTATCAACTTCATGTATATCAAAAAAAACGATTACATATTTCCAAAAAGACACTATAAATCAGTCCAAGGTTTCAAATAGTTATAAGACAATTTTTAAACCAGATGACTTATTAAATATTACAATAACCTCTCAAGATTTAGAAGCTGTCAAACCGTTTAATTTACCAGCCGCAACTTTTTCTGCATCAAGTGGAGCAGCTGTTGGACAACCAGTTCAACAAAGCTATTTAATAGATTCTAATGGAAGTATAGATTTTCCAATTTTAGGTGAATTAAAAATTGGGGGACTAAGCAGGGAAGAAACTATAATGCTATTTAAAAAAAAATTGGACCCTGAATATGTGAAATCTCCAACAATAAATATTAAAATTATAAATTTCAAAGTATCAATTCTTGGAGATGTTAGTAAGCCAGGTACTTATACAATTCCAAATGAAAGAGTAACTATATTAGAAGCGATAGGTTTGGCAGGAGATTTAAATATATCTGGTCAAAGAGAAAATATTAAAGTCACTCGTGAAGAAGGCAATCAAAAAAAAATTTATGATGTAAATTTATTGTCAAATAATATTTACACTTCTCCTGTTTATTATTTACAACAAAACGATGTGATTTATGTAGAACAAAATTATGCGAAATCACAATCTGCCGCAGCCAATCAAAATACTGGTTTGTTTGTTTCTATTGGTTCAATTATTATTTCTCTAATCGCAGTTTTATCTAGATAATTTACGATGAAAGTAACCGAAAATCAATCACATGTAATTATTGAAGAAAATGAATCTTTTGACATTAAGTCTCAAATTGAAAAATATTTACGATTTTGGAAATGGTTTTTATTAGGAATTGTTTTGTCTTTTTTAGTCTCTTTTTTCTATTTAAGATATTCCACACCTATGTACGAAGCTACTGCCTCCATTTTGATTAAAGATAATAAAAAGTCAGGTATATCAGCAGAATTAGCCGCTTTTGAAGATTTAGGAATCATTGGAGGAGGTTCAGCAAATAATCCTGATAATGAAATAGAAGTATTGAAATCAAGGAAGGTCATTGGAAATGTTGTTGATTCATTACATTTAGAAGTTTCTTTTTTTATAGAAGGAAGAGTAATTCAAAGTGAAGTATACAAAACCGAATCTCCTATCATTATTGATATTATTCAAAGAGATTCCTCATTCATAAATAAAAGTATGATATTTAATGTTCAGATTTTAGATGACATTAATTACAACATAACGAACCTTTCTAATAATACTTTATTTACTTACACATTTGGAGAACTTGTTAATAACAGTATTGGGACATTTAAAATTTATAAGAATAATAAAAGTAAAATAACAGATAAATATTCAAATGTATTTTTAAAAATTAATCCTAGATATAAATTAATAGATGCTTTTAAAAGTAAAATATCAATAACTCCTTTAAATCAATATTCAAGTGTTTTAAAATTAGTGCTAATCAATCCAGTAAAAGAAAAAGCTGAAGATTTTTTAGATGAGTTAGTTAAACAATATAATATAGATGCTATTAATGACAAAAATCAAGTTTCTAAAAAAACAAAAGATTTTATAGACAATCGATTAGAAAAAGTAAAATCTGAATTATACATTATAGACAATAAAGTAAAAGATTTTAAAGATGACAATAACCTTACAGGTATTCCAATTGAATTACAACTATCTCTTGAGTCCCTTAAAGAGACAACGCAAAGGATGAATATTGTTAAAACTCAATCGGGTTTGGTAAATTGGATTGAAGAATTGTTATTACAAGAATCTGAAGCAGGACAAGTTTTGCCAACTAGTTTAGGTTTTGAGGAGAATAGTTTAACTAATGAGATTATTCAATATAACAAACTGGTGTTGTTAAGAAATAAAACCAAAGTCAATACAGGTCCTAAAAACCCTTTTTTACAGCAAATAGAATCTCAAATCATAAGTTCTAAATCTAGTTTATTAAAAAGCTTATCGACTATTTCAATGTCTTTAGATATTCAACTAAAAGAGTTGGATAAACAAACCAAAAAAACGTTATCTGTTGTTAAATCTATTCCTGGTAATGAAAGAGGATTTATAGATATTGCAAGGGAACAAGAAATTATTGGAAGTTTGTATCAATATTTGTTAAAGAAAAAAGAAGAAACTGATATCTCTCTTGCAGTAGCGGTCCCTAATGCTAAAATTATTGATGTTGCTTACAGCTCGAACATCCCAGTTTCTCCGAAGAAAGACCTACTATATTTAGCCTCGCTGACGATAGGGCTTATTATTCCATTTGTAATTATTTATATTTATTTCTTATTTGACACAAAAATTCACTCTAGAAAAGATATTGAAGATCATACCAATTTGCCTTTTCTGGGTTCCGTTCCTCATTCTGATTCTGAAGCTAAAGTGATCATCGATGAGAAATCACGTTCAAGTATTGCTGAGTCTTTTAGATTAATGAGAACTAATATTGATTTTATCCTACCGCCAACGGGAGATACTAATAGAGGAAAAACAATTTTTGTAACATCTACTTTAAGTGGTGAAGGAAAATCATTTATTTCGTTAAACCTTGCAGCGACTTTGTCATTGTCAAATAAGAAAACTTTGCTTCTAGGAATGGATTTAAGAGCTCCTAAAATAACTCAATATTTGGGAATTGCTGAAAGGCCCGGGGTGACCAACTTTATCAAAAGTAATGAGCTTACTTTAAATGAATTAAAGTTTAAGATCCCGGAAATTAAAAGTTTAGACATTATTGCTTCGGGTGTTATTCCTCCTAATCCTGCAGAATTATTATTACATGAAAAAATTGATAAGCTATTTGCTGAAATTCGTATGGATTATGATTATGTTGTTGTTGATACAGCACCCGTAAATTTAGTAACAGATACTCTATTAATTACTAAATATGCTGATATGTTTGCTTATGTAACGAGAGCAAATTTTTTAGATAAACGATTGTTACAGATCCCACAAAGCTTATACAATGAAAAGAAATTAGAAAATATAGCAGTTATAGTTAATGATGTAAATATCAATAATGGCTATGGCTATGGCTATGGTTATGGCTATGGCTATGGGTATGGAGCAGGCCCAGGATATGTTGAAATTGAGAAGAAACCTTGGTATAAAAGGATTTTTAGTCTATAAAATAAAAAAGAGATGGTACCATCTCTTTTTTATTATGATAATGTTAGATTATTTTTTAAAAGCATATTGATCAACTTTTTATTTTTACTAGTCATAGTTTTTTGAAGCAGTGCAAGATGTTGAATATGATGTGTGTCAGTTCCAATAAAATCATATAAATTTTCTTTTAGTAGCTTATGAGTAGTTTTATTAACAAATTTACCATAATGGTCTGTTAAGGATAATATATTTAATTGGAATAGACATCCTGCTTGTTTTAGTTTATAATATTTTTGAAAGTCGTTGTGGTAAAAATTATATCTTTCAGGATGGGCTAAAATGGGCTTGTATCCTTTCAGTTGAATATCAAATATGATTTCAAATAAATTTACAGGAGGGTTGAAATAGGACATTTCCACTAAAATATACTTTTCTTTAAGAGTCAGAAGATCATCATTTTGCAATCTTTTAATGAATTGTTCATCCATCATATATTCCGCCGCTGCCCTGATTGAAACATCCATCATATTTCTCTTCACCAATTCTTCTTGTACTTCTATTAACTTGTTTTTAATTGTCTCTGAGGAGTTTGGGTAAATAGTCCCTAAAACATGGGGTGTTGTGATTATATTTTTTATCCCTAATGCACGCATTTTTTTTATGAGATCAATAGTTTGATTAAGATCGTTAGCTCCATCATCTATCCCTGGAAGTAAATGAGAATGAATATCAACAAAATTATCTGTGAAGAAATCGGAAATTTGTTTCTCTTTTTTTTTAAAAAAAAACATGGTTTAATTTTTTTTCTAAAAATACGTTTTTAAAATTATTTTCATTCGAAAACGATTGAGTTTTTTCAAGCTATTGTATAACCAAAATTGTTATGATATATTTGAAAATACAAATAATAATAGATGATTTTAATTGCTGATGGTGGCTCTACAAAAGCCGATTGGATTGCGCTTGATACTGATAAGAAGGAAGTGTTTAGAGTTCGAACTTTAGGGTTAAATCCTGCTGTCGCTCAGAAAGAAGAGCTAACAAACAGAATCATTAATATGTTTCAACTGATTCATATAAAAAATAAGGTAACTCATATCTATTTTTATGGAGCGGGTTGTGGTACCTCTAAAGCGAGTGATGTTTTAAAATCAGTGTTGGAAACTATCTTTATTAATGCCCAAGTAACTGTAGCGGAAGATATGCTTGCTGCTGCATATGCAGCTTCTGGTAAAAACCCAGCTATGGTGTGTATTTTAGGAACAGGATCTAATAGTTGTTATTTTGATGGTGAAAATATGCAGATGAAAGTTGCCTCGTTAGGCTATGTTTTAATGGATGAGGCTAGTGGAAATTATTTTGGAAAAAGATTGATCAGAGACTATTATTATGGATTGATGCCCAAATATATGGTTGATAAGTTTGAAAAAGATTTTAGTTTAGATGTTGATACCATTAAGTTGAATTTATATCAAGAACCTAATCCTAATATGTATCTAGCTTCTTTTGCAAAGTTTATGTTTGATTTTAAAGATGAAAAATATGTTCGTAGATTAATGAAAAAAGGCTTTGAAAAGTTTTTTAAGTATAGAATTTTACCCTATAAATTAGGTCCTGATACACCCATATATTTTATTGGTTCAATTGCTCATTATTTTAGAGAAATTCTAGATGATGTAGCTGAAAGAAATGGATTAGAAATTAAGGATGTTATTCAAAGACCTATTGATAACCTTATCGAATATCATAAAAAGTACATCAATTAATAACCTCTAGAATCTTTTCTAAAGCCATCCCTCTTGATCCTTTAAGTAAAATGAAATTATTTTTAAAAGGATGTTCCATAATTATTTTTTTTAATGACATACGATCTACATATTTTTCTTTAGCAGTAGTTTGGCAATAGTTTTTACCAACAAAAATGATTCGATTGATTGAGAGTGTCTCACAAAAATTAACAATATCTTGGTGTTCCTTTATAGATTCTTTTCCTAACTCAAACATATCGCCTAAAATTGCAACCTTGTTGGGGTGTTTTATTTCATAAAAGTTTTTCAATGCTAATTTTGTACTAGTTGGATTTGCATTATAGGCGTCGAGAAGTATTTTGTTGTTACTTCTTTCTATGATTTGAGATCTATTATTAGTAGGGATATAACTATTTAATGCAGAAATGATATTTTTTTTTTGAATTTTAAAATACTCACCTATAGATACTGCAGCTTTAATATTATCTAAGTTGTAAGTCCCAGTAAGTTGAGTTTTTATTGTTTGATTTTTATAGTGTAACTCCAAAAAAGGCTGTAAAGAAGCTACATTAACATTATTATTTAAAAAAAATCGAGTAATATCTCTTGTTAGTTCTAGCTGTTTAGAATCATTTGAGTTTACAAAAGCAATATTATTTTTCTTCTTTAGATATTTGTAAAGTTCAGCTTTTCCTTTGATGACTCCATCGACCCCCCCAAACCCTTCTAAATGTGCTTTTCCGAAGTTAGTTATGTATCCAATAGTAGGTTCACAAATATGACATAGGAATTCAATTTCTTTTTGATGGTTTGCCCCCATTTCTACAATCCCAATTTCAGTTGTATTAGTAAATGAAAGTAGTGTTAATGGAACACCAATATGATTGTTTAAGTTACCGTGTGTTGCATAGGTATTATATTGTGTTTTTAATACCGCATTGATTAATTCTTTCGTAGTAGTTTTTCCATTACTTCCTGTAATTCCAATAATAGGTATAGCTAATTGTTTTCGGTGATAATTAGATAATTCTTGGAGTGTTTTTAAAACGTCATCAACGAATATAGTTTTCCCTTTTATTTCATATTCTTCTTCATCAATTACAGAATATCTAGCTCCTTTTTCTATGGCTTTTCCAGCAAAATGATTTCCATTAAACGATTTGCCTTTTAAACAAAAGAAAATAGAATCTTGACGGATATTTCTTGTATCAGTATCTACTAGATAATTTTCTATGTATAAACGGTATAGTTCTTTAATATTCACTTGCTAAATATAAAAAACCTCATTGTTTTTTACTTCAATGAGGCCTTAATTTTTATGAATGAAACCTTATCTTGATGGGTTTCTAGCGGTTTTCTTTTTGAAACTGATAGCTCCAACTACATCGGTCACACATCTAAACCCAATAAAGTTGGTAGACATATATTCTGGAAAATATCTTCTTTGAGCAGGATCTAACCAATATTCTCTATCTCTCCATGAACCACCTTTATAAACTCTGGTATTATTACTAATTAATGTTGATCGTTTTTTTGGATCATATTTATTAATACTTCCATTTATTGAATCTTTACTATTTATTGGAGAATTATACATTCTAGACTTAGCTCCTAGCTGGTCATCTTCGAGATCATAAAAACGTCCTGATAATTTATCACCATCTCTTTTATCAATATTGGAAGCGATTGAATAATTACTTCTCATAAATGTATCATCTCTAGAAACAGGAATGTACTTAATTTCTCCCGGAAGATTTTTCACGACAACCTTTCCGTTTGGTAAGGTGTCATATGAAATAGAAGCTTCCTCAGATTCACCAATAATAACAACATTACCATCTTCATCAATTAATTTTTTAGTAAAAATATTCCCTCTGTAGTAATTAAAGTCATTTGCTTCAGTATCTACAATAGGTCTGTACACATCAGCCACCCATTCTGCAACATTACCAGACATATCATATAAACCAAATGCGTTTGGAGGGTAAGATTTTACCTCAATAGGAATATCAGACCCGTCTTCTGACCATCCTGAGACGCCACTATAATTACCTTTTCTTTGTTTAAAATTTGCTAATTGATCTCCTTTGTAACGCGTTGATTTATCACGAGTATATTTACCATTCCAGGCATATTTTTTCTTACCTCTTATGTTGTTGTATTCTCTATTTTCAGCATCTGCTTTTGCAGCGTATTCCCACTCCACTTCTGTTGGTAGTCTAAATTTTTGAGAAAGAATTCCATCTTGAGATGTTACTTGTCTTCCTGTAAAGGACCCTTTGGTTGGTTTTGGATCTCCTTTTTTTCTTATTTTATAGTCTCGAAGTCCTCTTTTGTAAACAGTAGAATCTCCATCAAATAATTTATAAGGATTTTCTAGATATAAATCAGTGTTAAAAAAGTTTCTTATGGTATCATTTCCTAAAACATTTGAGAGTACTCCTTTGTCAATCAGTCTTTTTAAATTTACAGCACTTGTTCTCCATTTACAATATTGAACTGCCTGAAGCCAGCTAACTCCAACTACTGGATATTCTGCATACGCTGGATGTCTTAGGTAATTTTCAGATAAAAGCTCAGTGTTTCCTAAACTACTTCTCCAAACTAGGGTATCGGGCAAAGCAGAAGAATAAATATTTTTATATTTTTCTTCTTCTGGTGGAAATATATCTTTTGTTACCTGTAAGTATAATAGGTATTCCGAATTTGTTACCTCTGACTCATCCATATAAAAAGAACGGACATGCATTGCTTGAGGTGTCGTGTTCCAATCAAACATCACATCATCTTGTACTTGTCCCATGGTAAAAGTACCTCCTTCTATAGCGACCATACCATCAGGTACTTCCTGACCTTTGAAGGAAGTTCCTTTGATGTAGCTTCCGTATTTTGGATCATTAAAGTTCCAGCCTGTTAAAGAAGATTTGCTTTTGTTAGTAGAGTTACAGTTATAAAGTAAAACGGAACAGAATAAAAGCAATGTTATTTTATATAAATTCTTCATATATTATTTTCAAATATTAGGGTTATATTTTTGCTCTGCTAATTTACAATAAAATTGACTTCTTGCAAGTTGAATTAAGTTTTTTAATAGCTTGCGATTGTTTATCAATACACCTTTAACGTATTACTTTTGTTATTATTATCATTTATGGGTCTTTACTATAAAATATATGCATATTATTTGCGTTCTTTGGTGTATAATTATGGAGATAAAACGTTTATTAATTTATTTATTTTGCTTTTTCTCGACTCTTTCTTACAGTCAGATTACTACTTCAGTTCTATCTGAAGGCGATTGGTTTAAATTCTCTGTAGATACTACAGGTGTTTTTAAAATTGATAAAAACTTCCTTCAACAAATGGGTATCTCTACCAACAATATCAACCCTAAAAAAATTCATATTTATGGAAATGGGGGTCAAATGTTACCAGAATTCAACGGAGATTTCAGAGAGGATGATTTACAAGAAAATGCGATCTATATTGAAGGTGAGGATGATAATTCTTTCGATGCGAATGATTTTATTTTATTTTATGCACAAGGACCTCATAGCTGGGAGGTAGATACAAATACAGGAATTGTAAATCATACACAAAATATCTATTCTGATAAGGCATATTATTTCATAACTATTAATGAAGATGATGGTAAAAGAATACAAAATGCATTCCCTCTTTCAGGGAGTCCGGATCTACAGATTACCTCGTTTAATGATTATGTTTTTTATGAAAAAGAAACGACCAATCTTTTTGCAGCTGGGAGAAGGTGGTTAGGAGAGGAGTTTAGTATAGAAAACCAACAGACATTTCAACTTCCATTTCCAAATGCTGTACAAAACGAACCTATAAAGATAAATGTAAGAGCAGTGTCTGTTTCTGGATTGCCCTCATCGATGGAGGTAAGTGTGAATTCTCAAAATCTTATTAGTCTTAATTTTGGAGCATCTTCGTCCAGTACTCAAGCATCAGACAGATTTGGTACTGGTTTTATAAACAACCCTTTATCAACTATAGAAGTTACTTTAGATTATAATAATGGTGGCAATCCGTCAGCGAGAGGATATTTAGATTTTATAGAAATTTCAGGATTAAAACAACTGATAGCAAATGATTTTCAGTTTCTGTTTAGAAGTTTTGAAGCTGCCAATGCTAGTGGTCTTTTAGAATATGAAATTCAGAATTCTCAAAATATTTTTCAGCTATGGGATGTAACTGATCCAATAAATATAACCAATATACAAAATGAATCATCAACAGGAGTTTTTACCTTCAAAGCCAATGCTGGTGATCTAAAAGAATATATCGTTCTAAATCAAAATGATTTTTATATTCCGGAGGTATTATCAACCTCAAAAATAGAAAATCAAAATGTTCATGGAATTAAAGATATCAACTATCTATTGATTACCACAGATGAGTTTGTTCAACAAGCACAAAGAATAGCAGATTATCATTCAGAGAATTCTGGATTGTCTACTCAAGTAGTGATGTTAGACGAAATTTATAATGAGTTTTCATCGGGAAGTAAAGATATTACTGCTATCAGAGATTTCATTAAACATGTCTATACTACAAATTCTACAGACAATGGTCTGTTAAGATATGTATGTTTCTTTGGAGATGCTTCTTATGATTATAAAGATAGAATTTCTGGGAATAACAATATTGTACCTGTTTATTTATCAGATCAAAGTTTTAATTTGGCATTCTCTTATGTAACAGATGATTTTTTTGGGATGTTAGAAGATACAGAAGGTACCATGTCTTCTTCTCATTCTTTAGATATTGCCACTGGAAGAATACCAGTGTCAACTCAACAACAAGCAACAGAAGTAGTTGATAAAATATTAAGAGATTACAATGTGGTTTCTTTTGGTGATTGGAGAAATACAATCACCCTACTAGCAGATGATATTGATGCTAATTCAGATATTAGTATCCAATCGGGAGTTGAATTAATTGCGGACAATATAAAAGAGAACAAACCTGTTTTTAATATCAATAAAATATATGCCGATTCTTATGTACAACAAAACTCATCAGGAGGTGAGAGGTACCCGGCTGTAAAAGAAGCGATTACCACAGCAATTGAAACAGGAACATTGGTTTTTGACTATTTTGGACATGGTGGGGAAGATGGTTTTGCACAAGAAAGATTTCTAGATATTCCTCAGGTAAAAGCGTTTCGAAATGAAAATACATTACCTCTATTTATCACAGTAACCTGTGAGTTTTCTAGATTTGACAATCCATTGAGAACATCAGCAGGGGAGTTTACTTTTTGGAACAAATTTGGGGGAGCCGCTTCTATGATTACAACAACAAGAGAAGTTTTTATTAGTACAGGTCAGGGTTTTAATAAAGATTTAATGGCTGTTCTGTTAGAATTTAATGATGAAGATTTAACCATTTCAGAATCTTTAGTAAAAACTAAAAATCAATTTTCAAATTTTCAAAAATTCTTTATCTACTATTTTGGAGATCCTGTAAAAAAATTAGCTGTTCCTCAGCCAAATGTAAGAATCACAAAAATGAATGGTGTAGATATTACCCAATCATTAGATACATTAAAAGCATTATCCAGAGTCAGTTTTGAAGGAGTTGTGACTGATAATTTAAACACTGTTTTGACTGATTTTAATGGTAGTTTGTCTACAACTGTTTTTGATAAACCCATAGATAAGCTAACATTAGATAATGATAATTTTGGAGTAATAAATACTTTTGATTCACAAGAAAGTAAATTATTTAGAGGATTGTCTAGTGTAGAAAATGGGAATTTTAGTTTTGAATTTATTGTTCCTAGAGACGTAAAAATTGCATTTGGAAATGGGAAATTAAGTTTTTATGCAGACAACCAACAGTTAGAAAAGGGAGGTTATAACAGTGATATCATCGTTGGGGGTATTAATGAAAATGCACCAGAAGATACAACAGGACCAGAAATTCAATTATTTATGAATGATGAGTCATTTTTAGATGGAGCAAATACCAATGCCTCTCCAAATTTAATTGTTAAATTATTTGATGAAAGCGGAATTAATACTTCTGTAACTGCGGTAGACCATGATATTGTTGCAGTTTTAGACGGTGATGAATCAAATCCAATTATACTAAATGATTTTTATCAAACAGAACTAGATGATTTTAAGCGTGGAAAAGCAGTATATCGTTTAAGAGATTTATCGGTTGGTCCTCATACGTTAAAACTAAAGGCTTGGGATACTTACAATAATTCTTCAGAAGATATTTTGAATTTTGTGGTCGTTAGTGATCTTAATATTACATTAGACAATGTGTTAAATTACCCGAATCCATTTATAAATTATACAGAATTTTGGTTTAATCACAATAAACCAAATGAACCTTTAGAGGTTCAGATTCAGATTTTTACAGTTTCAGGAAAATTAATAAAGACAATTAATAAACAAGTACTAACATCAGGGAATTTAGTTAGGGATATTTCTTGGGATGGCTTGGATGATTTTGGTAATAAAATAGGAAAAGGAGTGTATGTCTATAAATTAAAAGTAACATCAACTATTAGTAATATATCATCAGAAAAGTATGAAAAACTTGTAATACTGCAATAAAACACGATATTTGCGTTTAGTAATTAAATTAATCTTATGAAGAAATTAGCGTTATTATTCATTATCTGCATTTTTAGCATCGTAAAAGTTCACTCTCAAACAACAGGAGGAATAACAACAGCAACCCCATTTTTATTAATTATTCCGGATGCTAGGGCAGGGGCAATGGGAGATATTGGAGTATCTACATCAGCAGATGCAAGTTCACTTTTTCATAATCCAGCTAAAATATCTTTTAGTGGAAGACAAGTGTTAATAGGTGTTAACTATTCGCCATGGTTGAGAAATTTAACAGATGATATTTTTATAGGAAGTGCGTCTTATATTAATAGATTTAGTGAGAATGCAGCTTGGGGAACTGAGTTTAGGTATTTTTCGCTAGGTCAAGTTGATTTAACCGACAATCAAGGTAACCCTACAGGTACTATTAATCCAAATGAATTTGCTTTATCTGGAACCTATGCCTTAAAGTTAAGTGAAACCTTTTCTATGGCAGTTAGTGGTCGCTATTTTAGATCTAATTTAGCATTTACTGGAACAAACTCAACGCTTCAGCCAATCAATTCTTTTGCAGTAGATGTCTCTGGATATTATCAATCTTTTGAAGAAAATTATGGTACTTTTAATGGACGATATAGAATTGGGTTTAATATAACTAACATTGGTCCTAAAGTATCTTATGTTCCGGGGCAAGAAGATTTTATTCCAACAAATTTAAAATTTGGAGGTGGATTTGATTTTATTTTAGATGATTACAATGTTATAAGTGTTAATACAGAGTTTACCAAACTGTTAGTCCCCTCCCCTCAACCAGATGGTTCTGATCAAGATAAAGGATTTATTGCGGGTATCTTTGGATCGTTTTCTGATGCGCAAGGTGGATTTAGTGAAGAATTAGAAGAAGTTACTTACGCTCTAGGGGCAGAATATGTTTATAACAATGCTTTTGCCTTACGTGCAGGATATTTTCATGAGAGTGAAAATAAAGGGAATAGACAATTTTTTACCATGGGAGCTGGGTTTAAAACCAATGCTCTAAATGTTGATTTATCGTATTTGATTAATTCGTCTGATATAAACAATCCTTTAGAAAATTCTCTACGTTTTTCTTTATCCTTTGATTTAGGAGAAATTTATGATGACTATTAATTCCTTAGGTTTTTCAAAAGAATACATTCTTTATGAAAGAAATTAATACAGGGTCTACTGCTATTATTTATGAAGATATTGACAAACTATCTGAGGTAGATAAACAACTAATGCAGAAAGCTTTAAAAGCTACAAAAAATGCTTTTGCACCTTATTCTGGTTTTAATGTTGGTGCGGCTCTTCTAATGGAAGATCATTCTATTATTATAGGTAACAATCAAGAAAATGCAGCCTATCCCTCAGGGATGTGTGCAGAACGGGTAGCCATATGGAATGCAGGTTCTACTTTTCCCAATAAAAAAGTGTTAAAAATAGCTATTACTGCAATTTCTTCTACTAAAATAGTTAACAAGCCAGTTGGTCCATGTGGAGCTTGTAGACAAACATTATTAGAATATGAAATTAATCAAGCAAAAAATATCGAAATCATATTCATGGGCGAGGTTGGTGAGGTTGTTAAAGTAAATTCGATATCTTCACTACTCCCTTTTTCTTTTGATGGCTCCTATTTATAGTTGAACAACATCAACTATGAGTACTAAATATAATCAATATGAGATCTTTTATATAATTGTGGCTAGTGTAATAAAAGAGAGATGCTAATTTAAATTCTTTCTTTTGAAGATCGTATAAAAATAAATAAAAATAAAAGAGTATCGATTTATTATCGTTTCTTTAAGCAAACTAATTAAAATTTTACCTTAGATTCTATGACAACGACCATTATAACAGGCACTGGTTCTTATATTCCAGGGATCAAAAAAGAAAACAATCAATTTTTACAGAATAACTTTTTAAATGTTGATGGTACAGTAATTCCAAGTGAAAATAAAATTATTATTGAAAAATTTAAGGCCATTACAGGAATTGAAGAAAGGAGATATGCAGCTTCTGAATACAATTCATCTGATTTAGGTTTTTTTGCCGCACAAAAAGCAATTGAGGATGCTAATATAAATCCAGAGGAACTAGATTATATTATTTTAGCTCATAATTTTGGTGATGTTACCTCCACAGCTATTCAAAGCGATTTACTCCCTAGTTTGGCAACAAGAGTAAAATTCAGACTTGGAATTAAGAACCCTAACTGTGTTGCTTATGATATACTTTTTGGTTGTCCTGGTTGGATTGAAGGAGTTATCCAAGCTCAGGCTTTTATAAAATCTGGGATTGCAACTAAAGTATTAGTAATAGGAGCTGAAACATTATCTAGAGTCGTAGATAAGTTTGATAGAGATTCTATGATTTATAGTGATGGAGCTGGTGCTTGTATTGTTGAAAAAAATGAGAATCAAGAATCAGGAATTTTAAGCCATGCTTCTCAAACTTTTTCTAAAGACGAAGCCTATCATTTATTTTTTGGGAATTCATACAATTCTAGTGAGGATTCAGAGGTCCGTTATATTAAAATGCATGGAAGAAAGATTTATGAGTTTGCATTAAATAATGTGCCAGCTGCAATGAAAACAGCTCTTGAAAAAAGTGAGGTTCCAATTGCTGCAGTAAAAAAAATATTTATTCATCAAGCCAATGAAAAAATGGATGAGGCAATTATCAAAAGATTTTTTAGACTTTATAAAATGCCTGTTCCCAAAGGAGTGATGCCAATGAGTATCCATAAATTAGGAAATAGTTCTGTGGCAACAGTTCCAACATTGTTAGATTTAGTATTAAAAGGAAATTTAAAAGATCAAGAGGTAAAAAAAGGTGACGTTATTATTTTGGCATCGGTAGGTGCTGGGATGAATATCAATGCAATTGTTTATAAATATTAATTTATATAAATTTTATAAAGACATTGTTTTTAGTTCTAAATTGAAGTATTATTTTTGCACATGGAACAACACGACGTACTTATTTTAGACTTTGGTTCGCAATACACTCAATTAATTGCGAGAAGGGTTAGGGAGTTAAATATTTATTGTGAAATTCATCCTTACAATAAGCAACCTGCCAATACAAAAGATTTTAAAGCAGTTATTTTATCGGGTAGCCCATCTTCTGTGAGATCTGAAGAGGCGCCTCACCCTGATTTATCTGAAATTAGAGGAAAAAAACCATTGCTTGCTGTGTGCTATGGAGCTCAATATTTAGCACACTTTTCTGGAGGTCAAGTAGCTCCATCAAATACAAGAGAATATGGAAGAGCAAATCTTTCTTTTATTAAAGAAAAAGAAGATTTTTTCACTAATATTCATGAAGGAAGTCAAGTTTGGATGAGTCATTCAGATACCATCAAAGAACTTCCCACTGGAGCTGTTCACTTAGCTAGTACATCCGATGTAAAAAATGCCGCTTTTAGAATTGAAGGAGAAGATACGTATGCGATTCAGTTTCATCCAGAAGTGTATCATTCTAAGGATGGAAAACAACTCTTAGAAAACTTTTTAGTTACTATTGCTGGTGTTGAACAAACTTGGACATCGGATTCATTTGTTGAAACTACTGTTTCGAATTTAAAAGAAACACTTGGCAATGATAAGGTAGTTCTTGGTTTATCTGGAGGTGTAGATTCTTCTGTTGCTGCCGTTCTATTGCATAAAGCCATTGGTAAAAACTTATATTGTATTTTTGTTAACAACGGATTACTTCGAAAAAATGAGTTTGAAAGTGTTCTTACTCAATACGAAGGGATGGGACTAAACGTTAAAGGAGTAGATGCTTCTGAACGATTTTTGAATGCTTTAGCTGGGCTTTCAGATCCTGAGAAAAAAAGAAAAGCAATAGGGAATGCATTTATTGAAGTTTTTGATGATGAAGCTCATCAAATTGAACATGTAAAATGGTTAGCCCAAGGCACAATTTATCCAGATGTAATTGAATCAGTGTCTGTGAATGGAGGTCCTTCTGCGACCATAAAAAGTCACCATAATGTGGGAGGTTTACCAGATTTTATGAAATTAAAAATTGTAGAACCTCTTCGAATGATTTTTAAAGATGAAGTAAGAAGAGTAGGAGCTTCTATGGGAATAGATTCAGAATTATTAGGAAGACACCCTTTTCCTGGCCCTGGTTTGGCAATTAGAATTTTGGGAGATGTTACCTCAGAAAAAGTTCGTATTTTACAAGAAGTAGATGCTATCTTTATTAATGAATTAAAAGATAGCGGATTGTATAATAAAGTTTGGCAAGCAGGTGCTATTTTATTACCAGTAAACTCTGTTGGAGTGATGGGTGATGAAAGAACTTACGAGAAAGTGGTGGCACTAAGAGCTGTTGAAAGTACAGATGGGATGACTGCCGATTGGGTAAATTTACCGTATAATTTTTTACAAAAAACCTCTAATCAAATAATTAATAAAGTAAAAGGTGTCAATAGAGTTGTATATGATATAAGCTCAAAACCACCTGCAACAATAGAATGGGAGTAATCTTATGAGAAAATTTATAGTACTAATTATTTTATTTTATGTTGGAATCATTCAATCATACGGCCAACAAGAAAAATATATTACTTACAAAGTAAAAAAAGGGGAAACTATTAAGACAATTGCGAAACGCCTTGGTCTAAAAACAAAGGTATTGCTGCGATTAAACCCAGGTGTAGGGAGAAAACCATCTCCACAAACAATAATTGTGGTTCCAAATACTAATTTTGAACAAAATGACTCAGTTAACACAACCATTGTTGAGCCATTGGATAGTAGCGATGCTCCAACTACCACTACTTCTGATCAATTAAGTGAAGGATATGTAATTCATAAAGTTGTTAAAGGTGATACTTTTTATAATATAACACGATTTTATAATATTTCCGAGAAAGAATTAAGAATACTCAATCCAATCCTAGAAAATCAGGAATTACAATTGGATATGTTACTTAAGATTAAACCCATTGAAGAAGAAAATGATTTTAAAGTTTACCGTGATACTATTCAACAAAATACATCCGTAAAATTAGCTTTGATGCTTCCTTTTAGAGCTATAGAATATGATACGATAGATGCTAAAGATATTTTTAAAAACAATAAGCTTGTAAACATTACTACTGATCTTTATTTAGGTGCATTGATAGCATTAGATTCTCTTAGAAATATAGGAGTAAACCTAGAACTTTCTATTTTTGATACTGGTAGAAAGAATACGAAGTTAGATTCTATTTTATCAGTTACAGATTTTAGCGAAACAGACGCTGTTATTGGACCTCTCTATTCAGAGGAAGTTTCTAGAGTTGCCAATAGAACTGGTATTCCAGTGGTTTTTCCGGTATATTCAAAGAAGCAAAATACGTTTAAATCTTCAAGAATCATCAAAACCTATGCTGATAGAGATTTTCATCAAAAAGAATTAGTCGATTATATACTGACGAGTTATTCAAATGAAAACATCGTAATTATTGGAGATAGTACAAGTACTTCGATTCGTAATAGTGATTTAATCAAATCGAGATTATTAGAGCATGATTCAATTTCCGAAGCTCAAATCATCTATCCAAATGAAGGATACATAAGAAAAGACTATATCATTAATGCTTTGAAGGCTGAAATAGGAAATTGGGTAATTCTAGCAACCAATAATAGTATTATAGCTTCTGATGCAATTAATAGTTTAATTAGTCTACCAACAGAGGAACCAGAGGAACCAGAAGAAGAGGAAGAAAATGAAGAAGAGGAAGGTGATGAGCCAGAAATGCAAATTTTACCCGAAGATACTGTTATCAAAGTATTTGGTATTTTTAAATCCAATCAATTTGATAGAATTGATAATAATAAGTTGGCGAAATTAGGATTTACATATACAACAGATATTTTTATAGATGAAAGCTCCCCTGAAATTCAACGTTTCAATCTCCAGTTCATTAAAAAAAATAATGCATATCCCTCCTATTATGCAACCAAGGGTTTTGATATTGTATTCGATACTTCAATGAGGTTAGCTTCAGGAAATGAATTAAAAGAAACTTTTAAGAAAGGAGTCTCCTATCGATTAGAAAGTAAGTTTGATTACAGTAAGAATTTATTTCAAACTTCTACCAATAACGGAATTTATATTATTCAATATAATCCGGATTTAACTCAAATACGAATTAAATAATCTAAAAAAGAATAATTAGAAAATATTTATATTTTCTTCATTTGCTGCTTCATCATTTGCATTTGTTCTTTCAGCATTCCATGTTTATCTAGCTTTTTTGCCTCCAACATTAACATACTTGCCTCACGCTTTCTTCTTTTGGT
Source organism: Flavobacterium sp. (assembly GCA_042091515.1). GTDB lineage: Bacteria > Bacteroidota > Bacteroidia > Flavobacteriales > Flavobacteriaceae > Polaribacter. The sequence continues at coordinate 24,065 of JBELHH010000011.1, read as the reverse complement.
CATCGCGATACCGGCTAATTGTAATTTAGCCATTGCTAAATCATGATCCATAGATAAACCTAATCGTATCGCTTTACGTAAAAATTTTTCAGCCTGTGTCATATTGGTCTGAGACAGCATAATACCATGTAAATAATTATAATAGCCTTCCTGTTTTTGAGTAAGTGCAGCACTAGGTTTTTTAATATAAGTTAACCATTTTTGAGCAGCTGGAAAATTTTGTTTTCTTAATTGTAAAAAAGCTAAGAGAATAAATTCGTTTTTGAAGTACAAAAAAATAAACATCCCTGTTAGAAGGAGAATGGCAATTCCGTTACCAATATGACCTTGCCAAAATTCATATACTGACCAAATTACAGTTATTACTGCGAGAGCTAATTTTATATTTTTATGAAACATAGTTAAATTATCATTTTTAAATTTTCTAAATTTATTTAGAATGAAGAGACACAAAAGTACAATTTTCTTTTAGTTTTTGTAATATTTTCGATGCTTAAACCAAGCAAATATCGATAAAACTATGACAAAACCGACTGAGTAGAAGACAGAGTTAGGGGTAATAACTTGATCTCCACTAGCATAAGAATGAAGTCCAGATAGATAAAAATTGACACCAAAGTAAGTCATCATTATTGATCCATAAGCAATAATAGACCAAAGGTTAAACGTATATCTACTTCTTAATCCTGGAATTAATCTCATGTGTAAAACAAAAGCATAAATCATAATAGATACTAAGGCCCAAGTTTCTTTGGGATCCCATCCCCAGTATCGGCCCCAACTTTCATTGGCCCACATACCTCCTAAGAAATTACCAATGGTTAGCATAATTAAACCAATAGTAATAGCCATTTCATTAATGACTGTGATTTCTTTTATGGTAAGCTCTATTTTTTTCTTATTCCTTTTGGTTGTAAAAATAGTTAAGAATAAAGCGACAATACCTAAAATCATTCCTAGTGAAAAAGGCCCATAGCTAGCCACAATGATAGAAACATGAACAAGTAACCACCAAGAATTAAGTACTGGCTGAAGGTTTGCAATTTCTGGATCTAACCAGTTTTGGTGAGCAAACATTAATATTACTGCAGTTAAAAATGTGGTAGCAGCAATTGTTAATGATGATTTTCTACCAAAAGCTAAGCCAAATAACATGGTTGCCCAAGCAACATAGATAATGGATTCATAGGCATTACTCCAGGGAGCATTTCCACTGATGTACCATCGACTCAAAAGACCTAAGAAATGAGATATAAATAGAATAATGGTAATTCCTATTAGTAATTTTACTAGGGCACCAATCCATTTTTTATTATTAAAAATTTGAAGGATTACAAACAATATTAAAAAGAGACTTGTATAGCCATAATATTTAGAAAGTTTTTTAAATATTTGAGCTTTATTATATTTAATTTCTAATGTTATTTTTTCTTTATCTGGATATACATCAGCACCATAATATTGTTGGAATTTTTTAATTCCATCTAACATTTTAGTAGCTTCTGTATAATCGCCACTTTGTTTTGCAGTTTGTAATAATTGTATGTATATCGGTAATGATTGTCTTACAAATAGAGAATCTTTCCCAGAGTAGTTTGCCCTTGAAGCTTCAGGAAATGAGACCCATTTATTGTTTTCGTCATTAAGTTTGGGATAAATTCGTAAGACACTTAGGCTTAAAGCTTGTGAAAAAAGATAGATACGTCTTTCTATTTTTATAACATCTTTTTCAAATTTATTTTGAACATTCTTCTTTTCTGCTTCAGCAGCATATTTTCTAATTTTAGGATTTCCTTTTGTATCATAAAAATCCGAAAGACTGGCGTGGGTAGCTTCTTTTTCAACACCTATAATTTCACGAATTTCCGTATTTCCTTTTTCCAAATAAATGAACGGAACATTAAACCAAAGTTTTGAATTTTCTATAATGGAAAGAAGTACCTGACTAGGTTCCATGCCATTAAAATTTTCATTCTGACTAACTTTTCTTACCAATTCTGAGGCAAATGTATGTGCAGGCTTCATACGACCACCAATGTCTTGAATGATTAGTTGGTTGAATTCTTCAGCGTGTTCTAAATCAACCAAGTTGGTCTTTAATACAGAATCTATCTGTTGGTTAGTGATTTTATTTGTTGTTAAATGATTCTCTTGAGCTAAAACATGTCCAGTAACCCCCATAAAGAGTCCAATGAAAAGTGTAAGACTAGCTTTTTTCTTTTTTATTTTTTTTAATGATTTTTTCAAAAAGTCAAAACGAGTTTTGGGAGCAAATAAAATAGAAATCATTCCAAAATAAAGAAGAGAGTATCCAATGTAAGTGATGAGTGTTCCCCAAAAATCATGATTCACCGATAAATGTGTTTGCTCCACATCTCCTGAGAGATCATAACTTGCTTGAAAAAACTTATACCCTTTATGATCTAAAATATGATTCATAAAAATTCTGTAATCAAAAGAGGTATTATCATCTATGACCGTGATTTCACTTGCAAATGCTGATGCGCTTTCAGAACCTGGATATTTTTCTAATTGGAAATCATTTAATTTGATGCTAAAAGGTGTTTTAAGTTGTTTAGGACCATAATCAATTCTAAAGTTCAATCCATTCAAAGAAAATTGTGTAGGTCTTTGTGGAGCATATTTACCTCCAAATATTTCAATTTGTTTTGTCTCATTTTCAACTACTACATCTAATAGGAGCGCATCTAATTTTGTATCATCTTTTGTAGTACCTCTTACTGTTCTTAAATCCCCTTTTTTTATAGGTTCTGGAATCACAAAAGGTAATTCACCAATTTTGTAAAGCGATCTAAATTGAAACTCTTCAATGGTATCTTTGGTGACGGTCCCTTCAGCTCTATCAGCCATTCGCATCCAGGTTCCATTATTTTTTGTTTGTATTTGTAAACGCCCATTTTCTCTAAAAAGATTAATGGTCCCAGAATTATCAGAGGTTTCAAAACCTATTAAAACCCCATGAATATTTTGTAGTGCTCCTTTTTTAATATAATGTTCATGCCTTGATCCACTACTAGATTCAACGATAAAAAGATATTCATCACCCTGTTCATCTTCAAAAAATTCCTTTTTGGCCCATGGAAGATATGAGCTGAGGTTTATTGAGAATTTCGTGCCTTTAAAATCTTCATTAAGACCCCAGTTATTTGAGCCTTTGGCAGAAAATAAGGTAGGTTTATGATACGTCTTTTGGACTTCATTATTGTCAACAACAAGGTTGACATAGGTAGTTTCTGATAAAAAAGTATTGCTCGTTTGTCCTTCATCAATGAGCATTAACCCTTCATAACCAATATATCTAGTAATTCCTGCTCCAATTAAGATGAAAAGAAATGCAATATGGAATAGTAATACTGGCCATTTTTCTTTTCTTAATAAACGATAACGAAATATATTACCAAAAAAGTTTATGATAAAAAAGACCATAATAGCCTCAAACCACCAAGCATTGTATACAAGCGCTTTAGCAGATTGGGTACCATAATCATTTTCTATAAAAGTAGCAACACCCATGGCCACAGAGTAAGCCACAAAAAGTAGGGCCATTAAACGTGTAGAGTATAAAATTCTGAAGATTTTTTTCATTCAAAAAATAGCTTTTAAAACGTTGCAAATTTACGGATTAAACATTGAAAAAAATCACTTGATTTGTTTTTTTTACTCATAAAAATCCCTTGTTAATATATTAATAACAAGAGTTTAAGTTTTATTTTTTTTCAGTTGGTATAGGAGGAGGTCCATCAGGAATAATCGCTTCGTAAACTTCATCTCCTTTACGCTCCTTATATTCGGCTTTTACTTTTTTTACTAAGTCTGGATTTTCAAATAAGTCTAGCATTGTCATTGACATTGCCTTTGATGCATAAAGCATTCCTTTGTGTCCGATACTCATTCCTCCACAAGCAACTACAGCCCATGAATGCCATGGGGTATCTTTAGGAGCAGTAGTCACTCCAAGATTAATATTGGCTACATTCCAACTAACATCTCCAACGTCTGTAGATCCACCGCCAGGATTTTCTCTTGTATCCTGTAATGGATTGATAGAACTATCCATCCCTACCTGTTCTTTTTTAGTAACTTCTTGAATTTTCTTTCCAAAAGCGATTTCATCATCTGTATATTTGATAGGTCCTAGGAGCTCCAAGTTTTTTTGCATAATCTTTCCACCTTCTCTATTAACTAATACTTCGTATATTCCAGAGATTAAAGAAATTTTATAATCTACATTTGCAAGAATCGCAGCACCTTTAGCCATTTCTTTAACCCGTTTATATACTGGCATCATGCCTGAACGCTTGGTATCTCTAACTCGAACCCATATTCTTGAATAGTCTGGAACCACATTTACAACTTGCCCGCCGTCTTGAATATGGTAGTGCATTCTTACAGAAGGTTTAACATGCTCTCTGTAATAATTTATACCAGAGGCATATAATTCTAAAGCATCGGAAGCACTTCTACCATTCCAAGGATCTGCAGCTGCATGAGCAGCTTGTCCAAAAAATTCAACCTTAAAGTCAACTAAAGCTAGTGAGCTTTGTACATCAGCTTTTATTTCTGCAGAGGGGTGCCAACTTATGTTTACATCAACATCGTCCCACAGACCCGCATTAACCATCCAAATTTTACCAAAGAATTTTTCTTCTGATGGAGTTCCTAAAAACTTTATTGTACCTTTAATCTTTCCAGCTTGTATTAGTTCTTTAATGGCTACTGCAGCGCCAAGACTCCCAGCACCAAATAAATTATGACCACATCCATGCCCTGCACCTCCTTCTTGTAAAGGTGATTTTGTGGGTTCGGCTTTTTGAGAAATTCCAGGCAATGCATCAAATTCACCTAAAACACTTATAACTGGAGACCCTGAACCATAGCTAGCAACAAAAGCTGTTGGCATTCCAGCCACACCTCTCTCGACCTTAAAACCCTGCTGCTCAGCATAACTAGCTAAAATTTCAGCAGAATTGGTTTCTTCGAAAGCAGTTTCAGCTAAACTCCAAATTTCGTCACTGATTTTGATGAGATTTTCTTTATGTTTTTCTACAGAAGAGAATAATGCTTTTTTGTTTTTTGATAATCCTTTTTGAGCATAATTTGGTGTTGATATAAAAAGGACCAACAGTGTAAATATTATTTTTTTCATTTTTGAAATTAGTTAGAATTACGACAGAAAAGATACTGTTTTTATTCTACAGTATCAATTAATATTGTGATCATATCGATGGCAGCTTGTGCAATTTTAGTTCCTGGACCAAAAACACCTACAGCACCACAATCAAAAAGAAATTGATAGTCTTGTGCTGGAATTACCCCACCTACAATTACCATTATATCTTCCCGATCATATTCTTTTAATTGTGAAATTACTTGAGGAACTAATGTTTTATGACCTGCAGCTAGCGATGAAATTCCTAGTATATGGACATCATTTTCAACTGCTTGTTTAACAGCTTCTTTTGGAGTTTGAAATAAAGGACCAATATCAACATCAAAGCCCAGATCAGCATAGCCAGTAGCCACAACTTTAGCACCACGATCATGACCATCCTGACCTAACTTAGCAATCATAATTCGTGGTCTTCTTCCTTCAAGTTCAGCAAACTTATCAGAAAGGGCTGCCGCTTTTTTAAATAATTTATTATCTTTTATTTCTTTACTATACACGCCTGATATTGTTTTATGAACTGCCTTATGTCTCCCGAATGCGACCTCTAAAGCGTCAGAAATTTCTCCTAAAGTGGCTCTTTCTCTAGCTGCCTTGATAGCCAAATCTAATAAATTTTTTTTCTTTTTTGTAACAGAGTCAGTTTCTAGTAGGCTTATTCTTGCGGCATTTGTAAGTTCCGAAAGTATTTCTTTTACATTTTCAGCATTTCTGGTTGCTTTAATTTTAGTTAATCTTTCTATCTGTAACTTCCGAACCGTTTTATTATTAACATCCAGTATTTGAATAGGGTCTTCTTCTTTTAATTGATATTTATTTACACCTACAATTACATCGTTACCGCTATCTATTTTTGCTTGTTTTTTTGCTGCGGCCTCTTCGATTCTCATTTTTGGGATTCCTTTTTCTATCGCTTTGGTCATTCCTCCTAATTTTTCCACTTCCTTAATTAGCATCCATGCCTTTTGAGCAATATCTTCTGTACGTTTCTCTAAATGAAAGCTCCCTCCCCATGGGTCTACTGTTTTTGTAATATCAGTTTCGCTTTGCAAATAAATTTGAGTGTTTCTGGCGATCCTTGCAGAAAAATCTGTTGGTAATGCGATTGCTTCGTCTAGAGCATTAGTGTGAAGACTTTGGGTTCCTCCAAAAGCAGCTGCCATTCCTTCAATTGTAGTCCTTGCAACATTATTAAAAGGATCTTGCTCTGTTAAACTCCAACCACTAGTTTGTGAATGAGTTCTCAAGGCTAATGATTTAGGATTTTTTGGATTGAATTGTTTGACAATTTTAGCCCATAGCATTCTTGCGGCTCTTAATTTTGCAATTTCAGTAAAATGATCCATCCCAATCGCCCAGAAAAAAGATAATCTTGGTGCAAATGAATCAATATCCATACCCGCTTCTAATCCTTTTCTTATATATTCTAATCCATCAGCAAGTGTATATGCTAATTCTATTTCAGAGGTAGCCCCAGCCTCTTGCATATGGTATCCAGAGATCGAAATAGAATTAAATTTGGGCATATTTTTGCTGGTGTATTCAAAAATATCTGCCACTATTTTCATTGATGGTGTTGGAGGATATATATAAGTATTCCTTACCATAAACTCCTTTAAAATATCATTTTGAATAGTTCCAGACAATTCTTGTTGAGCTATTCCTTGTTCTTCAGCAGCAACGATATAGAATGCTAAAATTGGAAGTACAGCACCATTCATTGTCATAGAAACCGACATTTTGTTGAGAGGAATTCCTTCGAATAGGATTTTCATATCTTCAATAGAATCTATAGCTACACCAGCTTTTCCAACATCGCCTTGTACTCGTTCATGATCTGAATCATACCCTCGATGTGTTGCTAAATCAAAGGCGACTGATAATCCTTTCTGACCTGCTTTTAAATTTCTTCTATAAAACGCATTACTTTCTTCGGCAGTTGAAAACCCAGCATATTGTCTGATTGTCCAAGGTCTTTTTACGTACATGGTAGCATAAGGACCTCTTAAATTGGGCGCTGTACCGGCAATAAAATCAAGATGCTTTACATCTTTATTTTCTTGATTGACAGAATCATTTAGAGTGAGATGTTGAATGTTTCTTCTAGCCATTATGTGGTTAATAGATTTTTTTATTCTATACTTTTAAATGATGATTCTAATTCTTTTTTAAGACGCTCTTTTTCATATTCTTCTGAGATTCTTTTTTGCAATATAGGTTGTAATAATGTTTTAGAATTGTTTGATTTTAAAAACGGATAAATCTCTAATTCGTCCCTCATTCGTTCATTTAGGTTAGGTAATTCATTAGTGCCTAGTAAAATAAGTTGACGATTATTAAATTGAATTTGTTCTTTGTTAGCACTTTCAGTTATTTTTTTTTGGATAATTCCTTTTTTTAATTGTTTTAAAAACCCACCTTTTTTTTCTATTTCCTTGAAAAGATTTAATGCTTTTTCAGCGAGTTGTTTTTCAATACTCTCTATGTAGTAAGAACCATTCGGATATTGTTGAGCATCTGATAAATAGGTTTCTTCTTTTAAAATTAATAATTGATTTCTAGCAATTCGCTCTCCAAATTCATTAGATTTATGGTAAACTGAATCGTAAGAAATATTCGAAATGGTGTCAGAACCTCCTAAAATTGCACTCATACATTCACTGGTAGTTCGTAACATATTTACATTATAATCATAAATAGTTTTATTTCTCATGGAGGGTCTTGAAAAAATATGAATAGGGTTTATTTGAGTATTGTATTCTTTTAAAAGAGTTGATGATAACATTCTAAATGCTCTTAGTTTTGCTATTTCAAAAAAATAATTACTACCAATAGAAAAATTATAATGAATTTTAGATGCTATAGATTTTCCAAATAATTCAATATATTCATTTGTATGTGCTAATGCGTATGCTAGTTCTTGTACAATTGTGGCACCAGCATTTTGATATATTGAAGCATCCACACAAATCGTATTTTCTGTGGTATAAATAAATTTTTCAAGTTCAGAGATATCATCTTTAAAATTAGAAAACCAATTCCCTGTTTTTGCTAAGTTCCCAATGATATCAATTTGAAAATAGGTTAATTTGTCATTACAATACTCTTTTAATTGAGCAATAAAATGGGCATCAATAAATTCAAAATTAAAATAGATGGTACACTTTTTTATTTTTATATTATTTAATAAAGTTCTGAAATCAAATGTTTTTTTTGCAGTAAATTGAATGGCTTTTGCACCCCTTTCTATACTATCTAATGCTAATTTATTTGCTATAGAGACTTTGTCTATAAATATTGATTGACAGGTTTTATACCCTTCGCTAGGGAGTTTTATTTTTCTATTATGTCTATCTTCTTTTGTGTAAAATGGTTTTACAGAAATTTCTTCATTAGTTTTCCAAACTAAAGAACTGTTATAATCTTTACCTTCTAAATCTACTTGGATTTTTTGTTTCCATGCAGTTGGAGATACTTGATCAAATTCGTTAAATAAGAAATCGTTCATTTAATTTTTTAAAGAGTCAAATTCTATGATATAAATATCTTCATTATTTTTTTTCATTAAATACTGTTCTCTTGCAAATTTTTCAAGTTGAAGAGAATCTTGAAGTTCTTTGATTGTCTTTTTATCACGATCAATTTCCTTCTTATAAAAATTAATGGTGTTGTTTAGTTTTTTTATTTCGATATCAAATTCTCTATTTAGCTGAACATTAGTGTCAAAGAAAAACATCCAAATTAGAAATAATATTAAAATAATAACGTAGATATTCGTTAGGAATTTAAAGAAGGTGTTATTTTTTATTTTTTTAATAAACATAGATTATAGTCGATCACTTATAACTGTCCTAACGATATCTATTGCTACTGTATTATAGCGATCATTTGGAATAATAATATCCGCAAAATTTTTCGTTGGTTCTATAAACTGTTCGTGCATGGGTTTTAATGTTTTTTTATATCGATTTAAAACCTCCTCTATATCTCTACCTCTTTCCGTAATATCCCGTTTAATACGTCTAATTAATCGCTCATCAGCATCGGCGTGAACAAAAATCTTAATATCAAATAAATCTAATAATTCTTTATTATTAAAAATTAAAATTCCTTCGACAATCACTACTTTTTTTGGATGAATTTTAATAGTATCTTTTGTTCTATTATGAGTAACGAAAGAATAAATAGGTTGTTCAATGATTTTAGAAAATTTAAGATCAGAAATATGTTTTTTTAATAATTCAAAATCAATGGCTCTTGGATGATCAAAATTTATTTTTGTTCTTTCTTCATAGGAAAGTTCATCTGTTGTTTTATAATACGAATCTTGTGAAATAACACAAACTTCATCCACTGGCAGTTCATTTATAATTTGACTAACTACTGTTGTTTTTCCACTCCCAGTTCCTCCGGCAATCCCTATAACGAGCATCTTTTTATTGTATTAGTTTTTTTAAAAATTATAAAACAAATTTAGGAAATATTTATGGAGTATAAACAGGAGGAAACTTCTAATGATTTTTTTTGAACAGGATTTATTCACCCTAATAGGATCTCCTTATTTTATTCGGTACCCTTCCGATAGATTGATAAATTAAAGTAGCGCTTTAATTTGTCGGGATGAGAGGATTCGAACCTCCGATCTCTGGTCCCCCAGACCAGCACTTTAACCGGACTAAGCTACATCCCGAATTTTTAATAGTTGTCAAAGATACACGTACGCTGAAAAATAAACAACTTTTTATGATAAGGCTTCTTTGTAAGTTTTTAAGCAACGTTCTCTTGCAAATTTATGTTCTACCATAGGAGCTGGATAGGTAATCTCTTGAAAATCAGGAACCCATTTTTTGATATAATTCATGTCTTTATCAAACTTTTGAATTTGACTAGTTGGGTTAAATATTCTAAAATAAGGAGCAGCATCAACCCCAGTTCCAGCAACCCATTGCCAATTTCCAACATTGCTAGCCATTTCATAATCGTGTAACTTTTCTGCAAAGTAAGCTTCACCCCATCGCCAATCAATTAGAAGATGTTTGCATAAAAAACTTCCCACTAACATGCGAACCCTGTTATGCATAAACCCTGTTTTGTTGAGTTGTCGCATTCCAGCATCAACCATCGGATATCCAGTGTTTCCCTCACACCATTTTTTGAAATCCTCCTCATTATTTCTCCAAAGAATTCTGTCGTATTTAGATTTAAAAGAGTCTTTATGTGTTTGAGGAAAATGCCATAAAATTTGCATAAAAAACTCCCGCCAGATTAATTCTTTTAAAAAAGTTGGATTTTCTTGCTCATTCGCTCTTGAGACCATTTGACGAACACTTACAGTTCCAAATCGTAAATGAGGTCCTAGTTTTGAGGTATTGTCAAGGGCAGGGAAATTTCGAGTCTCTTCATATTCATTGATTATTCTAGCATTAAAAATATAGTTTTTTATAGGAGTTGTTGTTTTTATAAATCCAATATCTTCAATGTTGAGATGTTGAACTTCTATCTCATTAGTAAATCGATCTAATAAATCTTCAGAAGAATACAGTTCTCTTTTTTTATTTTGATAGGCTTCTAGCCATTTTTTGGAGTAAGGAGTATAAACAACATAGGGATTTCCATCGTTTTTTGTTATTTCATTCCTTTCAAAAATCACTTGATCTTTATAACTGAAGAATTGAATATTATTTGAGGTTAATAATTTTTTAATTTCTTGATCTCTTTCCGTTGCATAAGGCTCATAATCATGATTAGTATATACATTAATAATCTGATATTTTTTGATAAGTGCTTTGAATACTTCTACGGGCGTATCATGATACATGCTAATCCCTGTTTTGAATGTCGTCAAATGTTCATTCATCTTATTTAGTTCTGAATGGATAAATGAAAGACGAGCATCGTCTTCTGGGAGTTTGTTTAAAATAGTTGGATCAAAAATAAAAATAGGAAGGATCTCTTCACCTGATTTTAGAGCATGATATAGTCCTACATTGTCATGTAATCTTAGATCTCTTCGGTACCAGAAAATTGAAATTTTTGTCATTATTTTTTATATTCTCCAAATAATTCAAGTAATTTTTTCTGTCGATAGTTAAAAATTTCTTCAAGTTTGGGTTTTACTAAGATAGGATGAATCATTTGACCTAAAATACCTAAAGGGATTTTATAGTCTATAATATCTTCCATTTCAACACCACTATCAATTTTTTTTATAAAATGTTTGTGATGCCACAAAGCGTAAGGTCCAAAACGTTGTTCGTCAACAAAGTATTTATATTCTTTTACATGTGTGATTTCGGTAACCCATTTTGTTTTAATTCCTAAAATAGGAGTTACAATATATTGAATTATTTGACCTGGATACATAGATCTATCTGCCCCAGACAAAATATCAAAACTCATATAATCTGGAGTGATTGTTTTAAGATTAGTTGGATTTGATAAAAATTCCCAGGCTGTTTCTATATCGATGGGTAAATTTTGTTTTTTATGAAGCGTATATACTTTCATGGTTAATTATGAATCAAAATATAAAGGTTTAATGATGAGGCAATACAAAGCCAAATCATGTATGGTAATAATAAATAGCTTCGTGACTTTTGCTCTTTTAGATAGGTCAAGAATAGATAAAATAAAAGAGCAGTGAGTAATATAATTACTGCAAAAGCAATTTTCACTAAATGTTGATTAAAAAAAATATAATTCCAACTGACATTAAGAAGTACTTGAAAAATATACAATCGTAATTTTATTGGAGTATAATTTGTTGTAAATAGCCCTACCAGATATATTGAGAAACAAAGCATGATGGTGGTCCAAGCAACACCAAAAACCCATCCAGGAGGAGACCATGGGGCTTTTGATAAATCTAGATACCAGTCTGTTATTGGACCATTATTCATTAGCCAACTGCCCAATGCTAACCCCCCAAAATTAATGATTAAAAATAAGAGTAGATAAGTACTATTTTTTTTCATTATGGGCTTCCAATATTTCTATTTTATCTAAAATTTGTTGTGCTTCTAAGTACTTTTGATCACTATCGCTTCGATTAATTGATTGTAAATCATACCCTTCTTTCATTTTTTTCTTGTATTGATCTTGAAGTTTATCGAGTTCAGATTTTTTTTTGAAGATTCCAAACATAATTATAGAATATGTTTTTTAATTTTTGAACTTAAGGGTGACGTCGTTGAATAGTAATAATCAATTAAATCGCCATTTTCATCAAGTAGGTATTTTTGAAAATTCCATTTCACAGATGAATTTTTCCTGCCATTTTCAGCTTTATTAGTGAGCCAGTTGTAGAGTGGATGCTGTTCTTTTCCTTTTACCTTTATTTTTTCTGTCAATAAAAAAGAAACACCATAGTTTACCTCACAAAATGCTTCAATTTCTTTGTTTTTTCCAGGTTCTTGTTTACCAAATTGATTACAAGGAACTCCTATAATTACTAATTTATCTAAATATAACTCATGGAGTTTTTGTAGGTCTTTGTATTGTGGAGTAAACCCACATTCAGATGCAACATTTACAAATAGTATCTTTTTTCCTTTAAAATTATGTAAGGTTATTTTATTTCCTTGAAGAGAATTTATTTGAATGTCAAATATAGATTTTGGAGCGGACATTTTAGTTGGTTTGTTTGATGATAATGCTGTCTTAGCAAATATGAAGAACGGATTCATTCCTAAATTTTGAAACTTACGATACCACAATCCATTTCAAAAATTTTACCCGAAATGGAAGCTGATTTTTCTGAAATTAAAAATGAAGCCATCTCTGCAACTTCAGCTGGATTTAAAAACTTTTTTAATGGATGACGTTCCTTAATGATTTCAATCATCTTTTCATTTCGAAGAATTTTTGAAGCCAGATCCGTATCGGTAACTGTAGGTGCTATGGCATTAATTCGTATCGTAGGGGCAAATTCAGCTCCTAGAGATTTAACCAATCCTTCTACAGCAGATTTTGAAGAAGCTACACTCGCATGAAAAGGCATCCCTAATTTTGTAGCAACCGTGCTAAAAAGAAGAATTGATGGGTTTTTCCCTTTTTTAAGTTGAGATAAATACTGTTGTATTGTTTTTACAGCTCCAATTACATTGATTTCAAAATCATTTCTAAAGTCATCTAATTTTAAACGAGAAAATGGCTTTAGGTTTATACTTCCTGGACAATAGATAAGAGAATCTACTTCGTCTAATGGAGGAAGTTCGTCAACTAATACATCACATGAATGATGAATTAAGTTATTATGAGATAGATCAGGAGGAAATCTACTAATATTGATAACTTGATTTTTCTCAAGCAGTGATTCTAGGAGTGATTTACCAATCCCCCTACTTCCACCTATTATAATAATTTTTCGCATTTATGCTGCTGTAAGTGGTCGCCCTTTAAGTCTTTTTTCGATCTTTTGTTTAATTACTGTTAATCGTTTCATGAGATCCATCAAATCAGCGTCTTTACTTTCTTTGTAGATTTCATTGATTTCTAAAATTAAACCTTTTACTTCTCTTGAAGCAAGAATACGATCACTAGTGGTTACAAATTTGTGTTTTCTATGTTCAAATTCTGTAGCTCTATCTATTAGATCCATAATTTAATTATTTAAATAGTTTAATAATTCATTTATTTTTGAAGGAGTATTAAACTCTCCTCCATAATATGAGGTAACTGTTGCTGATGTGTCATCTTTAATACCTCTAGATGACACGCATAAATGTTTCGCATCAATAATAACTGCCACATTTTCAGTTTGTAAAATAGTTTTCAAATCTTCAGCGATTTGATTTGTTAATCTTTCTTGTACTTGGGGTCTTTTAGCATAGTATTGAACTATTCGATTTAGTTTAGATAAACCAATTACTTTACCAGAAGATATATAAGCAACATGTGCTTTCCCAATTATGGGTACAAAATGATGTTCGCAATTAGAGTAGAATGTAATATTCTTCTCTACTAACATCTGATTATATTCATATTTATTGTCAAATAACGCAACTTTTGGCTTATTTTTAGGGTTTAATCCAGAAAATATTTCATCAATATACATTTTTGCTACTCTTTTTGGAGTTCCTTTAAGAGAATCATCAGTAAGGTCTAGGCCCATAACATTCATGATTTCCTCGAATAATATAGCAATTTTCTCTTTTTTTTCTTTGTCTGAAATTAAAAAGGCTCCAGGCTTCATTGGTGTTTCTAACCCAGTTAGCAGATGATCGTCTCCAATATCTTCAATTGAAAAACCATTTAATTGATTGAGTGTATTTTTTTTCTTAATAAATAAATTTGTATTCATTTTTTTTCTTTTTTTAGTGCTGTTTTTATTTCATAAGTTTAAAACAAAGCACTGTTAATTATCGTTTTGAAATACTATTGTTTGATATTTGTTTTTGCCTTGAACATTTAAATCTCCCACTTTTAAAATCTCGTAATTTTTCATGTTTTGTTTTTCTACCTTGAACTCTTTTTCGCCACATTTTAAAGCTTTTGGGCTTCATTTCTGTTCTCATAAGAGTTATTACTTCTTGTTCACTTAGTCCAAATTGAAATTCTATGGCATCAAAGGTAGTTCTGTCTTCCCAAGCCATTTCAATAATTCTGTCTATCGATATGTCTGTTAACTCAGCCATAGGTTGGTATCGAATATTTTTCCTGATTTTCTGTTTTTAATTGAATCATTTTCTGAATGAATTTTTTATTTTCTTTATAAGCTTTATTTTTTTTAAAAGATATAAATTTTCCTTGAGCATGAATACTAAAAGCCTCTGTTTTGTAAAGAACTAATTGTCTGTATGGTATTACCCATTGATAATTGTCAAGTCCTCTGTTAATCATCACTATGATACCATTGGGTCTTAATTCAATATTACCATAGTTTATATCAGCTACTTTGTTCATTAAGTGAGCTAATTGATGACTAGTTTTTTCTATTAACATTCTTTTAGAGCCAATACCTCCTAGTTTAATCGATTGATAAATTGAAAAGGGATGTCCTAATAAATCATTAGTTAATCTTTTGGCTTCTTTGTTAGTATGTGTGCTTGAAAAAATCATGTATGCTTTCAAATATAGTTTTGTTTAAAGTATTTTTCAAACAGTTAGACAAATATTAACATATTATTATCATATCTGATCGATAATTGAATCGAATCAATAATAAGTATTTAGCAATATGTTTATTTAGCTATTTTTTAAAAGGATATTTCTATCAGATAGAGTGTGTTTTGATAGAATTCTAATGTTCTCTTCTTTTACAATTTTATTTTTCTTTAAGTTCCAGAGAATATCTGATGCTTTTTTTCTAGTTTTTTTGATATCAACAATTGGTTTTGGATAGTCTTTCCCAAGAATAAAACCATGAAGTTGCTGTTCTAATGGGGTCATTAGGTATGGTTCATGCGCAAATATAGTATCTAAATTTTTTAACTCTGGAACCCATTTTTTTATAAAAACAGCCTCTTTATCGTGTTCTATACCATTTTTGATTGGATTGTAAATTCTAAGATTATTAATTCCTGTTTCACCAGCTTGCATTTGTAATTGTGGGAAATGAATTCCTGGCTCAAAATCTAAAAACATTTGCGAAAGATGTGTTGAAGCATCTTGCCATGGTTGCCATAAAATATGAGTAAAAAAGGAAACAGTTAGGGCTCTCATTCTAAAGTTTAAATACCCAGTCTGATCTAAACACCTCATACAAGCATCAACTAAAGGGAAACCAGTTTGACCTTTTTTCCATGCTTCTTGATATTTTTTGGAAATAGATTTTTTAAGTTTATGATATCCTCTGTTAACACTTGCTTCTTGCATTATGTGTTCCATTTCAAATTTCTGAATAAAATGAGCCTGCCATCGAAGTCTAGATAAAAATGCTCCAATATGTTTAGCATTGGACGTATTTTTTAATTTTACTCCGGCTTGATATACTTCTCTTACTGACAGATTTCCCCATGCTAAATACGGAGATAGACGACTGCAACTAGTTCTCGAAAGCGCTGGTTTAGAAATATGATACATATATTCTTTATGCCTATCTTTAAAAAAAGTATTGGCGTATTTCAAAGCCATATTTCTGCCTCCTTTTTGAAATTTTGTATCAATTGGAGTTTTTAAAATGCTAGGTTGAGATATGTTTTCAATGGATAGAATTTCATCTACATTTATTAGCTGTCCAAGATTGAGTTCAAAATCTTTTTGCGGTTCATTCATATAAGTACTCCAACCTTTAAACCATTCTTCTCTATTTCGAATGCCTCTTTGTACGCCATTATTAATATTTTCTTTCCAATGAATATTATTATTTCTACAATATCTCTTAAAATCTTTATCTCTGGAATATGTTGTCAAAATACCAGTTTCTATATGAGAAAATACGGTCTCTATCTTATAGAAATTTTGAATTTGGTTACATGCTCCAATAATATCAGATTCTACTGTTAGTACTTTTGAGCAGTATGACGACAGCTCATTATTAATATCTACAAGAGACTGTTTAATAAAATTCCAATGACGGCTGCTATAGTGAGGATCGTTTAATAACGTTTTTTCAAAAGCATAAAAAATTAAAAAACGTTTTCCATTTTTTATTGCATTATATAAGGCCTCATTATCATGTAAGCGGAGGTCTCTTTTCAGCCAAACTACATTTATTTTTTCTTTAGTATTCATCAGCATTTTCAATTATATGTTTCGCTTTTTCTTTGATAGCTACTAATTCTGTTGGTTGTATTTTATTTAACAACGCATACATCATTCCCATTCTTCTGTTTTTAGAAAGATGTATTCTCTTATCGTCTAAAAAATTCCAATATAGACTGTTAAATGGACAGGCTTTAGAGGATGTTTTTTCTTTTTTATTATAAAAACAACTGTCACAATAATTACTCATTTTATCAATGTAGTTTGCAGAAGATACGTAGGGTTTTGTCGCTATTTTCCCACCATCAGCAAACTGGCTCATCCCTCGAGTGTTTGTTAATTGGACCCATTCGATTGCATCATTATAGATACCTAAATACCATCGATCTACTTCATCTGGATTGATTTGCATTAGTAATGCAAAATTTCCAGTAATCATTAATCGCTGAATATGATGTGCATAGGCATTATCTAATGAATTATTGATGGTATTTTTTAAACAATTCATTTTTGTTTTTCCTGTCCAAAAGAAATGGGGAAGGTTGTTTTGATTTTCTAAAACATTTAGTTTTTTATAATCGGGCATTAAAGCCCAATACATTCCTCTCATATATTCTCTCCAACCAATGATTTGACGAATAAAACCTTCTACTTGAGAAATATGAATTTCATCCTTAGAATTTCTAAATTTTTTAAGAACGTTTTTAATTACTTCTTCTGGAGATAGTAGCTTAATATTCATAGCAAAAGAAATTCTAGAGTGATAAAGATTTACCTCATCAGTATTCATCGCATCTTGATAATCTCCAAAGTGGACTAATAGGTGTGTAGAAAAATAATCTAATTGATCTAGCGCTTCTTCTCTTGTTGTCGGGTATTCAAAATTCTTTATATTAATTCTTCCAATGGTTTTTATGTGACTATTTTTAATCTCTAAAACTAGCTGACTAACATCTTTTAAGTATATTTTGTGAGGAGGTATTAAGGTTTCTTGCTTCCATTTTTTACGATTACTTTTATCATAATTCCATTCTCCACCTTCTGGAGTGCTTCCGATCATTAATATGTTGTGTTTCTTTCTCATATATCGATAAAAATTTTCCATTAAATATTGTTTTTTACCGGTAAAGAAATTTTTTAATTCGATTCTAGTAGTGAAAAAGTGTTCTGTATCAAAGATTTTATTTTTAATAGGAATTGAGGAACAGAAGTTTTTAAGTTGTGTATCTAACCTAAATTCGTCTGGGAGTTGATATTCAAATTGATCTATCTTCTCATTTTTAATAATTTGGAGTAGATTTTGAGTTAAGTTTTGTTGATTTTTTTCGTCATTTATTTTATAATAAATCACATGATGCTTTTTAGCACTTAACTTTGATGAGAAACTTCTCATTGCCGAGAAAAAACCAACAATTTTCTGAATATGATGCTCTACATAATCTGTTTCTTGACGCATTTCAAAAAGACAGTAAACAATATCACTATTTACTTCCTTGAACCAAGAATGATTTATGTTAAGTTGATCCCCTAATATGAGTCTTAATTTTTTCAATGTTAAAATAATGTTTGTTGTAACCAGCGTTTTCTAAATAAATGATTTGGATCGTACCTTTCTGCCTGTAATTGTGTATTGAACGTTCGGTCTCTCGGGTCATTCCCAACACCAGCCACATACATCCAATTTCCGTAGTTACTGTGTACATCATAATCTACTAACATTGTTTCGAAATAGGCAGCACCAATTCGCCAATCTAAATTTAAATTTTTTGCAAAATAGGAGGCTACATTTTGTCTTCCACGATTGCTCATCCAACCTGTCTCTTTCAACTCAATCATATTGGCATTAACAAAGTCGTCTGAGGTAACTCCTTTTATCCATTTTTCAATTAAGGTATGATTGATTTTCCAAGGATAGCTTTTTTGTAAAATACCATCAATTTTAAAAATATTATTTCCATGCTTTATTGAAATATATTTAAAATAATCTCTCCAAATTAGTTCAAAAATGAGCCAATAAGTTGACTGGTTTTTGAAGTGTTCTTTTTCAAACTTTTTAACATTCCAATAAATTGTTCTGGCAGAGATACTTCCATTTGCTAGCCAGGCAGAAAATTTAGAGCTGTAATCTGAGCCCACTAGGCCATTTCTTGTTTTTTTGTAGAATCCTAATTTCTTTGTTTCGAAAAAATAATAATGTAATCTTTTCAAAGCTTCAGTTTCTCCTCCCTTAAAAGGAAAAGCAGTTTTATTATTTTGAGGTATTTTTTTAAATCCTATTTCTTCGATGGTTGGAATGTGAGTTTTTTCATTGAGTAAGTTGCTAGTTTTAAAAGATTCTAAGTCAACTTCTGAACGAACTTCTATATATTTTTCGAGCTTTTTTCTAAAACTTGAAAATACTTGAGGAATTTTTTGGAGTTCAATATTAATATCATCCGGGTGATATAAAAATTGATTGTAGACCTCTTTAATTTTAATAGTTGATGGAATTTTCTTTAGAATCTTATTACATATTTCTACCTCCTCAGAAGTCCATTCTTTTTGCTTGTATATTTGATTAATATTGAAGGTCTCGCATAGTTTTTTAATTCTATTTTCAGGTTGATCTAAATAGACAAGTAACGAGATGTTTTTTGTTTCTAAATTATCTTGTAGATTTTGTAAAGATTCAAGTAAGAATTGAGTTCGAAAAACATCCATTTTTCTAAAACCAAATTTATTTTTTTGAAACAATCTAGGATCGATGAAGTAAACTCCAATTAAATTATTATGAAGCGCAGAAGCTCTATTAAGAACTTCATTATCATGAATTCTTAAATCGTTGCCAAACCAAACTAATCCTGTTGTTTCTATGATCACACTTTCTATTTATTTTAAAAAAAAGATTTTTTTAGTTGATTAATTTTTCTTGTTAATTCTTTTTTTTATATTTCTTCGACATCGTTCACTGCAATATTTTACCTGATCCCAATTTTTCTCCCATTTTTTTCTCCATTGATATGGTTTCTCACAAACCAAACATATTTTTGTGGGTAAATGCTGTTTTTTCAAGCGTCTATTTTTGTAATTTTATTAATCATTCCATTGAAAACAAACCAATGAAGTGGTGTCACTAAATACCAATAAAGTCTTCCTAGAATACCTTTGGGCCTAAATGTAGCAGTCTGGTGGAGTATGTCATTTTCAATTTTAAATTCTAACCACGCCTCACCAGGTAATTTCATCTCTGCATAGAGTAGTAGTTTTTGTTTTTTTTTATCAGCATAAATGACTCTCCAAAAATCTAAGGCATCTCCATTTAATAATTCGGTAGGATTTCTTCTACCTCTTCTTAACCCTGCGCCACCAAAGATTTGGTCGATCACACCTCTTATTTTCCATAAATAAGTTCCATAATACCATCCATTATTTCCTCCAATTGCCCAAATTTTATTTACAGTAGCTTCTTTATCAATCACTTTTCTTTGCTTGTAATCTTTAAAGCAACCGTATTTAGGAACATTTATAAATCGATGGATATAATCTTTTAGGTTTCCACTACTTATATAAGAGTCACGCCAACTGGAAATAATACTATTCTGCTCTATTTTTATAAAAGCTAATTCTACCGCTTTGTTGTAATTCATGGGCTTTACATCAAGTAAGGTTGTGATATTTGATTTTTCGCCAATGATTTCAACCCCCATACTATTTACAAGAGAAGATGCTAATTTAAAGGATGTTGAGGTTACAAAATAAAGCCAATAAGAAGAAAGCTTTGGGGTCATAATTGGAATGGTAACAATTGTTCTTTTGAGACCTCTAACTTTTGCAAACTCTAATAACATCTCTTTATATGTTAGTATTTCTGGACCAAAAATATCATAGGATTGATTGTAAAGGGCTTTCCTACCAATCGATTTTGATAAAAAAGCTAATACATCTCTGACTCCGATAGGTTGAGTTTTGGTATTTAACCATTTAGGAGTAATCATAATAGGTAACTTTTCTACTAAATCTCTTATGATTTCAAAGGATGAACTTCCAGAACCAACGATAATTCCTGCTTTGAATGTTGTTAATGCGTATTTTTTAGATTGAAGTGTTTTTTCTACATTTTTTCGAGAAAGCAAATGTTTTGAAAGTTTTGTATCGTTTGTAATTCCACTTAGGTAAATAACTTGTCTTGCCGCTGTCTTTTCAATTGCCCTTTTAAAGTTAAAAGCACATCGTTCTTCTAGTATTTGAAACTCTTTTGCAGAGTTAGACATTGAATGCATTAGATAAAATGCAATATCAAAGTTTGTAGGAATAGCCTTTAAAGTATCAGCTTTTAAAAAATCTACTTCTATAAATTGTATATTTTCCTCTTTTGGATATAATTGCTCAACTCTGGCAATATCTCTTACGGTACATAGCAAGTTATGACCTTCGTTTAATAATATAGGAATTAAACGTTTTCCAATATAACCTGTAGCTCCTGTAATGAGAATCTTCATCGTTATACAATGTTATTTTTTGGTCTTTGATAGGTAAGTCTTGTATTTGATGTAGCGATAGCGTAGGCATCTAATCCATTAACAGCAGCCACTTCTCCTTTAGCTAAATTTAAAAATCCGTCTTCTTGTAAAATTTCATCTTCTACATAAAGGTTTTTTATTTCTGCTATTATGTGGATCACATTATTAGATTTAATATGATATTCTTCTAAAAATTTCATTTCTATTTGTACCGGTGAACCTTTTACAAAAGGAGCATTACAATTATTATGATACTGAGGTGTTAAATTAGTGATATCAAATTCAGAAATCTCCTCTTTGTATTTTGCAGAGGTGTGATGAGCGTCAACAAGAATATCTTTGTAAATATGATTGATTGTAAAAACTCCAGATTCTTTAATATTTTTATAGGTATCACGAGGGACTGTTGTGGGCCTTAAAATAAAACCCAATGTTGGAGGGCTAGATCCTAGGTGTGTGATAGAACTAAAGACGGCTACATTGGTAATTCCTTCTTTAGAAATAGTACCAATAAGATTTGCAGATTTGTAGCCAGTGCAAGAATTAATCAAATTTATTTTTTTGATTTTTTCTAACGCGTTTATATTATCTCTTGTAAAATGCATTAATATTTTTGATAATTATTGATTTGAATTTCATTGGCTTTTAAATCAAACATAAGATTATAAAGACCAAAAAAAGTTCTATTGATGTAAATGAAATGTTTAGAACCTCTATTCCCATTCATTTTTCTTAATTCAGTACTTTTACTGTAACGCTCCCCTAATTCGGTAATTTTGTTAAAGAATGCAGGATCAGAAAAATCAAACTTCTCTTGGTTAAAAGGTTTTGTGAAAAGACTTAATAATTCATAAAAAAGGTCAGTAAAAAAAATCACTTCTTCGGCAGAATCATCATCTCTTAAAATTTCTAATTCATATAGTTTTTTAGAAAAGAAAATGGGGTCTTTTAAGTTTTTTTCAATTGCTAATTCAAAATAAGGAACGTAAAAATCATTGGGTATGGCTTTCATACATCCAAAATCGAGAGCAATTAAATCACCTTCTCTAGAAACTAAAAAATTTCCAGGATGTGGATCAGCATGAACTTTTCTTAGGTTGTGAAGCTGATGCATATAAA
This sequence comes from Flavobacterium sp., assembly GCA_042091515.1. Classification (GTDB taxonomy): domain Bacteria; phylum Bacteroidota; class Bacteroidia; order Flavobacteriales; family Flavobacteriaceae; genus Polaribacter. Next base: position 1,616 of record JBELHH010000011.1, on the reverse strand, counting down.
AATCCCATAAAGCTTGACCAAGTTTGTTTGATGATTGTTGATTATTATTATGAGCAGTAAATTCAGAAAGATGTTCTCCTTTCATCCAATCCATTGTAATAATCCTATCGGATGAAATTTCAGGATAATATTTTGGAAATTTTAGATTTGGGATATGGTTACATTTTTCAACAATCTCCCCACTTTGTTCAATTTCAAGGACATAATTCGTTTCTTCAACCAATTTATCTTCAACTTCTTTAAAATATTTATCAGAATCTTTTCCTCTGATATTAAACATTTTTATAGCGATAGGTTTCACTAGTGATAAATCTGAAGCGATACTTTCTGCGACACCAGGGTATTGAATTTTAACAGCTAATTTTTTACCATATTTCTCAGCTGCGTGAACTTGACCAATACTTGCGGCATTGATAGAAGTAGAATTAAAAGTATCATAAATTTCATTCGGGTGTTTCCCAAAATACTTTTTAAACGTCTTAATAACTAGTGCAGGAGATAAAGGTGGGACAGAAAATTGTGCTAAAGAAAATTTTTCTACATATGCTTGTGGTAAGATACTCTTTTCCATACTTAACATTTGTGCAACTTTTAAAGCACTTCCTTTAAGTTTTTTCAAACCATCATAGATGTCTTCAGCATTGTTTTCGTTAAGTCGTTGTTTTGCTTCTTTTTCAGTTTTTGTAATTTTATCGCTGTAATATTTTAAATAGTTCACACCAACCTTTGCGCCAGTTTGAACCATTTTTGTAGCTCTTTGAATTTTAGATGTTGGAATAGTATCTATTGTTTTCATTTAATTCGAATGGATTTTTTCTTTAAATAAAAATTTTCCAAAATCTATAATACTTTTTATAGGAGTAGTATCGATCAAATCAAAGCTTGCTTTTACTGACTTCTCAATAAAAATATCAGTTTTTTCGAATGAGGTTGAAGAATCATCAAGCCAAAATTTTATGGTTACCAACAGTTGTAACCATGCAGATTCTTTGATTGATCTTTGTTGAAATTTCTCCAAACGCTCCTCTTTCAAATCAATTGTTTCAATATTTAAACTCTCAATAAATTCTGAAAAAGATATTTTGAGTTCTGTTAAAGCTTGAATTGACTTTAATTGATTTTTATTTCCATTTAAAGCATAAACAACATAACTTCTATTGGCCGTTAAATTTTCAAAAAAGGTATAATAAAAGCTTAATAATTTATTTCGTGAATCAAAATTATCAAATTCCTCACTCTTTTGTAGTGGGATCATTGTGTTCTCAAAAAAGGCTTTAAATACTCCTTTTTCAATTGAATTAAATGAACTAAAATGTTCATAAAATAGAGCTTCTTCAAAATTATGTTCTTTAGCAAAACTATAGACAGACGAAGGCTGTTTGTTGTGATCTAATACATATTCCATGTACCATGCTATTATATCGTTTTTAGTGATGGTTTTCTTTTTTGCCATGATGTTTATTTATGGTATAAATGTAAAAATGTTTAATGATATGAGCAAAATATTAAACAAAATGATTTGTTAAAATTTGGAATAAAAAAAACCAGCAATTATTGCTGGTTTTTGTCGGGGTGGCAGGATTCGAACCTGCGACCTCCTCGTCCCAAACGAGGCG
>JBELHH010000010.1:0-79766 GCA_042091515.1 Flavobacterium sp. | reverse complement strand
AAAAACAAGTTCAAAAAAACGTAAAGTAATTATTGAGTCTATCGGAGAAGCTCATGTTACAGCTTCTTTTAATAATATTATTATTTCCTTAACAAATAAGAAAGGTGATGTCATATCTTGGTCATCAGCTGGAAAAATGGGATTTAGAGGTTCGAAAAAAAACACACCTTATGCTGCTCAATTAGCAGCAGAAGATTGTTCTAAAGTTGCTCACGAAGCAGGTCTTAGAAAAGTAAAAGTATATGTGAAAGGTCCAGGTAATGGTAGAGAATCTGCCATTAGATCTATTCATAATTCAGGTATTGAAGTTACTGAAATTATTGATGTAACTCCAACCCCTCACAATGGTTGTCGTCCACCAAAAAGAAGACGAGTTTAATTAAATTTTAATAAATAGGAATACGATTATCGAAGGAGTAAGCCTTAATTCATAATCCCTATTACAACAAAAAAGAAATGGCAAGATACACAGGACCAAAAACAAAAATTGCCCGTAAATTTGGCGAAGCAATCTTCGGAGCAGATAAAAACTTCGAGAAAAGAAACTATCCTCCAGGACAACATGGAAATGCAAAAAGGAGAGGTAAAAAATCTGAATATGCTGTCCAGTTAATGGAAAAGCAAAAAGCTAAATATACCTATGGTATTCTAGAGCGTCAGTTTAGTAACTTATTTAAAAAAGCATCTTCATCTAAAGGAATTACAGGTGAGGTATTGTTACAATTATGTGAAGCTCGTTTAGATAATGTAGTCTACCGTTTAGGTATCTCAAATTCTAGAAGAGGAGCTCGTCAATTAGTTTCTCACAGGCACATTTCAGTGAATGGAGAGATTGTAAACATCCCTTCCTACTCTTTAAAAGAAGGAGATATTGTTGCAGTAAGAGAAAAATCAAAATCTTTACAAAGCGTAGAGAGTTCATTAGCATCCAGTAGTGCTGTTTACGAATGGCTAACTTGGAATTCCGATAAAAAAGAAGGATGTTTTGTAAAATCTCCAGAGAGGTTACAAATTCCTGAAAATATCAAAGAACAATTAATCGTAGAGTTGTACTCTAAATAATCTAGATAAACGTACTATGGCAATTTTAAATTTTCAAAAGCCCGATAAGGTAATTATGATTGAATCTACAGATTTTTCTGGTAGATTTGAGTTCAGACCATTAGAACAAGGTTTCGGTTTAACTGTAGGAAATGCTTTAAGAAGAGTGTTATTATCATCTTTAGAAGGATTTGCGATTACATCATTAAGACTTGATGGTGTAGAGCATGAATTCTCTACAATTAAAGGTATCGTAGAAGACGTTACAGAAATTATTCTAAATCTTAAACAAGTTCGTTTTAAGAAACAAATCGAAGAATCTGACAGAGAAACAGTCTCAATAGCTGTGTCAGCTCAAGATCAATTAACAGCTGGTGATTTACAAAAATTTATTTCAGGATTTCAAGTTTTAAATCCAGACTTAGTTATTTGTAACATGGACAAGTCTGTTAAATTAAACATGGAGCTTACCATAGAAAAAGGTAGAGGATTTGTTCCTGCCGAAGAAAACAAAAAATCTGGGGCGCCGATTGGAACTATTTTCACAGACTCAATTTACACTCCTATTAAGAATGTAAAATATGCCATTGAAAATTTCCGTGTTGAACAAAAAACAGATTATGAAAAGTTAATTTTCGATATAGAAACCGATGGTTCAATTAGTCCAAAAGATGCGTTAACTGAAGCCGCTAAGATTTTAATCCATCATTTCATGTTATTTTCTGATGAGAGAATTACTCTTGAAGCAGACGAGATCGCTCAAACTGAAACCTATGATGAAGAATCACTTCACATGCGTCAGCTACTAAAAACTAGATTAATAGATATGGATCTTTCAGTAAGAGCGTTAAATTGTTTAAAAGCTGCCGAAGTAGATACACTTGGAGATTTAGTTTCTTTTAATAAAAGCGACTTAATGAAATTTAGAAATTTTGGAAAGAAGTCATTAACAGAGCTAGAAGAATTAGTAAATATTAAAGGACTAAATTTTGGAATGGATTTAGTAAAATATAAATTAGATAGAGATTAACCTTTCATAATTTGCTCCTCAAAAAGAGTTGAGCAAGATGGAAGCATAAATAAAACGTCATGAGACACGGAAAGAAATTTAATCATTTAGGGAGACAAACAGCACATAGAAAAGCAATGTTAGCTAATATGGCATGTTCTTTAATAGAACACAAACGTATTAATACAACTGTTGCAAAAGCTAAAGCGTTAAGAGTATTTGTTGAGCCATTAATTACAAAATCTAAATCAGATACTACTCACAATAGAAGGACTGTATTTAGTTACCTTAGAGACAAATATGCGGTTACAGAATTATTTAAAGAAATTTCTGTAAAAATTGGTGACAGACCTGGCGGTTATATTCGTATAATAAAATTAGGAAATCGACAAGGAGATAATGCTCCTATGGCTATGGTTGAGCTAGTTGATTATAATGAGCTTTATAACCCTAAAGGTAAAAAAGTTAAGAAAACTACACGAAGAGGAAGACGAAAGAAAACAGAAGAAGCTGTATCAGCTCCTGATGCTCCAGAAATTATTAATGAAGAAAAATCTGAATAAGAAATATTTATTTTTTAAATAAATGTTAAAAAGAGTTAGTGATTTTTTGCTAACTCTTTTTTTATGTATTTTTATCACTTGAAAATTAAAATAAAAATGATTAAAATTAAAATTACATTTTTCTTGTCGTTGTTTTTTACAACTATTGGTTTCTCCCAGAGTTCTACAACGGGCGTTAGTGATAATAACGCTCAAAACCTTTCTCAATTTGCAAGGGGTACAAGTAGTAGTAATCAAGGATATGGATCTGCTTTCAGATTTAAAAATCCGCCTAAAACTATAGACGGATCTATTTATTTATTTGATAATTGGAATGTCCCTGCAACTATCTTGACAAAAGATAATAAGAAGTTTTCTCTTAATAATATTAATCTTAATCTTCAAAGAAATAGAATAGTTACAAAAATATCTCAAGATTCTATATTTGTTCTTGACATGAAGAAAATTGATGTCATAAATTTACTAGGTAAATCCTTTAAAAAAATTGATTCAAATATTGGAAGCCGTATTTTTGAGGTAATTTTTGAATCTAAAGATTTTTCCGTTTTAAACTTTCACAGTGTAAAACTTGTAGAAGGGTCTGTTAATCCTATGTTAAGTAGAAAAACAGACAAGTTAATACATCAAGAATCTTATTACCTTCTAAAAGGAGAAGAAATTACTGAGTTCAGATTAAAGAAAAAAACAATTTTAGAGTTGTTTACTTCTAATGAAAGTGAAAAAAATTCACTCATGAAATACTATAAGGTAAATAAACTTTCCTATAAAAATATAGATGATTTAAAGTCTGTCCTTTCCGTGATTGACAATATTATTTAGTAATCCTGATTAGTATCAAAAAAAATAGGTGACATATTATGTCACCTATTTTTTTTGATACTTGAGTTTTATATTTTGTGACTAATAAATTTACAATGTTGAGAAATTATAATAACTCATAGAATGATAGTTATTGATTTATTCATATTTTTGTTCTTAGTGTTTTTATAAATAGATTACAAAATACATAATGAAATATCAACAACGAAAAAAAGCATTAGTCTTATTAGCAGATGGTACTATTTTTTATGGAAAATCTGTAGGGATAGAAGGCACATCGTTTGGAGAAATTTGTTTCAATACTGGGATGACTGGTTATCAAGAAATTTTCACTGATCCTTCTTATTTTGGTCAAATAATGGTGACAGCCAATGCTCATATAGGAAATTATGGAATTAATAATAATGAAGTTGAATCAGATGGAATTAAGATTTCAGGGTTAATTGTTAGAAATTTTAGTTTCGAACATTCTAGAGTAGATTCCGACGGAAACCTTAAAGATTGGTTTCAAAAACATAATTTAGTTGCTATTTCAGATGTAGATACTAGAGCATTAGTATCATATATTAGAGATCACGGTGCTATGAATGCTGTAATCTCTACAGAAACTGATAATATAGAAAAATTAAAGACACAATTAGCCAATGTTCCAAGTATGGAAGGCTTAGAATTAGCGTCAAAAGTTTCTACAAAAGATCCTTATTTTGTTGGAGATGAAAATGCTAAAATTAAGATAGCAGCTTTAGACATTGGGATTAAGAAAAATATTTTAAGAAATTTTATTAAAAGAGGTGTCTATGTAAAAGTGTTTCCTTTTAATTCTAGTTTTGAAGAATTAAATTCATGGAAACCCGATGCTTACTTTATTTCAAACGGACCTGGAGATCCTGAGCCTTTAAAAGAAGCACAAGAATTAGCAAAAGAGATTATTAAAAGAGACCTACCTTTATTTGGAATATGTCTAGGACATCAAATTATAGCCTTGGCAAATGGTATCTCTACTTATAAAATGCATAATGGACATAGAGGAATAAATCATCCTGTAAAAAACTTACAAACAGGTAAAGGAGAAATCACATCTCAAAACCATGGATTTGCTATCAATAGAAATGAAGCTGAAGCTCATCCCAACGTAGAAATTACACATTTACACTTAAACGATCAAACGGTAGCAGGGATTCGTCTTAAAAACAGCAACTGTTTTTCTGTACAATATCATCCTGAAGCAAGCCCAGGTCCTAATGATTCTGAGTATCTTTTTGATCAATTTTTAGAAAATATTCGTAAAGTTTAGTAGTAACCCTTATTCTCTTATCAATAATAATAGTCCGTTTTTTTATCATTATAGTAAAAAAAAATACATTTTTTTGCGATTTTTATTTGTCAGTTTAAAAATATATTCTATTTTTACAAATAGTGATGTCTAACATCACTTTCTTTTTCATAGCAATTTTTCCCACTCTTAGGAGTGGGTTTTTTTTTAATTAATTATATTGATAATTGGCAAATAATTTTTACTACAAGATGAAATCGTTTTCGTAATAAATTGATGCATATATTAATAAAACCAGTCGATATTGTTTAATTTAGCCACTCATTAACACTAATAAATAATAAATCTACAGTATTATGAGTATAATCATAAACATACACGCAAGACAAATTTTTGATTCTCGTGGAAATCCAACAGTTGAAGTTGATGTAACAACAGAAAATGGTGTTTTAGGAAGGGCAGCAGTTCCCTCGGGAGCCTCAACAGGTGAGCATGAAGCTGTTGAATTAAGAGATGGAGGAGATGCTTTTATGGGTAAAGGAGTCCTTAACGCTGTAGAAAATGTTAATACTTCAATTGCACAAGAATTATTAGGATGTTCTGTTTTTGAACAAAATCAAATAGATCAATTGATGATTGATCTTGATGGAACACACAACAAATCAAAATTAGGAGCTAATGCAATTTTAGGAGTTTCTTTAGCTGTAGCGAAAGCGGCGGCTAATGAATTAGGATTGCCTTTATACAGATATATTGGTGGAGTTTCTGCAAATACTTTACCAGTACCTATGATGAACATCATTAATGGTGGTTCTCATTCTGATGCACCAATTGCATTTCAGGAATTTATGGTAATGCCAGTAAAGGCAAAAAATTTCTCACATGCTATGCAAATGGGATCGGAAATTTTTCACCACCTGAAGAAGGTATTACATGATAGAAATTTATCTACTGCAGTAGGAGATGAGGGTGGCTTTGCACCAACTTTAGAAGGAACAGAAGATGCTTTAGATACCATTGCTTTTGCAGTAAAAAATGCGGGGTATAAACTAGGAGATGAAATAATGATCGCACTAGATTGTGCTGCGGCAGAATTCTATGTTAATGGAACATACGATTATCAAAAATTTGAAGGGGCATCAGGGAAAGTCAGAACAAGCAAAGAACAAGCAGACTATTTAGCAGAATTATCTGCTAATTATCCAATTATCTCGATCGAAGATGGGATGGATGAAAATGATTGGGAAGGATGGAAGTACCTAACAGAAAAAATAGGAGACAAAGTTCAGTTAGTTGGAGATGATTTATTCGTTACTAACGTGAAGCGTCTCTCCAGAGGAATCGAAAATGGTATTGCAAATTCTATTTTAATTAAGGTAAATCAAATAGGTACATTGACAGAAACCATTTCTGCAGTTTCAATGGCACAAAATGCTGGATATACCTCTGTAATGAGTCATCGTTCTGGAGAAACAGAAGATACAACAATTTCAGATCTAGCTGTTGCATTGAATTGTGGTCAAATAAAAACTGGGTCAGCTTCTCGTTCAGACCGTATGGCAAAATATAATCAATTAATCAGAATTGAAGAAGAATTAGGAACTGTTTCATATTTTCCTCAACAAAAAGCTTTTAAAATTTAATATTCTTAAATTTTACTTATAAATACTCAAAATAACCTCATAATTTATGAGGTTTTTTTGATGATTAAACATTTTTAATAATTTTATTTATTCGAATTAAAAACCAAGATAGCTATTTTAAAAACCCTTTAAAATAGCTATCTTTGTTCTGCTTCTAAAAAAAAATATACAGAATATGACAGATATGGCGAAACTACAAATAGGGGAAAATTCATTTGAATTCCCATTAATTGAAGGGTCTGAAAAAGAGATAGCTATTGATATTAAAACCTTAAGAGGATTGACTAGTGGAATAATTACGATAGATCCAGGTTATAAAAACACAGGAGCTTGTAAAAGTGCAATCACTTTTCTTGATGGTGAAAAAGGGATCCTTAGGTATCGAGGCTATTCGATAGAGGATTTAGCAGAGAAAGCACAATTTTTAGAAGTTGCATATTTATTAATTTTTTCAGAATTACCCTCGAAAGATCAGCTAACAAAATTCCATAGTGATATTAAAGACAATGCAATTGTTGATGATGATGTTAGAAAAATCATTGATGCTTTTCCAAAGGCGGCACACCCAATGGGTATTTTATCTTCATTAACGAGTGCTTTAACTGCATTTAACCCCTCATCAGTCAATGTAGATTCCGAAGAAGACATGTACAAAGCTATTGTTAAAATTATGGGTAAACTCCCTGTATTAGTAGCTTGGGCGATGAGAAAAATTCAAGGATTGCCACTTAATTATGGATCAAACTCTTTGGGGTATGTAGAGAATGTAATGACCATGATGTTTGCAAAACCAAATGAAGACTATACCATTAATCCAATTGTCAAAAATGCGTTAGATAAATTACTTATTTTACACGCTGATCATGAACAAAATTGCTCAACTTCAACAGTAAGAATTGTTGGATCATCACATGCAGGTTTATTTCCGTCAATATCAGCTGGAATTTCTGCCTTATGGGGACCTCTTCATGGAGGAGCAAATCAAGCAGTACTTGAAATGTTGGAATCGATAAAAGAAGATGGTGGCGATACTAAAAAATACATGGCGAAAGCGAAAGATAAGAATGATTCTTTCCGTTTAATGGGATTTGGGCATAGAGTATACAAAAACTTTGATCCAAGGGCAAAAATTATCAAAGTTGCTGCTGATCAAGTTTTAAATGATTTAGGAATTGAAGATCCAATCTTAGATATTGCCAAATCATTAGAACAAGAGGCGTTAAACGACCCTTATTTTGTTCAAAGAAAATTATATCCTAATGTAGATTTTTACTCTGGAATTATCTATAGAGCCATGGGAATTCCTGTTGAAATGTTTACAGTAATGTTTGCTTTAGGACGTTTGCCTGGATGGATTGCTCAATGGCGAGAAATGCGTCTTGGAAAAGAACCTATTGGTCGTCCTCGTCAAATATATGTTGGAGAAACTTACAGAGAATTTAAAGACATTTCTCGACGTTAGTTGATTAAATAGACTATTATGTATTGTCCATTGGCTTTATAAAGCTAATAAAATATACCTTATTAAAAAACCTATTTAATTTGTATATCTTACTAAAATATTTTTTTAGTTTTATTTACTTTTAAATGTCTTTTTACTTCTTTATGTTAAAGTTAAATATTCAAAATGAAACATCTCGATTAAGAGCCTTAATTTTAGGAACTGCAAAAAGTAATGGTCCAACACCTTCGTTAAAAAATTGTTATGATCCTAAAAGTAAAGAGCATGTTTTAGCAGGGACATACCCAAAAGAAGAGGATATGATTTTAGAAATAGATTCTGTCCAAAGTGTTTTAAAAAAATATGATGTAAAAGTCTTTAGACCAAAAATTATTAATAATTATAACCAAATTTTTTCTAGAGACATAGGTTTTGTTATAGAAGATAAATTCATAAGAGCCAATATTTTACCCGATAGAGATCAAGAAATTTTAGCAATAGAGCATATCTTGGATATGATACCTAATGAACAAATAATTACACTACCTGAAGATTGCCATGTGGAAGGTGGAGATGTAATGCCTTGGAATAATTATATTTTTATTGGAACTTATTCTGGTGAAAAGTATCCTAATTTTATTACGGCAAGAACAAATACCAATGCAGTAGAAGCAATACGGAAATTATTTCCACATAAAATTATTAAATCTTTTGAATTAAGAAAATCAAATCATCAACCAAAAGAAAACGCACTCCATTTAGATTGTTGCTTTCAACCTATTGGAAAAAATAAAGCAATCCTTCATAAAAATGGATTTTTATTTGAAAAAGAATATGATTGGTTAGTAGATTTTTTTGGGAGTGATAATATTTTTGAAATATCTAAGGAAGAAATGTACCAAATGAATAGTAATATATTTTCGATCTCTGAAGATGTAATTATCTCAGAGAAAAATTTTAATCGTTTAAATACATGGCTTCGAGAAAAAGGTTTTACAGTAGAAGAAGTTCCTTATACAGAAATTGCTAAACAAGAAGGATTACTTCGCTGCTCTACACTACCTTTAGTTAGAGACAAATAAACATCATCTTATGAAACATTTATCTATTTTTAAAGTGACAGTATTTATTTTTTTAGTAAATACTTCAATTATTTTTTCTCAAGAAATATCTAGCGTCGAAAACAAGATCATAAAAACAATTGAAGCTAATAATAAACAAGCTATTAATTATTTAGAAAAAATTGTTAACATTAATAGTGGGACTATGAACCATAAAGGAGTGAAAGAAGTTGGAATGGTTTTAAAAGAATCTTTTGATGAAATTAACTTTCAAACAAATTGGATCGATTTGTCTCAAGTAAATCGATCGGGACATTTGTTTGCTGAAACCAAAAAAACATCAGTTCCAAAAGGAAAAAGGCTCTTACTTATTGGACATTTAGATACCGTATTTGAGGAAGATAGCCCTTTTCAGGAATTTGATATGATTAATGATACAATTGCTTTTGCTCCAGGTGGAAATGATATGAAAGGAGGAAATGTTATCATTTTATTTGCTCTAAAAGCATTAGCAGAAAACAATTTATTGAAGAATACTCAAATTATAGTTGCATATACAGGAGATGAAGAATCTACAGGGAAACCATTGTCTATCAGTAGAAAAGATTTAATTGAGGCTGCAAAGAGAAGTGATATTGCTCTTGGATTTGAGACTTCTACAGGTTTTGATAATGCATCTATAGCTAGAAGGGGCTCCTCTGGATGGAAAGTTGAAGTAAAAGGTACACGAGCACATTCTTCAGGTATTTTTAATCAAAAAGTTGGAGCTGGTGCAATTTTTGAGCTTTCTAGAATTTTATATGAATTCTATGAAAAAGTGAAAGGTGAAAAATACCTCACATTCAATCCTGGAATTATATTGGGAGGAACTCAAGTAAGTCTCGAAACAGCATTGAGTAAAGGATCTGCATTTGGAAAAAGTAATGTAGTTTCTCAAAAAGCAGTTGTAAAAGGAGGTTTACGCTTTATCTCTGAAGAACAAAAAGAAACTGCTCGTCAAAAAATGAAACAAATAGTTTCTAATAACTTACCAAATACATCAGCAATAATAACTTTTACAGACAGCTATCCAGCGATGTTTCCTACTGAGGGGAATAAAAAATTATTAGAGAAGTTACACCAAGTTAGTTTAGATTTAAATCAGTCAGGAGTTAAAGCATACGATCCATCTAAACGAGGAGCTGCAGATGTTTCTTTTGTTGCTAAATATGTTGATTGTTTGGATGGATTAGGTGTCATGGGAAACGGCGCTCATACTCCTAAAGAAACAGTAAACCTCAAAACTTTTGAAGATCTAACCAAGAGAACAGCTATTTTAATTTATCGACTCATTAATGAATAAATATGATGGTAGATAAAAAAAAGGGCTCATCTATTTTGATGCACCCTTTTTTTAAGTTAATAGTATCCCTATTAAGGTAAAATTACTTTATTAATCGCATGAATTACTCCATTATCTGCTTGAACATTAGTTGCAATAATTTCACTTATTCTATTAGAGCTATCCGTTAGGGTTGGTCCACCAGTAACATTAGCTGTAATATCGCCTCCAAGTGTTGTTATTGTTAAACCATCACTTAAACTTGAGGCCATCACATTTAAGCCACCAACTACATGAGTTTTTAATGTAGCATCTAATGAAGGTTCATCTATTTCAGAAAGAGAGGTTATGTTTAATTCGTTTAGCAATCTATTAAAGGCTTCGTTTATTGGAGCAAATACTGTAAAAGGTGCTGGTGATGAACCAGCATCTGTTGAAAGTATCCCAACAAAATTTGTTGTTAAATCATTTCTTGTTAAGGCAGAGACTAAGGTTGAAAAATTAGGGTCTGCAGTAGCAAATGTTACTACATTCGGAATTCCAATAACAGCATCTACTTCATGAATCACGCCATTAACAGCTAAAATATCTGTACTACTTACAGATGAAACTCCATTAAACTCTACGCCATTAGAAACATCTATATACAAAGACATTGCAGATCCAGATGCAGAACTTTGAGCTAAAGTATTAGCATATCCGGTTGATAAATCTGAAGATAATATTGAGCCGCTGATCACATGATTTAATAATACTTTTGTCAATAAGCTTACAGGAATATCATCTAAACTATTAAAGTTATTAGCCGCTAAAAAAGAGCTAAAAGCTTCATTTGTTGGAGCTAATACCGTATATGGACCTTGACCAGTTAGAGTAGTTGCTAAATTTGCTTTTTCTAACGCAGCAACTAAACTCGAGAGATTTGGTGAATCTGAAACAAGGTCTACAATTGTGTTGACTTGGTTGTTATCATCATCATTATCTTTATTACATGATTGAAATGTAAATAAAGAAATAAATAAGATTGGAATAATTTTTTTAATAATTTTCATGAATTTATATTTGATATATGTTTATCAAAAATAAAAAAATTGTAAACAAAAACCGAAATTGAATTTGTTAAATAATATTTAAAATTCTAAAAATCAATAATTTAACTTTTAATCAGTAACTGTATTTTTTGATGTATAATTTTTTATGTAAGTGTTTTAATTCAATTGAAAATAAAAATTTATAAGTTTGTCATGAAATAAATTTATATGGATCAAACTACTAATAATGTATTGATGATTCGTCCCATTAAATTCAGGATGAATGAACAAACTGCTGTTAATAATTACTATCAAAAAGTATTAAATAATCTTTTACCAGCGACAGTAAATGCCAATGCTCAAAAGGAATTTGACGATTATGTCAAGAAATTAGAATCTTACGGAATCCATGTAATAGTTATTTCAGATAATGACGAACATGATACACCTGATTCTATTTTTCCAAATAATTGGATTTCGTTTCATGAAGATGGGACTGTAGGCTTATATCCAATGTTTGCCAAAAACAGAAGGTTTGAGAGAAGGGACGATATCTTAGAGATACTTGAGGAAAGAGGATTTACTATCAAAAACATCTTAGATTACACAGCTGCTGAAGAAGAAAATATTTTTCTTGAAGGAACAGGTAGTCTTTTGTTAGATCGAGTTCATAGAAAAGCATATTGTGCACTATCACCAAGAGCTAATGAGGATTTATTTATAGAGTTTTGCGAAGATTTTGAATTTTCCCCTGTACTTTTCAAAGCAAATCAAACAGTAAACAATAAAAGAGAAGCTATTTATCATACCAATGTAATGATGTGCTTGGCAGAAACATTTGCTGTAATTTGCTTGGCGAGTATAGATGATAAAAAAGAGCGTAAAAATGTAGTAAAACATTTAAAGGAAGACGGAAAAAAAATTATTGAAATTACAGAAGAGCAAGTAAATAATTTTGCAGGCAATATGTTACAACTTCGTGGTAAAAATGATGAATTATTCTTAGTGATGAGTCAGGCAGCGTATGGTTCGTTAACACAATCTCAACGAACAAAAATAGAAAATCATTGTAAAATTATATCCAGCTCTTTAGATACCATAGAGGCTTGTGGGGGTGGAAGTGCACGTTGTATGATGGCTGAGATTTTTCTTCCAAAAAAACACTAATTACTTTTTCATGATTTTTTTCATGATATTTTTTCCATGATCAAATTCAATTTTTAAAAAATAAACCCCTTTTGGAATATTATTTAAATGAATAAGATCATCTTGAAATTTTAATGGGTGTTCTTTACCAAGTATAGAAAATAAACGAATAGAATTAATTTTTAGAGACGTATTATTTTGAATTACTCTAAAGAAACCTTCAATAGGGTTTGGAGCGACATGAACTGAATGAAATAACTCATCATCATTTAAAGAAAGTAGATTGTCTAGTCCATTATTAAATTCATATAGCTTTTGAGGATATTCAATGGTTACACCTCCAATTTCAACAGATAAAAATTCTCTTGAAATATAATACTTAGAATCTTCAAAAAATGTGATTCCTTCTATTTGACTTCCTTGTTCTAAAAAAATAGGACCTGCCAACTCAATCCTGGAAGTATCCCCTCCAAAAATATCAAGTGTAGGAGGTCTATTCTGACTTACATAAACTAAGAAAGGAATCAATGCATTACTGTAGCCACAAAATAAAAAACCATCAGTATTCGGGTTATAACTCACTCCAGTTATGAGTCCCTGAGAATCATAAGAGCTTACTTTTTCTGCAGAATAATCACCAGTTGCTGAAGGAATCACATATGCATTGGTTTTAAAATCTAACCAGTTTTTTGTAAAAACTAATATTTGATCTTGATAGATGGCGATAGCTTCTGCATCAAAATTAGATTGATTGGGTTGGGTTGTAAAATCTGATTGATCTTCATAAGAAAATGTAATTTCTTCTGCGGTAATATTTGTTGAAGAAATGTAATCAGATTTTAAAATTTTATAAATTGTTAGATCTTCTCGATCACCATTATTATTTCCAATGTCAGCAATATAGATATAGGTATCATCCTGGCTGATATCTTCCCAATCTATATGAGAAGCATTCGTAATTGATATTGTTCTTGAAATAGTTCCACTCAGGGTGTCAATTTCATAAAGATTAGGACCATCTCCACTATCATTATGAGTAATGAGTTTATCATTGAAAAAAATTAGCCCAGAGGTTTCACTCACTTCAAGAGGAAGTTCAAATTTTTCCTCTAAACTAAATTCTTGTCCAAAAGTATGAAGACTGAAAATAAGATATAGTATGTGACTAAATTTTCTAATCATCTTGTTATAGTTTTACTTCAAGGCTTCCTCAATTACAATCCCTGAGTTTCCATTTGGAAATTCTACTTCTAATAAAGTTGCTAAAGTTGGAGCAATATCTCGAACCTTGTAATTTTTGTGAGAGACCCCTTTTTTGATTCCCGCTCCATAAAAAATAACAGGAACATGAGTGTCATAACTATATGCAGAACCATGAGTTGTTCCTGTCATACCTCTCGATATAGAGCCAGGAGTCGGAAGTATAAAAATATCACCCGAAAGTTTTTGATTGTAGCTATTTTGTATCCTCTCTAAAATTCCAGATTTAAATTGTGTTGACTGTAATGTTTTAGCAGTAAAAGTTTTGTAAACACCATCAAATAATAATATCTCTTCAGCAAATAATTCTGTAACTTCTTGTACATTTAATTGCAACTTTTTTATTTTATCTTTATTCAAGAAAATTTGATAATTAGATACATTCTCAATCAAAAACGCATCGCCAAAATTAACCTTAGAAACGTCAGATAAATATTCTTTAAATTGTAAAGATTTAAAATAAGGAGCAGGTATTTTCATGTCTTGTAAATATGCTGGAACCTCAACAGCCCCATGATCTGCTGTTAGAAAAACAGTATAATTCCCAGCACCTATTTCAGCATCTAAAAATTTAATAAAGTCTGTAATGTTTTGATCAAATCGTAAGTAAGTATCTTCAGTTTCGATAGCATCGGTTCCAAATTGATGACCTACATAATCTGTACTAGAAAAGCTTAACGCAAGAAAATCGATAGCATTATTTTTTCCTAAGTTTTCTCCGATAATAGCTGCTTTAGCAAAATCTAACGTCAAATCATTACCAAATGGAGTTTCTTTTATTAAATCATAATTTCCATTATTTTCTCTAAGCTTTGGTAAATCATAAGGAAAAGTAGGAGAAGTCTTGCCATTAAAATTACCTTCATAAGGATTGTTATCAACTAAACTATGTGTGTAACTCTCAATAGGGTATAAGGTATTCCATGGCTTCGATAAATAGTGGTCAGCTTTGTTATTAGAGTTAAAGTCTTTCACCCAATCAGGTAGTTCATTCATATAATAAGTACTCGTAATCCATTTATTTTCATCCCTTCCTTCATACCAATATGCAGCTGTTGCTGTATGACCTGCGGATAATATAGAAGATCGATCTTTAATCGCAATTCCAATAGATTTTCCCTTCATTTTTTGCCCCAATCGTAATTGGTCTGTAATGGTTGTTGTAAACAATCTATTGGGAGATTTTTCACCAGATCTACTAAGAGTCCCAACAGATTTGTATTGTTGGTCGTCTACGCAATAGATACTTTTTTTCGAATACTTATCATACCAATAATTACCAATAATTCCATGAATACCAGGTGTTGTTCCAGTATAGGCAGATGCATGCCCAACAGCAGTGTAAGTTCCTTGATGATTATAATGAGCATTTGTTAGTAAAAAACCTTCATTAATAAATTTAATGAGTCCTTGGTCTCCATACCGATCCGCATATTTAGTTAAATAATCATATCTCATTTGATCAACCATAATACCAACAACAAGTCTTGGTTTTTGGTTATTGGATGTTGATTTTTCACAACTATAAATTAATATTAAAAAAATAAGAATCCAGAGGTTTTTTTTCATGTTTAAAGTATTTAGAATACAATATCAAAAGTAATTATTTTTATTTTGATCCTTATTATTATTCGTAAGGTTAATGATATTTTAATACTTTAGCACAAAGAAAAAAAATGATGAATAACCTGATACATGTTGGTAATTATTTTATGATGCTTGGTCAGGTTTTTAAAAAACCTCAAAACGGCAGAGTTTTTAAAGAAGCGCTCTTTAAGGAATTTGATGAATTAGGATTGAAATCTTTAGGAATTGTTTCTTTTATTTCTTTTTTTATTGGAGGCGTAATTGCGCTTCAAACAGCACTAAATATAGAAAGTCCTTTCATACCTCAATATTTAATTGGTTTTGCTACTAAAAGATCTGTCATTTTGGAGTTTGCACCTACTTTTTGTTCGATTATTTTAGCCGGTAAAGTGGGTTCTTATATTACTTCAAGTATTGGGACAATGAGAGTAACTGAACAAATAGATGCGTTAGAAGTCATGGGAATTAATTCTCTTAATTATTTAGTACTTCCTAAGATTTTATCAACAATTTTCTTTTATCCGTTTTTAATAGTACTGGCAATGTTTCTTGGAATTTTTGGAGGGTGGGTTGCTGGTTTCTCATCGTCTATGTTTTCTGAGATTGACTATATGCAAGGAATACAGTCAGATTTTAATCCGTTTTTAGTAACATATGCTTTGATTAAAACCTTAGTATTTGCATTTCTAATAGCAACGGTGCCTTCCTATCATGGATACTATGTCAAAGGAGGATCGATAGCCGTCGGAAAAGCTAGTACCAAAGCGGTTGTTTGGACTATAATTCTAATTGTTATAGCAAATTATTTTTTAACTCAAATGTTACTTACCTAATGATTATTGTAGATAAATTATATAAAGGGTTTGGTGGCGTGCAAGTTTTAAAAGGAATTTCTACCATTTTTGAACCTGGAAAGACAAATCTTATCATAGGACAAAGTGGTTCGGGAAAGACAGTGTTTCTGAAATCATTGATAGGATTACATACACCAGAAAAAGGGATTATCTCTTTTGATGGGAGAATTAACACCGAATTTACTATTGAACAACAAAGACAATGGCGTCAAGAAATCGGTATGGTTTTTCAAGGGAGTGCTTTGTTTGATTCTCAAACAGTAGAAGAAAACGTAATGTTTCCTCTAAAGATGTTTAAAAAACAATCACAAGAAGAAATGGAACAGCAAGTCAACTTCGTGTTAAAAAGGGTAAACTTAGAAAATTCTAATCATAAATTTCCAGCAGAATTATCAGGAGGTATGCAAAAAAGAGTTGCGATCGCAAGAGCTATAGTGATGAATCCAAAATATTTATTTTGTGATGAGCCTAACTCTGGTTTAGATCCTAATACAGCAATTTTAATAGATAATTTAATTCAAGAAATTACATCTGAATATCAAATAACAACAATTATAAATACTCATGATATGAATTCCGTGATGGAAATTGGCGAGAAAATAGTATTTTTAAAAGACGGTAAAAAAGCTTGGGAAGGTACTAGTAAAGAGATCTTTAAAACTGATAATGAAGCTGTTGTGAAATTTGTTTACAGCTCAGAATTATTTAAAAAAGTTAGGCTTGTATATTTAAATGAAACAAAGTAAAAATTTAGTTTGAAAATTGATTTTTTGCTTTTATATTTGCAGCCGCTAAAGAATAATGACCTGGTAGCTCAGTTGGTAGAGCATCTCCCTTTTAAGGAGAGGGTCCTGGGTTCGAGCCCCAGCCCGGTCACATTACTAAAAACTCTAAACGTTCGTTTAGAGTTTTTTTATGTGTAAATATTCGTTTTTTTGTTAGTTTTTGCATATCAATACTAAAAAATAGATCAAATAGACTTGATTTTTTTCTTTTTTGTATATTTCAAACTTTAATTTATTCTTATGGAAGGAACCACTGAACAGCATCAATTTACAAATCAATCTAAAGAAAATGTAAAAAAAGATGCGAAGGGTTTATTTGAAAGTATTAAGAAATTTCTAATAGAATTATTAGATTTTAGAGAAGATACAGATCATGTAGCGACAATTGAAGCAATTAAAGCCGATATTCCTTTTAAAGGAGCTACAGCATGGATTTTAATTTTTGCAGTATTTGTTGCTTCCATTGGGCTTAACGCAAATTCAACAGCTGTTGTAATTGGAGCAATGCTTATCTCCCCCCTAATGGGGCCTATTTTAGGAATCGGGATGTCTATCGCTATAAATGATATTGACACTCTTCGAAAGTCTCTGACCAACTTAGCAACAATGATTGTTCTTAGTCTATTAACGGCTTTTTTATTCTTTTATATTTTTCCCTTAAGTGAAGATAATTCAGAGTTATTAGGTAGGGTTCGACCAGATATTAGAGATGTTTTGATTGCCTTTTTTGGGGGGCTTGCCTTAATGGTAGCTAGAACAAAAAAAGGTACAGTCGCTTCTGTTATTTTTGGAGTTGCTATAGCTACCGCTTTAATGCCTCCTCTATGTACAGCAGGGTATGGATTGGCAGTTGGAAATATGAATTATTTCTTTGGTGCTATGTATTTATTTTTAATCAATACTATTTTTATTGCATTGGCTACATTTTTGGTTCTCAAACTTTTAAAATTTTCAATGATTAAATACGCAAACTCTGCTAAAAGAAAGAGAATCGCTCAACTAGCCTCTTTATTGGCATTGGTTGTGATGATTCCTGCTATTTTTACTTTTATAAAAGTGTATAAAGAGAATCAAATAACTAATCAAATTTCTTTATTCGTTAAGAATGAAATTAAATCAAATCGACTTTATCAATTGATTGATCAAGAATTTGATGAAAAAAGAAAAATATTAAAACTTAATTTTTTTAATGAAGTGAGTGAAGCAGAGAAAAATTCCTTACAAAACAGTTTATTAACCGATCCAAGATATGCTGATTGTAAAGAGATTATTATCGATATAAAAGGGAGTGATACCAAAAGCTTTGATCTTATTACAACTGCCTATAAAGATAAGAGAGAAGAATTACAGCAGAGCAAAAATATTATTGAAGGTTTACACAAACAGATAAAAGAGTTAGAGTCTACAATTTCTAATTTGAATATCAGAATAGAGCAAGAAGCACTCAATAGAAATCAAAAAATCATAGCCTTTAGTACAATTTCAAAAGATGCCAAAATTCGTTATAATGAAATCCTAGAAATTGCTTTTGCAAATGTTTTATCAACAAAAGATTTTATAAAAATAGATACCATTCCCCAGGTAACTGTTCAGTGGAATTCTATGTTAAATGATAGTTTACTCGTAACCAAAGAAAAAGAACTCACTTCTTGGTTAAAAAAAGAAATGAAATTAGATACATTGTTCATTAAAAGAAAAAAATAAACTTACTGATTAAACAAAATCATCTCTAAATTTATTTTTTACTTCAGAAACAATTTTTTTGATGTCTTGTTCGTCTTTTCTTGGGCAAATCAATATTACATCTTCTTTTTCTACAACAATAAAGTCCTTAAGTCCTTGAATAACAATTTTTTTACCCTTTTTTGTTCGGATCATATTCCCATGAGCATCTCTAAAGATCGTTTTAGCTCCAACTGTAGCATTGTTATAATTATCTTTTTCTAATTTGTTGTATAAAGATCCCCATGTCCCTAAGTCGTTCCATCCAAAATTTACTGGTAAGACATGTACATTTGTCGCTTTTTCCATAATACCAAAGTCAATTGAAATGTCTTCAGCTTTTTTGTAATGATTTTGTATAAATGAAATTTCTTTTGTGGTATTGTAGATGTTTTTAACATCAAATAAAGATACCATACTTGGCAATGATGACCTGTAAGCTTTGATAATACTTTGAGCAGACCATATAAAAATCCCTGCATTCCAAAGATAATCTCCATTGTCTAAAAATTGTTGTGCAGTTTCTAAATTTGGTTTTTCAGTAAAGTTTTTTACTTTTTTTATTGCTGTTTCAGATTCTTTGAACTGAATATAGCCATAGCCAGTATTGGGAGAATCTGGTTGAATCCCTAGGGTCATTAATATATCTTTTGCTGAACAAGCCTTGAAAGAAATTTCTATATTTTTTGAAAATTCTTCTTCCTCATCAATCCAATGATCCGAGGGTGCGATTAACATCACTGCTTCTGGATTTTGATCATAAATTTTTAAAGCAGCATAAAGGATACATGGAGCAGTATTTCTCATGATTGGCTCCAATAAAAGTTGATTCTTAGTTACTTTAGGGAGTTGAGTTAATACCAATTCCTCATATCTTTCATTTGTAGCAATTAAAATATTCTTCGAAGGTATTAATTTATTAATTCTATCAAACGTTGTTTGAATTAAAGACTTGCCTTTTCCAAGCATATCATGAAATTGCTTTGGAAACTCTTGAGTACTCATTGGCCAAAACCTTGATCCAACGCCACCCGCCATAATTACAGCATAAAAATTAGTGTTTTGCATATTTAATAGTTAATTGAAGATATCTTCTTTATGGATAACTTCTGCGTTTTGGTTAAAAAGATAAATACGATTTGTTTTTAATTGAACACATTCGAACCTAGTTTTTCTTTTATTTCCTTTTTTGTATAAGTTGTCTTTAAAAACAAAAATACTATTAGTTGGAAGATCAAAGATAAAACACTTTCCGCTTTCTGCAGTATTTTCTTTTAACGCTAATGATAATTTTACATCACTATCTGAACTTGCCTTAGGGTTTTTCAAATAATTTGCTAACGGTATTAGTATTTGATTTGGGTAAATTGACGGTTGTAGGAAAGGGAGCATTAAATGTTGAAATACTAATTTCCATTCTTTTCCGTGAGGTTTTACTTGTCCGTATTTTATATACGTTACATAATGGGCAATTTCATGTATAAAAGTTAATAAAAACTGATAGGGATTGAGGTTATTGTTAATTGAAATTTGAAATTTACCGTTGGCAAGTTTTCTAAAATCACCATGTTTGGTCTGCCGTTCATTTACGATTTTTAAGTTTATATCGTAATGATTTAATAAGTCTGTTACAAGATTTATGGCTTTTTCTGGTATGTGTTTTTTGAAATTAGTCGACAAGGTTTTATAGTAAAAATATCATATTTAATCTTAATTATGGTGTTGTGCTCGATACTTCTAAAACCTTTCCATTATAAAATCTATGCGCTGAAATCGAAAAATCATAAATATATTGAGCCATCTCATTTGCTTGTAAAGAAG
Organism: Flavobacterium sp.; assembly: GCA_042091515.1. Taxonomy (GTDB): domain Bacteria; phylum Bacteroidota; class Bacteroidia; order Flavobacteriales; family Flavobacteriaceae; genus Polaribacter. Next base: position 59,389 of record JBELHH010000010.1, on the reverse strand, counting down.
CTTTATATTCAGGGAATGCTTCTGATAACATTTCTGTTTGGACTGCTCCTAAAGCCAATACATTAAAAGAAATTTCTTTCTCTTTATATTCTTCAGCTAATAATTCTGATAAGGTAATTACAGCGCCTTTTGCTGAGCTATATGCAGCTAAGCCTGGAAATTTCATACTGCCTTGAATACCTCCCATACTACTTATTGTAACAACATGACTTCCTTTTTTGAGGAGTGGAATACATATTTGTGTTAATTGAGCAACGCCAAATACATTTACATCATAGACTTTCAAAAAATCTTCTTTTGTAAGATTTTCAAATGGCTTATTGACTAAAAAACCAGCATTATGAATTAAAACATCTACTTCTTTCCAATGAGTATTTAGATGATTACTAACTTTTTTTAAATCTATTTCACTAGCAAGATCTAAAGAAATCGTAGTGATATTTTTAAGCTGTAGATCTTCTAGTGGCTTTGTATTTCTAGAAAGTGCTAATACTTGAAAGTGGTTTTTGGCAAATTTTTTTGCCAACTCAAAACCAATTCCTCTACTAGTTCCTGTAATTATTGCTTTTTTCATGCGCAAGTAAGTATATTTTCATGATTTGAATCTATTAAAATTATTAAGTATGGCTTAAAAGTTTTTAGTAAGATATTTTATTATGCCAATCTAGGAATTTTTTTTATTACATTTATGTCCAACACTAAATAAAATAGTTCTTAAAATAAACTTTTTAATTAAATAGATCCTTTTTTTAACAGTTTACATTTGACTTTTCTGATTTAAGAGTCAAAATAATTATAATTTTAAATCCATTCATTATGAGAAAACTAACATTATTTTGCGCTTTCTTTTTTACGATCCAAGTTGTGACTTCTCAGAACACATATTTACTATGTGGTAAATTATTAAATACTGAACAAGGAGAGTTACAATCAAAAAAAACCATCGTTGTACACAAAAATAAAATTATAAATATTTTTGATGGTTATGTACAGCCCCGAAATAAATTAGATAAGGTTATTAATTTAAAAAACAAGGTAGTAATGCCAGGGTTAATAGATATGCATGTTCATATAGAGAATGAATCTAACCCAAAAGCTAGACTAAGAAAATATATTTTAAATGAGGCAGATATTGCATTTGATGCGTCAATATATGCTAAAAAAACACTGCTTGCTGGTTTTACTTCCGTGAGAGATTTAGGAGGGTCAGGAGTAAATATTTCTTTGAAAAAAGCCATTGCATTAAATAAACTTCCTGGTCCCAGAATATTCACTGCTGGAAAATCGTTAGCCACTACAGGAGGACATGCAGATCCAACGAACGGAAATAATAGAAATCTTATGGGAGATCCAGGACCTAAAGAAGGTGTTGTTAATAGTGTTTCTGACGCAAGAAAAGCTGTAAGGCAACGCTATAAAAATGGTGCAGACTGGATTAAAATTACAGCGACTGGAGGAGTTTTAAGTGTTGCAAAAAGTGGGGTAAACCCTCAATTTACTATTGAAGAAATAAAGGCGATATGTGAGACAGCTAAAGATTACGGAATGTTTGTTGCAGCTCATGCTCATGGTGATGAAGGAATGCAACGTGCCATTATTGGAGGGGTTAAAACAATTGAGCATGGAACATTAATGAGTGATGGAACCATGGAGTTGATGAAAAAATATGACACCTATTTAGTCCCCACAATTTCTGCAGGAAAAGAAGTTGTTAAAAAAGCGAAAATAGATGGATACTTCCCTGAGATTATTGTTCCTAAAGCATTAGCGGTTGGTCCTCAAAGTCAAGCAACTTTTGCTAAAGCTTATAAAAAAGGTGTTGGTATATCTTTTGGAACTGATGCCGGAGTTTTTGAGCATGGCAATAATGGGAAAGAGTTTAAATATATGGTTGAGGTAGGAATGCCTGCTATTGAAGCAATTCAATCTGCAACCATCACGAATGCCAAAATTTTAAAGATGGAAAATGAAATTGGGCAAGTTAAAAAAGGCTTTCTTGCAGATATAATTGCTGTAAATGATGATCCAACTAAGGACATATCAACAATGGAAAATGTTGTTTTTGTAATGAAAGACGGTAAAATTTATAAACAATAACTAAAACGTATTTTTTATTAAATAATATCTTAAAATTCTATATGCTGATAAGCACCTAAATCAGCATTTACGGTTCGGCTTACTTCTAAAATATCTAACGGAACAAGAATCGCCGCTTGTAAGTCTCCTTGATTGATGGCTTGACTGTCTTGACCAATAATAAAATCATTATCAAAAGGGTTTCTAAAATGCGACATCCCATTTAAAATAATATTTTCATAGAGTGTTGTATTATTAAAATCTAATTCTGGTATTCCTGAAAAGGAATTATTAATATCATCGAATTTAATTATTGAATTCTTAATATTAAAATTGAAAAGACTTCCTTCAACTCGTTCAGCAAGGAATTCAATATTATTATTCCCGTCGATGATACAATTTGTAAAATTCGCTGCGGTTAAGTCTCGTGTTTCTATAATTTCTTGGCCATTTGAATCTGTATATGCATAAAAATTATTGATTAATACAGATGGTAGAGGTCGGATTCCATTATTCCAAAAATTAGCAAAAGTACTATGTAAAAAATTATATGACCCACCAATAACACACGCTAATGAGGCTTCTCCAGCATTTCCTATGACAACATTTTCTCCGTATATACTAGTCTCTCTTGCTAAAACACCAAAGTTAGAATGGTTAAAAATTTCAGAATTTTTTAATGTCAAAGTTGGTGAAGAGGAGGTACCTATAGAATCTACTAGAATTCCGATAATTCCATTCTTTATTTGAGCATGATTTAGTTCATTTTCTTTACTGCCTGCTCGCAGCCAAATGGTTCCCCATTGTCCGGGAATTGTACTAAATGAATTCTCTAGTCTATCACCCTCAAATACTACTTTCTCACTCAGCGACCCGTTCACTTTCAAACTAGCTCCTCTATCGATGATCAAGCCAGAATTATCATGAAAATAGACCTTGGCTCCTTGGTTAATTGTTAATATATTATTTTCTGAAACGGCAGCATAACCATAAATAACTGTTGGTTTTGTGTTTGAAAAAATAAGTTCGTTATTATTTAAAAAACGACCTTTAATAGTTGTTGGTTGACCATCTAATGTAAGAGAATCAATTTTCATGGTAAAAGGATCCCTTCCAGGATAAATAAAGTTAGCATCTTGAACCAATGTTACCAAATCAACATCTTGTTGGTTGATCCCAGTATCAAATAAAATTCTATCGGTATATAAAGGATTTAAAATAGAACTAATGTCTACGGTAGTTTCAATAAAAATGAAAATACTGTCTTTAGCAAGAATATCTATATTTTGAAAATCTTTTCCAGAAATTCCATCTACATTTAATCGATAATTAGAGCTTAAACCACTTTCTAGGGCAATATTAGGAATGGTAATATCACTGTTACTTCTGTTATAAACTTTCAGATTATATGTAGCCGAGCCTATATTAGTAAATATTGTATCAAGAAATACGGTGTCTTTTGAAAACTCAAGCTGTCCGAAACTTTGTATAGTACTAAAATCTTTTCGGCATGATGAGATGGAAGCTATAAGAAGTATAAAAGAAATAAAAATTAGTTTTTTCATTTAAATAGTTATTTTGTTGTATAACTTTCTGTAAGTCTATTATTGTTTTTTGACTAGCGCTATTTCAAAGATTTTTTTCCAGTTTTTTCCAGTCACAAATATTCGATTATTTTCAGCATCAAAAGCTATTCCATTTAATACATCGTTATCCTTATCAAGTTTTTGCGTTTTTTCCATTTCTTTTACGAGCCCTGTTAAATTTACAATCCCCTCAACAATTCCATTCGTTGGGTTGATGATAGCAATTAGAGGCTTTCTCCAATAGTTAGCATATATTTTTCCATTAATATATTCTAATTCATTTAATTGACTAATACTTTGTTTATCGGTATAGGCTTGTATATATCTTTTTTCCTTTTGGGTAGATGGGTCTAGAAACCAAATTTTCGTAGATCCATCAGATTTAATTAACTCATCATTAGAATGAGTTAACCCCCAACCTTCTTTACTTCTGTAATAGGGGAATTCATCTTCAAGTTTAAAAGTTTCTAAATCATAAATAAAACCTTTCTTAGCTTTCCATGTCAAGAAAAATATTTTATCGTCAATGATTGTCATTCCCTCTCCAAAATACCTTCTGTCTAGATCAATTTTTTGCACTATTTTTCCTGTTTTTAATTCAACTTTTCTTAAAGATGATTTTCCGTTCTGACCGGTGGTTTCGTACAAGAAACCGTCATGATATTCTAGTCCTTGGGTGTAAGCAGTTTCATCATGTGGATACGTATTAATTATCTTAAATTCATAAGATTCAAATGGGATATCAGAAAATACTTCTATGGAACTATTGATTCTCTTACTTTTTTCCTCATTAATGGTAACCATCGCAGTAATCACATGTTTCCCGGTTCCGTATTCTTGAGTATCTAAAATAAATGATGCGTCATCTAATTCAATTTCTTTTCCATTTATAAAAAAAACGACATCTTCAAATACATGATTGTTCTCTTCAGTTAGACGAATTGTTACTTTCTCGTTAACAAAGGCCTTCTTTGGAACCTCAATTGAGAAGTTATATTGGGTCTCACACGAAACTACAACAATGATGGTCAACAGTAAAATACAGATTCTGTAGATGGTTTTCATTTAGATTAATTTTATACAAATAAAACAATTTATTTGTTTGTAAATAAAAAAATATGGTTAAATTTGCATCCTTCAAAGGATAAATATATTTTTTGAGATATTATAGAGGGAAGCTTTACCAACTTTGTTCTCTATAAAACAATAATAGTACAATATTTAAATACAGTAATAATGAAAAAAGGAATACATCCAGAAAATTACAGAATGGTAGCTTTCAAAGATATGTCTAATGAAGATGTCTTTTTAACCCGTTCTACTGCTGATACAAAAGAAACTTTAGAAGTTGATGGTGTTGAGTATCCTTTGATAAAATTAGAGATTTCAAGAACATCTCATCCATTTTACACAGGTAAATCTAAATTAGTTGATACAGCAGGACGTATTGATAAGTTCAAAACGAAATACGCCAAATTCAAAAAATAATTTTTTGATAATATAAATAAAAAAGCCTCGACAGTGTCGGGGCTTTTTTGTTGCATAATTATTTTTTAATTTTAAGCCTCAATATAATCTTCTATAGGATTACAAGAGCAAATTAAGTTTCTATCACCAAAAGCTTCATCTACTCTCCTTACTGTTGCCCAAAACTTATTCTCATAAACAAATGGTAGTGGAAATGCTGCTTCTTCTCTAGAGTATGGAAATTCCCAATCATTAGCGGTAATCATAGCCATTGTATGAGGAGCGTTTTTTAATACATTATTTGGGGTGTCTTTGCTTGCAAGAGCAATTTCTTTTCTTATAGAAATCATTGCCTCACAAAAACGATCTAATTCTGAAATACTTTCAGATTCTGTAGGTTCAATCATCATGGTCCCAGCTACTGGAAATGAGACTGTTGGTGCATGAAATCCATAATCTATCAAACGCTTGGCAATATCAACAACTTCAATTCCATTTTCTTTAAAATCTCGACAATCAATAATCATTTCATGAGCCGCTCTTCCCATTTCACCCGTGTATAAGGTTTTATAATGTCCGTCTAGGCGTTTTTTTATATAGTTCGCATTTAGAATCGCTAATTTTGTAGAGTCAGTTACTCCTTTAGCGCCTAACATAGTGATATATCCATAGGAAATTAAACAAGCCAAAGCACTTCCCCAAGGAGCTGCAGAAATTGCAGTAATCGCTTTTTCTCCCCCTGTTGAAATAATAGGATTTCCGGGTAAAAAAGGCACTAATTGAGGAGCAACACAAATTGGACCTACACCAGGTCCTCCTCCGCCATGTGGGATGGCAAATGTTTTATGTAAGTTCAAATGACAAACATCAGCACCAATGATTGCTGGATTTGTTAATCCAACTTGAGCATTCATATTGGCACCATCCATATAAACCTGACCCCCATTGTCATGAATTATTTGTGTAATTTCTTTAATGGCACTTTCAAATACTCCATGGGTTGAAGGGTAGGTTACCATCAAGGCAGCCAAATTATCTTTATGTTCGATTGCTTTTGCTCTCAAATCGTTAACATCAATATTACCATTTTCAGCTGTTTTTGTTACAATAACCTTCATGCCTGCCATAACAGCAGAAGCAGGATTGGTTCCATGTGCAGAGGCAGGAATTAAGCAAATATTTCTATGAAAATCCTTATTATTTTGATGATAAGCTCTAATGGTCATCAGACCAGCAAATTCTCCTTGTGCACCAGAGTTTGGTTGAAGGGAAGTGCCAGCAAAACCAGTAATTTCATTGAGTTGTTCTTCTAATTTATTTAAAATTTCTAGATAGCCCTGTGCTTGATTTAAAGGAACAAAAGGATGAATATTTCCCCAGTTTGGAGAGCTCAAAGGAAGCATTTCACTTGCAGCATTTAATTTCATTGTACAAGAACCTAAAGAAATCATAGAGTGATTTAATGCCAAATCTTTTCGCTCCAGTCTTTTAATATATCGCATCATCTCAGTTTCTGATTGAAAAGAATTGAATACCTTATTGTCTAAAAAAGATGAATTTCTCTTAACTAAATCAGGGATGGTGTCTAGCTCTGTGAAATCAGTAATATCAGAAAAACTGAGATTAAATGCTTGTGCAAAAGTCTTAACAATAGCATTAATTTCTTGTAGTCCTACAGTTTCGTTTATAGATATTGAAATAGTATCGTTGCTAATGTAGTTGAAGTTAATTTTATTAGCTTCTGCAATGGGTCTTAGAATAGTGGTATCCACTTTTACTTTGATGGTATCAAAATAATGATCATTTTTTTGTTTAAAACCCAAATTATTTAAAGCAGCTGCTAGAGTTGTGGTACTTCGATGAACTGAATTAGCAATAAATTGAATGCCGTCTTTTCCATGATAGGTAGCGTACATTCCAGCCATGACAGCCAATAATACCTGCGCAGTACAGATATTTGATGTTGCTTTTTCTCTTTTAATGTGCTGTTCACGGGTTTGGAGTGCCATCCTTAATGCACGCTCACCATTTCTATCTTTAGTAATACCAATAATTCTCCCAGGAATACTTCTTTTATATTTTTGTTTAGTAGCAAAATAGCCTGCATGTGGGCCCCCGTAACCTAAAGGGATTCCAAAACGTTGTGTGGTACCAACTACAACATCTGCTCCGAGTTCAGACGGAGCTTTTAATTTCACCAAAGATAATATATCGGCTGCAACAGCAACTTTGATGCTGTTTTCGTTAGCTTTAGAAATAAAATTAGTGAAATCATAGATATATCCATATTTTCCAGGATATTGAACGATGGCACCATAAAAATCTTCTGAAAAATCAAATTCTTCATGATTTCCAACCACTAATTCTACTCCTATCGGAATTGCTCTTGTTTGTAAAACAGATAATGTCTGAGGGAGAATCTCTTCTGAAACAAAGAACTTATTGACTCCTGCTTTTTTTTGAAAACGTTCTCTAACATCATAAAGTAAAGCCATGGCTTCGGCAGCAGCAGTTGATTCATCTAAAAGAGAGGCATTTGCTAATTCCATCCCTGTCAGATCACAGATCATCGTTTGATAATTTAACAATGCTTCTAACCTTCCTTGGGCAATCTCCGCTTGATAAGGGGTGTAGGCGGTATACCATCCTGGATTTTCTAATACATTTCTTTTAATAACACTTGGTAGTATTGCTTCATGGTACCCTAAACCAATGTAACTTTTAAAAACAGTGTTTTTTCTTGAGAGTTCATCAATATGATTTAGATATTCATACTCACTCATCGGATCATCTAACTGTATTGATTGAGGTAATCGAATATCTTCAGGAATTGTCTCATTAATCAGTTGTAATAAACTCTCAACACCAATAGTGTTTAACATCTTCTTTTGCTCCGTTTCATTTGGACCAATGTGTCTGATTTGAAATGAATTAGTATTCATCTTGAAAGTAATTTATAGTACTCTGCAAAAATAATGAAAAAGGTCTGATTATTGTCCACTCAAATCATTAAAAGAACATCAATTAATTAACATAATAATGTTGATAAAAGAATCGCTATTTTTGTAGGATGAGCTTTTTAAAATTGGTTTTTAATTTTTATATAAATGCTAGTGTTCATGTCGCTTTAGCCGTGTATTCTCTTGTGCGAATAACCGAATTTTATTATCAGTTGCCTTACAACGAAAATTTAAATTATTTTATTTTTTATGCAACAATTACGGGGTATAATTTTATTAAGTATGCAGGAGTTGCAAAATTCTATCATATGACCTTAACAAAAAGCTTACGACTTATTCAAGTTTTTTCTTTTTTGAGCTTCTGCTTATTGGTTTATTACGGAATTAAATTACCATTAAAGATACTTTTGATATTCTTTCCTTTTGGATTGATAACAATTTTTTATATCGTCCCTTTTTTAGGTGGATTTCAAAAAAATTTAAGGAAGATAAGTTATCTTAAAATATTTATAGTTGCCTTAGTGTGGACTGGAGTCACGACTATAATCCCAATAGTCTCTGTTGAACACAAAATAGAATATAATTTAATTTTATTGACGGTACAACGATTGCTATTTTTAATTGTTTTAATACTCCCTTTTGAAATTAGGGATATGCAATTAGATTTTAAAAATATTAAAACCTTACCTCAAAAAATTGGAATTGAACAAACAAAGAAATTAGGATTTATCTTATTACTTTTTTCGCTAACAATTGAATTCTTATTGACTTCATCATATGCCAATAAAAACTGTTATCTATTAATCTGTCTAATATTGTTGTTTTTATTGATGCGTTCAAAAGAAAAGCAATCTAAATTTTATAGTTCTTTTTGGGTAGAATCATTACCTATTTTGTGGTTTATGTTGCTTTATCTCTTTAACTAAAGTGTTATAGCAAAAAAAAATCTTTAAAAAACAAGTGTTGAAAACGTTTTAGTAAAAAGTCTTTTGAAAAGAAATTTAATCATTACTGGTTTTGTAAATTTAGGGCATAGAAAATAAAGATGATTAAAACAAAAAGAAATTTTGTATTTGATTTTGATAGTACATTAACAAAGGTCGAAGCTTTAGATGTGTTAGCAGAAATTACGTTAGTAAAAAATCCCAATAAGGATAAGATAATTGACGAGATTATAGAAATTACAAACCTAGGAATTGATGGAAAGATTTCTTTTACAGAATCTTTAGAACGTAGAATTAAATTGTTAGAGGCTAAAAAATCTGATCTACCCATTTTAATCGATGAACTCCGTAAAAAGGTGTCGCTGTCGATTGAAAGAAATAAAGAATTTTTTGAAAATTTTTCTGAGAATATCTATGTTATTTCATGCGGATTCAAAGAATTTATTGATGACATTGTAAAAGATTATAATATTCCTACCGAGAGGGTTTATGCAAATACGTTTGTATTTGACGAACAAGAGGTTATTGTAGGCTTTGATACCAACAATGTGTTGTCAACCCATAATGGAAAAATTCAATGTTTGAAAAACCTAAACCTAGATGGGGAAATTCAAGTAATTGGTGATGGGTATAGTGATTATGTTACTAGAGAAGCAGGTGTGGCTGATACTTTTTTTGCATATACCGAGAATATTTCGAGAGAAAAAACGATTGAAAATGCAGATCATATTACACCCAACTTTGATGAATTTTTATATGTAAATAAATTGCCAAGAAATATTTCATATCCTAAAAATAGAATTAAAATTCTATTATTAGAAAATGTTCACCCTGATGCTTTTGAAAAATTATCAGATGATGGTTTTACTGTTGAAACAGTAAAAACGAGTTTACATGAAGATGAATTAATTAAACGATTAGATGGTGTACATGTATTAGGAATACGATCTAAGACTCAAGTAACTAAAAAAGTAATTGAGTCAGCAAACAAACTAATGAGTGTTGGTGCCTTTTGTATTGGAACTAAACAAATAGATTTGGAGGCCTGTAAAGAAAATGGAATTACAGTATTCAATGCTCCATACAGTAATACTCGCTCTGTAGTAGAATTAGCAATTGGTGAGATTATTATGCTCATGCGTTCTGTATTTCAAAGAAGTACTGAATTACATAATGGCAATTGGAATAAAACAGCAGAAGGTTCTCGTGAAGTGAGAGGTAAAAAATTAGGAATTGTTGGTTATGGGAACATAGGGAAACAATTATCTGTACTGGCAGAGGCTTTAGGAATGGATGTCTATTACTATGATATTGAAGATAAATTAGCCCTTGGAAATGCAACGCGAATTCAAAATTTAAATGATTTATTATCGATCTCAGATGTAGTAACCCTTCATGTAGATGATAATGCAGCGAACAATAATTTCATTGGTAAAGAAGAACTAAAACAAATGAAAGACGGGGCTTATCTAGTAAACCTCTCTCGTGGATTTGTGATCGATGTAAAAGCATTAAAAAACGCTCTGCAAACAGGAAAACTATCGGGAGCGGCGATAGATGTTTATCCTCAAGAACCCAAGGCCAATGGAGAATATTATACTGAATTACAAGGATTAAACAACGTGATTTTGACCCCACATGTTGGAGGAAGTACAGAAGAAGCTCAAAGAGATATTGCAGATTTTGTCCCAGGTAAAATAATGGCATATATTAACTCTGGTAATACTGTAGATGCTGTTAACTTTCCGAATATAAGATTACCCAGACAAACAAAAGCTCATAGATTTTTACATATTCATAAAAATATTCCTGGAGTAATGGCGAATATTAATAAAGTTTTGGCTGCATTTGAAATGAATATTACTGGCCAATATCTATCTACGGATGCTAAAGTCGGATATGTTATTTCAGATGTTGATAAGGAGTATAATAAGAAAGTAATAAAGGCGCTAAAACATGTTGAAGGAACAATTAAATTTCGTGTTTTATATTAAAATTTACAAAAACTACTTGCTAAAAATGATTGTTATATATTTGATAACAATCATTTTTTTTATGATGACTTACCAAAATTCTCTAACCCACGCTAAAAAATTAGATAAAGAAGACTCATTATCTTATCTTAGAGATGAGTTCTACATTCCAAAAGATAAAAAAGGGAATCCATGGCTCTACTTTGCAGGGAACTCTTTAGGACTTCAACCTAAAATCACTAATCAATATATTCAACAAGAACTAAATGATTGGGCAACTTTAGGGGTAGAAGGTCATTTTCAAGCGGAAACCCCGTGGTTATCCTATCATGAGTTTTTGACGAATAGTATGGCTAAAATAGTAGGAGCAAAACCCATTGAAATCGTGGTGATGAATACCTTAACAGCTAACCTTCACTTATTGATGGTTTCTTTTTATCAGCCCCAAAAAACAAAATATAAAATTGTTATTGAAAGTGATGCTTTTCCATCAGATCGTTATGCTGTTCAATCACAATTAGCATTTCATGGCTTTGATTCTAATGAAGGTTTAATCGAATGGAAACCTAGGGAAGGAGAAAAGCTTTTAAGAATAGAAGACTTAGAAAATATAGTAGTCACTCAAGGAGATGAAATTGCACTTTTATTAATAGGAGGTGTTAACTATTATACTGGACAAGTCTTGGATATAAAGCGAATTGCAGATTTAGGTCATTCGAAAAATTGCATAGTAGGAATTGATTTAGCTCATGGAGCAGGAAATATTCAACCAAACTTACATGAAAGTAATGTAGACTTTGCTGCATGGTGTACTTATAAATATCTAAATTCTGGTCCTGGTAGTTTATCAGGCTTGTTTGTTCATGAAAAACATGCAAATAACAAAAATTTACCTCGGTTTGCTGGTTGGTGGAATCACAATAAAGAAACAAGATTTAATATGCGTCTCCCATTTGATGTTATGCCAGGAGCTGAAGGTTGGCAATTGAGTAATCCGCCTATTTTATCAATGGCTGCAATAAGAGCATCGTTAGATATTTTTGAAAAAGTTGGGATGGAGGCATTACTTGAAAAATCGAAGAAATTGACAGGATATTTTGAGTATTTAATTAATGATATCGGTTCAGAAGATATCAATATCATTACACCAAACAATAGTGCTGAAAGAGGATGTCAGTTATCCATTCAAGTTAAGAGTGCAAACAAGAGTTTGCATGACAAGCTAACAAATAATAAAATTATTACAGATTGGCGAGAACCCGATGTAATTCGGTGTGCACCTGTACCTATGTACAATAGTTTTGAGGATGTTTACAAGATGGTTTTGACACTAAAAAGGCTACTTTAGATGAATAAAGAAGAAAAAATAGTTATTGTTGGTGCTGGTTTGTGTGGATCTTTATTGGCCCTCCGATTAGCTCAAAGAGGGTATTTAGTTGATGTGTTTGAAAGCAGATCTGATCCAAGAAAATCAACTGTTTTAGCTGGTAGATCAATTAATTTAGCGCTTTCTAATCGTGGATTAAAAGCATTAAAATTGGTTGGTATTGAGCATAAAGTCAGAGCTCTATGCATACCAATGAAAGGTCGATTAATGCATGATAAAGTATCTAAAACCTTTGAATCAAATTATTCTGGTAGAGAAGGAGAGTTTATCAATTCTATTTCTAGAGGAGATTTGAATTGTTTGTTACTGACTGAAGCCGAAAAATATAAGAATGTAACTATTCATTTTAATAACAGATGCCTCGAGATAAATATCGAAAAGAATATTGCAGCATTTGAATCATATCTCACCAAAGAAAAATTTGTTGTTAAGGCAGAGGTGATTTTTGGAACAGATGGAGCAGGTTCTTCATTAAGAAAAAGTTATGAAAAACAATTTCCAAAATTTAAAATATCCCAAGAATTTTTAACACATGGTTATAAAGAACTAGAAATCCCTGCTGATGCAGATGGAAATCATATAATAAGTAAAGATCATCTACATATTTGGCCTCGAGGTAATTATATGCTCATTGCACTCCCAAATATGGACGGCAGCTTTACGGTTACACTATTTCTGAGTTATTCAGAAGGAGAATTCAATTTTGATAACCTTACAACCAAAGATCGTTTAACAACTTTCTTTAAAAATGATTTCCCTGATACTCTATCATTGATTCCTGATATTTTTAAAGAATTTGAAAACAACCCAACCGGAAGGTTAGGGACAGTAAAATGTGAACCCTGGGCTTATAAAGGGAATACACTTTTAATGGGAGATTCTGCTCATGCCATTGTTCCATTTTATGGACAAGGGATGAATGCTTCTTTTGAGGATGTTGTTGTTTTTGATGAGGTTTTAAACGAATTTGAAGGAAGTTGGGCACAAGTATTTTCTAAATTTCAAGAAAGAAGAAAAAAAGATACAGATGCTATAGCAGATTTAGCAATAGACAATTATGATGAGATGAGAGATCATGTTGCCAATCCAATTTTTAAAGAAAAAAGAATCTTAGAAATGGAGTTAGAAAAAAAATTTCCAACAAAATACTTTTCAAAATATTCATTAGTTACATTTAATGAACATATTGGGTATCTTGAAGCGATGACAAAAGGGAGGGCACAGGATAAGGCATTACTTAAAATGGTAAAAGACAATACTGTAAATGTTTCGTCAGGTTTGTCGCATGAAGAGTTAAAAGTTGTTTTTCATAAAGTTCAGCAAGAAATATCTGAGGTTTAACTAGTATTTATGACAACATATATTGTTTTATTGAGAGGAATTAATGTTTCGGGAAAAAATAAACTACCCATGCAAGAGTTACGCCAACTATTAATTGGTTTGGGGTATCAAAAAGTGCAAACGTATATTCAAAGTGGAAATATCATTTTAGAGACTGATGAGGAGAAATCAAAGATCATCCAAAAAATACAGGATAAGATTCAACAAAAGTTCGATTATAAAATCCCAGTGATGTTGAGAACTATTGATCATTGGAAAAAAATAATTGATCATAATCCCTACCCTAAAGAGAATGAAAAAATTCTATCAGTTACTTTTTTAAGCGAAGTACCCAAGAAAAAAACAATTGAAATAACATTGTCTGAAGGTGATTATTTTACAATTCGAGAAGATGTTGTGTATATTTATTGTTTGGGAGGTGTCAGAAACTCAAAGTTAACGATTAATTTATTTGAGAAACTACTGAATGTAATGGCCACCAATAGGAATTGGAGAACAACCAATAAATTATTAAAATTGGCAATAAAATAAAAATAGAATAATAGATAAATATCAACGATGAGTTCTCTTTTGATAGATGTATAAATTTTAAAATTTTAAATGATTAAATTAACAAAATAAATGAAAAAAAAAGTAACACCAAGAGGCGCATATCCACCTGTAAAAGTTGTAGGTGATTTTATCTTTATTTCAGGAACAAGTTCACGTAGAGCAGATAACACAATTGCTGGAGTGGATATTATAGATGAAATGGGGACTAAACGTCTAAATATAGAAGAACAAACGAGAGAGGTTTTACAAAATATCAATAAAAATTTACAAACGGTTGGAGCGAGCCTAAAAGATGTTGTTGATGTTTCATCTTTTTTGGTTAATATGAATGATTTTGCAGGCTATAATAAAGCGTATGCAGAATTTTTTGATAAAAAATTAGGTCCAACAAGAACTACAGTCGCTGTTCATCAACTTCCTCATCCAGATTTAGTTGTGGAAATAAAAGTAACTGCTTATAAAAAACAATGATGAAAAAACAAATCACTTTATTATCTTTCTTTTTAACAACAATTACTTTGTTTGCTCAAGAAAATTGGGACACCAAAATTAATTCCAAACTTTCTGAAGTTATTTCAAGTCATCGAGAATTTGTGAGTATTCCTAATTTACCCAAAGACATTCAAAAAATGGATGCGAATATCGCTTGGGTTAAGAATCAATATCAAAAAGTTGGATTTCAATTAAAAACATTGGAGTCTTCTTCATTGCCTGTTTTATTTGCCGAGAGAACGATTGATCCATCTTTGAAAACGATTTTATTTTATTTTCACCTAGATGGTCAAGAGGTGGATCCTAAAAAATGGAATCAGAAAGACCCGTTTATACCTGTGTTAAAAGAAAAAAGTGATTCGGGACAATGGCAGAAAATCGAATGGTCTAATCTTGCCAAAAATATAAATGACGATTGGCGAATTTTTGGACGGGCCGCAGCTGACGATAAAGCACCAATCTTGATGTTTTTATCTGCATTAGAATTGTTACAAGAACAGAATCAAACTCCGGCATTTAACATCAAAATCATTTTTGATTTAGAGGAAGAGTATGGTTCTAATGGTTTTTTATCAACCCTTAAAAAATATAAGAAATACTACGAATCCGATTATATGATTATAATGGATGGTCCTGCACACAATTCAAATCAACCAACATTAACTTTTGGTTGCCGAGGAATTGCCACATGCAGTATTACTACTTACGGATCCAAATTACCCCAGCATAGCGGTCATTATGGAAATTATGTTGCAAACCCCGTTTTTGCACTTTCTAGATTATTAAGTTCAATGAAATCTGAAGATGGAAAGGTATTAATTGAAGATTATTATAAAGGAATTGTTATTAATGAAGATATTTCAAAGATTTTAAATTCAGTACCAGATAACAAAGAAAACATAAATAATGCATTAGGAATTTATAAAGAAGAAAATGTTGGAAATAATTACCAAGAGTCATTACAATACCCAACACTCAATGTCCGTCAAATAGGAACTTCTTGGAAAGGTAAAGGCTTAAAAACGATTATTCCAGAATTTGCAACCGCCGCTATTGATGTTCGTTTAGTTTCAGAAACTGATGGTGAAATGCAGTTAAATAAAATAAAAAAACATATTCAAGATCAAGGATATTTAGTTTTAGACAGAGCTCCTTCTATTAAAGAAAGATTATCAAATAGTAAAATAGTAACCTTTAAAGCAACTCCTAGAGTCAATGCTTTTCGAACTGAATTGTATGCTCCTTTTGGAGAAAAGTTAAGAAATGCCTTAACAAAAGCATTTGATAAAGAACCAGTTAGTATAAGAACAATGGGAGGTACAGTACCTATTATACCTGCCATCAATGAGCTAGATATACCTGCCATTATTGTTCCGATGGTAAATATGGATAATAATCAACATAACCCAAATGAAAATATAAGAATTGGAAATATTAGACAAGGAATAAAGATTTGTTTGGCAATTTTAAAAACAAGAATGTAATCATGCAATGTATTAAGTTCAACTAATAATAAAGAGACTCAGAAATGACATGAAAATTAAAAACTACATTAATGGTGAATATCTATTTCCAGTAAATGATCATTGGATTGATAACTATAACCCATCGAATGGAGAAATATATGGTTATGTTCCAAACTCATCTAAAGAAGATGTTGAAAAAGCGTACGTGGCAGCTGCTAAAGCTTTCCCTTCTTGGTCAAATACATCTTTAGAACTAAGATCTCAAATCCTTTTTAAGATAGCTCAGTTGATTTCAAAGAAATTGCCAGATTTAGCTGCTGCAGAAGCAAAAGATAATGGAAAACCTCTTCATTTAGCTCAAACAATTGACATTCCAAGGGCCGCAGCTAATTTTCAATTTTTTGGAAATGCAATCACTCAGTTTGCTTCCGAATCTCATGAAAGTGTGGGGTTACATGCGATTAATTTCACCTTACGAGAGCCTCTTGGAGTAGTAGGATGTATTTCGCCATGGAATTTACCTTTATACTTATTTACCTGGAAAATTGCTCCCGCTATCGCTGCAGGAAATTGTGTGGTTGCAAAACCTAGCGAAATTACACCTATGACAGCATTTATGATGTGTGACATAGTGAAAGAAGCTGGTCTTCCCGCAGGTGTTTTAAATATTGTTCATGGTTCAGGAGAAACTACTGGTGAGGCAATCGTCTCTCACCCCGGGATTAAAGCGATATCATTTACTGGAGGAACAAATACTGGTGCTCACATTGCTCGTGTTGCAGCACCGATGTTTAAAAAGTTGTCATTAGAATTAGGGGGTAAAAACCCAACTATTATTTTTGAGGATTGTGATTATAAGGACATGTTACAGACTACGATTCAATCTTCATTTGCCAATCAAGGACAGATTTGTTTATGTGGAAGTAGAATCTTCGTAGAAGCCTCTATTTATGAAACATTTAAAAAAGATTTTGTAACAGCTGTTGCTAAATTAAAAGTAGGAAATCCTTTTGATCAAAGAACTAGTATCGGAGCATTGGTTTCAAAAACACATTTAGAAAAGGTAAAATCCTATATTGATCGTGCAGAAGAATTAGGTGGAGAAGTAATTTTTGGAGGAAATAGTGTCTTCGTTCAAAATGCTGAGGATGGATACTACCTTCAACCTACAATTATTGAAGTAAAGGATAATGGATGTCAACTTAATCAAGAAGAGATTTTTGGTCCTGTTGTAACTATCATGAAATTTATATCCGAAGAAGAAGTATTAGCAATGGCAAATAATGTTTCTTATGGTTTGTCGGCTACAATATGGACAAATAATTTACAGAGAACGATGAGGATGTCAAAAGAAATTCAAGCTGGCATTATTTGGATAAACACTTGGCTGTTACGAGATTTAAGAACCCCCTTTGGAGGTGTTAAGAATTCTGGAGTTGGACGCGAAGGTGGTTTTGAAGCATTACGATTTTTTACAGAACCGAAAAATGTTTGTATAAAGTATAATTAAAAACAATACTAAGAGATCTAGAATTTAAATATGGAATTAGGATTACAAAACAAAAACGCATTAGTTTGTGGAAGTACACAGGGAATCGGAAAAGCAACTGCGATAGCGCTAGCAAATGAAGGTGCCAATATCACCTTGCTTGCCAGAAATGAAAAGGCATTGCAGCAGGTTTTAAAAGAGTTATCACAAAACGGAAAGCAGCATCATAAGTATTTAGTAGCAGATTTTTCTGATCCAACGAATGTGAAAGACGTTATTTCAACTTCTAATAATTTTCATATTCTTATTAATAATACTGGTGGACCAAAAAGCGGATCAATATTAGAAGCGAGTTCTTCAGAATTTTTAGCTGCATTTCAAATGCATGTTATTGTTAATCAACTGTTAGTTCAACAGATTGTTCCTTTTATGAAATCAGAAAATTATGGAAGGATTATTAATATTATTTCAACCTCAGTAAAAGAACCAATTCCAGGACTGGGAGTTAGTAATACGATAAGAAATGCAGTTGCTAATTGGGCAAAAACAATGGCCTCTGAATTGGCAGAATTTGGGATTACTATTAATAATGTATTACCAGGTTTTACAGATACAGCCAGATTAGATCAGATTGTTAAGATTAAGGCATCTATAGAAAATACATCGATAGAAAAGATGACTCAAATTATGAAAAATTATGTGCCTGCAAAACGATTTGCGAAACCGGAAGAAACTGCCAGTGCAGTCACTTTTTTAGCAAGTGAATCTGCTGGTTATATTACAGGAGTTAATTTACCTGTTGATGGTGGAAGAACAAAAAGTTTGTAAATTAGACAAAATCTTGCGTTAGGGATAGAAGCGGTATCCTTTTTATGTCTATTAGAGTGCTTTATTGCAGATAGAATGTGGTTGAAATCAAAAATAAAAATGAATTGAGAACATAAAAAGATATAGCGGAAAGCCCGACCTTTAGGGAACGCCCAAAAACTTCATTAATATGAGCAATTTAGTACAGCCGTTAAATTTTCAAAAATGGATCAATGAACATCGTCATTTATTAAAACCACCGGTAGGAAATAAATGTGTTTGGGAACATGGAGAATATATTGTGATGGTGGTTGGTGGTCCAAATTCAAGAAAAGACTACCACTATAATGAAACTCCAGAATTTTTCTATCAAGTTGAAGGAGACATGGTCTTAAAAATTATCGATGATGGGAAACAAGTCGCTGTTGAAATTAATGAAGGAGATATTTACTTGCTTCCTGCTAAAGTGCCCCATTCTCCGCAACGAAAAGAAAACACAGTAGGGTTGGTCATAGAATATCCCAGAAGCGAAGGGATGATGGATGCCCTAGAATGGTATTGTGAAAATTGTAATAATCAACTACATAGAGAAAAATTTGCGTTATATAATATAGAAAAAGATTTGCCAAAAATATTTGATTCTTATTATTCAGATAAAGTGAAGTGTACTTGTTCTGTTTGTGGAACGATAATGGAAGCTCCAAACAAGACAGTATCATGAGACGAAAGTTAAGAATTAATGGCCATTCACATTTGCTTCCATATCCGGAACAAATTCCTAATTTTTTAAAAGAAAAAGAGATCTTTTGGGTTGACGATGAACGGAAGCATATGCTACAAAAGGGTTGGAAGAGACCAGTTACAGATTCTAGTTTTTTTCTTGAAGAGAAATTATTATGGATGGAAAAAAATCGTATTGATCATGCAGTCGTTTTAAATCTTTCTCAACTCTATGGCAATGGATTACGTTTGGAAGAAATGAAAAAAGCGCTTCGATTTCAAAATGATTTTAATGCCAATGTACAGCAAGATTATCCTTCAAAATTTACATGTGGTTTTGTAGTTCATCCAGGTTTTATTCAAGGTGCTTTGTGGGAAATAGAACGTTGTGTTGAAGAATTAGGATTGAAGGTTTTGTGTTTACCAACACATTTTATGGATTCTATTGGTCAATGGCGGTGTGTCTTTGATAAAGAAAATGATGCACTTTTTGAATTGGCAAATAAGTATAAATTAGCGATAGAAATTCATCCTTATGATGGAGATAAAATGATAAAGCTAGAAAATACCAATTGGCGTTTTCATTTAATCTGGATGTTGGCACAATGTGGCGATGCTTATCATTTTTATACTTTAAATGGAATGCAAGAACGTTTTCCAAACATTAGAACTTGTTTTGCACATGGAGGACAACTCGCACAAATGAATTTAGGAAGAAGGATTCAAGGATTTGATGGAAGGCCTGACTTATTTGAAGGTAAAATGCATCCCCGAAAAGCAGTCGGTCATCCAAATATCTTTTTTGACACCCTGGTGCATGATACTGATTCGCTAAAGTTGATGATTGAAAAACAAGGCTCTAAACAAGTAATTATGGGCTTAGATGACCCTTACCCTTTGGGTGAAATGGAAAGTGATGCACAATCTAGTTATCCAGGAAAATTATTGGATTTAGCTATAGAAAGACAGATTATCAATCAAAATGAATATGATGAAATATGGGAAGACAATACCCTTCGTTGGTTGTTTGGTAATAATAAAAAAGAAAAACAAAATTTTATTGATAAAATTTCATAAAGATTACTCTTTAATTGATTTTAACTTTTATTGATGTATCTGAGTTTATAATGAATGTAACTTTATCAAAACTTGGAGGTCCAAAGCGTCCCCTTTCTTCATTTGAAAATCCATATGGCTCTTTTGGAATTCCAAGAAAGTTAGTGTCTAATTTATTATTTTCATTTAAATCGTGGAATAATGTAAACGCATAAGTGCCTTTTTTAAGATGATTGAAAATAATGATTGCTTTGTTGTCTTTAACCTTGATACGTGAGCTCTTATAAGCTTTTTTCATATAATTATTCTTTGAATTATATAAGGCTAAAAGAATATTTCCTTTATTATATTTAGTTACAGAAACGATAATCTTTAAGGTACTATTTTCACCCTCTTTATTGTCGGGTATTGATGTAATATTTAGAAACAGAAAAAAGATTAAAAATAGTTTCATTTATTTTTCGTTTAAGTTCAAATATCGAATGATTTTTTATTGTACCCTTATAAATTATTGCTAATTTTTTTTTGATACGCCATTTTAATCTCTTGCAATGTCAAATTAGAGCTTATTAATTTAGAGATTATAAAAAAACGAACCTCCCCGATGTCTTCATTAAAATAGAGAGCCCATTTTTCCTCTTTTAAAAGTTTTCTTATTTGTTTGACCCTTTTTTGTGCCTCATTAAATATAAATAAAATCCCCGCTTTTTTATCATTTTTATGATGATAATCGACATGTTTTTTTTGATAATCAACTGTGATGTAAAATAGTTTTATGTCTTCGTTTATTGAATAAAAATCAGACCATTTAGCAAATCCTAGTGAATAGGATTGAGTTGTTATTTTTTTTGATGTGTTTAATTTCCATCTACAATTCGCAACTCGACCCCAATGGTTAGAATAACGATATACACCCTCTTTTGTATAAGAGTATAGACTCTCTGATTTACTTTTAAAATGAACGATGTTTTCTTTAAAAAAGTATTCTTCTATATGATTAAAAATACAAAAGGTGTGTTTAAAAAAGTTTGATGAATTATATTTTTTCAAAAGGATTATGAATCATAAAAAAACGCAATCAAATGAATGACTACGTTTTTTATTAATTATTTGAGATAAATTTCAAGTTATTTAACTTCTTCAAAGTCTACATCTTCAACATTATCACCTTCTGTATTTCCTGCTTCTGGTTGGTCTTGTTGTGGCTCTGAACTTCCTTGAGCTTCTTGTTCGGCTTTATACATTTCTTCAGAGGCCGCTTTCCAAGCTTCATTAATCTTTTCCATTGCAGTATCAATTTGAGCAACATCTTTCGATTCGTGGGCTTTTTTCAATTCTTCTAAAGCAGCTTCAATAGGTCCTTTTTTATCATCAGATAATTTATCACCAAACTCTTTTAACTGTTTTTCAGTTTGAAAAATCATTCCATCAGCAGCATTTATTTTTTCTACTGATTCTTTAGCAGCTTTATCTGCATCAGCATTGGCTTCGGCATCTTGTTTCATTTTTTCGATTTCTTCTTCTGATAAACCTGAAGATGCTTCGATTCTGATTTCGTGAGATTTATTAGTTCCTTTATCTAATGCTGAAACTTTAATAATTCCATTGGCATCAATATCAAAAGTAACCTCAATTTGAGGAACTCCTCTTTGTGCAGGAGGTAAACCATCTAAATGGAAACGTCCAATTGTATTATTATCTGCAGCCATAGTTCTTTCTCCTTGTAGTACATGAATTTCTACAGAGGGCTGATTATCAACAGCTGTTGAAAACACCTGCGATTTTTTAGTGGGGATTGTTGTATTAGCATCAATTAACTTTGTAAATACATTTCCCATTGTTTCAATACCTAATGATAAAGGAGTTACATCAAGTAACAAAACATCTTTTACATCACCGGTTAGAACGCCTCCTTGAATAGCAGCTCCTAAAGAGACTACTTCATCTGGGTTCACTCCTTTGCTTGGCGCTTTTCCAAAAAACTTTTCTACAGCTTCTTGAATTGCCGGGATTCTAGTAGATCCTCCTACTAAAATAACTTCATCAATATCTGAGGTAGATAACTCAGCAGATTTTAAAGCTTTTTTACATGGATCTATAGTTCTCTTAACTAAATCGTCAATTAATTGCTCAAATTTTGCTTTGGATAAAGATCTAACAAGATGTTTTGGCCCACTAGCCGTAGCCGTAACATACGGTAAATTAATCTCTGTAGAAGAGGTACTAGAAAGCTCTATTTTTGCTTTTTCGGCAGCTTCCTTTAGACGCTGAAGTGCCATAGGATCTTTTCTTAAATCAATGTTTTCTTCAGCCTTAAACTCTTCAGCTAACCAATTAATTATTTTCTCATCAACATCATCACCACCAAGATGTGTATCTCCATCGGTAGCGAGTACTTCAAAAACACCA
This sequence comes from Flavobacterium sp., assembly GCA_042091515.1. GTDB lineage: Bacteria > Bacteroidota > Bacteroidia > Flavobacteriales > Flavobacteriaceae > Polaribacter. Next base: position 36,664 of record JBELHH010000010.1, on the reverse strand, counting down.
TCCCCTAATTCTAAAATAGATACATCATGCGTACCACCACCAAAATCAAATACGGCAATCTTTTTATCATCATTAGATTTATCAAGACCATATGCTAATGCAGCAGCGGTTGGTTCATTAATTATTCTACTTACTTTAAGACCAGCAATTTCTCCTGCTTCCTTTGTCGCTTGTCGTTGTGCATCGTTAAAATATGCTGGGACAGTGACAACAGCTTCCGATACATCTTGACCTAAATAGTCTTCTGCAGTTTTTTTCATTTTTTGTAAAACCATCGCAGAAATTTCTTGCGGTGTGTACAAACGTCCATCAATATCAACACGTGGAGTGTCATTATCTCCTTTAACTACCTTATAAGGAACTCTTGTTGCCTCCTTAGTAGATTCAGAAAACTTATTACCCATAAAACGTTTAATAGAATAAACTGTTTTTGTTGGATTTGTTACTGCTTGACGTTTAGCAGGATCACCTACCTTACGTTCTCCACCTTCAACAAAAGCAACAATAGAAGGAGTGGTTCTCTTTCCTTCTGCATTAGGAATTACTACAGGCTCATTTCCTTCCATTACTGAAACACATGAGTTCGTTGTTCCTAAATCGATTCCTATAATTTTACTCATAATTTTTTATTTATATTTTTTTATTATCTACGATTTTAATTATTTAACCAATGACAATTTGTATGCCAATATATTTTTTACTGAAGAATGTCAGATTATAAACGATTCTATCATTTTTTGATGACATATTGACATAGTTGAATCAATTTAAGTGACTTTTTATCGTTGAGTCACTCTAAGATATAAGTATATTTGATGGTAGTTATATTAAAAGATCGATTCAATTATGAACAAGTTTGACAAAAAAGTGAATTTTTATAAAAAAAATATGGATCAAATGGGCTTGCCATATGAAGAAGAATTATTAATTAAAATAACAAGAGGTCTAGGACCTTCCATTTTTAAGAGAGATGCTGCATCAGTATCTACCTCTGATGAAAAAGAAATTTATACAGTAAAACACAATTTCCTTATCAATAAACTTGGGTTAGAAGATGGGGAATATTTAGATAAAGCGATTAGTGTAGTAGCCAATTTAATGGGAAAAACAAATCGAGTCAAATACAGAGCTATATTTTATTATTTATTGGTTAAAGAACTTCAGCAAGAATTTAAATTTAATAATTAAAAGGTTTTATTATTATTTAATTTTTTAAAAAAAAGACATAAAAAAAACTCTAAAAATAAAATTTTTAGAGTTTTAAAATAGTTTTTAAATTTTTTATTTATTGCTACTCACTGCTAAATTATATATAACTAGTCCAAAACCAATTTTGTTTACAGCATCACCAATATTATAAATAACATCAAGGTCTAATCCACCGAAGATGCCATCGTACCATCCTGGAGTTCCTGCCATGTAACCGATAGGATAAATAGCCCATCCTACTAAGACAAAATAACATAAGGTTTTGTGTGCTTTTAATACAGCACCACCAGCTTCAACAGCTAATTTCTTTGCGCCTCCTAACCAAATATCGTAAACGATTATAAAGTAGGCAATTCCTGAAGCAAGACCCCAAAGTTGAGCGTTGGCAGTATCTACTGCTTCTCCAAAATATCCAGTAACTAACATAACCACAGATAAAAAGATTAATCTCCACATCATTGATTTCTTAGCACCAGCTACTTTTAAGATTAAATAGAATTCAACACACATAAGCGGAACTGTTAAAATCCAGTCTACGTAACGAAAGAATGTTGGTGATTCTGCATGTGAAGCCCAGTAATCTCTCATGTACCAATAATGAACGGCTGCAATAAAAGTAATCAATCCAGATACTAAAATTGAAGTACGCCATTTTTTGTCAAAAGAATTCATTGAAAAGAAAAAGAATACAGATGCTGCCATCATAGCCATACATCCTACGAAGAATGTAAAACCAACGTAATCGTCTGTTGCAATTTTAGCAACTGATAAATAATTTAATAAATAATTCATTGTAAATTTGATTTGTTAATAATTAGTTTTGTATTGTGTTTCTACTAAAATACTAAAACGAAAGTACAAAAAAAATATTAACTTTGAAAAAAAACACATCTTTTGAGAATACATTATCAAGATTTTATGATTTTTTTTACATTTTTACTATTTTGGATCAGCATTCAATTTGGTCAAATTATTGAAGATTCTATCGCATATGTTATTGTTTTATCCATAGGTATTATTCATGGATCTAATGATTTTACTATTCTAAAAAAACAACAAAATGATTCAACTAGTTTTTTAAGAACATCCATTTATTATATATTACTTATAATATCATGTATTATCTGTTATGTCATTAATTCGTTTGTTGCCATTTTGTTTTTTATTGTTTTGAGTTCTTTTCATTTTGGAGAACAACATTTGGAAAATAAGATTGGTGGCTCAAAAATTGTAAAAAATAGTACCTATATACTTTATGGACTGCTAATTTTTTCTTTAATTTTTATTGAAAATATTGAACAAGTAGATCAGATCATGATTAATTTAACTGGAGCCAGCTTTCCAGTAATTTGGATTCAGAGCTTGTTCATCTTCTCCTCCTCAATTTTGATCGTACTTTATGGATGTATGGTTCTAAAAAAAATAAACTCTAAGATTAATATTGTTAGAGAAATTTTTTATTTGTTACTACTCTACTTAGTTTTTAAAACTAGTTCTTTGATTCTTGGATTTGCTATTTATTTTGTTTTATGGCATAGTATTCCATCAATTTTAGATCAGACAAAATTTTTATCTGGACAGCCTACTATAAAAACAATAACAGAGTATTTTAAAACAGCTTTCTTTTATTGGGTTATTAGTATTTCAGGCTTGTTATTAGCCTATTATTATTTGAGTGAAAACTTCTTTAATTCTATTATTTTCTTAGTACTTTTTTCTGTTACAGCACCACACGTTTGGGTGATGAATAGAATGAAAAAGTAATGTTATCTAGTAAATACTAGTTCTGTTTCTGAAGATAAAGCCTCTGTATATCTGTAGCTTTCATTAGTAAAGTTTTTGAGTTCTTCGATACTGTTTACATTATGATCTAATATATATCGAACCATCAACCCACGTGCTTTTTTAGCATAGGTCATGACAACTTTATACTCACCATTTTTTAATTCTTTGAAAACAGGGGTAATCATTGGTGTTTTTAATATTTTTCTTGGAACAGCTTTGAAATACTCTGAGCTTGCTAAATTAATTAATACATCAGAATCGTTAAGTTCATTATTTAATGCATTGGCAAGATCATCACCCCAAAATTTATAAAGGCTATTTGCCCTACCAATACTAATTCGAGTACCCATTTCTAAACGATAAGGCTGAATTAAATCCAATGGCTTAAGTAATCCGTATAACCCTGATAAAATGCGTAAGCGGTCTTGCATTATAGAAATTTTGTCTTCAGATAAAGAGTGAACATCGATTCCTCTAAATACTTCTCCTGTAAAAGCATAAATAGCTTGTTTGGCATTTTTTAAAGAAAATGGAGGTTCCCAATCTTGATTTCTTTGGTAATTTAAATTTGATAAGGCAGGTGATATTTTCATTAAATCTCCCAACTTATTTTTTGAAAGAGTTTTTAGCTTCTTGTTTAGCTTAATAGACCTATCTATAAAAGAAGGTTGTGTGAATAAATTTACAGGCGGTCTGTTTTCGAAGTCTAGGGATTTAGCCGGAGAAATGATAATTTTCATATTGTTTTATATTGATTACTCTCTAAAGGCGAGATGAATTATAATTTAGCTGATTAAAAAAACAGTGTAAAAATATTAATTTTAAAATTATAAGATAATTTTTAAATAATAACTAAAAATTATCTAGAATTTAGTGTGTAGGATCTCCATTTTTTTAAACAGTTTGAGAGGTCTTCTGGTATTTGAGAATCAAACTGCATCATTTCTTTTGTAATTGGATGTCTAAATCCAAGAGTTTTGGCATGAAGAGCTTGCCTAGGTAACACCTTGAAACAATTTTCTACAAATTGTTTATACTTTGTGAATGTGGTTCCTTTTAAAATGTCGTTACCCCCATATCGTTCATCATTAAATAGTGTATGTCCAATATGTTTGAAATGTGCTCTTATTTGATGTGTTCTTCCGGTCTCTAATTTACATTCTACTAAAGTAACATAGGTTAATCGTTCTAGAACTTTAAAGTGAGTAATCGCATGTTTTCCATGTTCACCATCGGGGAAAACATCCATTTGTATCCTATTTTTAAAACTACGTCCAATATTCCCCTCAATGATTCCTTTATTTTCTTCAACATTACCCCAAACTAAGGCAAGATATTTACGATTAGTGGATCTATTAAAAAACTGTTTAGATAAATGCGCCATAGCAAACTCTGTTTTGGCAATAACCAATAGACCACTGGTATCTTTATCGATTCTATGAACTAGTCCAGGACGCTCATTACTATTGGTAGGTAGATTTTCTACATGATAAATCAAACCATTTACTAAAGTGCCAGAATGATTTCCATGACCAGGGTGAACGACCATACCAGCAGGTTTATTTACAACCATCAAAGTATCATCCTCATAGACAATATCAATAGGGATGTCTTCGGCAATCAATAAATTTTCATTAGGAGGATAGGTTAAAACAATTTTAACAACATCTCCCGGCTTAACTTTATAATTAGACTTTACAGCAATATCATTTACTAAAATATTCCCTGCTTTTGCAGCTTGTTGTAACTTGTTTCTAGTAGCATTTTCAATAAAATTCATTAAAAACTTATCAACTCTTAATGGATCTTGACCATCTGTTGCTGTAATTTTATGATGTTCAAATAATTCATCATTTTCTATATCTGGAGTAGCATCTTCTATCATAATTTATTTTTGATTTCCGTCTCCCAATACTAAATCAATTAATGTGTTTTTTGGAAGTTTTACTCCAGATTTAATTTCCCTCCCATTGAACTTTAATCCCCTTACAACGTTTTTTCCAATATCAGGAACATAAGAAAAATCTCCAATTTTAAATCCTAAAGATTTTAATTGAGTGATCGCCTGACGTTTCGAAAGTCCATTTAAATTAGGAATGGAAATATCTCTGTATCTTGAAGGGTTAAGTGTAAGATATATCTTTCTTTTTTCCTTTACAAAATCTCCGGCTTCTGGGGTTTGTTCTATAACCGATCTTGATGGATACTTAGGATTATAACTTGCAGAATCAATGACCAGAAAATCTAAATCCAATTGTTTTAATTTATTTTTAACCTCTATTAAGGTCATTTTATGAAAGTTTGGTACTTGAATTTTTTGTTCATGATTTGTTGTAAACCCCAACCACCATTGAAGAAAGATAAAAAACAATATCATACCAGTTATTGCAATTCCTATTTGTACAAAGAAAGATTTACTTGTTATAAATTGGATGAAACTCATTTTTTATTTTTTTAGATAAAACAAATGTAGTGTAAAAATAGAATTTATTGAATTCACAATTCTTTTATCTATCAACGAAATTTTAACTAATTTTGTGTGAAACCTAATAACTAATGAAAAAAAATATTGCCATCATTGTAGGAGGGTATTCTTCTGAATTAGAAATATCATTAAAAAGCGGTGATATGGTCTTTAAATCATTAGATAAAAGTAAGTATTGTTTATATAAAGTTTATATTCTAAAAGAGAAATGGTATGTTGAAAACAACGAACAAAAATATCATATCAATAAGGATGACTTTTCGTTTACAATAAACGAACAAAAAATTACTTTTGACTGTGTTTTTAATGCAATTCATGGAGCTCCTGGAGAAAATGGAGTCTTGATGGCTTATTTTGATTTGTTAGGAATAAAACATACCTCAGCACCATTTTATCAGATGGCGATAACTTTTAATAAACGTGATACTCTTAGTATTGTTAAAGAATACGGAATAAAAACAGCAATTTCTTACTACATGCATAAAAAGGATGATTTTTGTACTAAAAAAATTATTACCAAAGTAGGGTTACCTTGTTTTGTAAAACCCAATAAAGCAGGTTCTAGCTTTGGAATCTCTAAAGTATATAAGGAAGAAGATCTGCCCATAGCTATCGAAAAAGCATGTAAAGAAGATTCAGAAATTTTAATTGAATCTTTTCTGGAGGGTATTGAAGTTTCAGTTGGAGTGTTAGAATATCAAGGGCAACTCAAGGTGTTACCTATAACCGAAATAGTATCTGAAAATGATTTTTTCGATTTTGAAGCAAAATATAATGGTAAATCTAAAGAAATCACCCCTGCAAGAATTTCAGAATTCGACCAACAGAAAGTAGAATCAGTAGCAAAATTAATTTATGAGGTATTAAATATGAAAGGGTTTTCAAGGTCTGAGTTTATTATTGTAAAAGGAGATCCTTATTTTTTGGAAATGAATACAGTTCCTGGAATGACAAAAGAAAGTTTATTACCCAAACAAGCAAAAGTAGCTAATATTTGTCTTTCAGATTTATTTGATAATGCTATCCAAATGGCACTAAATTAAACGCAATGAAAAAAGCAGTTTTTCCAGGTTCATTTGACCCAATTACCTTGGGTCATCAAGATGTTATTACTAGAGCAATTCCATTATTTGATGAAATAATTATCGCCATTGGAGTTAATGCTGATAAAAATTACATGTTTTCTTTAGAGGAAAGAAAAAAGTATATACTAGAAAGTTTTAAAGAGTATGATAATGTAACGGTGGTTGCCTATGAAGGATTAACTGTTGATTTTTGTAAGAAAAATTCGATCGATTACATTATAAGAGGTTTAAGAAATCCTGCTGATTTTGAATTTGAAAAAGCTATCGCACATACAAACAGAGATCTTGGACCTGTAGAGACTATATTTTTACTAACAGCCGCAAAAACATCATATATTTCATCTTCCATTGTTAGAGAAGTTCTTAGGAACGGAGGTGATGTATCTCGTTTGGTGCCAGAGGCTGTTCCTTCTAAAATTGATGTTTAATAATTGATGAAAAAAATAATTATTTTTTTGATTGCTTTCGCTTGTGTCAAATGTCAGCAAAAAAAAACTGTCCCAGTTTTTCTAACTCAATTTGAGAAATCTTCAGGAACCGAAACAGCAGAATATAAAGATGTTATCTCTTTTTATAAGCAACTTTCCAACTCTTATTCCGAGGTGTCCTTATTTGAAATGGGAGAAACAGATTCTGGAAACCCTTTGCATATTGTTGTTTTCAACGCTAATGAAAGCACAAATTTAAAAGACATCAAAAATTCTACAAAAAATAGATTGCTGATTAACAATGGAATCCATCCTGGAGAATCGGATGGAATTGACGCATCGATGCTATTATTAAGAGATATTGTTCAAAATGATTCTTTAAAAGAAGTGTACCAAAATACCATTATTACTATTATCCCTGTTTATAATATTGGTGGAGCATTAAATCGAAATTCAAAGTCAAGAGTAAACCAGCAGGGTCCAAAAGAATATGGATTTCGTGGGAACGCAAGAAATTACGATTTAAATAGAGATTTTATCAAACAAGACACAAAAAATACAGCTTCATTTGCAGAAATCTTCCATACCATAAACCCAGATGTATTTATAGACAATCATGTAAGTAATGGTGCTGATTATCAGTATGCTATTTCACATTTATTTACACAGCATAATAAGTTGGGAGGATCTATTGGAGAATTTTTAGAAACTAAAATGCGATCAGCGATAGAAAATTCGATGATGATAAAAAATACCCCAATTACTCCATATGTTAATGTATGGGGAAGTACTCCAAAAAAAGGATGGTCCCAGTTTTATGACTCACCTAGATATTCTACAGGATATACGACCTTATTTAATACCTTGGGGATGATGGTTGAAACACACATGCTTAAACCATATAAGATTCGTGTAGAGCAAACATATGAGTTGTTATTGTCTGCTTTAGATTTTGTTGAAGAAAATTCTGAGGAAATAAAATCAGTTCGTAACAACGCTATTAAAGAAATTTTAGAAAAAAAATCTTATCCAATATCATTTGAGATTAACACACAAAAAGGGCCTTCTATCATTCAATTCAAAGGGTATCAGGGAGAGATTATAGACAGTAAAGTTACCAATGGAAAACGATTGTTTTATGATCGATCAAAACCCTATGAAGAACCTGTTGAATATTTTAATGAGTTTCAACCAAAAAAAGAAGTAATAATCCCTAAAGCCTATATTTTAAAACAAGGATGGTATCGTGTGATTGACCGTTTGCAAAAAAATCAAATCAAATTTACACGCTTTGAAAAAGATACAACCATGATTGTAGAGACTTTTCATATAAAGGATTTTAAGACAAGAACCGCTGCATATGAAGGCCATTATTTACATTACAATACCCGTGTAGAGATAGATACTGCAGTTGTTAATTTTTCAAAGGGAGATCTTTATATTCCAATCCATCAAAATGGAGCACGTTATATAATGGAAACTTTAGAACCAGCTGCAATTGATTCTTTTTTTAATTGGAATTTTTTTGATACTGTTTTACAGAAAAAAGAAGGCTATTCTGCCTATGTTTTTGAAGATCTTGCAGCCAAAATTTTAAAAGAGAACCCAGTAATTAAAAAAGCGTTCCTGGAGAAGCTAGCTCTTGATAAAAATTTCGAAAAAAATCCAAGAGCACAATTAAATTATATTTACAAAAAGAGTCAGTATTATGAAAAAGCACATTTACTACTACCAATTTTTAAAGTTTATTATTAGTAGTTAAAAAGAAAGTATTTATTTTTATAACTTAGAATATCCAATATCATTACTATTATGAAAACACTTACAATTAACGGAAATAACTATCAGATTGATGCTGCTGACGAGATGCCATTATTATGGGCAATCAGAGATTTGATAGGGCTTACAGGAACAAAATTTGGCTGTGGCATTGCCCAATGTGGAGCTTGTTCAATTATGATTAATGGAACTGTAGTTCGTTCTTGTAGTACCCTGGTTAGTCAAGGGGTTGGAAAGAATATTACAACCATAGAAGGTACTTCAGATAGTTTGACTGCTCTTAGACAAGCTTGGCGCGATAACAGTGTCCCTCAATGCGGGTACTGTCAGTCTGGACAGATTATTTCTGCTGCAGAGCTATTGGATACCAATGAGAATCCTACCGAAGAAGATATTGACAGCGCTATGAGTGGAAATATTTGTAGATGTGGGACCTATGTTCGAATAAAAAAAGCAATTAAAGAAGCAGTTCAACTCAAAAAACAAGCCTAATGAAATCGATACAAATGAAACGAAGAGACTTTGTTAAATTACTTGGACTAGCATCAGGTGGATTAATATTAGGATGTAATGTGTCATCAAAAAAAGTTCTTGTAAATAATCTAGAAGACGGAATTTCTTTTGTTCCAAATCTTTTTATTCAATTACAAAAAGACGGAAAGCTAACGATTGTAGTGACTCGATCTGAAATGGGTCAAGGAATTAGAACTTCTATGGCCTCTGCAATTGCTGAAGAATTAGAAGCAGATTGGCAATATGTTTCAGTTCAACAAGCTATTGGTGATTCAAAATTTGGAAATCAAAATACAGATGGATCAAGAAGCATTAGAACTTTATTATCTCCAATGCGTAAAATGGGAGCAATGGCACGCACTATTTTAGAACAAGCAGCTGCAAAGAAATGGAATACTGAGGTTGAAAACTGTCAAGCCATAAATCATTTTGTTATTAATAATTTATCTGGAGAAAAAATATTCTTTGGAGATTTAGTAGATGAAGCAAAAAATATTTCAATACCCTCTGATGATCATATTACGTTAAAAGATAAAAAAGACTTTAAATACATTGGTAAAAAAGTTATTCGTGGAGTCGATATGGATGATTTTCTTTATGGAAATGCTGTATATGGTCTAGATGCACGTATTCCAAATATGAAATTTGCTGCGATTTCTCGTTGTCCTGTAACATTTGGAAGTGTAAAAAATTTTGATGATCGAAACACCAAAGAAGTTACGGGCGTAGAACAAGTGATTCAATTAGATAGACTAAAACCTCCTACAGGTCAATATTATGGGATGTTAGGAGGTGTGGCAGTCATCGCCAACAATACTTGGTCGGCTTTTCAAGGAAAAAATAACTTAAATATTGAATGGGAAAAGGGAGTTAATGGCTCTTATGATACAGAAAAATTTAAAGAAAAATTAGTTAGTAGAGTTCATAACAAAGCAAAAGTAATTCCCTCTTCCAAGGGAAATATAGATGATGCTTTTAAACATGCGAATAAAGTAATTGAGGCAACCTATACAATGCCTCATTTAGTTCATGCACCAATGGAAGTTCCAAATGCGTTGGCTTGGGTTTATGATGGTAAATGTGAAGTTTGGGCTCCAGTTCAAGACCCACAAACCGTTCGAGCAGAAATTGCTCATTTCTTTGGATTTGAAATAGATAACATTATAATTAATGTAATGTTATTAGGTGGGGCCTTTGGAAGAAAATCAAAATCAGATTTTGTCATAGAGGCAGTTGCATTATCTCAAAAAGTAAAAGCACCTATTCAAGTAGTATGGACTCGTGAAGATGATATTCAACATAGTTTTTATCATGCCCAAAACGCACAATATTTAAAAGGTTCTTTAGACATAAAAGGAAACGTGACAGGTTGGTTGCATCGTGTAGCATTTCCATCAATTACATCTAGTTTTAAATCAATGTCAGATTATATATCTGGTTTTGAATTAGGAATGGGTTTTACTAATAATCCATACCAAATAGAAAATTTTCAGCTAGAAAATGCCAAAGCAGAACCTCATTTAAGAATAGGTTGGCTACGATCAGTATCAAATATTATTAGTGCATATGGAATCAATTCTTTTGTGGACGAACTGGCTATTGCTTCAGGAAAAGATACCATACAATTCCGATTAGATCTATTAGGAAAAGATAGCGTTTCTACGGCAAAATCTCCGCATCCATTTAATTCAGCACGATTAAAAAATGTATTAATCAACGTAAAAAAGCTTTCCAATTGGGAGAAACAATTACCAGAAGGTCATGGAGTAGGAGTCGCCATTCATTATAGTTTTTATAGTTATGTAGCTTCTGTCGTTGAGGTATCTGTAAAAAATGATAAAGTAAAAGTTGAAAATATTTATTCTGTTTTAGATTGTGGAATGTATGTGAACAGAGATGCCGTAATAAATCAAATGGAAGGTGCCGCAATTTTTGGAATGTCTTTAACGATGTTTGGTAAAATATCTGCTAAAGAAGGGGCGATAGAACAAAGTAATTTTCATGATTATCAAATGACACGAATGATTGATGCGCCAAAGATTCACGTTCAATTAATCGATAATGATGAAGATCCAACAGGCGTTGGAGAGCCAGGCGTTCCGCCAATTGCTGCTGCTATTTGTAACGCCATTTTTAATGCTACTGGGAAAAGAGTAAGATCCTTGCCCTTGTCAGATCATGGGATGGTCTAGTAATTCAGGTTTTTGAGAATAAATTAAAAACTAATGAATGTGCTTTGAAAACAACTCTAGAAATTATATTCAGAAAGAGATTTTGGAAATTTTTCTGGATTGGCTATTAAATGATATCGAGGGTCATCGATATCCTCTTCAATAACTTGATGAAAAATGGGACTTGCTTTGTACAATAAAATTTTGCAATCAGCACTGAGGTGTTTTAGAGTGATTTTTTTTCCTGCAGCTTGATATTTTCCAACTAATACATAAATGGCTTCTAGCGCAGAATGATCCGATACTCTCGACTCTACAAAATCTATTTCTATAGCATCTGGATCATTCTTTATATCAAATTTATCATTAAAAGCTGTAATACTTCCAAAAAATAAAGGGCCCCATATTTCATAAACCTTAGTGCCGTTTTCCTTAATACGTTTCCTAGCTCTAATTCGTTTTGCATTTTCCCAAGAAAATACTAACGCGCTAACAATCACTCCTGCAATTACTGCGATGGCTAGATCAAAAACAACTGTCAACCCAGAAACTAAAATTAGTACAATAAGATCTGAAACAGGAATTTTATTGATGATTCTAAAACTAGACCAAGCAAACGTTCCTATAACAACCATAAACATAACTCCAACCAATGCTGCAATCGGAACTTGTTCTATGTATGAGGAGGCAAATAGGATAAAAACTAATAACATCACAGCAGCAGTAATTCCAGACAATCGTCCTCTACCACCTCCTTTAATATTGATAATCGATTGACCAATCATTGCGCAACCTCCCATTCCGCCAAATAATCCAGTAATAATATTTGCACCCCCTTGTGCCAAACACTCACGGTTTGAGTCTCCTCGAGTTTCTGTTAAATCGTCAACTAAATTTAATGTCATTAAAGACTCTATTAATCCAATAGCAGCTAGTATAATAGCGTATGGGAGTATAAACCAAAATGTCTCTAGGTTCATTTTAATTTTTGAGAATGTATCCAATTCTAAGGTTGGAATTCCTCCTTTTAATCCTTCACCACCACCATCTCGTATAAATGATCCAACGGTTGCAACATCTAAGTTTGAAAAAATAACAATCCCAGCAACAACTAAAATAGCAATCAAGGCTTCGGGTAATTTCTTAGTAGCTTTTAGTTTAGGTAAGCCCCACATAATAAGCATGGTTAATCCAACTAAGCCAATCATTCTGTATAAATCTTCTCCACCAAGCCAATACTGCTCTCCACCAACAGATGTTTTAAACATTCCTAGTTGAGATAAGAAAATTACAATAGCTAATCCGTTTACAAAACCCATCATTACTGGATGTGGAATTAAACGAACAAACTTGCCGAGCTTTAAGATTCCAGCAAGCATTTGAATAATACCCATCAAAATGACGGTTAAAAACAGGTAGTATAATCCTAAATTTTCAGATGCTGTCCCCATTGCATTTCCTTCACTAACCAAATTAACCATTACAACAGCTAAAGCACCTGTCGCTCCAGAAATCATTCCAGGTCTTCCACCAAAAATAGACGTAATTAATCCAATCATAAATGCCGCATAGAGCCCAACTAACGGATCTACCCCTGCTACGAAAGCGAAAGCTACTGCTTCAGGAACTAAGGCTAAGGCTACTGTAATTCCTGAAAGAATATCATTTTGTACGTTCTTCACCTTTTTTCTAACAAATGCATTCATTTTATGATTTTTTACAAGTCGGCAAAGATAGTAGAATAAATGTAACACTCATATAGTGTTTGATGAAATCAAAACAATTTTATAATTTATGATTTTGAAGTAGAATCTTGATAGAAACTGTTAAAAACTATATGAATATTTTTATAAGTATTTTCCAAAGCTTTTAAAGAATCTGACGTATTTTTAAATTCGACTGTGGTAATTCCTTCTTCGACTTGAGGTGTTAAACGTTCTAGTGAAGAAGACTGCATTTGAAACCAATGCGTTTCTTTGATACTGTCTTGATTGTTATAAGTGAAAATATGATGGGTAGTTACTAGGAATTTAGTTATGGTGAGTTGGCTTATACCACATTCTTCTTGAACTTCTCTTACTGCCGTTTCTTTGATGTTCTCCCCTTTTTCAACACCTCCCTTGGGGAGATCCCACTTATTGTATCTATAAATAAACAAAAATTCATTGTCATGATTTAAAACTAACCCACCAGCAGCTACAACTACTTTAAAATGATTTTTAAAATTCTCCCAAGATTCTTGAAGGTTAATACAGATTAATATCACCCCGTCGATTCTTCCTTTTTTTAACTTATGAATGATTTCTGTAATGACTATGTTTTTATAATTTAGAAGCTCAAAATCACTTTTCACAAATAAAGAATCGGTCAAAATAATAGGTCTCTCATTAATAAAAACTTTATACATTTGCGAATATGATTATAAACAAAGATATAGCAAAAAAAACAGCAGAATTATTACTTCAAGTAAAGGCAATAAAATTAAGTCCATCAGAACCTTTTACTTGGGCTTCAGGTTGGAAATCTCCAATCTATTGCGACAATAGAATAACGTTATCTTATACTTCTGTTCGTGTATTCTTGAAAGAAGAGATTGCAAAAATAGTAGAATTACAATATGGAAAACCGGATGTCATTGCCGGAGTTGCAACAGGTGCCATTGCTATTGGTGTTCTTGTTGCTCAGGAATTGGGAGTTCCTTTTATTTATGTGAGACCAGAACCAAAAAGCCATGGTAGAAAAAATCAAATTGAAGGTCATCTAGAAAAAGGACAGAATGTTGTAGTTATTGAAGATCTAATTAGTACAGGAAAAAGTAGTCTAAATTCTGTGAAGGCACTAAAAGAAGCTGGAGCTACTGTTAAAGGAATGGTTGCAATTTTTTCATACGAGTTTAATATTGCTTCAGAGAATTTCAAAAATAGTAATGTAGGATTATCAACGTTAAGCAACTATTCACATTTACTAGAACAAGCTGTTGATAGTAATTATATTAACGAAAAACAATTAGATACATTGTCTGACTGGAGGGAAAATCCAGGAACTTGGAAATTATAAAGAAAACATGAACCTAGAAGGAAATAAAGTAACAGTCAAAAAATCATCAAAAGAAATTTATGATTTCTTTATGAACTTAGAAAACTTTGAACAGTTGATGCCAACGAGTACTGAAAAATTTCAAGTTGATGGAGATTCATTTTTATTCGCTTTAAAAGGAATGCCAGAAATAAGGTTAGTTTTGGGTGAGTGTATTCCGAATACTAAAGTAAGTTTAGGAGCAGCTAGTAGTAAATTATCGTTTACCCTAAAAGCAAATATCACCGATCTTTCTACTGACACAAGTGCCGTTCAATTACAATTTGTAGGAGATTTTAATCCAATGATGGCGATGATGGTTAAAAAACCACTATCAAATTTTATCGATACACTTACAGAAAATATTGCTAAATTTTAGCAAACGAAATTTCTTTAAGACCATACTCAACAATAGTATCATTTTCAAGAAGAACTTCTAAATTTCCGTTAGTGGAAACTCCCTTAATTTGCCCCATAAAAAACAGATTCTTTTTTACATCAATAAAGGTAGTTGGAATTTCTTTTTTGAATAGTTTAGAGGAATATTCTTTATGAATTTTAGAAAAATTTCCTTTTTCAATTTCAGAGATTTGATATTTAATGTTATCAACTATAGAGAACATCAAGGATTCTAAATCATATGTTTTGTTCATAATCTCCTTCAAAGAAGATGGATTTGGTAGTAGTTCTGAAAATTTTTCTTGATTAACATTTAAGCCAATTCCAATAATTGAGTTTTTTATTTGTTGTTGATAAAATGTATTCTCAATAAGAATGCCACAAATTTTATGATTAGCTGACATTATGTCGTTTGGCCACTTAATCTGAATAGCAGGAATTGATAAAGTATCAAGAGCTTCAAAAATAGCTAATGAAACAGCAAAATTTAAATAGGCTCTCTGTGTTATTTTAAGATTTTTTACCTTAATGAATAGGCTGAATATCAAATTCTTGTAGGGCTCTGACTCCCATGAATTATTCATTTGTCCTCGCCCAGAAGTTTGATGATTGGTCGTAACAATTGTATACTCTTTTAGTTGAGTACTCTTGGCTAATTCCTTCAGATATGAATTAGTGGAGTCAGTGGCATTAAGTTTGATTAATCTCAATTGTTAAAGAAAGCGTAAACTAATTTAATTTACGCAATATAGTCGCAAAAAAATAATAACTTTGTTAAAATTTAAAAAAATTAATGATAAAAAAAGCAGTCAGTGCAGATAATTTAATATCTACAATTATTAAAGGGATAGACGATGTAAAAGGACAAGATATTTTATTATTAGATTTAAGAGATTTGGATAATACTGTTTGTGAATATTTTATTATTTGTTCTGGTAATTCAAATACCCAGGTTAGTGCAATATCTGGGGCAGTTCAAAAACTTGTAAGTAAAGAACTCAAAGACAAACCATGGCACATAGAAGGTCAAATTAATTCGGAATGGGTTTTAATGGATTATGTAAATGTGGTAGTCCATGTTTTTCAAAAACATGTTCGAGAATTCTATGATATAGAAAGCCTTTGGGGCGATGCAAAAATAACTAAGATTAATCCGGCATAATATAAAATGATGAGCGAAAAAAATAAAAATTCAACACCAAATGTGCCAAAATTTAAATTCAATATGTATTGGGTTTATGGGGCAATATTTATTGCAATTATGGGGATTAGTTTTTTAAACGATTCTTCTATAGCAACTAAGAAAATTTCAACCAACAGATTTTATAAAATTTTAGAATCAAATGATGTTAGTAAAATACTAATCATCAATAATAATATTGCAGAAATTTTTATTAAAAAAGAAGCACAATCTAGAGAACCCTATAAAAAACAAGTAACCAATAATTTCTTTAGAAATGAATCTCCATTATTTAAATATAATTTTGGAGATTTACAGAATTTTGAAAATAAAATAAATGAATATAAAACTACTAAAAATCTAGATTTTGATTTAGATTCAGATTCTAGAGGTAGTTTTTTTGAATCTATTGTTGGTTTTCTTCCATTTATACTTCTAATAGCAATCTGGATTTTCTTTATGAGAAGAATGTCTGGTGGAGGGAGTAGTGGTGGAGGTGGCCAGATTTTTAACATTGGAAAATCCAAAGCTAAACTTTTTGATAAAGACACGAAAGTAAAGACTACTTTTGAAAATGTAGCAGGTTTAGAAGGAGCCAAAGAAGAAGTTCAAGAGATTGTTGACTTTTTAAAAAATCCAGATAAGTACACTTCTTTGGGAGGTAAAATTCCAAAAGGAGCACTATTAGTTGGACCTCCTGGTACAGGAAAAACATTATTAGCTAAGGCAGTTGCAGGAGAAGCAGATGTTCCTTTCTTTTCATTATCGGGTTCAGATTTTGTTGAAATGTTTGTAGGAGTTGGGGCTTCAAGAGTGAGAGATTTATTTAAACAGGCAGCACAAAAATCACCTTCCATCATTTTTATTGATGAAATTGATGCTATTGGAAGAGCCCGCGGAAAAAATAGTATGACAGGAGGGAATGATGAGCGTGAGAATACGTTAAATCAACTATTAACCGAAATGGACGGTTTTGGTACAGATACCAACGTAATAGTTTTAGCGGCAACAAACAGAGCAGATGTGCTTGATAAAGCCCTAATGAGAGCAGGTCGTTTTGATAGACAAATTTATGTAGATCTTCCTGATATCAAAGAACGAAAGGAAATTTTTGAAGTTCACATTAAACCATTAAAATTATCTGATAATGTTAATATAGAGTTTTTGGCTCAACAAACTCCCGGTTTTTCTGGAGCAGATATTGCAAATATGTGTAACGAAGCTGCCTTAATTGCTGCAAGAGGAGATAAAAAGTCAATACACCATCAAGATTTCCTCGATGCAGTCGATAGAATCGTAGGAGGTTTAGAAAAGAAAAATAAAGTAATCACTCCGAAAGAAAAGAAAACAATTGCATTTCATGAAGCTGGACATGCTACTGTAAGTTGGATGTTAGAACATGCGGCACCTTTAGTAAAAGTAACCATAGTTCCTAGAGGACAAAGTTTAGGAGCGGCTTGGTATTTGCCTGCGGAGAGAATGATCGTCCAGACAGAACAAATGTTAGATGAAATGTGTGCTACTTTAGCGGGTAGAGCGGCTGAGAAAATAATATTTGATAAGATTTCTACTGGAGCTCTTAGTGATTTAGAAAAAGTTACAAAGCAAGCAAGAGCAATGGTTACTGTATATGGTTTAAATAATAAAGTTGGTAACATTACCTATTATGATTCTTCAGGGAATGATGCTTTTGTAAAACCATATAGTGAAAATACGGCTAAAACTATTGATGAAGAAATTTCAAAAATGATAGAATTACAATATCAACGGGCCATTGAAATTCTTGATAAAAACAAAGAAAAATTGACTACATTGGCTGAGTTACTTCTAGAAAAAGAAGTTATCTTTAAAGATGACTTAATGAAAATTTTTGGAAAAAGACCTTTTGATGATGAATCCATAGAAATAGAAGAAAAAAAAGAAGGGGAAATAACAACAGATAAAAAAGCGGCAAAACGTAAAACAAAAAAGAAAGCTGAAAAGTTAGAAGGAAAAACAATTGAAAATAAAAACTAATTTTTTTAATGAGTTTTTTAAAGAAGTTATTTAGTAATAAAGAGATCTCAGAAGAAAATATACCTTATGAAGAACAAGTTAATTTGTCTTTAGATGATGCTTTTGTTCATAATTTTATCTCTAAAGGTGGGAAGTTCCTTTATTGTATAAATAAAAAAGAAATTGTTGAGAATTTAAATCAAATTTTTTTAGAAAATAATTGGAGTTCAATCACTTGTATAGACAAAAATATCAAAAAATTCATAAAAAAATCTAAGATAAGTACTCAAGAAGATTTTGATAAAAATATCCCTTTTTTTACAACCTGTGAGCACCTGATTTCAGACAACGGAGATATTCTTTTTTCATCAAACCAATTAAGTACTTTCAAAATAGCATCGTTAACAGATGATTTTATTGTATTTGCCAAAACAAGTCAGTTTGTTAAAAATACTGGTCAAGGTCTAACTGGCATTAAAACGAATTTCAAAAAAAATATACCAACAAATATCAGTGCTATAAAAAAATATACGCTTCAAAATGAAGATGATAATTTTTTAAACTATGGTAATAATAACTCCAAAAACCTATATTTGCTGCTTTTAGAAGATTTATAATATGAGAAACCTTCTCAAGAGAAGTATATCAGGACTTATTTACGCATTCCTTTTTATCGGTGCTATTATCTATTCAAAAGAAACCTACATTACTCTGTTATCAGTTTTTGGGATACTATGTATGTGGGAATTTTTCAAATTGCTTGCATTTAAAAATAGGATACTTTATTTTTTCTCTTTAAATGTGATTTTGTTACTATTCTTGTTTTCGTTTAAGGACGAAATAGTCCTTATCATTTTTCTCATATTAGCCCTTTCAGGATCGATTCAATTATTATTCAATCTTTTTCTTAAAAAAAAGAACTATCCATCAAATAATTTTCAAAAAATTAATATATCAGCTCGTTATATATTATTATCATTCTTGTTTCTTGTTCTCCTTCCATTTATAAATGGAGAATATCAAAAATCTATTATTCTTTGGATAGTTATTTTTATTTGGATAAATGATAGTTTTGCATTTATAGTAGGTAAGAATTTGGGAAAAAGAAAATTATTTAAAAGTGTTTCTCCTAAGAAAACTATTGAAGGTTTTATAGGAGGCATCTTCTTTACATTAATAAGCGCAATAATTATTTCTTATTATACCCATTTCTTTTCAATGATCCAATGGGTAGTAATAGCATTAATCGTTTCTATACTTGGTTCTTTGGGAGATTTAGTTGAGTCAAAATTTAAAAGACAAGCTAATATTAAAGATAGTGGTACCATAATGCCAGGACATGGAGGGATGTTAGATAGGCTAGATAGTTTGTTGTTTGTTGCTCCCTTTGTATATTTGTACATCCATTATTTAATTTAAAAAAAATATGCTTAGTTTTCACAAAGAAGGTTATAAAATTATTGTTTTAACATTTATTTTTGTCATTCTAGGGATCCTACTATCAGAGAGATTTATAGAATTGTTTTGGCTGTTGAAATTAGTACAAACTATACTGTTGTTTTTTTTAATCATTGTATTACAATTTTTTAGAAACCCTAAAAGGATTACAAAAGCTGATAATAACCAAATTGTTGCTCCAGTCGATGGGAAAGTGGTAGTTATTGAAGAAGTTGAAGAAAGTGAATATTTTAATGGAAAAAGATTACAAGTATCTATTTTTATGTCACCTATTAATGTTCATGTTACCAGGTATGCTTTGAGTGGTATTGTAAAGTACAGCAAATATCACCCTGGAAAATATCTTGTCGCTTGGCATCCAAAAGCTTCAACTGATAATGAAAGAACCACGATTGTAATAGAGAATTCGGTTTTTGGTGAAGTATTATATCGTCAAATTGCTGGCGCTTTAGCAAAAAGAATTGTAAATTATGCAAGTATTGGAGAAGAAGTTGTTCAAGGAGCCGATGCTGGATTTATAAAATTTGGGAGTCGTGTGGATATTTTTTTACCTTTACACACGAAATTAAAGATTAAAATTGGGGATAAAGTAAAAGGTGGAGTTCAAGTGATTGCAGAAAAATAATGGGTAATAATTTAGAGTTCAAATTTGAAAAAGCTTTCAATAAAATTTCCGAATTAGAAGGAAGTTTACCGCCGGATATTATGTTAAAATTATATGCTTATTACAAACAAGCTACTTCTGGTGATACTTTTTTTTACGATGGTAAAACAGATGTTATAGATGCTTTTAAATTTAACGCCTGGACTCAGTTAAATGGGATGTCTCAAGACGAAGCAAAAAAAATATATATAGGACTTGTAAAAAATATTTTAAAATTAAATAAAGATCAAAACTCATGAAAAAAAAGATAACATATGCTCTTGTTGCTTTTATTGCGTATCAATTTATAGCTTGTAATTCAGATAAAAAAGAAAATTCAAAAGTCCCTACTCCTGTAAAATCCAGTGCTGCTTATGTATTAAGTGAAGCTAAAAACTCAGTAGAGTGGACAGCATATAAAACTACAGATAAAGTTCCAGTGAAAGGACAATTTAAAAAAGTATCAATCACTTCTGGAGGAGAAGGAAGTAGCGTTAAACAAGCAATTAATAATGCAGAATTTTCGATCCCTATTAGTAGTATTTTTACTTCTGATTCAAGTCGAGATTATAAGATTAGAAAATTTTTCTTTGGAGTGATGGAAAATACAAAGTTATTATCAGGGAAATTAGTCTTAGAAAATGATTCGCTAGGACATGCGAGTATTACCATGAATGGGATTACTGAAAAATTACCGTTTACTTATTTAATTTCGGATCGTAAATTTACTATGTCCACTAAAATGGATGTATTAAATTGGAATGCAAAATCTTCTCTCGATTCTTTAAATCTTATTTGTAAAGAATTACATAAAGGTCTCGATGGAATCAGTAAAACTTGGTCAGAGGTAGCGATAAACATATCCTCAGATTTTAAGTAAGAAACAAAGAGAGTTCATCTAGTTTTAGATGAACTCTAAAAAATCTACTTCAAATTCAAAATCACCATATTTTTTTTCATCAGTAATAATTCCTATTTGAATAATTTCTTCTAATGTTTCTGTCACAAGAGATTCATTCATAGCTCTACCGATATAATATTTTTTAAAATCTGTAAGTTTAATCCTTATTGTTTTCCATTCACCGTTCGTATTTTTTATACTTGTTTTATAATTTGGTACATACCATCGTCTACTAACTGCAAATGTTATTGCCTGGGAAATCCCTGATGATCTATATCTAATTTTTAATTCTTCAAATTTAGCGATCTTATTATTATTTTCTAATGAATGGCGTAATGAAGAAAACCCACCATTATTATCCAAAGAGACCTCACCTTTAAAAACGATACTATTTTCAGTAAGTACTTTTTGCCCTTTTGATAAACCTCCCATAACTCCATCATTAACTATTCTCCAATTAGTTCCCTTTTTTGTAATGCCAAAGTCTATTTTATAAGTTTCTTTTTGATTCATATAAACTAGGATAAATAATAAATAAAAAACAAGACTTCTCATGCTAAATCTTTTAATGCTTCACTTAATTTTTTAAACTTAAATTTAAATCCACTCTGCTGAATTTTTTTTGAGCTAATTCTACTTCCGTGTAAAATAATTGTAGACATTTCACCAAAAACGATTTTTAAAATCAATTTTGGTGCACCGATTGCTACAAAAGGAATTTTATAAATTCTTGAAATTTCCTTAGAGAATGATTTATTGGTTTGATGTTCTGGTGAAACAGCATTATAAGCTCCTTTTAAAAGAGGGTCTTGAATAGATTTCAGATAGATCTCACATAAATCATCGATATGGATCCATGGAATGTACTGTTTTCCATTTCCAAGATAAGTAATCACAGGGGTGATCATTTTTTTTAGAGCACCTCCTTTATTTGATAAAACAATACCAGTTCGCAGAGCTACTGCTCTTGTGCTAAGATTTTGAAACTCAAAAATTGATTTCTCCCATAATTGACACACGTGTCCAAGAAAATCTTTAGCGGGCTTATCTGTTTCTGTATAAATAGTATCTGTTGTAAAAGAACCATAATAACCAGTTGCAGATGCAGATGTAAAGCTTTTTAGAGGCGTTTTTAATCTTTTTACTGTCTTATAAAGTAATTTTGTAGAGTTAACTCTACTATCAATAATTTCGATCTTTCTTTCCTTTGACCATCTTTTATCTGCAATTCCTGCACCAGCAAGATGGATGATATGATCTAGGTTTTTAAAAGCACTGTCGTCTATCATTTGTTTTTTTACATCCCATGTAAAAGTCTTGTAAGAACTAGCTGGCTTGTTCTTTCTGCTTAAAATAATTACATCGTAGCCTTTCGTTGTTAATAAATGAGATAATCGTTTTCCTATTAAACCTCCTCCTCCCGTAATCAAGACTTTTTCCATAGGGTAAAATTACAAAAACCAATATCTAATTTGATATTGGTTTTTATGAAATAA
This sequence comes from Flavobacterium sp., assembly GCA_042091515.1. Lineage (GTDB taxonomy): Bacteria > Bacteroidota > Bacteroidia > Flavobacteriales > Flavobacteriaceae > Polaribacter. Next base: position 14,062 of record JBELHH010000010.1, on the reverse strand, counting down.
ATGTTAAAAAGAGAATTATTTAATCTCTTTCATCGCATTGTTGATTAGGGTTTTAAGATGGTTTTTATGAGCTTTTGTAGAAAGATCTCCTGTTCCATTAGACACCCATGATTTGATGTTTTTTAAATTATAAATCGCCATAGATTGAGATGATGGAGAAAACCTATTGGCAGATTTTCCATTAACCATGCTAATTAATCTTTTGGTGTAAACAGCTTGAAGATTTTGACGGAATATATTAATGCTTCCATAGACATCTGGTTTAAACATAGCATTATTTAAATCTGTCATAAAAGAAGATAGTTTATATTCATTTCCATATAATTCAGAATCTGTAAGTCTTTGTAAGGTATTTGGATGCATTATATGGGCTAATACTCTTGTTTGATATCCAAGTACTTGGTTATAAATTTTTGGATCTTCTGTACCTCCAAAGAAATTATAACCTCTTCTTTGTTTAGCTATATAATTATAAAGATCTTTTGGAGCGGTAAATGCATCTGGTGCAAATATATATTTCTTTAAAGCTTTGAAGGCTCTTTTTTGATCTTTTAAACTTACTGGTGTATAGGGTTGAACACCTCCTTTTTGACCAAAGGTAGATCTATCTACATAGACACCTCCAATATATCTTGAAATAACTCCTCCAGCAATAGCTGATTGGTTGTTTAATGTGTAATAAGCCCTTCTAAGATCCATATAAGTTTCTCCCTCATTAGTAAATCTAGATTTTAAATTTTTCATCATGGTATTTACTAACTCTAATCTGTTGATAGAATAGGTAATTTGATCACTAGACAGGTCACCAATCATAACACGAGGATCAATTCCTTTTCCAGGGGAGCGCATATCGTCTGCATCATTTCCGAAGATTAATTCAGGTTCTGTAGATCTTTCTAACAAAGCATCCATTTCGGTCTTGCTTTTAAAAGGAGTATATCCATATTGAATTGCCCATATATCATAAGGACCTACATTCATATCATAGTACTGTCCTTGTTTAGATCTGTCGTTGGTAAGATTAATTCCAGCATAATCCATCACAGACCCTGTTAAAGCTTTTCCTTTTATGAAATCTGCATCAGCTAATTGCTCAGGAGTATATACCTGACTTGCCTTCATATTATGGTTAAGTCCAAGCGTGTGGCCAACTTCGTGCATAATTAAAGATTTCATACCTTCTTTTTTCATTCTATCCATTTCTAAATCTGAAGCACCAGTGGATTGTAACACTGCATTCCCTAGCATCATATTTTCATGCATGACATGACCCATAGAGCAAAACATATAATTATTTTTTTGTTGAAATTTTTTCGCTTCAATTTCTTCTTTAGTTTCTAATTTCATGTTAGAGGCAGCATCATCATATAACTTATCACCAAATACTCGATTTGTAAAATGTATAAATTCTAACATAATATCTGCACCCAAAATTTCACCAGTTCTTGGGTTTACAAAACTTGGTCCATATCCACCAAAAGGTGGGTTTGGAGACGATGTCCAACGTAAGACGTTGTATCGAACATCACCAGCATCCCATTTTGCGTCATCTGGTTGAACTTTTACGACCATAGCGTTTTTAATTCCAGCCTTTTCAAACGCTTCATTCCAAGCCAATACACCTTCTTTAATAGTTTCTCTCCACTCCAAAGGAGTTGAATTTTCGATCCACCAGGTTACAGGAGTAATGGGTTCTGAAATTAAAGAGGCTGGATCTTTTTTAATTAATTTCCATCGATGGATTAAATCTCTGTAATTTACAGTAGAAGTGGTTGTCATATCGTTGGTTTGAGTTAAGAAATAACCAACTCTTGGATCATCTAGTCTAATTTCATAATCCTCCTTTGGCATATTCATGAAGGTATGAAATACTTTTATTGAAACATTTCTACCATCTGTGATTGCATTAGAACCACCATTTAAAACACTAGGATTGCTGAAAACATACTCTGTTTTAATATTTGTATTCTCAGGATAATTTTTAATTGATTTAATTTTTGATTTCTTTTTATCAAAACGACCTAAACTAAAAGCAAAAGGGGATTGACCTGGAAATCTTGGCCCTTTTATTCTTGTTAATGTTTCAGACAAGAATAGTTCTGTAGCTTCAATTAAATATTCCCCTTTTTTCTCGTCGGCAAATAATATTTTAGAAGTAGCTACAGTTGCATCACTAATGTTAGCTCTTGATGATTTTGAAATTGGATTACCCTCGTTAAAATAAAATGAGGTATTTGGTGCATAAAAATCAATTTTATCAAAATGTTTTTTTATATGAAAAATACTTGAACCTCTGTAAGCACCTCGAAACATTCCAGCGTCTGTAACTCCGTCAGCAATTTGCGAAAAATAGATATAATCTTTTTCAAGTTGATCTTTGGTAATTAACATTTTTAAATCTCCAGTCACAGTGTCTTGAAAAATGGTAAATAACCCTTCAATTTTTTCACTACTTTTAGTAAGGCTAGCGATTGATTTTTTTGGTTTTTCAGGTTTTTTCACCTCTTCAACTTTCCCTTTTCTTTTCTTGCGTTTTTTTCTTTGCGCATCTACATCTTGGATTCCTATGATAGCTATGAGTAGCAAAAAGGAAACCAAAAATCGAGGGCTCATAATATTTATTGTTTTCATAAAAAATACTTTTTAAGTATAGGAACCACAATATAGTTATTAATTGTTTTTCAGATGTTAATAATACTCTAAAATTATCTATTATCGTTAAATACCCAATTACCTAAAAAAATTAATCAAAACAGCAATAAAAAATAATGTCAATTAGTTACTTCAAACTTTTAAATCTTATTTTTGTGTTATATGAAAAATAGTAAAAAAGGATTTATTTTTAAAAATTTCAAATCACCAAAGCTTACTCCATTTGAAAAGTTGTTTGATATTTTTAAAGAACTTATTATTCATACCTCTGGTGACTTTGATGAAGCAATTGATTGGTTGCGCCAGCTAGATGTTGAATATAAATTGACAGATGAAAATTATTCAGTTGATGATTTTATTGAAGAATTAAAAGCAAAAGGCTTTGTGAAAGAAGAAATTGACCCGGATAAACATGGGAGAAATATTTCTATTACTGCCAAAACAGAGAGAGCGATTCGAAAGCAAGCATTAAACCAGATCTTTGGAAAAATAAAAAGAAGAGGTTCTGGGAATCACAAAAGTAAAGATCTTGGAATAGGAGATGAGCATACTGGCGATTTTAGAGAGTATCAATTTGGAGATTCATTTGATAGAGTTTCTATGACAGAGAGCCTTCGTAATGCACAAATTAATCATGGAATAGGTAGTTTTAATCTTACTGAAGAGGATTTAGTTGTTGAGGAAACAACGCATAAAGCTCAGATGAGTACAGTTTTAATGATAGATATCAGTCATTCAATGATTTTATATGGTGAAGATAGAATAACACCAGCAAAAAAAGTTGCCATGGCCTTGGCGGAATTAATTACAACAAGATATCCAAAAGACACCTTAGATATTTTAGTATTTGGAAATGATTCATGGACTATTGATATCAAAGATCTGCCTTATTTAAAGGTTGGTCCTTACCATACTAATACAGTTTCAGGACTTCAATTAGCCATGGACTTGTTACGAAGAAAGAGAAATACTAACAAACAAATTTTTATGATCACTGATGGGAAACCAAGCTGCTTAAAAATGCCAGACGGACAGTATTATAAAAATAGTAATGGTTTAGATTCTTTTATTACAAAAAAATGTTATGCGATGGCACAGCAAGCAAGAAGATTACACATTCCTATTACTACTTTTATGATCGCTCAAGATAATTATTTAATGCAATTTGTTAGAGAATTTACTAAAGCCAATCAAGGCAAAGCATTTTACACAGGAATTAAAGGGTTGGGAGAAATGATTTTTGAAGATTATGAAACAAATAGAAAAAAAAGGATTAAAGGATAAATATGGTACATCTAAAAACACTGGGAGAACTAAAAAAATCGGGCTATCATTCAAAATCAATTAAAGATGAATTGAGAGATAATTTAAGGATCAAGATTAAAGACAAGAAACCTGTTTTTGAGGGAGTTCATGGATATGAAAACACAGTGATACCAGAATTAGAAAGAGCTATTCTGTCCCGTCATAATATTAATTTATTAGGATTGCGTGGACAAGCAAAAACACGTCTAGCAAGATTGATGGTGACATTATTAGACGAATACATTCCAGTTGTTCAAGGTTCTGAGGTTCATGATGATCCCTTGAATCCAATTTCTCGTTTTGCTCAAGAATTAATTAAAGAGAAACAGGATTCTACTCCAATAATATGGTTGCACAGAAATGATCGTTTTGCAGAAAAATTAGCAACTCCTGATGTTACAGTTGCCGATATAATTGGCGATGTTGATCCTATTAAAGCGGCTAATTTAAAATTAAGTTATGCAGATGATCGTGTAATTCATTATGGAATGATTCCTAGAGCAAATCGATGTATTTTTGTGATTAATGAATTACCAGATTTACAAGCCAGAATACAAGTGGCCTTGTTTAATATTTTACAAGAAGGCGATATTCAAATTAGAGGCTTTAAATTAAGACTTCTGCTAGATATGCAATTTGTCTTTACAGCAAATCCAGAGGATTATACCAATAGAGGAAGTATTGTTACACCTCTTAAAGATAGAATAGGATCTCAAATTTTAACACATTATCCCAATTCTATTGAAATTGCAAAAACAATCACTTTTCAAGAAGTATCTTTAAGCCCTTTTCAATTATCATCAATATTTATTCCCGAATTAGCAAAAGATATTTTAGAGCAAATTGTTTTTGAAGCTAGAAAAAGTGAATACATTGATGCAAAAAGTGGTGTTAGTGCACGGCTAAGTATCACTGCCTTTGAAAATTTAGTGAGTACAGCCGAAAGACGATTACTCCGTTCTGGAGATGAAAAAACGGCCATCAGAATGAGTGATTTTTTAGGGATTATCCCTGCAATTACTGGGAAAATAGAATTAGTTTATGAGGGAGAACAAGAGGGAGCTTATAGTGTTGCATTATCATTGCTTGGTAATGCCGTGAAATCCTTATATGCTGTCTATTTTCCTAAAATTCAAAAGATAGAAAAACAAGGGGTTGAGGCACCTTATGATGCTATAGTTTCCTGGTTTTTTAACAACAGTAGCGAATTCGAAATTCTTGATGATGTTTCTGAAAAAAAATACACATCGATTTTAAAGCAAGTACAACCACTGTCTGATTTTATAGTTGAATATCATTCAAATACCTCGGAAGAAGAAATTTTCTTTTGGCAAGAATTTGTCTTATGGGCCTTAGTTGAATATAAAAAACTAAGTAAATACAGATATGCAGAAGGAGTTCAGTTTAAAGATCCTTATGGTGGTTTTATAAGTGGATTGTAGATATCTGTAGATGATATTTAATTTTTTTTTTAAATAGATGGTTAAAAAAACATCAGTATTGTCCCCCTTTATCTTATCAGACCAGAAGGAAATGAAACAATACTTTCATATCCATTATTTCCCACAGATGCAACCCCAAAAAAGAAATTATCAACCACAATCCCATTAAGAGTGGCTTCATTCATATTTTCTACATATGTGTAATGATCCCAAGTAGGAGATGTTGTATCTCTCCAATAAATTTTATATCCTTTCGCACCTTCAACACTCTCCCATTGTAAAGTAACTGAAGGTTGAACGGCACCCCCAATTTTAACATTTTTTGGTGCAGATGGTGCCCAGGCAATACTTGCTAGATTAATGGCATTAACAGCCGTTAATTTTTTAGCATAATTAGTATTTACAAATTTTAATTTATCGCCATATTCAATAGAATTCTCTGTTCTTATATCTTGATGTTGTTGGGTGTAATTTTCATGCATTTCCATAATTCTGACACCAGCAAATCCTGCATCATTAAAAGGTCTATGATGACCTCCTCTTCCAAAACGATCAAGTCTATAAATCATTTTAGGATTCATTTCAGGCATATATTTTTTTGTAGTTTTATGAATATATCTTGCTAATTGTCTGGAGATGCCATCAACTTCACCTCCATAAAAACGTCTTGATTTCCGTTGTTTTTCGGTTTCTGTAGTAGGTGTTGGTTCTGAAAATATTCTAAAGGTTCTATTGTCAATTACTCCATCAACACCTTTAATATTTCCAATCATATCGTTATTCATTATTCCAATAATTTCCCAGTTTTTTTCTTTTGCATATGCTGCGAGCCCACGTCCACCAAATAACCCTTGTTCTTCTCCTGATAAACCAACATAGATAATACTATTTTCAAATTTATATTTAGATAAAACTCTTGCTGCTTCAATGGTTCCTGCCATTCCTGAAGCATTATCATTCGCTCCGGGAGAATCGGAAGTAAAATCATTTGGGTCTGATACTCGGGAATCAATATCACCACTCATAATTATATATTTATTAGGGTGCTTCGTGCCTTTTTGAACAGCAACAACATTCACAATCATTACATCATGAACTATACGTCGATTATTTTTCTTCACCCAATCTTGTTGATAAAAAACATTCAGACAATCACCACATTCTTTAGAAATATTCTCAAAACGTGACTTTATCCATCGTCGTGCAGCTCCTATGCCTCTAACATTGGAAATGGTGTCACTTAAAGTATGTCTAGTGCCAAAATTTGCTAATGTTGTGATGTCTTGTTTAATTCTTTCTGAACTAATGGTATTTATAATATCGTAAATTCGGGTATCAGTTTGCGCATTTATAGTTCCTACCAAAAGGAAAATAATTATAAGGTTGACTTTGTTCATGGTTTACTATTTTTAGTATATTAAAGATACTGAGTTTGACCCCAATAAAAAAACAAATCTAATAGGACATGATTTTTTTTATTAAGAAAGCTTTTAAATGAGGTTCTAAAATGATTCTCCTACAATTGCTATTTTCGATGTATCAGGACTGATTGTTATTCTTGAAATATTTTTAATTTGAAGACTATCTGTCATATAGAAGATTTTCCAAGCGATGTCTGTTTTTATTTGAAGTTGTAAAATCTTATTTCCTTTTGCTTGCAAAATAATATCTTTGGATAGCCAAGCGATGTCTTCGTAATTACCGTCTAGTGCTGCAATTGTATCTATTTTTAAGGTTCTAGCATCTAAAGATAGAATTTCCCATTGAGTCTTGTTTTTATTAATGAAACTTATTTTAGTTGTGTTAGGAATTTTATGTAGTGAACGGCCAATATTTTTATACAAAGAGATATTTGTTTTTTTTATTAAATCACTTTTAAAAAGTTCTAATGAATTTTCTCCAATCACTGCAGAAAAAATAATATTTTCATCAAGCCAAAGAGGATATGCAACTTTTAGATCCTTTATGATTTCTTTTGATTTTCCTGAATTAATAGCGTATCGGTAAAAGCGTTGAAGCCCAGATGTATCAAGTCTTACTGCAGAAATATCTTTTGAATTAGGAATTCTCTGAGGAGAATATTCCCCTCCGTTTGGTGTAAAGTTTATAAAATGAAATTTATGTTTATTTATTTGATATCTTAAAATATCTGTTTGATTATTTCTAGAAGAGGCAAATAAAAGGGTGTTATGATCATAGAAAAAAGGTTGATTATCATACCCTTCATTAGCTGAAATTTTTTTTTTATTACTTAATTGATAACCAGTATTAGTTTTCTTTAAATCAAATAAATAAATATCTGTATTTGATTGTGATACCAACCCTGAAGAAATAAATAAGAGAAGTAATGTTAGTTTTTTTATATACATATAGTGAGTTTTTACAAGGGTAAATACATAATATGATTTGGGTTAGCATGATTTTCTGAGATGGTAAAATAAGAGTTTCCAATGATTTCAAACCCCATTTTTTTATAAAACTTAATCGCTCTTTTATTTTCTATCCATACTTCTACCCATATTCCATATTGTTTATCTTTTTTAGCGATGTCAGTATTAAACAGCAACAATTTTGTTCCTAATTGATATCCGTAAAATTCTTTGAGTAAATATAGGCGTTCCATTTTTGTGACATTATTTTCAACGATATGTTCATCAGAAGTATTAAAAATTACTTTAGAAAAACCTGCAATCTTATTTTTATAGTAGATGAGATGATATAAATAATGAGGGTTTGTTAGTTCTTTCTTAAAATTCTCAACACTAAAATTCTCAGTAATATAAGAATCAATATCTTTTTTTGGAGAACTGTGTCCGTGTGCAGGCAAAAATGCCTCAACACTTACTCTAGATAACAATGCGGCATCAGTTATAACAGCTTTTCTAATTTCTACAGACATTTTAATAAATCAATAATAAGGGTGCGTGAAAAAAATAGTAATCAATTATTCGTTAAATTTATAAAAAAAAGCCTCTTTGTGAAGACAAAGAGGCTTAAAAATCATCTATTTATTATTTATTTTATAATCTCGTAACTACGTTTAATAAAATTAGTTAACTCTTCACCATGAAGTAAGTTCTGAGATAATTTTGCTAAGTCAAAAGCTTGAGAAATTAACCGTTTTCTTTTTTTATCTGTTTTGGTTTCTAAAATTTGTGCTATTAATGCATGATTCGTATTTACAACAAGATTATACATCTCTGGTAAATTACCCATTCCCATCATGCCACCACCTCCAGAAGCACTCATTTCTTTCATTCTTCTCATAAACTCTGGAACAGTAATTATAAAAGGAGAAGCATTAGAGTCCATAGATTCTAACTGAACAGTATAGGTTTCCTTTGGAACTGAATCTTCAATTAATGGTTTTAAAGTTTCTTTTTCTTCGTCAGATAATTTAGAGATAACGGTATCTTCTTTCTTTATTAGATTATCTATATGATCTGCATCAACTCTAGTGAATTTCACTTTTTCGTTAGAAGTTTCTAATTTCTGCATGAGGTGAGATACAATCGGAGAATCTAATAATAAAACTTCATATCCTTTATCTTTAGCTGATTGGATATAACTATGCTGAGCATCTTTGTTAGCAGCATATAATATTATTTGATTACCGTCTTTATCGATCTGTAAATCTTTTGTTTTTTCTAAAAATTCTTCAAAAGTAAAAAAAGCATCATCTACAGAAGGATAGAGAGCAAATTTCTGTGCTTTATCAAAGAACTTTTCTTCAGATAACATTCCATACTCGATGATTACTTTAATATCATTCCATTTTTTCTCAAAGTCTTCACGATTATTCTTATACAATGACGTTAATTTATCAGCTACTTTTTTGGTGATATAACCAGAAATCTTTTTCACGGCTCCATCTGCCTGTAAATATGATCGAGATACATTAAGAGGAATGTCAGGAGAATCAATAACCCCTTTTAACATCTGTAAAAAATCTGGAACGATACCTTCAACATTATCTGTAACAAATACTTGATTTTGATAGAGTTGAATTTTATCTTTTTGCATATCCATACTAGGACTTAACTTAGGAAAGAATAAAATACCAGTTAAGTTAAATGGATAATCAACGTTTAGATGGATATGAAATAATGACTCTTCAAATTGCATTGGATACAATTCTCTATAAAAATTAGAGTAGTCTTCATCTTTTAAATCGGCAGGTTTTTTTGTCCATGCAGGATTTGTATTATTGATGATGTTATCTATAGTAATTTGTTTGTGAGGTTCTGTAGTTTCTTTTCCGTCCTTATCCTTTGTTGTTTTTGGAGTAAACTCTGGGTCATTAATTTGTTTGGTTCCGAATTTAATTGGAACTTGATTAAAACGATTGTATTTATTTAACAATTCAGCAATTTTAGAATCCTCTAAAAATTCACTAGAATCTTCTGCTATGTGTAAAATAATTTCAGTTCCTCTGTCAGTTTTGTCATGTTCTAGGAGTATATATTCCGGAGATCCATCACAAGTCCAATGAGCAGCAGGCTCATCTTTAAAAGATTTTGTGATAATTTCAACCTTATCAGCCACCATAAAAGCAGAATAAAAACCAAGTCCAAAATGACCAATGATTCCAGTTTCATTCTCTTTGTATTTATCTAAAAATTCCTCTGCTCCAGAGAATGCAATTTGATTGATATATTTTTCTACCTCATCGGCAGTCATCCCAAGACCTTGGTCTTTGATTGTAAGGGTTTTGGCATCCTTATCAATGGTAATTTCAATTTTTGCATCTCCTAACGCTGTTTTTGCTTCCCCTATAGAAATAAGATGTTTCAGCTTAGAGGTAGCATCTGTTCCATTAGAAATAAGTTCACGTAAAAATATCTCATGGTCAGAATACAAGAACTTTTTTATTAATGGAAAGATATTTTCTACCGATACATTAATGTTTCCTTTGCTCATAATTTATGTTATTTATATTTTATATAATCTACTAGTCAAAAAAAATACCAAAGATGGTATCGTGACAAGATGACATAGATTTATGTAAATCGTGAAATTAAATCTTTTAATTTTGTATTTTTGTTCCTTTACAAACAGATCAATAAATCAAATATACTATATGTACAATTCTAAAATTTCCGGATTAGGATATTATGTTCCTGAAAATGTAATCACAAATAACGACCTTAAAGAATGGATGGAGACTAGTGATGAATGGATTCAGGAAAGAACAGGTATAAAAGAACGGAGATGGATAGACCCTGCAACTGGTGAAACAACATCAACAATGGCAGTAGCGGCCTCTAAAATAGCTATCAAAAGAGCTGGTTTAACAAAAGATGATATTGATTTTATTGTTTTTGCAACCTTGAGTCCTGACATGTATTTTCCAGGAGGAGGTGTTCGTGTACAAGATATGTTAGAGATGCCAACTATAGGTGCGTTAGATGTCAGAAATCAATGTTCTGGATTTATTTATGCACTCTCTGTGGCCGATCAATTTATCAAAACAGGGATGTATAAAAATATTCTAGTGATTGGCTCTGAAAATCATTCTGGAGGATTGGAACGATCTACTAGAGGAAGAAATGTAACTGTTATTTTTGGTGATGGAGCAGGAGCTGCAGTATTGTCTAGAAGTGAGGATAACAGTAAGGGTATTTTATCATCACATCTACATTCTGAGGGGAAACATGCTAAAGAATTAGCACTTGATGGACCATCTACAGGTCGTTGGGTTCCAGAAATTATGGCAGAAAACAACCCTGATGATGTTTCATATTACCCATATATGAATGGTCAATTTGTTTTCAAACATGCTGTAGTTCGTTTCTCTGAAGCAATAGTAGAAGGTCTTGAGGCCAATGGTTTAAATAAAGAGGATATAGATATGCTAATTCCTCATCAAGCCAATTTGAGGATTGCACAATTTATTCAACGTAAGTTTCAATTGAGTGACGATAAAGTCTATAATAATATTATGAAATATGGAAATACAACTGCCGCATCAATTATTATAGCATTAACAGAAGCTTGGGAAAAAGGAAAAATTAACGATGGCGATTTGGTTGTATTAGCTGCTTTTGGAAGCGGATTTACCTGGGGAAGTGTAGTTATTAGGTGGTAATATTTCATCAATTATTATACAAACTAAAAACCTTATTTTAGTTATTTTTTAAATTTTTAATAAACATAATTAACTAATTAAATTATTATTAAAGATCATGAAAAACAGAATAATAAGAGTCAGTATAATTACAATTATTGTCTATTTTTTATATATTTTTTTCTTCCAAGAAGATCTTGTAGATACTTCTGTGGAGCAGAATCAAATTCTCATCGAACAAAATGAAAAAAATCATGCGACTGATCTATCTTTGGAGAATAAAGATACTATTCAGCCAGATTCTATAGAAATCATTAAAAAAAACACACCTTAGGAACTCATTAATTATTTAAGTGTTTAGTTGTTTAAAAAGGAGTGTTATAGAGAGAATACCTTTCCGGTATCTGCAAGTGCTATATTTTTAAATGCTTCTTCAGCTTCTTTTTTAAAGAGAGAAAGGTTACTGTAACGGCTAGAATAATGGCCTAAAATTAATTTTCCAACCTTAGCTTTTTGAGCTATTTTTGCAGCCTGTTTTGCGGTAGAATGCCCTGTTTTTTTTGCTAGATCTATCTTATCTGATAAAAAAGTAGATTCGTGATACAATAAATCAGAATTTTTAATAATATCAATAATATCAGGCTTAAAAGAAGTATCACTACAATAGGCATAAGTGAGTGGCTTTTCAGGATCTATTGTAAGTTTTGAGTTTTCTATAATTTCACCCGAAGTGAGGGTGAAGTCTTTTCCTAGCTTTAAGTTGTTGTAATCACAGGTTTCAATTTCATTATATTGATGAATTGCCATCATATCCAATTTTCTTAACATTTGTTTTTCTTTAAAAAGGAAACCATTTGTATAAATTCTATGATTTAGAGGTATCGTACAAACTTCTACCTTCTTATCTTGATATATCAGCTCACTATTTTTAGAAAATAGTTCATGAAATATTAAGTTGTATTTCACATAAGATTTACAATATTTTAATTGTAAATGAATAATCTCTTTTATTCCTTTTGGTCCAAAAATATGAAGATCTTTCTCTCTATTTAAGATTCCGAAAGTAGAAATAAGACCTATTAAACCATAAAAATGATCTCCATGTAAATGTGAAATAAAAATATGATTAATCTTAGTAAAACCAATTTTATATTTTCTCATTTGGCGCTGAGTCCCTTCTCCGCAATCAATTAAAAAATGGTGCGAGTTTATCTTTAAATATTGTGCTGATGGATGTGCATTACTTCTGGGAGTTGCTGAATGACAGCCCAAAATAGTTAGATCTAAACTCATTTAAAGGGAAGTAGGTTAAAATAAGGTGTTTTTGTCATCATCTTTTTGGATTAAATTAAAGGCCAAGATCCCTTTCAATGGCCTCCATTTCTAAAATATCTTCTGCTTCTTGAAGCGAAGGTGCGAGCGAAAGATATTCAGGAAAATCATCAGGGTCAATATTTTTTTTTATCAGTACAAAAGACTTATTTTTTTCTTTAAATGAAGTTGCTAATTTCACAAAGAATGATATTTTTTCATCAACCATAATCACGTTTTCGGATAGTTGAACAAGTAAATTATTATTGACTAGGTTTTTTGTTTGCTTTTTTAATTCAACAAAGGAATCTTCTTCAACTAGTAACAATGTATAGTTATTTTCCTTAAGAATTTTCATGATTATCTTTTTATTTGTTGAGCTAGTAAATAAATAATAGCCATTCGAACTGCAACTCCATTTTCTACTTGATTCAATATAATCGATTGATCTGCATCGGCTACGTCACTGGTAATTTCAACCCCTCTATTAATGGGTCCTGGATGCATAATAATAATTTTCTTTCCAAGGGTATCAAGAATCTCATTGTTAATTCCAAATAATTGAGAATATTCTCTGGTAGATGGAAAATAATTAACATCCATTCGTTCATGTTGAACTCTGAGAACGTTTGCTACATCACACCATTTTAATGCTTTCTTGATATTTGTTTCTACTTGAACACCGAGACTTGTAATGTATTTAGGTATTAGTGTTGATGGCCCACAAACTTTTACTTGTGCACCTTGGAGTTTTAGAGCAAAAATATTTGATAACGCAACTCTAGAATGTAAGATGTCACCAACAATTACAATTTTTTTTCCTCTAACAGTTCCCAATTTTTCTTTAATTGAAAAACTGTCTAATAATGCCTGAGTAGGATGTTCATGAGTCCCGTCACCAGCATTAATTATTTTGGCATCTACATGATTCGATAAGAAAACACCAGCACCAACGTTCGGATGTCTCATAACAATAATATCAACCTTCATAGCTAATATATTATTGACGGTATCGATAAGAGTTTCTCCTTTTTTTACTGAAGATTGACTTGCAGAAAAATTAATGACATCTGCAGAGAGTCTCTTTTCAGCTAATTCAAATGATAATTTTGTTCTTGTACTATTTTCAAAAAATAAATTGGCAATGGTAATATCTCTCAAAGAAGGTACTTTCTTTATCGGTCTGTTAATAACTTCTTTGAAATGATTGGCAGTTTCAAAAATAAGGTCGATATCATTCTTGTTTAGGTATTTAATTCCCAATAAATGTTCTACACTTAACTGC
>JBELHH010000009.1:0-80002 GCA_042091515.1 Flavobacterium sp. | reverse complement strand
AGGGGTAGGCAGATAGATTCTAAGAGTAATTTTAGAACTAGATAAATGATAAGATTCTTTTTAAAGAATACAGAATCCGGCTTATTGATCTGCTTTCTTATTTTTTTAATATCTCTTCAAAAAAATCAGTAATTTATAGTCATCAATAAAAAAGAAAATTACATTTATTAATTAATGAAAGCTATTTGTTGTTTTCTTTTTAAATATCGTTCAAAAACCATAGTTTTGCTTTTAGAAAAACAATTTAAAAAACGTATATGGCTTTTGATATTGATATGATCAAAAATGTCTACAGTTCTATCAAGGAACGAGTAGATGCGGCAAGAGAACTTACTGGAAAACCTTTAACGCTCGCAGAAAAGATTTTGTATTCTCATTTATGGGATGGAATCCCGACAAAAGAATTTGTAAGAGGAAAGGATTATGTAGATTTTGCTCCCGATCGAATCGCTTTACAAGATGCAACAGCTCAAATGGCCTTATTGCAATTTATGCAAGCTGGGAAAAGTAAAGTTGCTGTTCCAACTACTACTCACTGTGATCATTTAATTCAAGCAAAAGAAGGTTCTTCTGTAGATTTAAAGCATGCCAATGCCGTAAGTAGTGAAGTTTTTAACTTTCTAGAATCTGTCTCCAATAAATATGGTTTAGGTTTTTGGAAACCTGGTGCAGGAATTATTCACCAAGTAGTCTTAGAAAATTATGCATTTCCAGGAGGGATGATGATTGGAACAGATTCACACACCGTTAATGCTGGTGGTCTTGGAATGGTTGCCATTGGTGTTGGGGGTGCAGATGCTGTAGATGTGATGGCAGGAATGGCGTGGGAACTTAAATTCCCTAAATTAATTGGGGTAAAATTAACTGGAAAACTTTCGGGTTGGACAGCCCCTAAAGATGTGATCCTAAAAGTGGCACAAATTTTAACTGTAAAAGGAGGAACAGGAGCCATTGTAGAATACTTTGGGCCTGGAGCAACAGCTATGTCATGTACTGGAAAAGGAACCATTTGTAACATGGGAGCAGAAATAGGAGCAACAACCTCCACTTTTGGATATGATCAATCGATGGAACGATATCTTCGTGCAACCGATAGAGCTGATGTTGCAGATGCTGCCAATGACGTTAAGGAATACCTGACAGCTGATGCTGAAGTCTATGCAAATCCTGAACAATATTTTGATCAGGTAATTGAAATTAACCTATCAGAACTTGGTCCTTTATTAAATGGACCTTTTACTCCAGATTTATCTACTCAGGTAGGAAGTGATATGAATGCAAAAGCAACAAAAAATGATTGGCCTTTGCAAGTAGAATGGGGGTTAATAGGTTCTTGTACGAATTCTTCTTATGAAGATTTATCTAGAGCTTCATCGATAGCGCAACAAGCCCTTGATAAGGGGATCGAAATGAAAGCAGAGCTCGGAATTAACCCTGGTTCAGAAAAAGTTCGTTATACCGCAGAAAGAGATGGCATTTTGTCTATTTTTGAAGAATTGGATGCAAAAATTTTCACAAATGCATGTGGACCATGTATTGGTCAATGGGCTAGATATAGCGATCCAAAAAATGCTCCTAAGAATAGTATAGTTCACTCATTTAATAGAAATTTTGCAAAAAGAGCTGATGGGAATCCAAACACCCATGCTTTTGTAGCCTCTCCAGAATTAACAGCGGCCATTGCAATTGCAGGACGTTTAGATTTTAACCCATTGAAAGATACACTAATTAATGCTGATGGCGAAGAAGTAATGTTTGAAGAACCGAAGGGTTGGGAGTTACCTCCAAAAGGTTTTGAAGTGAAAGATAATGGTTATTTATCTCCAGAAGAAGACGGAAGTCATGTGGAAGTTGTGGTGAATACTGATTCAGAAAGATTACAGTTATTATCGCCATTTACTCCAATAGGAAACAATATAAGAGGTGCCAAATTATTAATAAAAGCACTCGGTAAATGTACAACAGATCATATCTCTATGGCGGGTCCTTGGTTACGTTATAGAGGTCATTTAGACAATATTGCAAACAACACCCTAATTGGAGCTGTGAACGCTTTTGGAAAGAAAACAAATTTTGTTAAAAATCAACGTACAGGTGAGTATGCTGGAGTACCTGACGTACAGAGAGAATATAAAAAAGCTGGAATCCCCTCTATCGTTGTTGGAGACCATAATTATGGTGAAGGATCTTCTAGAGAACATGCAGCCATGCAACCGCGTCACTTAGGGGTTGTTGCTGTGATTGTGAAATCATTTGCTAGAATTCATGAGACTAATCTTAAGAAACAAGGAATGCTCGGACTTACCTTTGCTAATGAAAGTGATTACGATTTAATTCAAGAAGATGATACTTTTAATTTTATAGATTTACATGAGTTTTCTCCTGGTAAACCATTAACGATAGAAGTTGTTCATTCTGATGGAAGTAAAGACCTTATTCTCACAAATCACACCTATAATTCAGGACAAATTGAATGGTTTAACGAAGGATCTGCTTTGAACTTAATAAAAAAGCAACACGCATAAAAAAAAAGATACAGTTTTAATAAAAACTCCTGAAGAAATTTAGGAGTTTTTTTTTACTCTTTTTGATTTTTATGAATGCGAAAATTCTTCTATTACTTCTCTTAAAATAGCACATCCTTCTCTAATTTCCTTATTAGAGATTGTTAGTGGTGGTGTAATCCTAATTGCTTTCCCTTCAAAGAGAAGAAAAAACAAAATCAATCCTTTTTCTAAAGACTTATGAATAATTTTTGCAGCTAATTCTGGTGTTGATACTAAGGCAGCAAGCATTAAACCTTTTCCTCTAATCTCTTTAATCATAGGATGTTTTAGTTGCTTACGAATTAATTGCTCTTTTTCTAAGGTGTCTGCAATTAATGTAGAATTATGAATTGTATGTAAAGTAGCAACTGCCGCAGAAGCTATGACAGGATGACCTCCAAAGGTCGTAATATGTCCCAGCGAAGGACCTTCTTTTAACAGATCCATTATTTTTTTTTGAGCAATAAAGGCTCCTATAGGCATTCCACCACCTAATCCTTTTCCAGTAATTATTATATCTGGTATAATCTCAAAATGATCAAACCCCCAAAATTTACCAGTACGCCCAATTCCTGTTTGTATCTCATCTAAAATTAACAAAGCTCCTACTTCATCACATCGTTGTTTTACCTTTTTAAGATAATCATTTTTAGGAACAATAAATCCTGCACCTCCTTGAATTGTTTCTAGAATCACAGCAGCTGTTTTAGAAGTGATTTTTGCTATATCTTGGATCGAATTATAGTGAATGAATTTAGTACCAGGAATTAGAGGCCTAAAAGCACTGTTTTTTTGTTCCACCCCAGATACACTCATTGCTCCTTGAGTATTCCCGTGATATGATTTATGAGCTGCAATAATTTCTGTTCTTTTTGTATGGCGTTTGGCAAGCTTTATAGCTCCTTCACACGCTTCAGTTCCAGAATTTGTCAGATAAGTACTGAACTGATTTGGCAATGAATTTGCAAGTAATTTACATAATTTTAATTGAGGCTCTTGGATAAATTCACCATAAACCATTACATGTGTATAGGTATCTAACTGATTTTTGAGTGCTTTGATTACTTCCGGATGTCTATGCCCCAAACTATTGGCAGATACTCCAGCAACAAAATCTAAGTATTTTTTATCATTTATATCATACAAATAGCTTCCTAGTGCCGATTTTATCTGGATAGACAGAGGGTTTGAACTTGTTTGTGCTTGATATGTAAGGAAGTCATCTTTCACGATGTAACAGTATGGATATGATTTACGGAATTTTACTAGTTTCTTCTTTTTTATGTTTTATAAAGATATCTTCTTTATTCTTGGGTTGTTCTGATTCTCTCCAAATAAAATCTTTTAATCTTTTATCATATTCTGGAAATATAGAGGGTGGATAGGTTTTTCCATCAGACATTTTTAAACATTTAATTTGATTAATTTCACCATCAATCAATCCAAATTCTATATTACTACAATATTGCTTGGTGATTGTTTCTAGAACTCCTTCATCATTTCTATTAAAATTTACAGCTTCTCCATTTCCTTTTACGAGCAAGTTTTTAAGTTTATTTTCAATAAATTGACCGTACATATTTCTTCCTTTAATCTGATTAAAGTTTTCAGGATCTATAGAATCTTGTTGAATAATAAATGAATTGCCAAGAATTTTAAGAGAATCTAATTTTTCTGTTTCTTTATTGGTTAACAATTTAATACTATCTCCAGTAATCTGACTCTTGTCGGACCAAAGAATTGGATTGAAATACATTTTTGTAATCCCACTCGATTGGTCTGTATGAAGTGAGTCGCATTTTCCTTGAAGATCGAGTTTAAAAATTTTAACATTGTTGTAGGAGCGAATGATTCGATGCTCTTTTTTTCCAGTAACTAATAATGTATCTCCGTGAATAAATGTTGAGTCATTTTCTACAACAGAAATTGCTACAGCTTTTCTAATCATAAAAATGGAATCTTTTTTCTTAAAATATTCTGCATAATTGCCTTTGGCTACAAAATTTTCTGCAGTGTCTATTACTTTTATATTATTTGTAGCAGAGGCAAAACCATTAAGCTTATCATAATATAAACTATCCCCTTCTATAGTTCTTTCATCTAGGAATAGCTTTGCATTTTTAACAAAATATGAGATATCTGTTTTTGTATTGTAAAAACCTCTCTCTGAATATATTTTATTATTGTCTTTGAGATCTGTAATTGTTGATGGACCATACAAAAATGCATAACCAGAATTGGTATAATAATCTAAATGGTTGGACTCAATTAGATTGTCTGGATTGGTAATATTGACTCTTGTGGTTGCTGTAAATTTTTTATTTTCTAGGTAATAATCTCCATTTTTACTTTTGAGAACATTTGTTTGATCTTTAATTACCGCATAATCATTGTAAAATAATAACTGGCTTTCTCTATTAAAGTATAAGGTATCGGTTGTTAATGTCATATTGGGATCTTTTAAAATGACATTTCCCCATGAAACAGCTTTTTTTAGATTCGCATCATAATTTACATAATCGCTGTATTGACGAATCGTATCTCCTTGATTGATGACAACATTACCTATGGCTTTAAAAAAATTATTTTCCTTATAGTAAAAAGCTTTTTTAGAGGTTAAAACAGCTCCTGCATGAAACATTTTTACATTACCAATAAGAACGGTAGCTCCTGGGTATTTTTCTTCATCGGCAAATTGTATTTCTGCATCAAATTTAATTTTTTTCTGTTGAGAAAAACAAACAGAAGAAAATAGTAATGTTAGCAGTAAAATTCGATTTATTTTCAAATGTATGATCTGTTTTTTTTGCTAAATTACAAAAATGATTACGCTACATTTCTTAATATTTAGATAAAACTATCGGTGGATAGTTTGTTTTCTATCTGGTCCCACAGAAACAATTTTTATTGGAACACCTGTTTCCTTTTCTATAAAAGCAACATAGTCTAATAAATTTTGAGGCAATTGATCTGCCGAGGTCATTTTCGTTAAATCTTCATTCCATCCTTTAAATTCTGTATAGTTTACAGAAACATTTTCTGGTTCTATATTGTAGGGGAGATGACTAATTTCTTTTCCTTTATAAGTATAGGAAGTGCACACTTTTAAGGTATTAAAACCAGAGAGCACATCGCCTTTCATCATCATTAATTGGGTAACACCATTGACATCTACAGCATATTTTAAAGCCACTAAATCTAACCAACCACAGCGTCTTGGTCTCCCTGTTGTTGCTCCAAACTCATGTCCTACTTTTGCCATTGTTGCCCCATCCTGATCAAATAATTCTGTTGGGAAAGGGCCAGAACCTACTCGTGTTGTATAAGCTTTAAAAATACCAAACACTTCACAAATTCTATTGGGAGCTACGCCTAAACCTGTACATGCTCCAGCTGCAGTAGTATTGGATGATGTTACATAAGGATAGGTTCCAAAATCAATGTCTAACAGAGAACCTTGGGCCCCTTCTGCTAGGATTGTTTTTTTCTCTTTTATGGCATTATTTAAATATTCCTCACTATCTATAAATTGTAATGTTCTTAATTTTTCTACTCCTCTACAGAATTCTTCTTCTAATTCATTTAGATCATACTGAATATCAACATTAAAAAAATCTAACATTTTAATATGTTTTTTTGTTAATGCTTGGTATTTATCCTTCCAATTCTCTAATTCTAAGTCTCCTACGCGCATACCATTTCTTCCAGTTTTATCCATATAAGTAGGACCAATTCCTTTTAATGTAGACCCTATTTTAGCTTTTCCTTTTGAAGTTTCTGAGGCTGCATCTAATAATCTATGTGTGGGTAAAATTAAGTGAGCCTTTCTAGAAATTAATAGCTTAGATTCGTAATTTATTTTGTGTTTATCTAGGTTTTCTAATTCTTTTTTAAAAATAACAGGATCTATAACAACACCGTTTCCTACAACATTAAGTGCTGTTTTATGAAATATCCCAGACGGAATAGTGTGTAACACGTGTTTATGACCATCAAATATTAAGGTATGACCAGCGTTTGGTCCTCCTTGAAATCTTGCTATTATGTCATAGTTTTTTGTTAGAACATCTACTATTTTTCCTTTTCCTTCATCACCCCATTGTAGTCCTAGTAATAAATCTACCGCCATGTATTTGTGTTAGTTTGTTAGTTGCTTGATTGTTTTTTTGTTCCGTAGAAATAAAGTGAGTGGTTATGGATATCAATATCAAAAACCTCTTCAATTGTTTTTTTTATGACTTGTATCCTTGGATCGCAAAATTCTTTCACTTCTCCAGTATCGGTAAGAATCACATGATCATGTTGTTTATCAAAATAACTTTTTTCATATCGAGCCATTGATTGACCATCAAATTGATGTTTTCTAACCAAGCCACAATCTAATAATAAATCGATAGTGTTATAAAGGGTTGCTCTACTCACTCGATAATTTTTATTTTTCATTTTAATATACAAAGATTCAATATCAAAATGTTCGTCGACATCATAAATCTCCTGAAGTATCGCATACCTTTCTGGAGTTTTTCTGTGTTTGTTCTCTTCTAGAAAGGTTGTAAATACTTTTTTTACAACTTCTTGATTGTTTTTTGAGACCATCATAATCACTTTATACGTAACACAAATTTAAGGTTATTATTCATATAATGAAGTGTTTTTTTAGAAGGTTATTTACATTGTATTAACACGTTCTATTTTTTTAACTCCTACTACTTTTTTTATTTTTGTGATTAATTCATTTAATTGAGTTGTATTTTTTACGCTAATTGATATTTTCCCATCAAACACACCTTCGTTTCCAGCGATATTAATACTATGAATAAAGACATCCATATTGCTCGAGATTATTTTAGTAAGATTGTTTACGATTCCTCTGTTGTCCTCACCGCTAATATGTAAAATGGCTTTAAATTCTTGATTAGTAGAATCGATCCATTTGGCCTTAATAATGCGATATGCATAGTTTGATTGTAATGAAATAGAGTTGGGACAATCCTTTTTATGAATTTTTATTCCATCATTAATTGTAATAAAACCAAAAACTTTGTCGCCTGGAATAGGTTTACAACATTTAGAAAATTTATAATCTAATTTTTCTTCTTCCTGTCCAAAAACAAGCTCATCGTATTTTGCTGAAACTTCTTCTTTTTGACTGAGTTCTTTAGAAGGAGCTCTAGAGAGTCGTTTTTTAAAGAAGTTTACAATCAGATTGTTACGCTGACTTACAAAGTTCTTTAATTGAGCATTGTCTATAGCTCCATTTCCAATTCTGTAAAATAAATCAAAACTTGTTTTTAATTTAAAAAATATAACAAGTTCATTTAATGTTTTTTCATCAAAATTAATTTTTAAATGTCGTAGTTTTCTAGCTAGGATTGCTTTTCCTTCTTCAGCAATTTTCTTTTCTTCTTCTCTAAGGGCGGTTTTTATTTTTGTTCTTGCTCTAGCGGTAATTACGAAATCTAACCAACGTGTATTTGGTTTGTTGTTTGTGGTGGTAAGAACTTCTATTTGATCACCACTTTTCAATTCGAAACTTAGTGGTACCAGCTTTCCATTCACTTTTACTCCTCTACATTTTAAGCCAACATCTGTATGGATAGAAAAGGCAAAATCTAGGGCTGAAGCCCCTTTTGGTAATGACTTTAAATCGCCATTAGGTGTAAATACGTAAATTTCTTTGGCATATAAGTTTAATTTAAAATCTTCAACAAAATCAACTGCATTAATACTTTGATTTTCTAAGGTTTCTTTTAATCGATTTAACCATCCATCGAGTCCATTGTCATTTTCTGCTCCTTGCTTGTACTTAAAATGAGCGGCATATCCTTTTTCTGCAATTTCATCCATTCTGCTTGAACGAATTTGTACTTCTACCCATTTAGATTCTGGCCCAACAACGGTAATATGTAGGGCTTCATAACCAGTTGATTTTGGTTGAGAAATCCAATCTCGTAGACGCGAAGGGTTGGGTTTAAAATAATCTGTTACAATCGAATATATTTTCCAAGCATCAAATTTTTCGTCTTTAGAGGTAGGTTCATAGATAATTCTAATTGCAAATTTATCATAGACCTCATCAAAAGAAACATTTTGATTTCGCATTTTTCTTCGGATGGAATAGATCGATTTAAAACGTCCTTTTATTTGATAACTAATATTTTCTTTTTGCAACCCGTCGTGTAAGGTTTTTGAAAATGATTTAATATAGTTTTCTTGTTCTTCTTTACTATCACTGATTTTATTTACAATACTGGAATACACATCAGGTTCTGTATATTTTAAACCTAAATCTTCTAGTTCTGTTTTGATATTATATAATCCTAAACGATGGGCTAGGGGTGCATAGATATATAGTGTTTCTGAGGCAATTTTTACCTGTTTATGAGCTGGCATTGCATCCATAGTTTGCATATTGTGCAAACGATCAGCTAACTTTATTAATATAACACGAACATCATCATGTAAGGTGAGGAGCATTTTTCTAAAATTCTCTGCCTGAATAGAATAATCTTTTTCTTTTTTTAAGCTAGATATTTTGGTTAACCCACTTACAATCCTAGCCACAGTTTCTCCAAAGAGTCGTTCTATATCATTTACAGAATAATTGGTATCTTCTACCACATCGTGTAACAAGGCTGCTGCGATAGAGGTGGCTCCTAATCCAATTTCATTTGCAACGATTTTTGCAACAGCAATCGGATGAAAAATATAAGGTTCGCCTGTTTTTCTTCGTTGATTTGAATGTGCTTCTACAGATAAGTTAAACGCTTTACGAATCATTAATTTATCGGATCTCGATAAGGTTTGATACGTTTCTTTTAAAAGATTTTTATACCGTTTTGCAATTTCTTTATTTTCTTCTTCTATAGTTGCTTTATACTTCAATGATAACGATGTCTTATTTGTATGGTTATTTAAGAGAACAGAACGAATCTATACTTTTTTTATCTTTATGAAAGTAGCATAAAAAATAAAGATAAACAAGTTTTTAAACACGAGTTCCTGTTTTTTGTTTATTTAGAGAGTTTTACCTCAAATAAGCACCCATTTAAGACACAACCCCTTTTTTGTGGATGCAATAATCACGTGATTAATAACGTTATTAATCACGTGATTCTTTTTTAATCTATTTTACAATGAGCAGAAGACCTTTAGGACAAAGAAATATTAGAAGTCTAACCAAAGCATCGGGTGGCAGAAGTTATACCGTAACCATTCCACTGGAGTATGTTAAAAAACTCAAATGGAGAGCCAAACAAAAACTAGAAGTCAGTTTATCCGATCAGACGATTGTTATTAAAGACTGGGAAAAATAACTATTTTACCTCATCTAGGGAGTATTTTTCACCAATGTTATCTTGTCTGTTTTGAATCTATGATGGATGCTGAAAAATGTTTTGAGAGATCTAAATTTCAACTATTTGTAGCTTAAATTCTTATAACTCATCATAAAAATACTCCTGATTGCTGCACTATTTTAGCTCATTATCGTATCATAAAAAACTAAAAAAACAACCTTCTAAAAAAATGGTTTTTTTAACTTTTTAAATATTCTATTCTATGAAGGAGTGTAGGATGCGAATAATGTACAAATACATATAGAGGATGGGGTGTTAAATTACTTAAACTATTTTTTGAAAGTTTTTTTAAAGAACTAATTAAAGGTGCAGCACCATAGGTGTTTTTAGCGTAGTAATCTGCTTGAAACTCAAATTTCCTAGACATCATATTCATCAGGAGTCCTGTGCATTGTGAAATAGGTGAATATAAGATACCAAATGCAATTAAACCTACATGAAAGCTAGGGGTGGAAACACCAAGGGCCTCAGATAACAAAGGATTGTTTATTAATAGCGATAAAATATACAGGCTTATTCCAGTAATGAGTGTAGAGGCAATGAAATTGTAAATTATATGTTTTTTCTTGTAATGCCCCACTTCATGGGCTAAAACAGCAACAATTTCTTTTGTATTCAAATCATTGATAAGTGTATCATAGAGAGTAATTCTTTTTTGGTCTCCAAAACCAGAAAAATAGGCATTTGCTTTTGTGGATCGTTTAGACCCATCAATCACAAAAATATTATGTAAGGTAAATCCAACTGATGTTGCATAGGTAGTAATTGCTTCTTTAAGTTCTCCTTTTTCTAAATGGGTTTGTTTATTAAATAGTGGAACGATTAGCTTCGAATAAAAGAGATTCATTAAAAATGAAAAAATAGTTATCAACCCCCAAGCGAATATCCAAAAGGATTCTCCAGTGTATTCATAAAACCATATAGTGATAGACAAGAGCATACCTCCCATCAAAACAGTCATTATTAGGCCTTTTAGCTTATCTTTTAAAAAAGTAAATTTTGTAGTTTTGTTAAAACCAAATTTCTCTTCAATTACAAAGGTTTTATAATAGGAAAAGGGAGTGGTTAGTAGATCGCCTCCCAACAGGATAATCCCAAAAAAGATCAGGGCAACAATTATATAGTTACTGGTGAAACTTCTTGCAAATTCATCAACAATTGCAAAGCCATCAAACAGGAAGAAACAAAGTGTTAGGATGATTGAAAAAGAAGATGTTAAGACTCCAAAATGATGGTTGGTTTTTTTGTATGCCTGAGATTTTTCATATTCATGAAGATCATAGACATCTGATAATTCTTCTGGAATCGCGTCACCAAAATGTTTAGAATTAACGGAATCTATTATTTTTTCAATTAAAAAATTAATAATGATGATGCCAATAATGATGTAAAATAGAGTACTTGCCTGCATTAGTCATTAAGTTTTTGATTGGCGTACATGGCTGCACCTATGATACCGGCATTATTTCTAAATTTTGCAATTTTTATTCTTACATCAGATGTTAGATACTTTTTGTAGTCATCGTATTTTTTACTAATTCCACCCCCTAAAATTATTAGGGTAGGCGAAAAAACTTTTTTAGTATACTCTAACAAGATATTTAAACGAAGAGCCCATTCTTCAAGGGTAAGTTCTTCTTTTTTTCTAACAGAATCCGCTGTAAAAAACTCAATGATTTTCCCATCTGTATGTAACATTTTCCCTAATTCTAGATTTGGAATTAATTTCCCATCGTTAAATAAACCAGAACCAATACCAGTTCCTATGGTCATAACTATAACAACTCCTTTTTTTCCTTTCCCAGCACCTAAGTTTATTTCAGCTATCCCTGCTAAATCTGCATCATTGCTTACAAAAAATGGAAGCTTACATTTTTTTTCGAAAAATGTATCAACTTTTACATTCAACCATTTATTACTAAGGTTTCCATGATGAACACAGGTGCCATTAATAATGGTAGTAGGGAAACTACAACCTACAGATTTTTTCCAATTAAAATGTTGTACCATTTGTTGAACAACTTTTGATACAGCTTTTGGTGTTGCTGGTTTTGGTGTGGGTATTCTGTGCCTTTCAGAAATCAGTTCTCCAGATTTTGTATCTACAATGGCAGCTTTAATTCCAGATCCACCAACATCTATTCCTAATATATTCATTTATAAATGATTAAAATTTCTTTGTCTTTGTGCTTCATATATAAGTATGGCGGCAGCTACCGATACATTCATAGAATCAATGGCTCCGCTCATTGGGATGTGTATATTTTTTGTTGCTTTCTCTCTCCAAATTTCATTTACACCAGAAGCTTCTGAGCCTACAACGATCGCTGAGCTAATTGTATAATTCTCTTTTGTATAGGAATTAGAGTTCTGAAGTGTAGCTACATAAATCTTTATCTTATATTGTTCTAAAAAGGCAATCACTTGTTCGGAGGATGCAATAGCAATTTGATTGCTAAAAATCCCTCCTAGGCTTGCGCGAATGATATTGGGATTGTAGAGATCTGTTTTAGGATCGGCTAAAATTACAGCATCTATGTTTGCTGCTTCTGCTGTTCGTAACATAGCACCAATATTTCCAGGTTTTTCAATACTTTCTAAAACTAATATTAAAGGATTTTCCTTTTTAAATATAATCGTTTCTAAGGAGTTTTTTTTTGCTGCAGCAACGGCAATAATTCCTTCTGTAGTTTCCCTATATGCTATTTTCTGATAGACTTCTTTAGAGAGCTCTATCATTTCAATATCCTGAAAGGTATTGATGTATTCTGCTAAATTTTTTTTTGGTAAAAATAAGACTGATAGTAACTTATACGAACTTTTTATAGCGATGTCTATTTCGCGTCTTCCTTCTATAATAAATACCCCTTGTTTTTTTCTTTCGCGCGACTTTTCTTGAAGTTTAAGAATGTTTTTAATCGTCGGATTTTGAATACTTATTATTCTTTTCATTATCACAAAAGTACCGAAATTTAGTCCATAAAAAAAAGCGCCCATATGAGCACTTTTTTTAAAATAGTTTTTTTCTCTACTTTCCGTTTATTTTTTTATTGTATCTCTTCCATAGAGTGGTTTGATGGGTTTCTAAAGAGAGGTTTCGTCCCTCTATAAACGCCTGATTTAATTTGTTAGTTCTCATGTCTAGTGCATCGCCTTCAGAGATAAAAAGTGTGGCATCTTTTCCAACTTCTAAGGTTCCTACTGTAGCATCGATTCCTGCGATCTGAGCTGCATTACTTGTAATCAATGCAACAGCTTGTTCTTTATCAACACCATGGGCTGCAAAGCTTCCTGCATAAAAAGGTAAATTTCTTGTATTCATACGTTCCATTTGCCCTTCCATTCCTATCGAAACAAGCAATCCAGCATCCATTAAAATTTTAGCATTTCTATAGGGTAAGTCATAGTCATCATCTTCATTTTCTGGAATTCTATGAGCTCTTTTTATAATCACCGGAATGTTATTTTTAAGCAATAAGTCAGCCACTTTTTCGGCTTCATTTCCATTCACTAAAACCATGTTTTGAATTCCTAAATTCTTACAAGTTGTTACGGCATCTGAAATCTCTTGATATCCATCTGCATGGATATATATTTTTTGTGTTCCGTCAAACAATCCTTTTGTTGCCTCATAGGCAAGATTCATTTCTTTTTTATTGCTAGCTAAATATCGCTTGGCATCTTCAAAATATTGTTTTATTTTATTAATATTCGATGTGTATTTTTTATCTGGTTTTAACCCTGGGTCTTCTCCTAACCACCAACGACCTCTTGTAAAAGTCTCTGGCCAGTTTATATGGATGGCATCGTCTATTTTAATGGCTGCATCTTCCCAGTTCCATGCATCCAATTGCATGATTGATGATGTTCCTGAGATGATTCCACCTCTTGGAGTTATTTGAGCCATCAATACACCATTTAAACGCATCGATTCTACCACCTTACTTTCTGCATTATAGGCGATTAAACTTCTAATATGTGGTAACATGGGCCCTACTTCATCAGTATCTACAGTTGCTCTTACAGCATCTACTTCTGCCAACCCCAGTGAGGCATTTAAAGCGATAAAGCCTGGGTATACATGTTTATTTTTACCATCTATGATTGTTCCTTGTCTTGCAATCTTAGTCGATGCATTTCCAACAAATGTTATTTTACCATTGTTAAACATTATTAACGAATTCTCTATAATATTTCCATTTCCGATATGGGCGGTAGCTCCTTCAATAGAAAATGCATTCGATTGTTTTGGGGCAGGTGTTTGTTGTGCGATGATAACGCTCGTTAAAAAGCAAGATATCAAGTAAAGTAATATATGTTTATTCATGTTTTTTTGTTTTAGATTATTCAGTCTCACAGGTAAAGTTTTTTAAGATTTTCTTTCTTGGAGCTTGAGTTTTTGATCCATTCATTTTTTCCTGCAACATCATTTGCATGAGTTTACTTTTTTCTTTTTTCAGCGCCAAACGTTTTTTAAGATCTTCTTCAAGATCAAAATAAATTCTTCCATCAATCATTGTTTTTTCTGCTTTTGCATAGATAGAGAGTGGATTGTCACTCCATAGAACAACATCTGCATCTTTCCCTACTTTAATACTACCCACTTGATCATCGATATGTAAAAGTTTTGCAGGGTTAATAGTTACCATTTTCCAAGCATCGAGCTCTGACATATCTCCGTACTTAATAGTTTTTGCAGCTTCTTGATTTAATCTTCTAGACATTTCTCTGTCGTCAGAATTTATTGCTACCGTTACTCCAGCGTCGTGCATAATTGCAGCGTTATAAGGAATGGCATCAATTACTTCATATTTATAAGCCCACCAATCGGAGAATGTAGAACCGCCTACACCGTGTTCTTTCATTTTATCAGCTACCTTATAGCCCTCAAGAATATGAGTGAATGTATTAATGTTGAAATTATATCGTTCTGCAACTTTCATTAACATATTTATTTCACTTTGTACATAAGAATGACATGAAATAAATCGTTCTTTATTTAGTATTTCAGCCAGTGCTTCTAATTCTAAATCTTTACGGTATGGTTTTCCACTTTTTTTTAAGGCATCGTACTCTTTTGCTCGTTGAAAATAGTCTACAAACACTTGCTCTGTACCCATTCTTGTTTGAGGGAAACGTACTCTTTGGATATCACCCCAATTAGATTGTTTTACATTTTCTCCCAATGCAAATTTTATAAACTTAGGAGAATTCTCGTAAATCATTGCCTCAGCATTCTCTCCCCATTTTAATTTAATAATGGCAGAACGACCCCCAATTGGATTTGCCGAACCATGAAGGATTTGAATAGAAGTTACCCCACCAGCTAAGTTTCTATATATATTAATATCATTAGGATTTACAACATCTTCAATACTTACCTCTGCGGTAGAATTATGACCTGCTTCGTTAATTGCTGAGGCTGCAATATGAGAGTGTTCATCAATAATACCTGCCGTTAAATGTTTACCAGTACCATCGATTATAGTTGCTTTTTTTGCACGGATATTTTTCCCTATTTTGCTAATCTTACCGTCCTTAATCAATACATCTGTATTGGTTAAGATACCATCGTCTTCACTGGTCCATACAGTTGTGTTTTTAATGAGGATTGGTTGGTTAGAAGGTTGTGAGAAATTCCCAAGTCCAATATTTGGATAGCTGACAGGAAAAACTATTGGAGTCTCCGATGATCTTTTTTGTGTCTTTTTTTTAGATTTCTTTTTACCGCCTTTATTTTTTAATGCGGCCCACATTACTTCTGAGCCATTGAGATTAAAATAAGTACCCTGTAAACCTGAAGAAGTTGGCATAGCAAGTATTCTTGAGAATTCTTCATTATCATTAATCGTGAGAGAAACCCATCCATCAGCAAACTTAAAAGTTGAGGATACTTTTTTTTCATTAGATGTTAAACTTCCACTATGTTTCCCTTTTTTTTCTTCAATCGATAAATTAAAAGGCTTCCCTTCAATAGTAAATGTATAATTCCCTTCAATATCTTCAACATTCATTTTACTTACAATATGTTGATCACCTTGAACCCAGTTTTCATAAATGGTGGTTCCTTTGTTAAAAACATCTCCGTCAGTGATAATAAAATTAGCTTGACTTCCAATGTTAAGATTTCCAATATCTGTCTTTCCTAAGATATTTGCAGGAATTGTCGTTAATGCTTCCAAAGCTTGTATTTTATCAAAACCATAGGTAATGGCCTTTTGTAAGTTTTTATGGAAAGACTTTATTGATTTTAATTGATGTGTTGTCAATGCTACTTTTATATCATTCTTAGAAAGGACAGCTAAATTAGAAGGTTCTTGATTCCAGCGTCTCATATCATTTAAAGAAATCTTATTGGCCAACAATGGGTTGCTTACATCATAAGGACTTCTAAAGTTTATGGGAATAATCATGGTAGCACCTGTTCCTATGATGTCCTTTATTTTTTCAAATTCGTCTCCACCACCAACAATTGTATATTGAATTCCAAAATCATCACCCACTTTATCAGCTCTTAGAACATCTAATTGATTTCCTGCATCAAAAATTTGAACAAGATTTTTGTTTTGATTTAATGCCGCTAATGAAGCATCTTTATTTTTTGCATTTCCGTCAGCATACCATGATGCATCTAAATACATTTGACGTAGTAAAGCCATGGCCCCCATTCTAGAAGTAGGGTAACTTTGTGGCGATAATAAACTTTTAGAAAACGATAGGTACTGAGCAGACTTGTTGTCTAAGATTCTATAACCATCGGATGATTTTGTGTTAAGTGCCACTAACATTCCGTTTCCGCGTACAATACCGTCTGGCATATGAGTATTCACTACTCCAAATCCAGCATTTAAAAAATCTTTTGCTTTTTTATTGTCAAACGAAAAGTGTTCTGATGCATCTACTTCAGCTCGGATATGGTCGTTCCAATAATGTCCTGTTCTGGTAGCATCATATTGAGGGTTTCTTCCTCTTCGTCTTGGTCTTTCGGGTTTTTTTATTCCAAAATTAGAGTAGATATCTATAAATGATGGATAAATAGTTTTTCCGTTTACATCTACAATTTTTGCTTCTTTTGGAATAGAAACAGATTTCCCAATATTAACAACTTTTCCGTCTTTAACAACTAAAGTAGCTTTGTTTAGGACTTTTGTTGGGGTTACAAAAATTGTTGCATTTGTAAATGCAACGGTTGTGTTTTTTGTTGTTTTTACACCAGTATTTACTGGAAAGTATTCTTGTGCTTTTAGCATAAAAGATGACATAAGCACAAATACGAATATACATTTTCTCATATATTGTTATTTGATTTTCAGTTATAAATCTATTAAGAACCATATTCCCACAATGGATTTATTTATTATTTTAACAAAACTTTATGAGGTTAAGAAATGAATTTATGGTGTATTATTTAACGGGGTCTTTAATGTCTATATAGTTGACCAATAAGTTTACCACGTAGTTATAGGATCTGATGCCTTCTTTTTGATTGTTTGTTTTTAAATAGGCATTATACCCTTTTTTAACAATTGGTTCGAATGGATTTTCAAATTTTTTCCAAAAATCTTTGGAAGTTTTAAAGTCTTTAATGATACCTTTATTAATAAATTTATATAGCTCCCAATATTTTTTCTGATCTCTCTTATATAATTCTAAAATAACATAACGAGTAGCCATTCTATAGGCGGCATACTTAAAAAAAGGATCTTCATTGGATAGGGCAGCAAGAAACCCGACAAAGTTTGCTTCATTTTCAGCTGCATAGCCTAGTTGATGTGCCATTTCGTGACAGGTAGTTGTTGGTAAACTCGTTTTTGGGATTAAACCATTTACTTGAGCCTCGCCTGTAAATGGATTTAGATATCCGGAGGTGCCATTATACGATTGAATGATCCCCATTAAAGAGCTTTTTGCTCGTCCATAGTTATAGGTAAACGCTGGAAATTCTTTAGAAAGTTTTACAAAACCATTTTTTGCTAGTAAATAAATTTGTTCATTAGAATACGGAATATGTACCTCGATACTATCATTTCCAGTTATAGCCAACTGTGTTGTATTTAATTTAGAAATTAAAAAAGTTGATAAATTAATTAATTGCTCATCGCTGTAGCTCGTGGTTGTAATTCCTAATTTTTTTGAAATAGGCGCTCTGAAATAGTTAAGTCCCCACAGCATATAAAAAGAAAAATAAACGATTGAAGCAACAGCCATTATTTCAGTAAATTTCACAAAAACACCATAGAGATTGGTTTTGAAAAAGCCAAATATATAGTGTACTAAATAGATAAAAATGAAGAATAATAATCCATCACCCACAGAAAAGGGAATCCACCCAAACAATAGTCTTAAACAGGTCCCTATTATGGGGTAGACACCATTAGAATAATAGTTTTCGACAAGAGAAGGTACGCTTTGGATCCAATTCATTAATAACAGTTGGATTCCAAAAAATAATATTAGATAAAGATTTCTTTTTTTAACATTCATTCTTGTAAAAATACACAAGAATTTTGCAACTTTGTACTTTGTTAACAAGATAATAACAATTTGGTTAACATATCTTGTGTACAAATAAATACTTATAATAGAATCTTTATCCGCTAGTAAAAATATACATTTGTTCTCATGGAAAAAGCAACACCTTTATCGGGTCAAAAGATAGATAAAAGTAGAATTATAAGTTTAGAGAAAGGAAAGGTTCCACCTCAAGCTGTCGATTTAGAGGAAGCAGTACTTGGAGCGATGATGATTGATAAAAAAGGAATCGATGATGTAATTGATATTCTTCATCCTGATGCATTCTATGACATCAAACACCAAGAGATCTATCGAGTTATTTATGATTTATTTCAAGAATCTCAACCAATAGATTTATTAACGGTTTCAAATGCACTGAGAAAAACTGGTAAATTAGATTTAATTGGAGGGGATTTTCACCTTATACGTCTTACTCAAAAAGTTGCTTCTTCCGCCCATATAGAATTTCATGCAAGAATTATTCTCCAAAAATACATTCAAAGACGTTTGATTACTATTTCGTCTGATATTATTGAAAATGCTTATGATGAAACTTCCGATGTATTTGATTTATTAGATAATGCAGAAGCAAAGCTATTTGAAGTTACACAAGGAAATTTAAAGAAAAGTTCTGAAGGAGCAAGCGATCTTGTTAAGCAAGCATTGAATAAGATTCAAGAAATTTCTAATCAAGAAGGAATGAGTGGTTTGGCAACTGGTTTTACAAAATTAGATGCTTTAACTTCTGGATGGCAGCCCTCTGATTTAATTATTATTGCAGCTCGTCCGGGGATGGGTAAAACAGCTTTTGTAATTTCGATGGCTAAAAATATGGCAATTGATTTTAATCATGCTGTTGCTGTTTTTTCATTAGAAATGTCTTCAGTTCAGCTTATTACACGTATGATTTCCTCCGAAACAGGCTTAACTTCAGAAAAACTTAGAAAAGGAAATTTAGAGCCTCATGAATGGGAACAGTTGAATGTAAAAGTAAAACGATTGTCTGATGCACCAATTTTTATAGATGATACACCTTCATTATCAATTTTTGATCTTCGTGCAAAAGCACGCCGATTAGTATCACAACACAATGTAAAGATTATTGTAATCGATTATTTACAATTAATGACCGCCGGTAATAACAATAAGGGCAGTGGAAATAGAGAGCAAGAAATCTCTATGATTTCTAGAAATCTAAAAGCCTTGGCAAAAGAATTAGAAGTTCCGGTAATCGCTCTTTCACAGCTCTCTAGAGCTGTAGAAACCAGAGGGGGAAGTAAGCGTCCACTTTTATCAGATCTACGAGAATCTGGAGCTATTGAACAAGACGCAGATATTGTTTCTTTTATCTTCCGTCCTGAGTATTACGGAATGACAGAATGGGATGATGACGATCATACACCTTGTGAGGGTCAAGGAGAATTTATTGTTGCAAAACATAGAAATGGAGGACTCGATAATATTCGTTTAAAATTTACTGGTCATTTAGCAAAATTTTCAGATTTGGATGAAGGGTTTAGTAGTGAGTTCCAATCGAGTATGAATACTGATTTTACAGAAGATGTTTTTCCAGACACTCGAATAGAACCTAAAGATGCCTTCGGAACAGAAGAGGATGATGTTCCTTTTTAATAAAAAATTAATACTCACAAAAGAGATATATAAGGTCTTTAATTTTGAAAAAATTTAGGTTGTTTTTCTGTTTTCTATTTCTCTCAAATTCGATTTGGGCATCTTTCATTTATATACCAATGAGTCCAAACAATCAAAATAATCATTTAAAGGCCTACGGAGTTGTTTATTATGCTTTGCAATCTGGATTTAAAGCTAAGTGGTTACTTAACTATGATGGTGGTGCGTTTTTAATAGAAAATACTTCTATGATAGAAAACGAATGTAAAATTCGTGATGTATCCTATCAAATAGTTTCAGATCCAACCGCACAACGTATTCTAAAAGACATTGCATCACCCTCTAGAAATCAGGAAGCAGTGACCTTGGAGAAAGCTCCTAAAATTGCTGTCTATTCTCCTAAAGATAAAATGCCTTGGGATGATGCTGTTACGATGATTTTAACGTATGCAGAAATTCCATTTGATTTGGTATACGATGAAGAAGTTTTAAATGATAAGTTACTTTTATATGAATGGTTGCACCTACATCACGAAGATTTTACAGGTCAGTATGGTCGTTTTTATGGTGCATTTAGAACAGCTCCTTGGTATGTAGATGCTAAGTTACGCGCAGAAGAATCAGCAAAAAGATTAGGATTTTCTAAAGTTTCAAAAGCTAAATTAGCTGTTGCAAAAAAAATAAGGGATTATGTGATTGGTGGTGGATTTATGTTTGCTATGTGTTCTGCTACAGATAGTTTTGATATTGCATTGGCTGCTGAAGGAGTTGATATTGCAGAATCTATGTTTGATGGGGACCCTTCTGAGTTAAACTATCAATCTAAGATCAACTTTAAAAATACATTTGCTTTCAAAGACTTTAATCTGATAAGAAATCCAACTACTTATGAGTTTTCTACGAT
The DNA here is from genome assembly GCA_042091515.1 of Flavobacterium sp. Lineage (GTDB taxonomy): Bacteria > Bacteroidota > Bacteroidia > Flavobacteriales > Flavobacteriaceae > Polaribacter. Next base: position 59,048 of record JBELHH010000009.1, on the reverse strand, counting down.
AGATATGACCTCTAAACGCCGTATTCCAAAAACATCAGATTATTTTTCGTTAATTGAATTTTCTGCAAAATGGGATCCAATTCCTACCATGTTAACCCAAAACCATACACAATTAGTAAAAGGTTTTATGGGACAAACCACTTCTTTTGATAGAAATCATATAAAATCGAATGTTCTAGTGATGGGAGAAAACAGAACGAACAATGAAGCTCGATACATTCATGGTATAAAAGGGAAGGGGTTCTTTACCTTTTATGGAGGTCATGATCCTGAAGATTATTCTCATAGAATAGGGGATCCTAAGACCGAACTAGAACTTCATCCAAATTCACCAGGCTATCGTTTAATATTAAATAATATATTGTTTCCTGCAGCAAAAAAGAAAAAACAAAAAACGTAGTTGATAACCTGTTAATTTCACACTCAAATAAAGCTTGTCAATTGGCTTTTAAAAAATTACTTTTGACAAATAAATTATACTTAATGGCTACAACTCAACAATTACAAGATTTTACACAACAAGTACGAAGAGATATATTAAGAATGGTGCATGCAGTAAATTCTGGTCATCCTGGTGGATCATTAGGTTGTGCAGAATTTTTTACCGTATTGTATCAGGAAGTATTAGAGTATTCTACAGATTTTTCTATGGATGGAGATCATGAAGATCTATTCTTTTTATCTAACGGTCACATATCGCCAGTATTCTATAGTGTTTTGGCAAGGAGTGGTTTTTTTCCAGTAGAAGAATTAGCTACTTTTAGAAAAATAAATACTCGTTTACAAGGACACCCTACAACTCATGAAGGTTTACCAGGAATTAGAATTGCCTCTGGATCTTTAGGACAAGGAATGTCTGTAGCAATTGGTGCAGCAGAAGCAAAAAAATTAAATAACGATTCCAAATTAATCTATTGCTTACACGGGGATGGAGAACTTCAAGAAGGTCAAATATGGGAATCTGCCATGTATGCTTCTGCAAAAAAAATAGATAATTTAATTGCTACAATTGATTTAAATGGGAAGCAAATTGATGGATCTACCGATGAAGTTTTGCCAATGGGAAGTATTAAAGCCAAATTTGAATCTTTTGGTTGGGATATTATTGAAGTTGTAAAAGGGAATGATATTGATGAAATTCTTGCAGGCTTGTCAGCGGCAAAATCGAGAACAGGGAAAGGGAAACCTATATGTATATTATTGCATACCGAAATGGGGAATGGAATCGATTTTATGATGCATACGCATGCTTGGCACGGAAAAGCACCCAACGACGAACAATTAGCGAATGCACTTAACCAGAACCCTGTTACCTTAGGAGACTATTAAGCCATTTGTTCAAAAATGTTAAAATCCTATTGTTAATTCAATGGGTTTTTTTATGTTTTTGTTCACATCTCATGGAAAGTAAAAAAGTATCTTTGCCATCATTAATCAAAATATTAATATGCGCATAGGGATTGTTTGTTACCCAACCTTTGGAGGAAGCGGCGTGGTAGCCACAGAGTTGGGAATGGCACTTGCTGACAAAGGTCATGATGTTCATTTTGTGACGTATAACTTGCCGGTACGCTTAGATTTTATATCTCATCAATTACATTTTCACGAGGTACAAATGGAAGAGTACCCCCTATTTCAATACCAACCGTATGAATTAGCACTATCTACAAAACTTGTAGAGGTTGTCACCAAATATCAATTAGATATTTTGCACGTGCATTATGCGATTCCTCATGCTTATGCAGCTTATATGGCAAAAATGATGCTCAATGAAAAAGGGATCGATATTAAGGTAGTTACTACCCTTCATGGGACCGATATTACCTTAGTAGGGAGCCATCCTAGCTATAAAACTGCTGTAGAATTCAGTATTAATAATTCTGATGTAGTGACCTCGGTATCCGAAAGTTTAAAACAAGATACCCTTCGTTTGTTCTCTATTACAAGTAAAATTCAAGTAGTTCATAATTTTATTGATGTAGCGAAATATGATCGTGAAATGTACAACGATTGTCAAAGAATTGCAGTTGCGAAACCTACTGAACGAATTTTAACTCACATTTCAAATTTTAGACCTATAAAACGAATCGAAGATGTTATCAGAGTATTTTATCTTGTTCAAAAAGAAATTCCATCTAAACTCCTAATGGTGGGAGAAGGTCCTGAAAAGAGAAAAGCTGAATTACTGGTAAAAAAACTGGGGCTCTATGATAAAGTGATATTTTTAGGTAACAGTAATGAAATTTCAAAAATATTATGCTATTCAGATGTCTTTTTATTACCTTCTGGAAGTGAAAGCTTTGGGCTTGCTGCTCTTGAAGCGATGGCAGCACAAACAGCAGTAATTTCAACAAATACTGGAGGCTTACCCGAAGTAAATATTCATGGAGTAACAGGCTATTTGAGTAAATTAGGTGATGTTGAAGATATGGCAAATAATACGGTCGAGATTCTTAAAGATGAGGCTGAATTATTGAAGTTTAAGAAGAATGCAAAAGAGCATACAAAACAATTTTCTTTAGCAAATATATTACCAGTGTATGAAGATATTTATTTGTCTTTATTAGAAGAAGTAGGGTAAGAATTATAAAAATTGATACTCTCAACTAATAATTCCTCCGGTACTAAACAGTCTAATTGAAACTTTTCAAAATCATTTAGAAGAACAAAGTTTACTTGACCGTTGACATTTTTTTTATCATGTTTAAGTAAATGTATAATCCCCTCATAATCTTTCGTTTCAATATTCACTTTGTCATAAATAGACATGATAATGTCTTGTACAATCGAGGCTTTTTTCATTGGGAGATTTAAAATTTTGTACGACAAAAAAGATTCACAAACCATCCCGATACCAATGGCTTCTCCATGCGTTAAGCTGTTTTTTGTTGTAGAATCTAAAAAATAAGATTCTATAGCATGACCTAAGGTATGACCAAAGTTTAAAATTTTACGAATCCCACTTTCTCTAGGATCTTGTAAAACAACTTCATTTTTAATTTCAATAGACCGATGAATTAAAGGATTAATGTTTAGATTTTTAAATGACTTTAGATCGTTTAAAAGTGTCACATCATAAGTAAGTGCATATTTGATGATTTCAGCTAGTCCAGATCGGTATTGTCGTTCTTCTAACGTGGCTAAATAATCTACATCAATAATAACAATCTCAGGATTTATAAATACTCCAATCTGATTTTTTAGAACACCTAAATCAACTCCTGTTTTTCCACCGATTGAGGCATCAACCATACTTAACAAAGTTGTTGGAATATTTACAAAATCAATACCTCTTTTGTATGTCGCAGCGACAAACCCTCCAAGATCTGTGATTACACCACCGCCAAGAGTAATTAACAAACTTTTTCTATCGGCACCTAATTCAGTGAGTGCATTCCATACATCAGAACATGTATTTAAATTTTTATGAATCTCTCCAGATTCAATTTCAATAACTTTAATTCTTTTATTAGTTTTAAGAAAAGGGATACAAATAGGGTAACAATGTTCTAATGAGTTTTCATCAACTAAAACAAAAATTGAAGAATAATTTTTCTTGTTTATTAAGTGATTTAATTCTTCATATCCTTTCTCTTTAAAATGAACGTAATATGTTACTGCCTTGATAGATTTCATACCCTTTTTAATTCTACTACAAATAAAACATAAAATATTGAATAATTTGAACTAGCTACCTATCTTTGTTTTATAATTTTTTTTCATGAAACTCTTTAATAACACAGAAATAGCATTCTCATTAAAATCAGATTCAGAGCTAGAGAGAGCTTTCTTTTTATTTAAATTAATTCAGAGTCAGCCCATGGTGAAAATCGGGACTGCAGTGACCAATTTTGCTTTAAAAGCTCATTTACCTGTAGAAGGGTTAATACGCGCTACGGTTTTTGATCATTTTTGTGGAGGCATTACTGAAGAAGACTGTATTCCAAATATAGAAAAATTATACCATCAAGGAGTTTATGCTGTTTTAGATTATTCTGTTGAGGGAAAAGAAACAGAAGAACAATTTGATCTTGTTAAAGAAAAAATATTAAAAAATATAGTATTTGCCAAAGAAAAAGAAGCCATTCCTTTTGTAGTTTTTAAACCTACGGGATTAGGAAGGTTTTTATTATATCAAAAAATCACTTCAAAAGAAGAACTATCAACCGATGAACAAAGTGAGTGGATTGCTATTATAAATCGTTTTCATGAGATCTGCGACAAAGCAAAAACATATGATGTTCCTGTTTTAATCGATGCAGAAGAAAGTTGGATGCAAGATGCGGCAGATATTTTGGTTGAACAATTGATGGAAAAATATAATACTGAAAAAGCAGTTGTTTTTAACACATTGCAAATGTACCGTCATGATCGAATGGATTACTTAAAAGAATTACAGTGTACTTCTCAACAAAAAAAATTTCATGTAGGTCTAAAAATTGTTCGGGGAGCCTATATGGAAAAAGAACGGGAAAGAGCAATAGAAAATAATTACATATCACCCATTTGTAAAGATAAAAATGCAACAGACGATAATTATAACGATGCAATTAGATTTATTATGAAACACAAGAATATGGAACTTTTTGCAGGAACTCATAATGAAGAAAGTTCTTATTTGATTATGGAGTTAGCAAAACAATACCATCTCCAATCTAATGATAGACGGTTGTGGTTTGGCCAACTGTATGGAATGAGTGACCATATAAGTTTTAATTTGGCAAAAGAGGGTTATAATACCGCAAAGTATGTTCCGTTTGGTCCTGTAAGAAACGTAATGCCATATTTAATAAGAAGAGCAGAAGAAAACACTTCGGTATCAGGACAAACAAATAGAGAACTTAACTTAATTAAAGAAGAGAAAAGTCGTAGGAAATTGCTATGAATTCAGTAGACGAAATTAAAGACATCTTACTAAAAAATAAAAAGCGACTAGAAAAAGAACTTCAACAGAGTAAAGAAGCTGTTCTTTTACTTAAAAAATCTACCCATTCTACTCTTTCAGATGATGAAAAAGAAAAAATTAAAATTCAATTGTTAGACATTTGTAAATCAATCCCTGCATTTACTATATTTATGCTCCCAGGTGGCGCTTTGTTACTTCCACTATTAATCAAGTTAATACCAGATATTTTACCCACATCTTTTCGAGATGATGAGGAACCAATAAATTAATAGTATTTATTCTTTTGTGTTCAAGTAAAACATTACTTTTGCAACTTGAAAAAAAGCAACTATGCAGTCAATCAGAAACATTGCCATCATTGCACACGTCGATCATGGGAAAACAACCTTAGTAGATAAAATTATTGATCAAGCAAAAATTCTAGACGATCGAAAAGAACGAAAAGATTTATTATTGGATAACAATGATTTAGAGAGAGAAAGAGGAATAACTATTTTGTCTAAAAATGTCTCTGTAAATTATAAAGGTGTTAAGATTAATGTTATTGATACTCCTGGTCACGCCGACTTTGGTGGAGAGGTAGAAAGAGTCTTAAAAATGGCTGATGGGGTTTTACTATTGGTTGATGCTTTTGAAGGTCCTATGCCACAAACACGTTTTGTATTGGGAAAAGCCCTAGAGTTGGGACTAACACCTATTGTAGTTGTAAATAAGGTAGATAAAGAGAACTGTACCCCAGATTTAGTCCATGAGAAAGTATTTGATTTAATGTTTGCTCTTGATGCAACTGAAGATCAATTAGATTTTACCACGATTTATGGATCTGCTAAAAATGGCTGGATGAGTACAGATTGGCAAGATCCTAAAGATTCAATTTTAGATTTATTAGATGCTGTTATAGAATCGATACCAGAGGCTCCCTACAGAAAAGGATCTCCTCAAATGCAAATTACCTCCTTAGATTTTTCTTCTTTTACAGGAAGAATTGCAATTGGGCGAGTATTTAGAGGTGATCTACTCGAGAATAAAGATTATATGTTATGCAAAGCTGATGGTTCCTCAAAAAAAGTAAGAATTAAAGAATTACATGTTTTTGAAGGAATGGGAAAGGCAAAAACTTCTCAAGTAAGAAGTGGAGATATTTGTGCAATTACAGGGATTGAAGGTTTTGAAATAGGTGATACCATCGCAGATTTAGAAAATCCAGAAGCATTGCCAAGAATAGAAGTAGATCAACCTACAATGAGCATGTTATTTACAATTAATAATTCACCATTTTTTGGAAAAGAAGGAAAGTATGTAACGTCACGTCATTTGCGAGATCGCTTATTTAAAGAAATGGAAAAAAACTTAGCGCTGCGTGTTGATGAAACAGATACAGAAGACAAATTTAATGTTTTTGGTCGTGGAGTTCTTCATTTATCAGTTTTGATAGAAACTATGAGGAGAGAAGGATACGAATTACAAGTAGGAAGACCCCAAGTAATTATTAAGGACATAGATGGGGTGAAATCAGAACCTTATGAAACTTTATCTATTGATGTACCTGAAGAGGTTGCCTCAAAGGCAATTAACTTAGTGTCTTTAAAAAAGGGAGACTTGTTAGTGATGGAACCTAAAGGAGACCTTCAACATTTAGAATTTACAATTCCATCCAGGGGTTTAATAGGCTTGAGAAATAAAATTTTAACTGCAACAGCTGGAACGGCGATCATAAACCATCGTTTTTCAGAATATGGTCCTTTTAAAGGAGAATTTTCTGAAGATATAAAAGGAGCCATCGTATCATCTGCCGCTGGAAAGGCAACTGCATATGCTATTGATCGATTACAAGATAGAGGACGTTTTTTTATTGATCCTAATCAAGATATTTATATTGGTCAAATTGTTGGAGAAAATGCAAAGTCAGATGATATGGGTGTAAATTTAATCAAGGGAAAAAAATTAACAAACGTACGTTCTTCTGGAAATGATGACAGTGTAAAAATAGCGCCTAAAATAGATTTCTCTCTTGAAGAATGTATGGAATACATTAAATCAGACGAATATTTAGAAGTAACACCTGAGAGTTTACGAATGCGAAAAATTGAATTTAGACCCTAGTATAAACAATGTTAAATTGCAAATAATATTTTTAAGAATATTATTTAATCAGTTCATTAAAATTTTCAATAACTAAATCAGCATTTTTTAAGGTTTGATCAGTAATTAGTGGGTTATTGAATCCAACAACAAAAATTCCAGCTTTATTAGCGGCTTCTACACCATTGTCAGAATCTTCAATCACAATACAATTTTTTTTAGGTGTATTTCCCAAAATTGCTGCCTTTTCAAAAATTTCAGGATTTGGTTTCGAGGCAATTAACTCAGCACCACTAATTTTAGCACTAAAAAAAGAATTTAAATTGAATCGATCGAATACTCGATTGATATTGACCATTGCCGAAGATGACGCCAATACAAGTGTAAGTCCTTTGTGATGATAATATTCTATTAAGTTTCGTACACCTTTTACGAGATGAATATCTGGATCACTTTCAAAGAAATCAATATACCTTTTTCTTTTATTGAGAACCAAATCCTCTGGATTTAGATCAAGATTAAAATGAGCTACCAATTTTTGAAATGCATTGATCGTAGAAGAACCAGTTAGTGTTTTATATAATTCATCTGACACTTCTACATTAATCGCTTTGAAAGTTTCATAATAGGCCTTTTTATGAATCTCTTCAGAATCTATAATAACCCCATCCATATCAAAAATTATACATGTTACTTTTTCTGGTAGATTCATTTAATCTAAAAATTTGTCTTTTAGTTCTTGGGAAGGAATCATACATTGCTCTTCTTTACCAAACCACTTGTATCGTTTTCTAGCAATATAATCATAAAGAAAATCAGCTATAAAGGTTGGTAATAATGAAGCGATTTGAAGTAATTTCCAAAAGCCTGATAAATCTTTAATAACTTTTAATGCTGCGGAGGATTTTGTATAATAAGCTTCTTTTGGAACATACACAATTATAGAGTCTATTTTTGAAATATCAATCCCTAACTCATTGATAATTTCTTTTCCTTTTTTTGATTGTAAAGATGTAAATAAGAAAGAGTTTTTTTTATCGTATTTAATTATTTTTAAAACCAAATTATTACATAGTTTACAAACGCCATCAAATACAATGAGTTTTTTTTGTTTAGATGCTATTTCATCGAGTATTTGCATATAAGATACAAAAATAAAGCTTAAAAATTTAATAATTGCTGTAACAAATTATATTATGATACGTCTTATGTAAAGGAACTTTAGATCCTTAATTTATAACTGTTGTTTTAACATAAAATTAGTACCAGCAATCAAGGGCTTTAGCTACTTTTATACAATAAATTAAATAGCGTAAATGATACGTATAAAAAACTTACATAAGTCTTATCCAATTGGAAAAGATTCTCTTCATGTTCTTAAAGGAATAGATTTACATATAAAAGAAGGTGAATTTGTGTCTATCATGGGATCATCTGGGTCCGGAAAATCAACCTTATTAAATATCGTTGGCTTATTAGACGAACATGACAAGGGTAACTATTTTTTGAATGGACAAGAAATTAAAAATTTAAATGAAAAAAAAGGGGCTGTTTTAAGAAATAAATTCTTAGGTTTTGTTTTTCAGTCATTTAATTTAATTTCTTACAAAACAGCTCTCGAAAATGTTGCTTTACCTCTTTACTACAAAGGAATTGGAAGGAGAGAACGTCAAAAAATTGCCTTAGAATATTTAGATAAAGTAGGACTCAAAGATTGGGCGACTCATTTACCTAATGAATTATCGGGAGGTCAAAAACAACGTGTAGCGATTGCTAGAGCATTAGTAACCCAACCTAAAGTAGTTCTTGCGGATGAACCAACAGGTGCTTTGGACTCCACAACTACAGATTCTGTTATGGACTTGTTAAAAGATATTAATGATGAAGGGATGACTGTTTTTGTGATTACTCACGAAGAGGAAGTGGCAGAACAGACAAAAAGAATAGTTCGATTAAAAGATGGTATTATTGTTAGTGATACTCTAAATACTCAAAAAAATCCAATCAATAAAATTAAAACAGCCTAGGAATGTTTGATTTAGATCGCTGGAGAGAAATTTTTCAAAGTATCAATAAGAATAAATTACGTTCTATCCTTTCTGGATTTACCGTTTCTTTTGCCATTTTGTTGTTTACTTTACTTTTTGGTATTGGTAATGGTCTTCAAAATACATTTAAAAATGAGTTTGCTAAAGACGCAATTAATTCTATATATATCTGGACTAACTTTACGACAAAAGCATATAAAGGAAATCAAATAGGTCGAAGAATTCAGTTTAAAAATGATGATTTTGATTTTCTAAAGGAAAATTTTGAAAATGAAATTCAGTTTATAAGCCCAAGAATTCAAAGAGGTGTAGAAGTTGTCTTTGAAGGGGAAAAAGATTCTTACACACTTAGAGGTGTTTATCCTCAATATCAAATATTAGAGTCTGCTGAAATTACTGAAGGAAGGTTTTTAAACCAAAGAGATATAAGTGAAAGATCTAAAGTGGTGGTCATTGGTAGAATGGTTGAAAAAGATTTATTTGGTCAAAAAAGTGCTTTTGGAAAACAGTTAAAAATTGGGGGCATTATCTACAAAATAATCGGTGTATTTTCAGATCCAGGAGGAGATACTGACGAAAGGTATCTTTACACTCCATTTACCACTATGCAAAGACTTTATGGGAACAATGACTATTTAGATGAATTTGGAATCACCTACAATCCTAATTTATCAATCAATGAAGCCATTGCATTTGGAAATAAAATGCAAAGAGCTTTAAAGAAAAAACACGATGTTTCACCAGACGATCAACGAGCCATTGGAATGAACAATTATGCTTCTGGTAATAAAGAAGTTTCAGGTATGATGGTAGGTTTGGGGATATTAATTCTTATCATCGGTTTTGGAACTTTAATTGCTGGTGTGGTAGGAATTAGTAATATTATGGTGTATGTTGTTAAGGAAAGAACAAAAGAATTGGGTATTCGTAAAGCTGTTGGAGCAACTCCAAAGTCGATCATTGGCATGATCATGCAAGAAGCAATTTTTATTACCGCTATTGCTGGTTATTTTGGCTTGTTGGCTGGAGTAGGTATTTTAAAAATAGCAAGTCCATCACTCAAGAAATTTTTTATTTTAAATCCAGGCGTTTCCCAACCTGTAGTAATTGGAGCAACGATAACATTAATTTTAGCAGGGATGATTGCAGGTTATTTACCTGCTAAAAGAGCTGCCCGAATAAAACCAGTGGTAGCATTAAGCGCAGATTAATATGAAGTTTTTATTTGAAAGAGATACATGGCAAGAAATTTACGGAAGCATTCGTAAGAATAAAACAAGAACTGCTATTACTATTTTTGGAGCTTTCTGGGGTATTTTACTTTTAGTTGGATTGTTGGGCGCTGCAAAGGGCATAGAAAATAGTTTTAATAATCTATTTGGAGATTTCGCAACCAATAGTGTTTTTATTACTGGAAGTCGAACTTCGATGCCTTTTAAAGGTTTTCAAGAAGGAAAACAGATAAATTTAACCACTAGAGATGTTGAGAAAATCCGAAGAGAAATTAAAGGGATAGAATTTGTTGTGCCTAGAAATGCAACCGGAGGACAAGTTACACATAGCTTTAAAACAGGTAATTTTACCATATTTGGAGATTTCCCGTTGCTAGATAAAGTTCAAAAAAAGAAGTTAACTGATGGACGTTTTATAAATCAGAATGATATAGATGAAAATAAGAAAGTATGTGTAATTTCGGAAGGTGTTTATAAAGAGCTTTATGATAAGAAAGAAGAAGTAATAGGTACGTATTTAAAAATAAGTAATATTTCATATCAAGTAGTAGGAGTTTATAAAACCGGTAGATTTGAAGGTAAAAATAATATTCATATTCCTTTTACTACTTTTAAATTAGTTTATAATCAAGGTGATAAGTTTCGATGGATGGTTGTTACTGGAAAAAAAGAATTTGATATTGTTCAAGTAGAGGCTGATGTTAAGCTTCTTTTAAAAAATATTCATAATGTGCACCCTAAAGACAACAGAGCTTTTAGAGGATTTAATTTAGGTAAAGAAATTTCTAAAGTAACTGGTTTTCTTACAGGAATGCAATTTTTGACTTGGTTTGTTGGGATTGCCACACTAATAGCTGGAGTTTTTGCTATTGGTAATATTTTATTAATTACTGTAAAAGAACGTACCAAAGAAATAGGGATTAGAAGAGCATTAGGAGCTACACCAATAGTGGTAAGGCAACAAATAATATTAGAGTCTCTATTTTTAACACTCCTAGCAGGTTCTTTAGGAATTATTGCTGGTGGATTTGTATTAATGTTTATCGATTACAAAGAATGGCTCACAAATCCTACAGTAAATATTCCAATAGTATTGATCGCCTATTCAGTATTAGTCATATTGGGTACTTTAATTGGTTTTATCCCTGCATATATGGCAACAATTGTTAAACCAATAGATGCATTAAGAGAAGAATAACAACTAAATAAAAAAATAAAATAGTCATTAAAAATGAAAAAAATAATAATCTTTGGAAGTATCGCAGTAGCATTGGCATTTGTTCTCATATGGTTTGGGAAGAAAAATAGTGCTTCACCAAAAAAATTTGAAACAGAAACAGCTTTTATAACTACAATTATAAAAAAATCTGTTGCAACCGGAAAAGTTACTCCATTGGAGGAAATTGAAATTAAACCTCAAATTACCGGTATCATTGATAAAATTATTTTATTGGAGGGAACTAAAGTTAAGAAAGGAGATCTTATAGCCAGAGTTCGAGTCGTTCCAAATGAGCAATCTTTAATTAGTGCTCAAGGTAGAGTAGACAATATAGTGCTAAGGGTTAAAAATGCCAAAATTTCTTACGATAGAAATAAGCAATTATTTAACAAAGGAGTTTTGTCAGCTTCAGATTTTGAACAAGTAGAACTTACTTACAACCAGGCAAAGCAGGACTTAGTTAATGCTCAAAATGATTATAAAATTATTAAAAGTGGTTCTTCTGGTGTAGGTGTTGCAAACACAGATATTAGAGCTCAAATTTCTGGAACTATCCTAGAAATTCCTGTGAAAGAGGGAGATCAAGTAATTCAAAGTAATAATTTTAATGCAGGTACAACCATTGCTTCTATTGCTGATATGAGTAAAATGATCTTTGAAGGAAAAGTTGATGAATCTGAAGTAGGGAAATTGATTAAAGGAACTAATATAGAAATTTCTATTGGAGCGATAGAAAATAAAAAATTTCCTGCATTGTTAAATTTTATAGCACCAAAAGGTACTGAAGAAGCAGGAGCAGTTCAGTTTAAAATTAAAGCAGACGTTTCTTTAGATGACAATTATTTTATTAGAGCCGGTTACAGTGCTAATGCAGAAATAATTTTAGAAAAAAAAGATAGTGTTTTATCGATTAAAGAATCATTAATTCAATTTGATAGAAAAACTGAAAATCCATTTGTAGAAATCCAATTAGAGGATGGTAAATTTGAAAAGAAATTTATAAAACTAGGAACTTCAGATGGTATTAATGTCGAGATATTAGATGGAGTAACCTTACAAGATCAAATAAAAATATGGAATAAGAAAACATTGAAAGATGAAGAAGAAGAGGATCAAGAAGGATAACACAAAAATTATAAACATAAAAAAGAGCTCATTTAGAGCTCTTTTTTATGTTTATTTAAATGATATCGAACTCCAAATTCTATTCCAAATAAATTAAATCCACTGTTAGGTAGTTCGAAGTTTAAATTTGAAACATGCCCAAAAGTACTCCCGATATAAAAATCAGATTTTTTATTGGTATAAACAAAGCCTAGAGTGAGGTTTTCAATGAACGTAAATCCATGTGCTAATCTTTCTGTTTTTACATCTATATAACCAGCACCAAGACCAATCATAGCCTCAAAAGATATTTTTTTAATGATTTCTTTTTTGAACTGTACTCCAATTTCGAAGGCAAATAAAGAAAGAGATTTTTTTTTGGAAAATCTTTCCCTTAAATATTCGTAATCAGTGATCTCTGGGGTGATAAATTGTTCATTTAAAAGTTGATGACTTACGTGTTGAATTTGAGGCTGGAATAGCAAATTAATATCCCATTTATTTCCTTTTTTTAACAGATAAAAAAATTGAGTTTTAAAGGTATTCGTTAGATAATCATAATCTCTATCGTTAAACAAAACGTTGTTTTGTTTTGCACTACTAAATAGAATTCCAATCTTTATAATCTTTCGATGATGTTTGTTCTCTGTTTGGGCATTTAGAACTGAGATAAATAATAAAAAAAATAGAAGAAATAATCTATTCAAATTGCTTTGCGATTTTTGATGATTTATTACTTTCTGAATACTCATAAAACCCTTCTCCTGACTTGATTCCTAACTTCCCAGCTTTTACCATGTTTACTAATAAAGGGCAAGGGGCATACTTAGGATTTTTAAAACCATGATACATGACTTTTAAGATTGATAGACAAACATCTAATCCAATAAAATCTGCCAACTTTAAAGGACCCATTGGATGTGCCATTCCTAATTTCATGATTGTATCAATTTCTTTAACTCCAGCAACCCCATGATAAAGAGTTTCTATCGATTCATTAATCATAGGAATTAAAATTCTATTGGCTACAAAACCAGGGTAATCATTAACTTCTACAGGAATTTTATTAACCTCTTTGGCAAGTTTAACAGTGAAATTAGTTACCGCATCGGAAGTGTTGTAACCTCTTATAATTTCTACTAGTTTCATGATAGGAACAGGGTTCATAAAATGCATTCCAATCACCTTACTAGGTCGTTTGGTTGCTGCTGCAATCTCTGTAATAGAAATTGATGAAGTATTGGTTGCCAAAATTGTGTCATCTGGACAAACCTCATCTAATTCTTTAAAGATTTTTAATTTCAAATCTAAATTTTCAGTAGCTGCCTCTATTACTAAACTTGCATATTGAGTTCCGTCTTTAATGGAAGTGTAGGTAGTAATATTTGATAAAACGGTAGCTTTTTCTTGTTCAGAAATTTTTTCTTTTGAAACCATTCTATCTAAGTTATTTGAGATTGTAATGATTCCATTATCTAAGGACTTCTGCGAAATATCAATTAATTGAACATTATAATTAAATTGTGCAAAGAGATGAGCAATTCCATTTCCCATTGTCCCAGCACCAATAACAGCGATATTTTTCATGTCTTCTATTTGATTTTTATTAAAAGCAATCTATTATTTGTTGAGCAATTCTTAAAGCATTAGTTCCTTGTTCTAACGTAACTACTGGTTTTGTATTGTTTTCTATGGCAGTTGCAAAAGATTCTAACTCATCTAGGATAGCATTGTTGGGAGTAATTTCAGGATTGTCAAAATAAATTTGTTTCTTAACTCCTTCTGCATTTTGAAGAATCATTGCAAATTCATCTGGATGATTAGGAACATCCTTCATTCTAACCACTTCAGATTTTTTTTCTAAAAAATCTACTGAGATGTATGCATCTTTTTGAAAGAAACGAGATTTTCTCATATTTTTCATGGAAATTCTACTTGCAGTTAAATTAGCAACACACCCGTTTTCAAATTCAATTCTAGCATTGGCGATGTCTGGAGTTTCAGAGATGACTGCTACACCACTTGCATTGATATTTTTTACAGCGGAATTAACGACACTTAAAATAATATCTATGTCATGAATCATTAAATCCAATACAACAGGAACATCAGTTCCTCTAGGATTAAATTCTGCCAAACGATGACATTCAATAAACATGGGAGAGCTGATCATATCTTTGACAGCTGAGAAAGCAGGATTAAACCTTTCTACATGACCAACTTGACCTTTAATATGTTTTTGACTAGCCAATGTTCTGATTGCTTCAGCTTCTAAAACAGTATTAGTAATGGGCTTTTCGATAAAAATATGACATCCATTATTAATTGCTAATTTGGCGCATTCAAAATGAGAAAGTGTTGGAGTTACAATATCTATTACATCAACTGTAGCAATTAATTTTTCAATAGAATCAAAAATCTTATATCCAAACTCTTCAGATACTTTTTTAGCATTTTCTTCAGAAGGATCATAAAAACCAACCAATTCATATTTTGTGGATTGTTGTAGTAATTTTAAGTGAATCTTCCCTAAATGACCTGCACCTAATACTCCTGCTTTTAACATAAAATTGATTTTTTTTTAGTTGATTAATTTATGCATAACAAAGATACAATTTTATAGGAATTTAAAATCAATTATTCTATTTTTAGACCACTTTATAAAGTTATAATTTGAAAGATACTTCGAAACATCAGGGCTTAAGAAATCAACTAGCGATCGTTCTTGAAAAGAAAGGAATTGATGATAAAAATGTTTTAAAATCGATCAGAAAAATCCCTAGACACTTATTTATAGATTCTTCATTTTCAGATCATGCTTATCAAGATAAGGCATTTCCTATAGCCGCGGAACAAACAATCTCACAACCTTATACTGTAGCTTTTCAAACTCAAATTTTACATGTAAAAACTGGAGATAAAATTTTAGAAATTGGAACAGGTTCTGGATATCAAACAGCTGTTTTATTGGAATTAGGAGCAGAGGTTTATACCATAGAGCGACAGCACGAATTATTTAAGAAAACATCGTTGTTTTTGCCAAAACTTGGATATAAGCCAAAGAAATTTATTTTTGGTGATGGTTACAAGGGATTTAAAGAAAAAGCACCTTTTGATAAGATAATTGTAACTGCTGGTGCACCCTTTGTTCCAAAAGCATTATTAGCTCAATTAAAAATAGGGGGTTCCTTATTAATTCCTGTTGGTGAAGAAACTCAAATTATGACCTTTTTAATTAGAAAATCAATGAAAGAATTTGAAAAGCATGAGCTAGGTGATTTTGCTTTTGTACCCATGCTTAAAAAAAAATCATAATACTTTTTTTAAATAGGGGTCTTATTGAGTGGTTGCTCTCTTCCAAATTTCTGTTCTTCCAAAAACAGAAAAACCTATATATCCTCTTAGTTTTAGACTATTTGAATCTAATAATTTGATGTAACATTTATATTCTTTTCCGTTTCTGGGGTCTAAAATCTTTCCTCCAGACCATTCGGTATTATTTTTTATTAATCCTGAAAGAATATCCATTCCAAGTATTGGTTTGTTTTTTTTATTTCCAGCACATTTCAAGCAAATGACAGATCTCTTTTTTGGATCACTAATGCTAATAATTTTCGCATAAGCTCTTCCATTTTTTTCATAAATCTCTATAACAGATTCTATGGTGTTATTTTCAGAATTTAGGGTATTCCACTTTCCAAAGATTGATTGAGAAGAACTCGTTAATATTATAAAAAAAAACAAAAAAAAGAGGAACTTATTTTTTATATCAATCATAGGAAGCATCAAAATTTGAATCCCAAAGACCTTGAACACGCAGTGTTTGTTCTATAATATCTCGAACACAACCTTCTCCTCCTTTTTTATCAGAAATATATTTAGAAATATTTTGAATTTCTTCTGTGGCATCATTAGGGCAGCAAGGTAATCCAACTAATTTCATCACTGGGTAATCTGGAACATCATCACCCATGTATAATATATTTTGTGGTATTAAATTATACATAGCTACCAATTCATTGTATTGTTTAATTTTGTCATGTGCGCCAAGATACACATCTTTTATACCTAAATTGTGGAGTCTTTTTTTAACACCTTCGTTTTTACCACCAGTAATGATACAAATTCGTAATCCTGCGTTTACTGCCGTTCTCAGGGCAAATCCATCTTTAACACTCATTTGCCTAATTAATTGTCCATCTGGCATAATTGTCACCATCCCATTTGTTAAAACTCCATCAACATCAAAAATTAGAGTGCTTATTTGAGACAAGTATTGCTTATAACTTTTTTCCATGTTCTTGAATAGATTGGGTAATTGTTAAATAAAGTTTACGTTGATTTTCATTCAACAAATTTAAGTGATTTTTGATCGTTTTTTCATCATTCCTTTTTGCAGGTCCTGTTTGTGCTTGTTCTGGAATCAGGTTTTCAATTTTTTCTGATGTTTCTTTAATCAAAGGATATAAAATAGTAAAAGGAACACCATATTCTTTGCAAATATCATAAGCTAGGGTGTACATATGATTAGTGAAATTATTTATAAAAACTGCGGCTACATGAATTCTTTTTCTCTGTGAAGAATTTAAGTAATAAATTTTTCCATGGATTAAGTGTGTTAATTTCTCTAATAACAATTTGTCTTTTTTGTTTTGGGCTTCTAAACAAAAGGGAATTGATCTTAAATTAATATCTTTATTTTTAGAAAAAGTTTGTAATGGATAGAAAACCCCTTTGTTTCCTGAATTTTTTAATGCATTCATTTCAACACTTCCAGAGGTATGAACGACCAATGGGTTGTTGATTTTAGCCGATATTTCTGAAATAACATCATCATTAATAGCCATAATTGTAATCTCAGCTTTTTTGAGAAGCTCAATTTTATTTGTAATAGAAACATCCTTTTTAAAAGGAGTTAGCGTATTTAAATTCCTAGAATATACTTGCTTTAGATCTATTTCTTTGCACTTTAAAAATGCATGAATTAAATGAGACGCAACATTTCCACTTCCTAAAATTACTACTGAAATCATGCTACGAAGATATTGAAATTATTGATTTAAAAATCTGCTGTGAATTAATAGGTTATTTATTATTGATTCTTTTGTAAATTCGTTTTTTAATTTAATTTACAATGAAAAAATTAAGTAACCTTGGAATCAATTCTATATGTGTTCATGTTGGGGAGGTAGAAGATACCCAGTTTAAAGGAGCAGTTTCTCCAATATATGTTTCTACTTCTTATGCTTTTGATCAAGTCGATATGAAGCGATATCCACGATATTTTAACACTCCTAATCAACAGGCCTTATGCAGTAAAATAGCGACTTTAGAGCATACAGAAGATGCTTTAATCTTTAGTTCTGGGATGGCGGCTATTAGTACTTCAATGTTGGCTTTTTTACAAAAAGGAGATCATGTAATAATTCAGCAGGTAATTTATGGAGGAACCTATAACTTTATAACAAATGAATTTAAAAAATATGGTATCGAATATTCATTTTCGAAATCAGATTCATTTGAAGATTTTAAGCCACTTATAAAAGAAAATACTAAAGTTTTATATATAGAAACTCCCTCTAATCCCTTATTGGGAATTACTGATATAAAATCAATTTCTTCATTAGCTAAAAAATTTGGTTTCATTACAATGATTGATAATACATTTGCTTCTCCAATTAATCAAAACCCGGCTGATTTTGGAATTGATATTGTAATTCATTCGGCTACAAAATATATGGGTGGGCATTCAGATATATCAGCAGGTGCAGTTGCAGCTTCAAAGGAACATATTGAGAAGATTTGGAAAACGGGAATAAATTTTGGTGGAAATTTAAGCGATTTTACTGTTTGGATGCTAGAAAGAAGTTTAAAGACATTAAATTTAAGGGTAAAAGAACAAACAAAAAATGCTCAAGTCATTGCGGAATACCTAGAGACAAATCCTCTGATAGAAAAGGTTTTTTACCCTGGTTTAAAGAGTCATCCACAACATACCCTTGCCGCTTCTCAAATGCACGGTTTTGGGGCTATGATGTCTTTCGAACTGAAAGAAGGAATAGATTCATTAATGTTTCAAAATGCTTTAAAATTGATTAAGCCTTCTATGAGTTTAGCAGGCTTAGAAAGTACCATCGTAAGCCCAGTGTTAACAACTCATGCTTTATTAAGTGAAGAGGAAAGATTAGAAAGAGGAATTACAGATGGTTTAATTCGTTTTTCTGTAGGAATTGAAGAACCAAAAGATTTAATTGCAGATATTGAACAAGCGTTACATCATATTAAATAAGAATTATCATGAAATTAGACATACTAGCATTTGGAGCTCATCCAGATGATGTTGAATTAGGCTCAGCTGCTACAATAGCGAAAGAGATTTCTTTGGGAAAAACTGTGGGTATTGTAGATTTAACGGAAGGCGAATTAGGGACTCGAGGGTCTAAAGAACTAAGAAGAAAAGAAGCACAAGAAGCAGCCAGTATTTTAGGAATTTCAATCCGTGAGAATCTTAAATTTTTGGACGGTTTTTTTAAAAATGATAAAAATCACCAAATAGAAGTCATTAAATTGATTCGTAAATATCAACCAGAAATTATTTTATGCAATGCAGTTGACGATCGGCATATTGATCATGGAAAAGGAAGTGAATTAGTTTCTGATGCATGTTTTCTCAGTGGCCTTGAAAAGATTGAAACTCAAATGAACGGGAAGCGGCAGGAAAAATGGAGACCTAAAAAGGTATATCATTATATTCAATGGAAAAATATAGACCCTGATTTTGTAGTTGATGTTAGTGGTTTTATGGAGCTAAAAATGAAAGCTGTATTAGCCTATAGTTCACAATTTTATAGTCCAAATAGTAAAGAATCTGAAACTCCAATTTCTAGTAAAAACTTTACGGACAGTATTAGTTATAGAGCTCGAGATTTGGGAAGAATTATTGGAGTTGATTATGCCGAAGGATTCACAGTAGAACGTCATGTGGCTATAGACTCTTTAGATAAATTAATATAATTTTTTCTTTTTATAGATTTAAAAAAAAATTATATTTGCACCCGCTTGTACTTATAAATGCTTATGCGAATAATTTACAAGCAATATGGTAGTTGTAGCTCAGTTGGTTAGAGCATCGGTTTGTGGTACCGAGGGTCGTGGGTTCGAGCCCCATCTTCTACCCAAAAGACAAAGCCTTTTCATTTATGAAAAGGCTTTTTTTGTTTTTCTATGGTAATCTAGATTTTTTGAATTATAATGTATTCAATGCTTCAATTACTTCTCCACGTTTTCTTGTTGAAACAGGAACAGTGTGTTTATTTTTAAGGACTAAATACCCTCCATCTGATTTTATAAATGCTTTGATATAGTGGATATTGACTAAATGACTTTGATGAACTCTTAAAAATTGATAACTTTTTAATAGATCTGAAAATGTTTTTAATGTCTTAGTAACAAGTGTTTTAGTACCGTCTTTAAAATAAAATTCTGTGTAATTATTATCTGATTTACAACGTACAATATCATTTAAGTCGACCACAATAATTTTATCTAATGTATGCAATGAAATCTTCTTAGGTCTTTGATTGGGTGATGAAATAGAATCTTTTAAAATTCTTAATTGTAATCTGTCTGGTTGGATTTGTTTTGTTGCTTTTTCTATTGCAACACTCAAATTTACAATTGAATAGGGTTTTAACACATAATCGATTGCCGCAAATTTAAATGCTCTGATGGCATATTCATCACTCGCAGTTACAAAAATAATTTTTGAACGTAAATTTGGAAATATTTCTAAAATATCAAAACCAGTACCATCTCCTAGCATGATATCTAAGAATAAAATATCAGGTTCATTTTTTTGGATTAGTTTTGCAGCCTCTACAACACCCGATGCTTGCCCAATTATAGATATCTCAGGATGTTGTTCTCTAATATCTGTTGCCAGTAACTGTAAAGCTTCCGGGATGTCGTCTACTAAAATAGCTGTATGTTTTGTCATAGTTAAAAATCTGTTTTTAAAGGAATCTGAAAAGAAATTAATGTTCCATTACTATCTTTTATAGTTAATGTATTTTCTCCCGCTAAACTTTCTATTCGTTCTTTTGTTACTTGCATTGCCATGGAGATATGATGTTGTTTTCTTATTTCTTTAGATTTTTTAATTCCAATTCCATTGTCTTTTATTTGACAAATTAATACTTCTCCCAAAACTTTTATAGTAATAGTAATTTTTCCTTTTTTGTTGGCTAGATGAAAACCATGTTTTATACTGTTTTCTACAAATGGCTGAATTAACATAGGAGGGATTAATATTTCTTCTGCATCAATATTATTTGTTTGTACATCAATTGTGTATTCAAATAAATTTTTTCTCATTTGTTGTTCTAACAATATATAATTGTGAAGGGTTTTTACTTCTTCAGCTAAAGAAATTTCTTCCAATCTAGAACTATTTAAAATACTTCTTAATAATGATGCGAACGTATTAATTGTCGAATTCATTTGTTCTTTTTTTCCTTTAGATCCCATTGCTTTAATTCCGTTTAAAACATTAAAAATAAAATGTGGATTCATCTGTAACTGCAGAGCCTTTTGTTCTAAAGACAACAAGTGATTTTCCATGGCCAACTGAGAAATTTTACGTTTATTTTGTTTTTTTATTTTAGAAAAAATAATGAATAAGATAACCACTAGTATCCCCGCTAAACTACTGTATATTGTCCATAAGAACCAATTCTTTTTATGCAACGGTTTATCGATAAAAAAATTAAAATATATAAACTCACTAGAGACCCAATCGATATTTCTTGACTGAACAATAAACTCATATGATCCACTATCTAAATTGGCAAAATCAATATAATCTTTACTTGTCCAAGGACTAAACTCTCCATTTAATTTCCATCGATATTCGATACCCTTAGGATGGTTTATATCAATGGATTTATATTGAAATGAAAGATGATTTTCTGATGGTTTTAATGGCAATACTTTTGAATATTGATTGATATTTATTGTGTCAATAGATTGATAAGTGACTTCAATATCTTCAAAATAAACTATTGGTTTTAATTTTTTTAATTGATTTGAAGAGGGGATGTATTTTGTTAATCCATTCATAGTACCAAACCAAATATTTCCTTTTGAATCTTTGGTAATTGCATTTTGACAAGTTTCTATCCCTAAAAATCCATCATTCCTATCAAAATAAAATACATCTGAGATGATATTACTTTCATTAACCACAATTTTATTAACCCCTTTCTCAGTTCCGGCCCATAAATGACCATCATTATCAAAAATTAGTTGGTAAATATTCTTGGAGTTTAGAGTTTTTGTTCCTTTTAATTGATTAATTTCTCTTGGATTTTCTAGGTTTGCAACCCATATTCCTGCTCCTAATGTACCTAAATAAATATCTTTATCTCTAATTAATATAGTTGTAATAGGTACTTTTTTCCCAATTATTCTATGAAAATGTCTGACTTTATCATCTTTTATGGATCCAATACTACCATTTTTTGTGACATACCAAACAGTTCCGTTTTCTTCTATATCTAAATCATTTATTAAAAGGTCTTTAACTCCTTTTTCAGTATTAAAATATTTTTTTTTATCTGAAAGAACATTACTGTCTCCTTCATACTCTAATTTTACGATTCCAGAGGAATAGGTAGCGATCCAGATTGTATTGTCATTTATTTTAATTTTTTTAATCCAATTAGACCAAAGTTTTTTACCTAGAGTAAGTGTATCTATTTGATATCCAGAGAACAACTTGTTTTTAGAGTTTTTATAGATACTATCTTGTTGATAAAGTGAGTCTTTTTTTATTTTTTTTAAGATTAATATTCCTTCTCCATCGGAACCAATCCATATGTTTCCTGCTTTATCAGAAGCAATCGTTTTTACTTTTTTATTGATAGATCTTAGGTTTTTATTTGAAGAATATACTCCCAAGCTATCTATTTTTGTGATTCCACTCTCTCCGTTTGATAACCATATTTCGTTTTCATTAGAATAGACAGCATATATTTGGTTAGCTTTTAAGCCAGAATTTTTATCAAAGTGTTGAAAATTATTTTGTGTGAGTTTGTATAATCCACCTCCAGAAGTAGCAATCCAAATATTTTCTTGCGTATCTTTAAGAATAGACTTTATTTGATTAATAATTAGTCCATTATTTTGATTAATTGTTTGAGTTCTTTTGAATTCTTTATTATAAACAATAATTCCCTCTGTATCACTCGCTACCCAATAATGATCATCTATAAAATATAGAGAGTTAGTTCTTTTGGGTTGAAGAGATTCATGAATAACGTTATTATTTTCAAAAACGAGGATTCCTTTATCTAAGGTAGTAGTAACTAATAACTCGTTTATTTTCAATAATGATGTAAAATCACCATTAAATATTTTAATCGGTGACTTAGGTTTATTTAACGTATTAAGATTCCAAAGTCCTTTATGTGTCGCTATATAATAACCTTTTTTATCTTTTATAATATCGGTGACTGGATGCAAGTCTATTTTTAAAATAGTGGGTATTGGATACAATGAATCATTTTTATATTCATAAATTCCTTTCTCTGTTGCTAACAATATTTTATTATCAACCATCACAACTTTTGTGACTTTCGGACTTTCGAAGTTTGTAAATTTTCCCTTCGAATAAATAGATAAACCAGAGGATGTTCCTATAAACAGAGAATCATTTTTAACTAATAATGAGTTTACGAAATTTGATTTCAATCCTTTTTTTTCATTTAAAATGGTAAATTCGTGACCATCGAATCTAGCCAACCCACCTCCTTGTGTTGCCAGCCACAAATAACCGATCGAATCTTGGGCAATATCGAATACTTGAGATTGAGGTAATCCTTCCTTTGTTGTAAAATTTTGTAATTGACTGTTTTGAGAAGATAAAAGTTGTGTAAATAAGAAAACAAAAAGGATAAGAATTATTTTATTAACCGTCAAATTTGAAACAATAAAGCCACTACTATTTTTCAAATAAATTTTAGTTTGTTTACTCATTAATGAGGATAGTTTGGTTGTTGTATTTTTTTCTGACATCAATAAATTTATAATTTAAAGTAACTGCTTTTAAAAGCAGTTACTTTTCTTAAATCAAATAGTATTCCAAACTTTATTTCACAGCATATAAACGAAGGTTCTCTGTATCTGGCTCTATATGTTCTAAATCTCCATAAGGTTTTATTAATGGCTTAAGAACACATAAAACAGTAGTTTTTCCTTTAATAATTAATTTAGTTCCTTTGATGAAAGACCTCCATCTATATTTTTCAATTGGTATGTTATACTTTCCTATTACTTTTACTAAGTTTTCATCTTTTTCTATCCAATCCATTATTTCTTCTGGAATCTTAAAGTTAGGAATTTCACCATCAGCGTTGGTATAATCAAACTCCCATTCAACGGGGATACTAAATCTGTATGTATAGGCATCTCCTACATAACGTTCTTTTTTATTGTTTAATGCATCATACCAATCGATATCTTTTTCTTCTCTGTATTTTCTGGCTATTTCTTTAGAGAGATCTATTTTTCCTGGAGAATTTGCATAAGGATAGAAAACATAATAGGGTTTTGCCAAATAGTGCTCAGAAAACTCACCACCAAATACATTGTAATAAGGAGAAGCAACTACTGAGGGTACTTCATTCCCAACAAATGCATCTTTTAATGTTTTCATTAAAGCAGTATTTTCTCCTAGACCACATGAGTGAAATACAATTTTAGAGTTTTTAGAGATTCCATTTTTTAATCTTGGTAACTGACCTAATGTGATCGCTTTTCTTAAGCTTTCTGTTGTTAATCTTTCCCCTCTTATTAATGTTTCCATTGATAATCCACTCCAAGGGTTTCCATGAGTTACAATATGAATATCTCCATAAGAATTTCCATCATAATTTTTATTCAACCAAGTAAAAACTTCTTGGAGTGAAAATGTATAATCGACAACTTCATATTTTTTATTCATAAAATATTCCCTGGCACTTTTATAAAATTTGTTATCCTCTTTATCAATACCTGTTATAAATACTACAGGATTTCTAAACACCTCTTTTGGAATTACTTTTTCTTGAGCAATCTCTGTGATGGTTGCTACTTTTTTCTCATTCATTGAGTTCTTTTTATCACAGCTACTAAACTGAACCATTGTAAAAAGAATTCCAATTACTAAACTTACTTTTACTCTTGCTTTTTTCATGTTTTTAATTTTAGATTATTACTATTACTTGTTTCGATGTTTCACTGTTTTTCCTAATAGATTGTAATGATGACATCTTTATTTATTTTGAGGGAGTTAGGTAGTGTGGTTATTCGAGGAAATAAAGTATTATCGATTATCCAGTTGTTTTTATTTTCTCTTTGTATCCCTGTTACTATTCCTTTTTTGTTAACAATTATTCTAATCTTTTTATATTTTTTTAAGTATTTTTCTATTAATAAACCATAGTTTATTTTCAACCAGGCTAGAATTTTATTTTTTTGATCAATGTTAGTATTATTATTTACTATGATTGAAAAACCTTTTCTGACAATTGTTTTTCCTTTAATTATAGCTTCCACACCCACAGAAGGATAAGAGACTCCTTTTGCGAAAGGTAATGGTTGTTGAATCGTTTTTATCGCCCCTTTTTTTCGAACTATTTCATTGTCTACAGCAACAAAAGACGTATGATTGGTTGCAAGATTATATTTAAGTCCTAAAGTTATAATCTGTTCTTTAACGTCGTCTCTAAAGAGTGTATTATAATCATCCAATCGTTCTATTCTTTTTCTAGCCCATAAGTATTTTAACGCTTTATGATCTTTACTTAACCTACCATTTTTTACATGAATATTCTGAACTATTTTTTTATTTCCTTGGTACCCTGTAAGTTTGATTATTCCTTTAGGTTCTCCTCGATATTTTCCGTAGACCATTATTGGCCTATCGGCAAATACATCTGGGATGGATGAAGGCTCTATATCATAAGTATCAAAATGCGTTGTAATATATTTTATTTGAGTTAGAAGAGGAGAGGAGATATAGGTTTTAAAATCTTTTGCTATTTTATGTGCTTCTTCTTTTGAAGTTGCTATGAATGATTCACTTTTTCCAGCATTTGCCATTCCTTCTATTAAGTATCTGTTAACACTATTTCCAATTCCAAAGCTTACAACATTGGCATTGTTTAAATTATTTTCAATAATTTGAAATGCTTCTTTTTCTACATTAACATATCCATCTGTAATGACGATCATAGTTCTTGAGGAATTATCAAATTTTCTTGGCATTTTATATGCTTTTTTTAACGCATTTAATAGATAAGTCCCTTTGCCGTAATTAGAAAATGTTCCTGTCAAAAATTGAAATGCTTCTTGAATATGTTTCTTTGTAGCAATTACCGAGCTTTTTTTAAAGATCTTGTTCTCTGCGGAGAACAATAAAATATTAAAAACATCAGTTTCTTTCAGATCAGCTAATAAATTTTTGAGTAATGATTTTGTAATGCCAATAGGGTAGCCCATCATAGAACCCGAAACATCTACAATAAAAAAGTACTCTCTTGGTGGAATCATTTCTAACTGTATATTTTTTGGAGGTTCAATCATCAATGAAAAGAAATTTTCTTTATCTCCTTCATACAACATCAATCCAGACTGAATTTTGTTGTTTCTTGTAGTATAGTTTAAAATGAAATCTCTATTTGCAGGATTTTTAGAATTACTGGCTAATGATATCTCTGCAGTTAATGCATCCGGATAATGAACCTTTACATTATGACTTACTGAGTTTACAGATTGTATTATCATGCCTGAGCTAATGCAAACATTGAGCTCATAAGAAAACATATCATTTGCTTCTGAAGATGTGTAAGGAATTGCAAATGACTGATTGATTGATTTTTTTTCACCAGTAAATCTAGGCCCTACTACACCTGGAAATATAAATTGATAATTTCCTTCAATCGGTGTTAACATCTCTGTGTAAAATAACTCGATAGAAATCAGATCATTAGGCATGATATTTCCGACATTCATTTGAAATATATTGGGTTTGAGTTGTTCTAACTTACTGACTCTTTTACCTTTTTTTATTGCCTGAGAATATATTTTCGTTGCTTTCTTTTTTTCATAAATTTTGGCATTTATAGATCTGTTTCCTATCATCATTTTCATATCATGAACAGCTGCTTTGGTAGACATTGGAAATATATATGTTGCTTCTAAAGGAATGTTACTTTTGTTATGATAGGTTTGTACAATTTTAACATGGGCAATACTTCCAACTATTTGTACACTTGCCTTGGTGCTTTTTAAAGGAAGGGTTACCCCTTTGGTAAGTACTTTTAAATAAGGACTCTCTGTTTTTTGGGCTAACGAACTCAGAGAAATAAAGAAGATTAAAATAATTATTACAATACGCATATAAACTACATTTTTTAAGATTAATACTTAAATGTAGTTGCTTATTGTTGTTTAATTTTTTACAATTTAGAATTCGTTGGTAAGTAACTAGAATTCGTAGGGTCTATTATAGTTTGTCTTTTAAATAAGTTGCAGTAAGAGAATTTTTATTCTTTAGTAACATTTCAGGGGTTCCTTCAAAAATTAATTGCCCTCCTTTTTTACCACCTTCTATCCCTAGATCAATTATATAATCGGCACATTTAATTAATTCTAAGTTATGTTCAATAACAATAATTGAGTGTCCTTTTTCAATTAATGCATTAAATGATGTGAGTAATTTTTTTATGTCATGAAAATGCAATCCTGTCGTTGGTTCATCAAAAATAAATAATGCTTTTTCTTTAGAGGTTCCTTTTACTAAAAAAGAAGCTAATTTTATTCGTTGGGCTTCACCACCAGATAAAGTAGATGACGATTGCCCGAGTTGAACATACCCTAAACCAACCTCTTGAAGAGGTTTTAATTTACGAGCAATTCTTGTCTGACCATTGTTTGTAAAAAACGCAACCGCATCATCAATGGTAGAATTTAGAATATCGTCAATATTTTTCCCCTCAAAATTAACTTCTAAGACCTCTTTTTTAAATCGCTTCCCATGGCAGGTTTCACATTGCAAATGGACATCTGCCATAAACTGCATTTCTATAGTAACAACACCTTCACCTTTGCAGACTTCACATCTCCCACCCTCAACATTGAAAGAAAAATGTTTTGGTTTATAATTTCTAATTTTAGAGAGCTTTTGTGAAGATAATAACGACCTAATATCATCATATGCTTTAATATATGTAACTGGGTTTGATCTCGAAGAACGACCGATAGGGTTTTGATCTATAAACTCTATATGTTTTAGCTGTTCAAAACTACCTTTAATATCGGTAAATTGACCAATCTTATCTCCATATCCTTTTATTTTTTTTTGCATTGCCGGATATAAAATTGTTTTCACCAAGGTGCTTTTTCCACTTCCTGAAACTCCTGTGACCACAGTTAAACAATTTAATGGAAATGTTGAAGTAATATTTTGTAAGTTATTTTCTCGAGCACCAATAATTTGAATATAATTTTTAGAATTTTTTCTAAATTTAGGAATCTCAATTTTTAATTCTTTATTTAAATATTTTGAGGTTAAAGAGTCTGATTTTAAAATCTCAGTGTAGGTTCCATCAGCTACTACTTGCCCACCAAAACTTCCTGCTTCTGGGCCAATGTCAATAATATAATCAGCAGCTTTCATAATATCTTCGTCATGTTCCACCACAATTACAGTATTTCCAATATCGCGTAAATCTTTCAAGACTTCGATCAAACGCTCTGTGTCCTTAGGATGTAAACCGATGCTAGGTTCATCCAGAATATACATAGAACCCACCAAACTACTTCCCAAAGATGTAGCAAGATTGATCCGTTGACTTTCTCCTCCAGAGAGTGTGTTAGAGGTTCTGTTTAGTGTTAAATAGTTTAAGCCTACATTTTGTAAAAATTGTAAACGATTTTTGATTTCTGTGACTAATCGTTTTCCAATTTTTAGTTCGTATTTATTGAGGGTTAATTGTTCAAAAAAGGATAATAATTCGTCAAGAGGCAAGGTAACCAGCTCTGAGATCGTTTTGTTATCAACTTTAACATACTCGGTTTCTTTTCTTAAGCGATTACCATTACAGGTTGTACATTCAGTTTTTCCACGATATCTTGATAGCATTACTCGGTTCTGAATTTTATAACTTTTTTCTTCCAATACTGAAAAGAAATGATTGATTCCTAAAAAATATTCATTTCCTTCCCAAACTAACTTTTTTTGCTCTTTTGTTAGATCAAACCATGGTTTATGAATTGGAATATCAAATTTATAGGCATTGGTAATTAAGTCTTCTTTATAATGCTTATATGCGTCTGATCTAAAAGGGAAAATAGCATCATCATAAATGGAGAGACCCGTATTAGGAATAACCAAATTTTTATCAATCCCTATTACATTTCCATATCCTTCACATATAGCACAAGCACCATAAGGATTATTAAAGCTAAAAAAATGAGTATTTGGTTCATTAAAAATGATACCATCTAATTCAAATTTATTATTAAATTCATGAGAACTAACATCTGTTAAGTTTTCGATGATACAAACTCCATTACCTTCAAAAAAAGCAGTTTGAACAGCATCAGCAAGACGATTATAAAAATCTTCATTATCTTTTACTATGATTCTGTCAACAACTAGTTTTAAATGTTTATATGTTTTGTTTTTAAGTGGTAATTCATCAATTCGATACATGGTATCTTGATTTTTAACCCTAGCATACCCCTGTTGAGTCAATACGTTTAAGACAGTTTTTAGATCTCTGTCTTGGTTTATCAAAATAGGGCAGAGGAGTAACAATTTAGAGTTTTCTTCAAATCCCTTTACAAAATTTATAACATCAGTAACCGTATGTTTCTTTACCAATTTATTGGAAATAGGAGAAAATGTTTTTCCAATTCTAGCATAAAGTAATTTAATATAATCGTATATTTCTGTGGAAGTCCCAACTGTTGATCTAGGATTGGTGGAATTTACTTTTTGTTCTATTGCAATGGCTGGTGCAATTCCTTTAATATAATCAACTTTTGGTTTGTGTAATTTACCTAAAAACTGACGAGCATAAGAAGATAAACTCTCTACATATCTTCTTTGTCCCTCTGCATAAAGTGTGTCAAAAGCCAAGGAAGATTTACCTGATCCTGATAGCCCTGTAATAACAACAAATTTGTTTCTCGGGATAACAATATCAATATTTTTTAAGTTGTGGAGTTTCGCCCCCTTGATAATAATATTTTCTTTTGGATTTACGCCAGAGATATCTACGTTCATATGTTTTAAAAGCAAGCTATAAAAATAATGTTTTTTTGAGTTTTTATTAAATAATTTGAGTGATAATTTGTTAAACTTTGAGGGTTACTCATTTTTTTTATATATATTTGTTATTGTTCTTAAAATTATACACTATAGAAAAAAATTACTTTTAGTTTATTTAAATAAATAATCCAGAAAGCTTCTGTAAGCTTTTGAAAAAGTAATGATAATGTATAATAAAAACACAATTCCAGATAGTACACTTGTCAAAAATTATATTGAAGGCTGTGAGTCGAGTCTTGAAATTCTAATTAAAAAACACAAACAACGTCTTTATAGTTTTATCTTTAGTAAAGTTCATAATAGAGATATTACAGAAGATATCTTTCAAGATACTTTTATTAAAGTTATTCGTACCTTAAAACGTGGAAATTATAACGAAGAAGGTAAATTTCTACCTTGGGTAATGAGAATTTCTCATAATTTAATTATAGATCATTTTAGAAAGTCTAACAGGATGCCATCTTTCAAAAATACTGATGAATTTGATATATTTTCAGTTATCAGTGACGGGAGTTTAAATGCTGAAAAACAACTTATAAAAGAACAGATTTTATCAGATGTAAGAGAGTTAGTTCAGGAACTTCCTGAAGAGCAAAAGGAGGTTTTAATAATGAGAATGTATAGAGATATGAGTTTTAAAGAAATCAGTGAAAATACTGGTGTAAGTATTAATACAGCACTTGGAAGAATGAGGTATGCATTAATTAATCTAAGAAAAATAATTGATAAGAATAAAATAATATTAATTAACTGACAATAAAAGTAAAATAGCTTCGTTAAATATTAAATATTATAATAATTTATACAATATATGAAGCAACTTTACTCTAAAAAGTCTTCTGAATTTCAGGAGCAACCAAAACAAGAAACAGTTCGATTTTTGATGAGTTTTTCAAAATCAATTTCCGTTGTGAAAACCAAATCAAATCTTAATATTGAATTGAATTTGAATTAAGTCTAGAAAAAGCCCAGACACGAGTCAGGGCTTTTTTGTTATTTAAAAGACGAGAGTTTTTTTAAAATGGACTTTCTTCCGATTTTTTTTGTGATAAAATCCTTTTCTATATCCCAGCCTCTTGCAGGAGAATATTCTCGCCCATACCAAATAATTTGTAGGTGTAAATCATTCCATAATTTTTTTGGGAATAATCGTTTTGCATCTTTTTCTGTTTGAGTTACATTTTTTCCATTACTTAAATTCCAGCGATACATCAATCGATGAATGTGCGTGTCAACAGGAAAGGCAGGTACACCAAAAGCTTGACTCATAACCACACTAGCAGTTTTATGACCAACAGCAGGGAGTTCTTCAAGTCCTTCAAATGACTGTGGCACCTGACCATTATATTTTTTTATTAATATCTCTGATAAGCCATAAATACCTTTGGATTTCATAGGAGATAATCCACAAGGTCTAATAATATCTTTAATTTCTTCAACAGACATTTTAATCATATCAAAAGGATTGTCTGCTTTGGAGAATAAAATAGGCGTAATCTTATTCACTCTTATATCTGTGCACTGGGCAGATAATAATACAGCGATTAATAAAGTATAAGGATCTTTATGATCTAAAGGAATAGGAATTTCTGGATAGATTTCCTGAAGACTATCGATTATAAATTTCACTTTTTCAATTTTAGTCATTTATTTTTTTTACAATGTTCATAACAAATTTACAAAGTTGGGATAGTTATCCAACAGTTTGTATATTTGTTTTTATAAAATAATAGTATATGAATACTTTACAGATAGGAGACAAAGCACCAAATTTCGAAGCTAAGGATAATCAAGAAGTAGTTAGAAGGCTTAGTGATTATAAAGGGAAAAAGTTAGTTGTTTTCTTTTATCCAAAAGCTAGTACACCCGGATGTACTGCAGAGGCATGTAACTTAAGAGATAATTATAATATGTTTATTTCTAAGGGATATGATATTTTAGGTGTAAGTGCAGATTCTGTAAAAAGACAACAAAATTTTGTTGTAAAAAATCAATTACCTTTTCCTTTATTGGCAGATGAGGATCATCAAGTAATTAATGGTTTTGGTGTCTGGGGTCCAAAGAAATTTATGGGAAGAGAGTATGATGGAATACATAGAACTACTTTTGTGATAGATGCGAAAGGGATCATAGAAGATGTAATCTCTAAAGTCAAGACAAAAGATCATACAAGTCAAATCCTTTAATCAAGGCTCTATTAAGAACAAAATGATTTTCTGAAGATTTTATAGTTTTATCCCAATTTTAAAGTTTAAAATTCTACCTGATAAATAATTTGGAACTCCAAATTGATTTTTTGTTGCGGCGTCTCTAACCCAGGTATTTGTGATAGAGTTTTGAATATCGAACATATTAAACAACTCTATTCCAGCAGTTAATTCCTTGAAATCACTCAACCAGCCTGTTAAGTATTTTTTGTTAGCATCTGTAAAGACATACAAAATACCTAAATCTGCACGTCGATAGTCACGTAATCTATTTTGAAAATTATAAGGATCTGAATAGGCAGGGGCACCTCCTGGCACACCACTGTTGTAAACTAAATTTAAATAAGCCTTTAAATTGGGTAAGTTTGGAACATAATCTTGAAATAATATTCCTAGTTTAAATCGCTGATCGGTTGGTCTAGCAATATAGCCTCTATTATCAATATTTTCTTGCGTTTTAAGGACTCCTAAGCTAATCCAGCTTTCATTTCCAGGAACAAATTCGCCATTTAATCGAACATCAAAACCTGTTGCATACGCTTTGGCATTGTTATTAGACTGATATCGAATACGAACATTATCTATACTATATGGATTGACATTTGTTAACTTTTTAAAATAAAATTCAGTCGTTAATTTAAAAGGTCTTTCCCACATTGTAAAACTGTAGTCATTGCCTAAAACAAAATGAATTGAATTTTGGGCGTTTACATTGGGGTTTATATTTCCGTCATAACCTCTCAATTCCCTGTAAAAGGGAGCTTGAGAATAAACACCACCAGAAACTCTAAAAAGCATGTCTTTTTCCCAATCTGGCTTGATTGCAAATTGTGCTCTTGGACTTATTATAAATTGATTTACTGTTGTATTTTGATTGGCTGTAACTGCCCATGATTGCCCTCTAATGCCAAAATTCCACCATATTTTATGATCTCCAATGAATCCTTTTTTACTGTATTGAACAAAACCAGAAAGTCTGTTTATAATTAAGTTGTTTTTAGTTCTTATATTTTGAAAAGGCTCTATGGGTCCTGTGTATGGATTGTAGGGCTGATCGTTTATAAACCCTAGCCCTAACGGCCTGATTGAAAAACCTACAGAGTCTATAACTTCCCATTCACGAATTCTATCTTTGATATCCTCAGACTGATATTTTATTCCAAAATTTATCTGATGATCGTCTTTTTTATAATTTCCTTTAATTTGAACATTGCTAATGTACGCATCTAAATCATTTCGAGAATGATTTAATTGAGAACCAATACCTTCTGAAAATGTAACATCTCCAAAAGTTTGAGACCCAATATTAGAATCAACTTCTCCTAAATTATAAGATGCTGCGATATCAAAATACTCCTCTTCTTGTGTATTGAATGCTGAGACAGTAGTTGTTAATTCAAAATGATCATTAATTTGATAAACTCCACTTAAAGCACCAAAAACTGTGAGATATTTATCTTGCTCTTGCCCATCATAAAAAACAATTAATTCTAATGGATTCGTGACAGTACCAAAACGAGTTCTCCTAGTAACAGGCTCATAATCATAATTGTTTAAAGAAAAATTTCCTAAAAAATTGATTGTTAGTTTTTCACTTTGTTTAAAGGATAGAAAACTTTGAACATCTGTAAAACGGGGTTTGAAATTTGTTTCTATTTGTTTTGAATTTACAAAAAGACTATTATCTCTGTATCTTACTCCAACAAGAGCGCTTAATTTATTTTTTAGATAAACATCTTCTACAGTGATACTACCTCCTAATAGACTGGCATCAATAGTGGCAGTAAACTCTGTTGGTTTCCTGTAAGTGATGTCAAGAACAGAGGAAAGTTTATCTCCATATTTTGCCTGAAATCCACCTGCAGAAAAATTAATGTTTTGAACCATGTTTGAGTTTACAAAGCTAAGTCCTTCTTGTTGTCCAGAACGAATTAAAAAAGGGCGATAGATTTCAATTCCATTTACATAGACTAAATTTTCATCGAAATTACCCCCACGGACATTATACTGAGTACTTAATTCATTATTATTACTTACACCTGGCAAGGTCATTAAAAGCGTTTCTATCCCAGAATTTGCCCCCGGTATTCTTTTAACTTTTTCAGTATTAATTTCGGTAATTCCTTGTGCTTCTTTAATTTCATTTTTGATAACTACCTCTTCTAGCAATTCATTTTCTAGACTTAAAATAGGAGAATACCGTATTATATTTCTTTTTTTAGTAAAAAAAACTTTAGTGAGAGATTGATACCCAACATGACTGAAAGTAACTAATGTACTATCATTTAAAGGAATACGAATTTCAAAATACCCTCTTTTATCAGTGGTAGTTCCAATTTTATTATAGTTGATGGTTACATTTTCTATTGATTGTTTTAAAGAGTTTTTAACAAAACCTCTGACAATAGCAGTTTTTTGTGACCAAACGATAAGTGGGAACAAAAGTAAAATGAGTAAAATTTTTTTCACGGACTTAATATTCTTTATTTTCTATAAAACGTAGAAGTATAGGTATTCGTATTTCCAACATTGTCGGAGACTACAAGTTTAAAGATATGTTTACTTCCAACCAATTTTTTGTCACTAAAATCATAAGATAATTTTTTCTTTTTTACATCATACTCCATTAAAATCCATTCATTATCTATATACGCCTCATAAGATTTTATACCAGACTGTAAGTCTGAAATTTTAACACTAAGATATCGATAATTACTAATCCAATCACCATTTTTAAAATTTGGATTATATATTTTAGGAGGTTGATTATCAATTAATAAAGTGTACTTTCCTAATGTTTTAGTTGTGGTGAATATTTTATTATCTCTTTTTCTAGTTTGTTGGTAATATGGGTATTTTTTATTATTAATATTGGCAATATAAATTTTATTTAAATCAGATTTTTTATATAGAGTACTATCAAATGTAATTGTATAACTTTTATCTAATGGAATTGTTGGTTTATGAATAGTAGCAGTACTACTATCGGTCTTAAAATCTAAATATACATCATCGTAAAATGTATTTTTAGGAAAAGCTATACTAATACCATGTTGAGAAAATTTATTGAAATCCTTTTTTTTGACTCTATAGATTGTGGTATCTTTTAGTTGCTCAATAATAGTATTGTTATTTCTTCCTACCACAGGAATTGATAGAGAAGAGGTATTCCCTTTAAAGTCTTTGATTATAATTTGTATGAGATAATTAAAACCTACTTTAATATCTAGGATACCATTATTTATTAAACCTTTATAAATACTTAGTTTATTAGCATTGTGTTTAAAAGTTTTTTGAACCCTGCTTTTATATGTTGCATAATGAGAGTAGTCGATTAAAAGATTAATAAACTTACTTTCTGAAAATGAAAATGTTTTTAACTCATGATAGTAATGCCTCTTACCGTTTACTAGCATTTCTATACTATATACCCCATTTTTATTGCTTTCTTTTCCTAATCGATCGTAAACATTAACACCAAAACCAATTTTCCCAAACGCATCAATTCTATTGGTGATATAGTTATCTGCAGAGTCTCTTTTTATCGGAATAATTTGTTTTCTATTATTTCTAAATATTCTTGAGTTTGTTTCAATTGGGTACACCATTAATTTGTTAATCTTAGGCGCAATTGAATCTTGTACTTTAAGTCCAAATAGCAATGGATTAATAATTTTTTCTGTTTTAGTATCCCGTATTTCGTAGTGCAAATGAGGAGCCACAAAGCCACCAGTTCTTCCAGAATATGCGATTATCTGACCCTTGGTAACCTTTAATTCATTTTCATTAGGGTAAATATTACCAGTTTCATAGCTTTCTTTTACATATTGTATTTTTTTCACATATTCTTCAATTCCATCCCCAAACTTGCTTAAATGAGCATAAACTGAAGTGTATCCATTAGGATGGCTAATATAAATAGCTTTTCCGTATCCCCAAACAGAGACTTTAATTCTTGAAACATACCCATCTGCCGTTGCATATATATTTAAACCTGTTCTTCTTTGAGTTTTAAGATCTATACCAGCATGAAAATGGTTGTTTCTTAATTCACCAAAAGTTCCTGATACGGAGAGAGGAATATCTAAAGGGCTTCTAAAATAATTAGCTAAATCTTCTTTTTGTGCAAAAAGTTGAATGCTTCCCAAAAAAAACACAAACCAAATATATTTTTTCAATTGAATAAATTTTTGACCAAAATAAGAAAACTATATCAACCTATATGTTAAGATTATCATTTAAT
Source organism: Flavobacterium sp. (assembly GCA_042091515.1). Lineage (GTDB taxonomy): Bacteria > Bacteroidota > Bacteroidia > Flavobacteriales > Flavobacteriaceae > Polaribacter. Next base: position 22,630 of record JBELHH010000009.1, on the reverse strand, counting down.
ATTTTTATATGATAGTTTATTAAAGGCATAAATAGTTGTTATTTATAAAACAGAATGTTAACTTTGTGATTATAGTTTTATAATTAACGGTTTAATGAGTAATACTATTGAAGCAGTTCATTTATTAGAAGTTAAGCTTAAAAGCTTACTTTCAAATTATGATTTTTTATTAAAGGAAAATGAATTATTGCTTCAAAATACATCAAAATTACATCATCAACTTTTAAAGAATGAGCAATTACTTGAACAAAAAGAAAAACAATTTCAATTGTTAAAGATTGCCAAAACTATACAAGGCAGTGATAATAGTACAAGAGAAACAAAACTCAAAATAAATGCTCTAATTCGAGAAATCGATAAGTGTATCATTCAATTGAATGAATAATTAATTAAGTTCATTAGTATTGTGGAGAAGTTAAAGATTAATTTAGTGATCGCAGGAAGGACATATCCCCTTAGTGTTAACAACACAAAAGAAGAAGAGGGAATGAGAAAAGCTGTTGCTAGTATCAATCATCTTATTGGTATGTATGAAAAAAACTATGCGGTAAGTGATAAACAAGACGTTCTAGCTATGTGTGCTCTTCAGTTTGCATCAAAATTAGAAATTTCATCAATCGATACCAAAGAATCAAATTTAGAAGCATTAGAAAAGATAAATGAGCTAACACAATTGGTAAATAACCATTTAGAATAAGTTCTTTAAATACATAATAATACACTGCCTACACTAGTAATTTGTTTGATAAACTCAACACGAAACTATTATGAAGGATAAGTCTTAATTGTTAAAGCAAGCCTTAGTAATCAATTTATTTTGATGCCAGAGGATCCTTGATCGATTAGTTAGTCCTATACATGTCATAATGGAGTTTATATAAACCCTTCTAGTGTAGGTTTTTTTATACATCAAAATCAAAATTATGAATGAAATAACATATCTTGTTTTAGCTGGATTCGTAGGATTAGTAGTAGGCTTAATCATTGCAAGAATCCTGGAAAAATCAAAAGCAACTAAAATATTAAATACCACAAAAAATGAAGTTAAATCACTTTTAAAAGAGGCAAGAGTTGAATCTGAAGCCCTGAAGAAAGATAAAATTTTACAAGCAAAAGAAAAGTTTATTGAACTAAAAGCTGAACATGAAAAAGTAATTCTTCACCGAGAAAAGAAAATTTCTGAAACTGAGAAAAGAACTAGAGAAAAAGAATCTCAAATTCAATCAGACTCCGATAAGACAAAAAGATTGAATAAATCTCTTGAGCAAAAAGAAAATGATTTTAATCATAAATTAGAAATTTTAGATAAAAAAGAAGATGAAGTTCAAAAATTACATAAAAGGCATGTAGACTTATTAGAACAAATTTCTGGATTTTCTGCAGACGAGGCTAAAAAAGAATTGGTTACTACTTTAAAAGATGAAGCAAAGTCTGATGCGATGGTATTTATTCAAGATACTTTAGAGGAAGCAAAACTTACAGCAGAACAAGAAGCCAGAAAAGTAGTTTTAAATACTATACAACGAGTAGGCGTAGAGCAGGCTGTTGAAAATTGTGTTTCTGTTTTTAATTTGGAATCTGATGATGTTAAAGGAAGAATTATTGGTAGAGAAGGGCGGAATATAAGAGCCTTAGAATCTGCCACTGGGGTAGAAATTATTGTTGATGATACCCCTGAAGCAATTATTCTTTCTTGCTTTGATCCTGTAAGACGTGAAGTCGCTAGATTATCGATGCATAAATTAGTATCTGATGGAAGAATTCACCCTGCAAGAATTGAAGAAGTCGTTGCAAAAACTCAAAAACAAATTACTCAAGAGATTATAGAAGTAGGGAAACGAACTGTCATAGACTTAGGAGTTCATGGATTACATCCAGAATTAATTAAAACTGTGGGTAGAATGAAATACAGATCTTCTTATGGACAAAACCTTCTTCAACATTCCAGAGAAGTAGCGAACCTTTGTGGTATTATGGCCTCAGAATTAGGAGTAAATCCTAAGCTTGCCAAAAGAGCCGGGCTACTCCATGATATTGGAAAGGTGCCCGATACAGAAAGTGAATTGCCACATGCTTTGTTAGGAATGCAATGGGCAGAAAAGTATGGTGAGAAAAAAGATGTATGTAATGCTATTGGTGCTCACCATGATGAAATTGAAATGAAATCATTGATTGCACCGATTGTTCAAGTATGTGACGCTATCTCTGGAGCGAGACCTGGAGCGAGAAGACAAGTTCTAGATTCTTACATTCAACGTTTAAAAGATTTAGAAGATATCGCTTTTGGATTTTCTGGAGTTCAAAAAGCTTTTGCTATTCAAGCCGGACGAGAATTACGTGTTATGGTAGAAAGTGGAAAAGTAAATGATACCAAAGCATCGGAATTATCTTTTAATATTAGTCAGAAAATACAAAATGATATGACTTACCCGGGCCAAGTAAAGGTAACTGTAATTAGAGAAACTAGAGCTGTAAACGTAGCTAAGTAATAAAAGTCAATTCAAAGTAAATGAATTTTTTTACCTTCTAGGATGAAACTTCTCCACTACTTTTTTTAGGAAGTTAGTATCTAAATGTACATAAATTTCTGTAGTGGTAATACTTTCATGCCCTAACATCTGTTGAATTGCTCTTAGATCAGCACCATTTTTTAGTAAATGACTTGCAAAAGAGTGTCGAAGCGTATGTGGACTAATTTTTTTGTTTAAATTAATTTTAATTGAAAGATCTTTCATAATCATAAAAATCATTTGTCGGCTTAGACCTTTTCCTCGTCTATTTAAAAATAAGATATCCTCAAATTCTTTTTCATACTTTAAATAAGAACGAATATTATTTATATACCATAAAATATATTTTTGAGCTTTGTGATGAATAGGAACAAAACGCTCTTTATTTCCTTTTCCGACGACTCTTATAAAACCTTCATCAAAAAATAAATCAGAAATTTTTAAATGAATCAGTTCGCTAACTCGTAGACCACAACTGTATAAAGTTTCTACGATCGCTCTATTTCTCTCTCCTTCAGGTTTGCTTAAATCGATGGTGCTGATTAAATGATTGATTTCTGACTCAGAGAGCGTTTCTGGTAATGTTCTCCTTGTTTTAGGAGATTCTATTAAAGCTGTAGGGTTGGATTTTCTGTAATTTTCAAAAATTAAATACTCAAAAAAACTTCTTAAACCAGCGATGATTCTGGCTTGACTTTTCGGACTAACTTTTTTAGCAATTTCATAAATAAATTTCTGAATCGTTTCTTTATCTATTAACAATGGTGAGATGGACATCTCATTTTTTTCTAAAAATAATAATAGCTTTTTCATATCTCTACGATAGTTTTCTATAGTGTTTTTAGAGAGCCCTCTTTCTATTTTTAAATAATACTCAAAGTCTTTTATTGCTTGATTCCAATTCACTTGATGAAGGTAGTTAAATTTTGTTAACACTAACATAATCAAGTAAAAATTAGTTTTTAATAACTATTAATAATTTTTTGTATTTTAGCAGTATAATTAACTAAACAAATTAAATCATGAAAAAATTTCTAATTTTAGTGGTATTCGCACTAACTTTTCAACTAGCATCTAGTCAAACAAATGTAATCAAAGCAAACCCGTTGGGTTTAGCTTTTGGAATTGCTAATTTAGGGTATGAATTTTCTACAACCGAGTCTCAATCGATGACTGTTTCTGGTCTTTTCTTCAGTGTATTAGATGTTGAAGGTTATGGAGCAGGTTTAGAATATCGTTTTTATTTTGATAAAGAAGCCATCACAGGATGGCATGCAGGACCATCTGTAGGTTATTTTAAATTAGAGGATATATTTGATGTTTCCGCAAGTGTTTTTTCTGTTGGAGCAGAAATTGGATATCAATGGGTTTTTGGAGAACATTTTGCTTTAGATGTTTTTGGAGGATACGGAGCAAATATTGGAGGTGATGATTTATCGGGATTGAATGCTGGTGCGCCTACAGTTGGATTATCATTAGGGTATGCCTGGTAAAATTTATTTTATAAATATGTAATCCTTTTTTTTATTTATATACTGATAATGCGTTATTAAAGGCACTGCCAATAACCATGTCAAAACTCAAGGATGTTTTCACTTTTATAAAATTGTTTGTTATTGATAGGGAGCAAAAATGCTCCCTTATTTTTATGCAAAATAAATTGTATTTTCGTCACATGAATATAATTATTATTAATGGTCCCAACTTAAATCTCTTGGGAAAGAGAGAACCTGAAGTTTATGGTTCTCATTCATTCGAAAACTATTTAGAACATTTAAAAACCACCTTTTCTAAGGTGCAGTTTACTTATTTTCAATCGAATATCGAAGGTGAGATTATTGATAAATTACATGAAGTAGGTTTTGATTTCGATGGTATTATCCTTAATGCTGCTGCCTACACACATACTTCAGTTGGTATCGGTGATGCTGTTAAAGCTATTAATACCCCAGTAGTTGAAGTACATATATCGAACGTTTATTCTAGAGAAGCATTTAGACATCAAAGCTATATAGCTTCCAGTGCTAAAGGGGTAATAACTGGTTTTGGCTTACAAAGCTATGATCTTGCAGTAGCGAGTTTTTTATAATTGTTTTTTTTTAGAAAAAGAATCGTTTTATTAAAAACAAACGTTGTTACTTATTAGTACTATTTAACGGTAATTCCATTTTAATATTACCACGCGTATAAGGACTTTTTTTTTCTATTGGGATTTCTTTGAACCCAAATTTTTTATATACATAAATTGCATTTTCTAAAATGGTATTGGAATACAAGACTAGTTTATCAAACTTACTTTTCTGAGAGAAATCAATACAATATTGCATGAGTTGCTGCCCAATTTTACGTCCTCTTTCTTCTGGAGTAATCGCCATTTTAGTCAGTTCAAAAATATTTTTTGATGCCGGCATTAGCGCAACAGTTCCAATTATTTTACCTTTTTCGATTACGAAAAAGATATGACCTCCTTTGTTAATGATATATTTTTTAGGATTTCTTAAAACTTCTCTGTCATAGTCCTCAACATAAAAAAAAGATTCTAACCACTCTATATTTAGTTCATAGAATTCATTTGCAAAAATATCTTGATAAGGAACTATTTTTAGATTCATTATATTTTAGAATCAATAAATGAAATAATTTCTTGTTCTTTTATAATTGCTTGTTGATATATATTCTTTGCCTCAGAAAGTATTTTTTCTGCAAACACTCTATCTTTTATATCTTTTGCATTAATACGAACATTATAATAAGCACCTATAACAGCTGTTCTGGCACATAAAGCCCCAACACCCGCATCAGAGAGTGAGTTCTGAAGTCCATCTTTAGCCATTGCCATCATTACTTCTATTGATTTAAAAGCTGTTTCCATTACTTTAAATGGAATTTCAGTTGCATATTTAGTAGCATTTTCAATAGTTTCTTTTCTTAGAATTATTTCGGCTTCATTTGATTTTGGCATTCGAAAACCATCAATTATCTTATTAAAAGCACGAGTGTCTTCATCAACCAAAAAGAGCAATTCGTTTTTATAGTGTTGCCCTTTTACAGCCCATTGAGAATAGAATTCCCATCGATCATCCCATCCAGGCTTATGTGCCGATAAGTTTGCAACCATGGTTCCTAAAGAGACTCCTAATGCTCCAACATAGGCAGCAATTGAGCCTCCACCTGGAGCCATCGATTCGGAAGCTGTTTCTTCAGCAAAATCTCTCACACTTAAGTCTACTAATTTTTTTTCTGCATAATCATTCATGACATATTCTATAATCCTTTCTTGAGAATTAAAAGGTTTTAAATCATCAAGACCCAATGATTTTATTGCAATTTTTATTTTTTCAGCTTCACTAATCCCTAAAGAACGTTTTTGTTTCAATAAAAAATAATCTGCTGCATCAACCATTGCCTTTAAAGGAACTAAACCAACAAGTTCTGACCCTGTAACTCTAATCCCTCTTTTATTAGCTGCTTTTACTGTTTCATCAAAAGCTTCGTGCATTGATGTAATACTTATATTGGTTAGGTTATAAGAAATTTGAGCAATTCCGTATTCTTTAATATACCAACCGATGCCTTTAACAGCTTTTAGTTTACCTGGAATTCTAATTGGATCACCATTATTATCTACTACTTTTTCACCAGTAATCGGATTTCCTTTACGTTTTACTCTCCCTGCCTCTCGAATGTCAAAAGCAATTGCATTCGCACGTCTGGTAGAAGTTGAGTTTAAATTGATATTATAGGCCACTAAAAAATCTCTTGCTGCAATAGCTGTAACTCCAGATTTCTTTATTGTTTCATTATACGAATTTGGACCAAAATCTGGAGTCCAATGGGTATCAGATAGTTTTTTCTTTAGACCTTCATATTCTCCAGATCTCACTATTGCTAAATTTCTCCTATCTTCTTTGGTAGCTGCATTTTCATAAAAATATCCTGATATACCCAATTCTTCGCCAATTTTATTTCCTAGTTGATGTGCATAGCAAGCAGTTTCTTCCATAGAAATATTGGCTATTGGGATTAGAGGACATACATCAGTAGCACCAAACCTAGGATGTTCTCCAGTTTGTAGGCTCATATCAATTAATTCAGAAGCTTTCTTAATTAGTAAAAAAGCGGCTTCTATAACTTGTTTAGGTTCCCCAACAAAGGTAATAACCGTTCTGTTAGTCGCTTTACCAGGGTCTATATCTAAAAGTTTTACCCCTTCAACAGTTTTTACACAATTAGCAATGGTATTGATTTTTTTAAGATCTCTTCCTTCACTAATGTTTGGAACACATTCTATAATTTGCTGCTTCATATGTTACATATAATTTTATTTCTTTATTGATGACTACCGAATTTGATCAAATAATAACTTCTTAAAAATAACATTCCTAAAAGAGGGATGATGGCAATAGAAAATTCTTGAATACCTGTAATCCATAGAATTGGGACTATAAAAAGTAATATTATATACCATTTAAAGTATGTCAATATCCTTGAAGGAATTTTCTTTTTTAGAAGTAAAAATGAAACTAAAAGGTTTGGAAAAAAAGCCCACAGTAGATTAAAGTTGTTTGGTGTGGTTGAATGATCTGTGAAGAACCATAAAAAGCTAATGATTATCCCTACAAAACCACTGCAAAAAAACAGGATAAAATCTAGCCACCTAGATCTTTTATTTTTCTTTTGGTCATAATAGGTTACTACAATAGTTATTAATAGTAACATAGAAAAAACGAAAAAAGGATTCAACCATATAATTTGAATTTGTTTTTCATCGAAATCAAGAATTGTTACGTTATTTTTTATGAGAGAAACGGACGATTCTTGACTTATCTTTTGAGATTTATCAAAAGCTTTAAACACATAATCAGGTAAATACATGTATTGTTTTGCAGAAATTTTTTGATCAAGTTTATTTCCTAATGCTAGGTTAATTCCAAAGTTACCCCATGTGTTCCAATGTATTTCATGGTTCATCAATTGTCTAAGTGTATACTCTTTATTTGAATATGATGAAGGGAATTGTACGTTATCCCCTAAAACTTTTATGGTGATGTCTCTTAATTTTGTTGCACAATTATTAAAAAAAGGATCATATAAATAATCAGCATTTTGTGTTAAAGCATTTATTTCTAAAAAATCAAACATTTTCTGTCTCTCCAATTGAGATAAGTTAAGTACTTGTGATTCCATCCATCGTTCTTGTTGTTGATTGCTCGCAACAAACCTCTTAAACGTTGTTTTACCCAACTTGTAGACTAGTTTTCCTTTTGTAAAATTTATATAAAAATTTGGTTGATTAAAATCAAACAATCCATAGTTAAAAACAATATCCATTCTATAAAGAGGGTCTTTAACTCTTATAGCGCTATGACCAAAAGCTTCAAAAAGAGCATCCCCTGGTCCAACAGTAATAATACTGATCTCTGAGTATACAGATAATTTCAACTGCTGTGATTGCAAATTTTGAAGAGAAACAAAAAGTATTGTAATAAAAAAATAAATTTTCTTCATGGGTTATCTTCTAAAAAAACGATAATCTATTTTCACTGAAAATATATTAGAAAACAAGGCATTTCCGACACTTCCAATATTAGTTAGCGCATAATCTATTTGGATGCCTTTGTATATAAAACCAACACCAAAATTAGGCTGTAACGATAAATTTTTATCTCCGTTAAACTCAGTTATTTTTTGAAAATTACCTATTCCTGCTCTTAAAAATACAAATTCTTCGTAATCTAATTGAAAACCAACTGCTGGATCAATACTTGCAAAACCAGTAGAAATAAGATCATTGGTTCTTGCAAATCGCATGTTTACATCTACTTCAGTTAGTAAATGAAAAAAACGGCCAACACCAAATTTACGAGCTACACCAAACTGAATTTTAGGTTTTGTAATTTCTGTTTCTTCAGGGAGCTCTTGATTTTGTCCTGGAATGGCATTTTGAATAGATGCAAAGGCATCTTCATTAATTTTCCAAATATTAAATGTAGTTGAAATGTCTCTGACCATTAAACCAAATTTCCAATCGCCTCGCTCATATTGTATACCTGCATCTAAACCAATACCCCAAGAGCTAGCAAAATCTCCAATCGTTCTTCTTATTATTTTAGCATTAACCCCAAAATAAATATCTTTAAAAATTAAGTTTCTAGCATACGATATATTCAAGGCGTAATCTGCTGCTGAGAATAAGCTAATTCTATTAAAATCTATATTTCCTTGATTGTCTATTAATTCTGTGGTATTCAAAATATCATCAACACCAAAACGAACCATTGAAAAACCTAAGGCACTTTGATTATCAATTGGCATGGCAAATGCCGCATAATTATAATTTGCAATACCAGCAAAATAGGAGGAATGCATAACAGATCCTTGATAATCTTTAATATGAACAAGTCCAGCAGGATTCCAATACCCAGCATTAACATCACTTGTGGTAGCTACTACGCTTTTACTCATTCCCAATGCCGCAGCATCAACACCAATGGATAAAAATTCATTGGAATAGTTCCGGAATGCTTGCGCATTAATAAGCAAGGGTAAGAATAGAAAAAATAAAAATTGTTTTCTTTTCAAAATTTAATAAAAGTTTACACAAATATCTTAATATAATATTAAAATAACTTTACATTTCTATAGATATTGTTCTAATTAGTTATTGTCTTTTAGAAATGTAATAATTCTATTTTCTAACCATCTGTTTTTCTGTGCCGAGAAGCTAGAAATAAAACCTACGTGACCTCCGTATTTAGTCGCTTCAAAGCTAAAAAAGCTGGAGTTTTTTGCTTCCTTATATGGATAACATTCTTTTGGAAGAAAAGGGTCGTCAAGAGAGGATATTAATAACACAGGTTTTTTAATATGTTTTAAATAGGGCTTAGCACTGGCTTTTTTCCAATAATCTTCTGCATTTGAAAAACCAAAAACTGGCGCAGTATATAATGCATCAAAATCTTTAAATGATTTAGCCTCCATTAATTTTTTTATGTCTAAAGGATAATTTGTGAATTTTTTTGATTTTTCAATAACTTTTATTCGAAGTGATTTAAGAAACTCACGCATATAAATTTTATTTTTTAATGTGCTCATTTCTCTTCCAGAAGTTGCTAGGTCTATAGGGACTGATATACCGACACCACAAGTAACCTTGTCTGAAAGAGAACTCATGTATTCACCAAAATATTTTAATGTTAGGTTACCACCAAGGCTATACCCAACAATCATGATGTTATCGTATTTATAATTTTCTAGTAGATAAGATATTATAAAATTTAGGTCTTCTGTTTTTCCACTATGGTAGGTGGGTAATAGTAAATTGTCTTCTCCACTACAACCTCTTAAATTAAAAGAGACCGTGTCATATCCCGCACGATTTATTTCTGTAGAGGCAGATAAAATATATTTAGATTCTGAACTTCCTTCCAACCCATGAATTAGAACTACTATTTTTTTTGAATTCACAAAAGAAAAATCTAAATCAATAAAATCATGATCCCATGTAGGAATTCTTTTTCGATTATATTGATGTGTTTCTTTCATAAATAGTGGTCTATAGAGTGTGTTAAAGTGACCATTTCTAAATGGAAGAGTAGGGGTGAAATTCGATGTAATGATTGGCATATGTTACTATTATCAAATATTTATTTATCAAATATCCTTAAAAAATGCTGATTTTAAAAATTGCCACTAAGGATTTACTATTTTAGCCAAAGAATTAATACCTATGCAATTTAAAAACTATATTCCCAATTTTATAACTCTTGGAAACCTTTTTTTTGGAACTATTGCAACCATTGTTGCTGTTCAAGGTGAGTATGAATTAACCGCCTTATTTGTTAGTTTAGGGATTTTCTTAGATTTTTTTGATGGCTTTGCAGCAAGAATTTTTAAAGTGTCCGGAGATTTAGGAAAGCAGTTAGATTCTTTAGCAGATATGGTAACAAGTGGAGTTGTTCCTGGGATTGTAATGTTTCATTTATTAGATAATACAGCTAATAAATCAATGGATTTTAATAATCTACTTGAGGTTTCATCTTTTATCCAATTTGTTGGATTAATTTTAACCTTAGGTGCTTGTTTTCGTTTGGCGAAATTTAATATAGATGCCAGACAATCAGAATCCTTTATCGGTCTTCCAACCCCAGCGATGAGTTTGTTTGTGGTTTTTTTACCATTAGTTCAAATACATAGTGAAATTGATTTTATAAAAAACTTGATTAGTAATCATTATTTTTTGACAATTATTACAGTAATCTTAACGTATTTAATGAACGCACCGATACACTTACTTTCTTTAAAATTTAAGAATTACAAGGTTCGAGAAAATAGCTATAAATATGTATTAATTTTTCTTTCAGTGATTTTAATCACCTTTCTTAGAGAACTCTCAATACCTTTAATTATAATCTCCTATATACTACTATCAATAATAAAAAAATATTTGTAAGAACAACAAATGAGTGGTTTAAAGGTTTTTTTTCTTTTTTAATTCAAAGTCTTGGCCCAGATATACTTTTCTAACTAATTCATCTTTTGCTAAGTCTTCAGGAACTCCTTCTTTTAATATTCCTCCTTGGTACATAAGATAAGTTCTGTCTGTAATTGCCAAGGTTGCTTGAACGTCGTGATCTGTGATTAAAATTCCGATATTTCTATCTTTTAAATGAGCAACAATACTCTGAATGTCTTCTACTGCTATAGGGTCTACTCCAGCAAAGGGTTCATCTAGTAAAATGAATTTTGGATCTGAAGCTAAACAACGAGCAATCTCAGTTCTTCTTCGCTCTCCACCAGACAATAAATCCCCTCTGTTTTTACGAACATGACCTATATTAAATTCTTCAATCAAAGACTCTAATTTAATTTTCTGTTCATTTTTAGAGAGATTAGTAAATTGCAGTACAGACATGATATTATCTTCTACAGATAATTTTCTAAATACAGAGGCCTCTTGAGCTAAATACCCTATTCCTTTTTGAGCTCTCTTATACATCGGGTACTTGGTAATTTCTTCATTATTTAAAAAAATCTTTCCATCGTTAGGTTTTATCATACCAACAATCATATAAAATGAAGTTGTTTTACCTGCTCCATTTGGGCCAAGCAACCCAATTATTTCACCCTGTTTAACCTCTAAAGAAATTCTTTTTACAACGGTACGTCCACCATAACTTTTAGTGATATTTTGAGCTTTTAAAATCATTTTTTTTCGATTATAACTTCCTTAAAAATTTTTAAAAAGATTTTTGCTAATGTAATCATTAGATTCTTTGAAAATCTTAATAAGTTCATAAATAGTAGATGTAAAAAGAATTAGGAATTATTTTCTAGGACTTCCCAATATTCATAAGCTCTTCTTAAATGTGGTATTACAATTGTTCCACCCACAAGGGTCGCTATAGATAAGGTATCCATTACTTCTCCTTTAGAGACCCCTTCTTTGTAACAGGTTTCTAAATGGTAGGCTACACAGTCATCACATCTTAAAACTAATGAAGCAACTAAGCCCAATAGCTCTTTTGTTTTTACAGGTAAATGCCCTTCTTTAAATGCATTTGTGTCTAAATTAAAAATCCTTTTAAGAATTTTATTATCTTCATTTAATATTCTATCGTTCATTTTAGAACGATAGTCATTAAATTCTTTTACTTTATTTGTTGGCATTCTTTAGTTGTATTTTAATTACTCTTTTGGAAACTTTAATACTAATTTCATATAAAATTAACACTGGAATAGCAACAATAACCTGACTAGCTACATCGGGAGGAGTAATAATAGCCGCTAAAATTAAAACAACCACTAGGGCATGTTTTCTGTAGCGTTTAAGGAACTCAGGAGTTATGAGACCTATTTTGGTTAAGAAATATACAATCACAGGTAATTCAAACATAATAGATACCCCGAGAAGCATGTTGGTAATTAACCCAATATGAGACTCCATAGTAAATTGATTTACTAATTTATCACTGATTTGATAGGTGTATAAAAAATTTACAGAAATTGGAGCTATAACATAAAAGCTAAATAATACACCAATAAAAAAAAGAAATGAGGCAGTGAAAATAAATCCTTTCGACTTTTTAATTTCATCACGATGCAATCCTGGTGATATAAATCGCCAAAATTCCCATAGAATATAGGGAAAGGCAGTGATCAGTCCTAAAATAAAACAAGACCAAATAGAATTCATCAGTTGTTGAGTTGGTTTTAATACTTGTAATGTATTTGGATAGTCGAGAGAACAAAAATTACTTTCAAATCCAAATAAAGAAAAGAAATCGCAAAATAATCTGTAAGTGATGAATTGTGGATCGATATGTGCTAACAAAAATTCATTATAAACATATTCTTGGATAGAAAAAAGAAAAATAGCTACTACAAAAATAGCAATAATACTTCTAACTAGATGCCAACGAAGCTCTTCAAGATGAGCCAAAAAAGACATATCTTTTTCTTGAGTCATTTAAATAATTCTATTTAAATTTAATTGTTAACTGATGGTTGATTTAAAAATTAAATTTAAAAAACTTATAATTTTATCTTGTTTAAATAACAAAAAAAAGTCTTATATTTAATTAATATTACAATAGTACAAACTTACTACAAAAAATAAAAGACCCCAAGAATTTATATAAAAGTATTGTTCCTCAAATTCAGATAACCCTACAACCGAGATTATTATTCGATGGATATTTACAAACCTTTAAAAAAATACTTTGGTTTTACCAAATTCAAAGGCTTACAAGAAGAAGTTATAAAAAGCATACTTCAAAACAACAATACATTTGTAATAATGCCAACTGGTGGAGGTAAATCACTCTGTTATCAGTTACCTGCTTTAATGAAAGAAGGTACAGCGATTGTTATTTCTCCATTAATAGCCCTGATGAAAAATCAAGTAGACGCTATTCGAGGCATTTCTGAAAATAAAGGAGTTGCACATGTATTAAATTCTTCTTTAAACAAAACAGAGATAACTCAAGTAAAAAATGATATTAGTAGTGGGATCACCAAATTACTGTATGTAGCCCCAGAATCTTTAATTAAAGAAGAGTATGTAGATTTCTTGAAAAAACAGACAATTTCTTTTGTGGCCATAGATGAAGCACATTGTATTTCTGAATGGGGACACGATTTCAGACCAGAATATAGAAATCTGAAACATATTATTAAACAAATAGATAATGTACCTGTAATTGGTTTAACAGCTACGGCAACTGAAAAGGTACAAGAAGATATTTTGAAAACCTTAGGGATTTCTGATGCTAAAACTTTTAAAGCATCATTTAATAGAGCTAATTTATTTTATGAAGTAAGGCCCAAAACGAAAGATGTAGAGAAAGATATTATTCGTTTTGTAAAACAACGTGCAGGTAAATCTGGAATCATTTATTGTCTGAGTAGAAAGAAGGTAGAAGAAATTGCTCAGGTCTTACAAGTAAATAGTATTAAAGCGGTTCCCTATCATGCAGGGCTGGATGCAAAAACAAGAATTAAACATCAGGATATGTTTTTAATGGAAGATTGTGATGTCGTTGTCGCAACTATTGCATTTGGTATGGGAATCGATAAGCCAGATGTTCGTTTTGTGATTCATCATGACATTCCAAAGAGTCTAGAAAGTTATTATCAAGAAACTGGTAGAGCAGGTAGAGATGATGGTGAAGGATATTGTTTAGCATTTTATGCCTACAAAGACATAGAAAAACTAGAAAAATTTATGGCTAGTAAGCCAGTAGCTGAACAAGAAATTGGTCATGCTTTATTACAAGAAGTTGTTGGCTATGCAGAAACATCAATGTCTAGAAGAAAATACCTTTTGCATTATTTTGGAGAAGATTTTGATGAAATTCATGGGAAAGGTGCTGAGATGGATGATAATACAAAAAACCCAAAGAAGAAACATGAAGCGAAAGAGAATGTTCTAAAGCTTCTAAAAGTGGTTAGAGATACTAAGGAGAAATACAAACCTAAAGACATTGTTAAGGCTATTACAGGAGAAGAAAATGCTTTGTTGAATTCTCATAAAACGCATATGCAACCCTTTTTTGGTTGTGGAAAAGATAAAGCCCCTTCCTATTGGATGGCCTTGTTGAGACAAGTGTTAGTCGTAAATTTTATTCGCAAAGAAATAGAACAATATGGTGTAGTTAAGCTCACCAAAAAAGGAGAAGATTATATCAATAATCCTTCATCATTTATGATGACTGAAGACCATATATATTCTCAAGAAGCAACTTCAGACATTATCACTAATGAGCCTAGTTTGGGGGTTTCTGCAGATGAAAAGTTGGTTATATTATTAAAAGACCTTCGAAAAAAAGAGGCTGTTAAACAACAAGTACCTCCATTTGCTGTTTTCCAAGACCCTTCCTTAGATGATATGGCTTTAAAATATCCAATCACTTTAGAAGAATTAACAAAAGTTCATGGTGTAGGAGAGGGAAAGGCAAGGAAATTTGGTAAAGATTTTATTGCTCTTATTTCAAAATATGTTGATGAAAACGATATCACTAGACCTGATGATTTAATTGTAAAAAGTACAGGTACTAATTCTGGACTTAAATTATATATTATTCAAAACACTGATAGAAAACTACCATTACTAGATATTGCCAGATCAAAAGGGTTAAACATGGATGAACTTATTAAAGAAATGGAAGCCATTATTTTTTCTGGAACAAAACTTAATATAGAATATTCTTTTGATGATTTGTTAGACGAAGATCAACAAGAAGAAATCTTTGAATACTTTATGGAAGCAGATTCTGATAAGATTCAAGATGCATTAGATGAATTTGATGGTGAATATGATGAAGAAGAGCTTCGTTTAATGAGAATTAAATTTATTAATGAAGTGGCTAATTAAAGTGTGAAAATAGTTAATAAAATTCCGGAGATAATTGCTAAAAATTTATGTAAATTAAAATTATGATTCTCTGAACTTTCAAAAAGAATAATGGTAGATATATGAAAGAAAACACCAATGATCAAGGCGGTTATTTCTGAACTATATTCTTCAAAAAAAAACACTTTTTGAGAAATCATAACACCCAAGGGACTCATTAAACCAAAAACAGTTAAGAAAATAAAGATTGTTTTTTTTGAGAAATTACTTTCGAATAAAAATGTTGTTAAGATAACTGCAATAGGTATTTTATGAACTATGATTGCCCATAATAAATTTTCACCGGCATGATGAATCGGGAGTCCTTCAGAAAATGCATGAATAGACAGACTTACAAATAGTAATGTAGGAAAAATTTTACCAGTAGAATTAATGTGGATGTGCCCATGTTCTGCACCTTTAGAAAAAGACTCCAAAATAGATTGTAAAATAATCCCTACAAGAATACAAATACCTAGCGTATTTGTATTGTTTGATCCACTATACACCTCAGGTAATAAGTGTAAAATAGAAACAGATAATAAATAGGAACCACTGAAAGCTAGCAGTAACCGCACAGTTTTTTTTGTGGGTTGTAAAAACAACACCAACAATACACCAAATACTACAGAAACTATTAATAAAAGATATATCATGAAGTTATAAATATTAATCTGTCTGAGATTTTGGGATCAAATTCAGAGAGCGAATAATCACCAAAAATATGATTTATTTTTAATCCAGCAGAGAAAAGGTACTGCTGGAATTTATCAAGATTTAAATATTTTACTTTTTCAGTAAATGAAAAGGTATTTCCTTGATCTTTAAAAGTGATGTGCTTTATAATAAAACCATTTTTAATTTCGCGTTCTAAATGAAATGTAATGCCATCAATTATTTTAACCTCTTTGGGTACTAATTTTTCTTTAACCGTTACAACATTTAGAAAATCAAGAATAAAAACTCCATTTTTCTTTAACCCTTTTTTAATATTTTTTAAAATTAAAATATCATCATTGTCATTTTCAAAATATCCAAAACTTGTAAATAAATTAAAAATAGCGTCATAGGTTTTAGAAAAAGGTTTTCGCATGTCCAATACTTGAAATTTCAAAGAATCATTTTCAAAATTTTTTGCAAAAAGGATGCTATTCTCTGATAGGTCACCCCCAGTTACGTCATAGCCTAAAGAATTTAAATAAATGGAATGTCTTCCTTTTCCACATGGTAAATCCAATAGTTGAGAATCTTTTGGAAGATGAAGAAAGTTTGTAATGTTTCTAATTAACAATTGTGCATCTTCATCATTTCTATTTTTATAGAGTGTATGATAATAAGAGGTATTAAACCAATCTGTAAACCAATCTTTTTTATTCATCTGTAAATACATTTGCTAAAATAAACCTTTCTTAGAGATAAAGAATCATTCTTTAAAATATTCATTCAAGAATTCTCTTTTCTTTTTACTTATTTTTATTAGAGTTATTAAAGTGTACTTTTGCAATGTAAATAGATGATAATGAATAAGGATTTTAAAATGACGGCCACAACCTTAAAAGGTCTGGAAGGTGTTTTAGCTGAAGAACTAAAGAAATTAGGTGCTCAAGAAATTAAAGAAGGCATAAGAAGCGTTACTTTTAAAGGAGATAAAGGGTTTTTATACAAAGCCAATATTGCTTTACGAACTGCGATTCGTGTTTTAAAACCTATTAGAATGTGTAAAATATATGATGAAGAAGATTTGTATGAGGCCATTCAAAAAATTAAATGGGAAAAGTATTTAGATGTAGAAGGAACCTTTGCTATTGGTGCTGTTGTTAACTCTAAAAATTTCACTAGTAATTCCCATTATATTTCTTTAAAATCTAAAGATGCGGTTGCAGATTATTTCAGACATAAATATCACAAGAGACCGAATGTAGACTTAGACTATCCAGATGTTAAAATCCACGTCCACATTCAAAAAGATTGGTGTACAATATCGTTAGATTCTTCAGGTGATTCATTACATAAACGTGGATATAGAAGCGCCACTAATATTGCACCTATTAATGAAGTTTTAGCTGCCGGATTGGTGCTGCTATCAGGCTATTCGGGTGATGAAAATTTTATAGATCCTATGTGTGGATCAGGAACTATTTTAATAGAAGCATGTATGATTGCCTGTAAAATCCCTGCAAATATTAATAGAAAACAATTTGCTTTTGAAAGGTGGAAAGATTATGATGAAGATTTATATTTTATTATTCAAGATGCGCTGTTAAAGAAAATTACTAACTCTCATTTTAAAATTATGGGGTTTGATAAAGCACCTTCAGCGGTATCTAAAGCAAAACAAAACGTTATTAATGCTAATTTAGATGAGTTTATCGGCGTACATCATGTTAATTTTTTCAATTCAACTAAAGAAGTATTTGGTAATACAACCATCTTATTTAATCCTCCTTATGGTGAACGTTTAACTATTGATGTAAACGAATTTTATAAAAAAATAGGCGATACCTTAAAAAATAACTATCCTAACTCTACAGCTTGGATGATTACATCAGACATGAATGCCCTAAAGCATGTTGGATTAAGAACCTCAAAACGAATCGAATTAAAGAACGCCGATTTAGATTGTAAGTTTGTTAAGTATGAACTGTATGAGGGGTCTAGAAAAATACAAAAACAAAAAAGGTATTTAGAAAGTGATTCGGACTTTCAAGAGTAATATTTAAATATAGTTTCTTTTTTTTGAGGGTCAATGAATTTACTTGATGTGAGTCTGTAGATTTCATTACTTATTTATTTTTCTTAACTACAGGAACTATAAATTATGAAGTTTCTTCCTCAAATTTATTTTATAAGGTGGTTGTCTGAGGGTATTCAATTCTTGAATTCATGATAATAACAAAAAGGTTATATTTGGGAGTCAGCAAACATTAGAATCCTCTAAATGAAACATGTATTTTTAATTGTACTATTAATTAGTTTAGTTGGCTGTTCCCCTCAAAAGGTCATTGTAGAAAATAAATGTCCAAAAATCTATAAAAATGACTTTACACAAATACTCAATAAAAAATACAAAACCATATATGAACAAGATACAGTAGCATTTAATGAGATTCGATTTGAATGTGTCTATTCCCCTTTTTATACTCATAAAGTTATCTATGATAAATTTGGTAAATGGGATAAAGAAATATTTCCAAGCAATAGAAAACATCCAATTTTAATGTGGGAAAACATTGATATATTCTCGAATGGTAAAAAATACATCCTAATGACAAATGGAATCGAAGAATGCAATCATATCTATGCTTCAGTAATGTTATTTGATAAAAAACAAAGAGATTTGCTTACAGAGTCTTATGCTGAAAAAGACCTCATTACAAATTTAATTACTGATTTAATAAAAAATCATAATTCTGATAAAAAGGATTTTTATGAAGTTTATTGGAAAATGGTTGATCCAAAACATTGGGAGCGTATAAAAAAATCTCAAAACAAATAATGGATATTACTTAGGTGAGAAAAATGTCGTTGATTTTTACAGATAAAACAAATCGATACATTTTAACCCCTATTTTAGGACCCATGTCAGCCATTCTTCAGGGTTTTCTAACATCGGGAAATGACCAGTATTTTCTATCCAATACAAATTGTTATTAGGAATTTCTGTCGCAATTAACTTAGCAATTGCAGGAATTGCAACCGGATCATTTCTGGCCCATATAATGTTTGTTTGAATAGGAGTATTCTTAAGAGCTCCTATCCATCGATCCCAATACGTATAGCGTTGGTTTATATATTGACTTAATAGATGAATGATCCTTTTACCTTGGTTAAATTCAATTTGGTGCCACATCTCTTTCAATTCATGATCGCTTACTTTCGTTTTGTCATAATAAACATTTCGTAAATTCCTGCTAAAAATGGAGTAATTGGTTAATTTTGCAACGTATTTCCCTAGCCATCGATGTTTTAATAGTTTTTGAATGGTTCGTAACTGTGACAATTCGATATGCATACTTCCATTACAAAGAATTATTTTTTTTATCACTATTTCTAATTCATTTGCATTATCTCGGGCTAGAATTTCTGTAGCAACAGAGGTACCATAGTCATGGGCACATAAAATTATTTTTGTGAGTTCTAATTGTTTCCATAATTGTAAAGTAATTTCGGCTTGATCGATGAGTGAATAAGAGTAGTTTAAAGGTTTTTCAGAAAAACCAAACCCTATATGATCGTGGATGATAATTCGATACTGTTTGCTTAATTCAGGTAACACTTTATAATAATCATAGGAAGAAGTAGGATATCCATGAAGAATAACCATGGTTTCTTTAGAAGCATCAATTTCTTTCGGACTGGAAGACGCAGTATCAATTACAAATAGTTGTAGACCGTTGACAGAGATAAACTCTCCCTTAGTTTTCCATTCTTTGGCTGTCATAAATCGGTGTGTATTTCTAAATACAATGTACTAAAAATTCAGTAAATTTGAAAATCTTAATGAATGTTAGTTTGAGAATTCTTATAAAGTAATA
Source organism: Flavobacterium sp. (assembly GCA_042091515.1). Lineage (GTDB taxonomy): Bacteria > Bacteroidota > Bacteroidia > Flavobacteriales > Flavobacteriaceae > Polaribacter. Next base: position 2,693 of record JBELHH010000009.1, on the reverse strand, counting down.
GTATCTTAGAACTTTTTTGATTTCTTGACATAACTTTACAAATTTCATCTCCAAATTCACACGAAGTGACAGGATATTTTATAGATGTTATCATACCCATTCCAATTCAGAAAACGTTTACATACTCTGTAACACATTCTGAATATGAATTCCTTCAAAAAGGGATGCGTGTTGCCGTTTCTTTTGGAAAGACAAAAATGTACACTGGCTTAGTTTTTCAATTACATCAAATACCACCAGATACATATGAAGCAAAAGAAATTTTACAAATTTTAGATGACAGCCCTATTGTTAATGAAATACAATTACAACACTGGAACTGGATTTCTAATTACTATATGTGTGGTCTAGGAGAGGTTTACAGAGCCGCCTTACCCAGCGCATTTTTATTGGAGAGCGAAACCATTATTTATAAAAATGAAACATTTGAAAATGAGGCTACTTTAAATGATCAAGAGTTTCTTATTTATGAGGCGTTGCAACATCAATCACAGCTAACAATTCATCAAGTATCCGATATTTTAGGAATCAAAAAAATAGTTCCTATTATCGATCAATTGGTAAATAAATCTGCCATTTATATTAAAGAGGAAATTTATGAACAATATAAGCCTAAACTTATAAAATATATTCGCCTACACCCTCGTTATTCTTCAGAAAATTCCTTAGAAATTTTAATCACTGAATTATCGAGAGCTAAGAAACAACGTGCTGTTGTAATGACTTATTTTCAACTAACAACCTCAAAAAAACCAATTAAAGAATCGGAATTAAAAAAGATATCAGGGGTTTCTTCTGCGATTGTAAAAACCTTGGTTGATAAGAATATTTTTGAGTTGTACCATGTTCAAACCGATAGAATTTCTTACAAAGGGGAAACGAATGACTTAAAAGTCTTGAATGAGTTCCAAGAACAGGCCTATCAAGAAATTAAGGCTTCTTTTAAGACCAACGATATCGTTTTATTACATGGAATTACAAGTTCTGGGAAAACAGAAGTATATACGAAGCTAATTCAAGAAGTGTTAGACACTGGAAAACAAGCATTGTTTTTATTACCTGAAATAGCATTAACTACTCAAATTATTGTTCGACTACAAAATTATTTTGGAAATCATATTTCTGTATTTCACTCTAAATATTCAATGAATGAACGCGTAGAAGTTTGGAATAATGTTCTTGAAAATAAACCTAAAGCTCAAATTGTTTTAGGGGCCAGGTCATCTATTTTTTTACCGTTTAACAACTTAGGTTTCATTGTTGTTGATGAAGAACATGAAACTTCTTATAAACAGTTTGAGCCCTCTCCAAGATACAATGCTCGTGATTCAGCGATTGTTTTATCAAAAATACATCAAGGAAAAACCCTCCTAGGTTCTGCCACTCCATCCATAGAAAGTTATTTTAATGCAAAAGAGAATAAGTACGGTTTTGTAGAATTAAAACGTCGCTTTGGAAATGTTCAGATGCCAGAAATTCAACTAATAAATCTTAAAGAGAAACAACGAAAACGAGAAATGATAGGTCATTTCTCGGATACCTTATTAAAGAATATTGAAGAAGCTCTAGCGTTAAAAGAGCAGGTAATTTTATTTCAAAATCGTCGTGGGTTTTCTCCCGTAGTAGAATGTAAAACTTGTGGAGTATCTCCCCAATGTCCAAATTGCGATGTAAGCTTAACCTACCATAAATACAAGCATGAGCTAAAATGTCATTATTGCAATTACCAACGTGCTATGCCAAATAATTGTGGTGCATGTGGAAGTAATGCATTAAATACCAAAGGATTTGGCACTGAGCAAATAGAATTAGAACTCAAAGAATTATTTCCAAATTTTTCTGTGGGTAGAATGGATTTAGATACGACTCGAGGAAAATATGGTTATCAAAAAATAATTGGAGCTTTTGAAGCTAAAGAAATTAATATTTTGGTAGGAACGCAGATGCTGTCTAAGGGACTAGATTTTGAGAATGTTTCTTTAGTAGGAGTTTTGAATGCTGATATGATGTTAAATTTTCCCGATTTTAGAGCCCACGAAAGAGCTTTTCAATTAATGGTTCAGGTTTCTGGCAGAGCAGGACGTTTCAAAAAACAAGGGAAAGTTCTCATACAAACCTACAACCCTTATCATCAAATTTTGCAACAAGTATCTACAACAGATTACCAATCTATGTATCAGGAACAAGTTCAAGACCGATGGCAATATCATTACCCTCCTTATTATCGTTTAATTAAAATCACCTTGAAGCACAAAGATTTTCAAAAAGTCGATTCTGGAGTCATTTGGTTAGCAAAAGCACTTCATAATGTATTTAAAGAACATATATTGGGGCCTTCTGAACCCTCTGTTTCTAGAATCAGGAATCAATATATTAAAAATGTGATGATAAAGATTCCACCAAAACAATCTTTATACAAAACAAAAGAAGAGATCAACAAAATTAAAAATACTTTTCAAGCGGTTTCAGATTTTAGGCCAATTCGTTTTATAGTTGATGTTGACAACCAATAAATCTATGAGGTATTATTTTAGTTTTAATACGTAATTTATATCGTGTTTTTTATCACAAGAAGATCTATTGTTTAAATAAAAAAAGTCACTATATTTGCAGCCTTAAAAATTAACAATAATTAATATCTATTATGAATCATTACGAAACTGTTTTCATTTTGAATCCCGTTTTATCTGATA
>JBELHH010000008.1:0-90080 GCA_042091515.1 Flavobacterium sp. | reverse complement strand
CATTAATCATACATGTTTTTTTGTAAGGATCAATTTCAAAAGTTTCAAATAAATCTGTGTCAGCTATTGAGATTATTTGTTTTTCTAGGTCTACTAGAATTTCAGTTTCTGGTTTTTTATGGATAGTATCCATTAAAACAGTTAAAAAGCTTGGAGATACTTGTAAAGGCAACAAACCGTTATTTAAAGCATTTCCTTTAAAAATGTCTGCAAAAAAACTTGAAACGATTACTTTAAACCCATAGCCAACCAATGCCCAGGCTGCATGCTCCCTACTTGATCCACATCCAAAGTTATCTCCAGCAATTAATATACTTCCTGAGTATAGAGGGTTATTTAATGAAAATACTGAATTGGGAATTCCGTTTTTATCAAATCTCCAATCCCTAAAAAGGTTGTCTCCAAACCCTTTTTTGTCAGTTGCTTTTAAAAAACGAGCTGGTATTATTTGATCCGTATCTACATTTTCAATCGCTAATGGAACTGCCTTAGATACTATTTTTGTAAATTTTTCCATTAGTTAAGTTGTTTAGTAATATCTATAATTTTCCCTTCTACAGCTGTGGCTGCCGCTACCAAAGGACTTGCAAGAATTGTTCTAGCACCTTGTCCTTGTCTTCCTTCAAAATTTCGGTTAGAAGTTGATACACAATACTCACCTTTTGGTATTTTATCGTCATTCATAGCCAGACATGCAGAGCAACCAGGTTGTCTTAATTCAAAGCCTGCTTGATCAAAAATTTCTTTCAACCCTTCTTCAATGATTTGTGTTTCCACTTGTTTACTCCCAGGAACTAACCATGCAGTTACATTGGACGCTTTTTGTTTTCCTTTAATATACGCTGCAGCTACTCTAAAATCTTCTATTCTTGAGTTTGTACAGCTTCCAATGAATACATAATTTATAGGCTTATCAATTAAAGACGCACCAGCTTTAAAATCCATATATTCCAATGATTTTTTAAACGATGCATTTTCTATTTCTGGAATCGTTTCACTAATTTTAATTCCCATTCCAGGATTGGTTCCATAAGTTACCATTGGCTCTATATCTTGTGCATCAAAAACATATTCTTGATCAAAAATAGCATCATTATCACTAGGTAGTGTTTTCCAGTAAGCCACTTTCTTATCGAACTGTTCTCCAGAGGGAGCAAATTTTCTTCCTTTTATATATTCAAAGGTAGTTTGATCTGGTGCAATCATTCCGCCTCTAGCTCCCATCTCTATACTCATGTTACAGACGGTCATTCTTCCTTCCATACTCATGTTTTCAAAAACATCTCCTGCATATTCACAAAAATAACCTGTACCAGAATTAGTTCCTAATTTAGAAATAATATAGAGGATGACATCTTTTGGTAATACACCCTTGTTGAGTTTTCCATTAACAATTACACGAAGGCTTTTTGGCTTGGTAAGTAATAAGCATTGACTAGCAAATACTTGAGCAACTTGACTTGTTCCTATTCCAAAAGCAATCGCTCCAAAAGCACCATGAGTGGAGGTGTGGCTATCACCGCATACCATGGTCATTCCGGGTTGTGTTATTCCTAATTCGGGAGCCATTACATGAACAATTCCATTGTATTGATGACCTAATTCATATAGCGTAATATCATTATCAGCACAATTTTTTGAGAGTTGTTCTAATTGTTTTTTAGATAAGGGGTCTTTAATGGGTAAATGCTGATCTTTTGTGGGGGTATTGTGATCTGCCGTAGCAACAATTTGTTCTGGTCTAAAAATAGGGATGGACCTTTCTTTAAGTTCATTAAACGCCTGCGGGCTTGTTACTTCATGAATAAGGTGTTTATCTATATAAAGTACTTGTGGTCCATTTTTAACAGTGTCTACAACATGTTGATCCCAAATTTTATCAAAAAGTGTTTTTCCCATTATGCAGATATATTTTCTATAGAAATAGCACTCGATTCTATAATTTGATGAATGTCACTGTCATTTACTTCCTTTTTCTTATCGGCAAAATTTAAAAAGGTTGCATATACTTTATCTAACTGAAGTTTAGTAAGTTCATATCCTACATTTTTTGCTCTGTAAGCTAAGGCAGCTCTCCCACTTCTTGCAGTTAAAACAATGGCAGATTCCGTTACTCCAACATCTTTGGGATCTATAATTTCATACGTTTCACGATTTTTAATCACACCGTCTTGATGGATTCCAGAACTATGAGCAAAAGCATTGGCGCCAACGATTGCCTTATTTGGCTGAGTATACACTCCCATACTATCACTTACTAACTGGCTTAAACCATATAAGTGCTCTGTGTTTATATTGGTGTCTAGATTGAGGTAAGGATGTTGCTTTAAAATCATAACAACCTCTTCTAGGGCAGTATTTCCAGCACGCTCTCCGATTCCATTAATTGTACATTCAATTTGACGGGCACCGTTTATAATTCCTTCTATTGAATTTGCTGTTGCCAATCCTAGATCATTGTGACAATGACAAGAAATAATCGCCTTTTCAATCCCTCTAACATTTTCTGTTAGATATTTTATTTTTGCTCCATATTCATTAGGTAAACAATATCCAGTTGTATCTGGGATATTCAATACGGTTGCTCCAGCCTTAATTGCTTGTTCGCACACTCTAGCGAGAAACTCATTATCTGTTCTTCCAGCATCTTCAGCATAGAATTCTACATCTTCAACAAATGATTTTGCATATTTAACAGCTTCATAAGCTCTCAGTAAAATATCGTCTTTGTTTGATTTAAATTTATGTATGATATGCGATTCAGAAGTTCCAATTCCAGTATGAATTCTAGGTTTTTTTGCATATTTTAATGCTTGTGCAGCAATTTCAATATCTTTTTTCACAGCTCTTGTTAGTCCACAGACTGTTGCATTTTTTACAATTTTAGAAATTTCTTCAACAGATTTAAAATCACCAGGGCTAGATACTGGAAATCCAGCTTCAATCACATCTACACCAAGGGTGTCAAGTTGTTTAGCAATAATTAATTTTTGTTTTGTATCTAGTTTACAACCAGGTACTTGCTCTCCATCTCGAAGGGTTGTATCAAAAATTTGTATGGTTGTTTTTGACATTTATCAAAATATATTTTTGTATTGTCTTACGAATTTATATTTTGGATTATTCTTAGACTGGTTTTAATTTCTTATAATTACGATGTTCAACAAGAAAAAAAATATTTAAAATGTTAATAATCAGAAAATTATGTTGTTATTTTCAATATGACTAAATCTCAAAAAGATAATTTATTTCAACTAGTGAAATCACTTTCAAAATCTGAAAAAAGACAATTTAAATTGTATGTTGGGCGATTGGGGGTGAATGCAGATTCTAAATTTTTAAATTTATTTAACCTTTTAGAGAAATCTTCTGTGTATGATGAAACAATCATTTTAAAAAATGGGGGAATAAAAAAACAACAGTTAGCAAACGTTAAAGCTCATTTATACAAACAGATTTTAATAAGTTTAAAATTAAGTCCTTCACATCAAAATGCTCGTTCACAAATTAGAGAACAATTAGATTTTGCTTCCATTTTATATCATAAAGGATTATACAAACAAAGCCTTAAAATTTTAGAAAAAGCAAAAGAATTTTCGATGATTAATGAGGAGAAAAATTTAGCTTATGAAGTTGTTGAATTGGAAAAAGTAATTGAATCTCAATACATTACTAGGAGTATTAGTAGCAGAGCTGATGAGTTATCGATTCAAGCTAAAGAATTAAGTTCTTTAAATGTAATTGCTAGTAAATTGTCTAATTTATCCTTGCAGTTGTATAGTATTATTTTAAAATCTGGCTATGTTAAAAATGAACAAGAAAGTAAAAAAATAAGAAACTATTTTCAAAGTCGATTGCCAATATTTGAAATTAGTCAGTTAGGTTTTCGAGAAAAATTATGGTTGTATAAAGCTCATTTATGGTACAGTTTTTTAACTCAAGATTTTTTAAACTGTTATAAATACGCCTCTAAATGGGTTGAACTTTTTTATGAAAATCCACTAATGATTCATTCTCATCCTGTTTTTTTCTTGAAAGGAAACAACTATTTATTAGAATCTTTATTTTTTATAAGACGGAAAGACAAATTTGAAAAAACGCTACAAAGCCTTCAAAAGATTATAAAAAGCAAGGGTTTTCCTAAAGATAATAATATAGAAGCTCTTGTGTTCTTATATCTAAATCTTCACAAGATTAACCTATATTTTACTGATGGTAATTTTGATGAAGGATTGACAATTATTCCTCAAATCGATTCACAATTAAAATTATTTGAAAATAGAATTGATGAACACCATGTTCTCACTTTTTATTACAAATTTGCCAGTATGTATTTTGGATCAGGTGATAATGATAAATGTATTTTTTATTTGGATAAAATTATATCAAATAAATCATTGTCTATGAGAGAAGATTTATTATGTTTTTCTAGAATTTTAAATTTGTTTGCACACTATGAGGCAGGGTATGATTATCATATAGAAACCCTCCTTAAAAGTACCTATAAGTTTTTATTGAAAATGAATGATTTGCATGAAGTTCAAAAAGAAATGATTAAGTTTATTAAAAATTTACAACATATTTATCCTCAAGATATTAAGAAAGCATTTATAAGTCTTCATTCAAAATTAAAAACTTTTGAAAATGATCCATTTGAGAGTAGAGCATTTTTATATTTAGATATTATTTCTTGGTTAGAAAGCAATATTGAAAAAAAACCCATAGGAGAAATTATAAAAAATAAATATTCTGCAAATATTAGCTATTAATTTTATAAGATTCACAAAAGTTTCGCAGAACCTACAGAAAAGTTTTGTCAGCTAAATATTCAGTACTATTTTTGAAACGTGAAAAAAACAAATCAATATACAATCAATTCTAACCACATACGAATAGCACGCTATTCTATTACTACCATTATTACTACCATTACCCTTTAAGGGTATATTCATTCACATATCACCTTAGGTTATCTAAATATTTCGAATATATCGAATTTAAAAAAGAATAAAATTTAATTTTTTTAACATGAAAGTATTAAAGTTTGGTGGATCTTCAGTAGCCAATTCAACAACGATTGAGCAAGTCATCAATATTATAGCAAAAACATCAGAAAAACAGAAAGTTATTGTGGTTGTTTCTGCATTTGGTAAAACTACCGATACGTTAATTAGAGGAGCCTCATTAGCGGCTGACAAAAGTAAAGATTATTTAAATGTCTTAACAGAATTACAAGACCACCATTACCAGATTATTAAAGATCTTATTCCTGTAAAAGATCAAAGTACTATAATTAGTTATGCAAAACAATTATTTAATCATCTAGAGACCATTTATGAAGGGTGTTTTTTATTACAGGAGATCACACCAAAATCATTGGCTAAAATCTCAAGTTTTGGAGAGTTGTTATCTTCCTATATCATAGCAAAAGCCGCAAATACTAGGTTTGAAACAGTTTACAAAGATACTAGAGAATTAATTATTGCCTCTGATGCCTACAATAATGCAGTGGTTAATTTTACGACTACCTTTAAGAATTGTCAGGAATATTTTGGAGATCATTCTCAAAAAGTAACGATTCTTCCAGGGTTTGTTGCAAGAACAATAGATGGTAAAACAACAACCTTAGGAAGAGGAGGTTCTGATTATACAGCCTCTATAATTTCTGCAGCTATTTCTTCGGAAGAATTACAAATTTGGACAGATGTTAGCGGAATGTTTACTGCAAATCCTAGAATTGTAAAACAGGCTTCAGAAATTCCTCATATATCTTATCATGAAGCCATGGAACTATCTCATTTTGGTGCTAAAGTAATTTATCCTCCAACTATTCAACCAGTCTTGCAAAAAGAGATTCCAATTCTCATTAAGAATACATTTAAACCAGACGATAAAGGTACTTTAATCACTAAAGAAACAAGTAAGAATAAACCGGTAAAAGGAATTAGTCATATAGAACACATAACCTTAGTAACGCTAGAAGGGATTGGAATGGTTGGAATTCCAGGGTTTTCTAAACGATTATTTGAAGCGCTTTATCTTCACAATATTAATATTGTTTTAATTACACAAGCATCCTCAGAATTATCGATCTGTATTGCAATTTCTGATGAGGATGCTTTGAAAGCAAAGAAGGTCATTGATGAGGTATTTGAGTATGAAGTTCAATTACAAAAAGTAAAACCTGTAAAAATTGAAAAAAACTTATGCATCATTGCCTTAGTTGGCGATAATATGAGAAATTATGAAGGATTAAGTGGAAATATGTTTAGTTCTCTTGGAAAAAATAATGTAAATATTCGCGCAATAGCTCAAGGGGCTTCAGAAAAAAATATTTCTGCTGTCATTGATAAAAAAGATGCTAAAAAAGCATTAAATACATTACATGAACGTTTTTTTGAAGAAAGAGTGAAGCATTTAAATCTTTTTGTGACGGGAGTCGGAAATGTAGGAGAACGTTTTTTAGCACAAATCCATCAACAAAAACAGTATGTCAGAGAGAATCTAAAACTTAAAATTAGTGTGGTTGGTATTTCTAATTCTAGAACCATGTATTTTGATGAAAACGGAATTGATTTAAACAATTGGAAAAATCTTTTAAATGCAGGTGAAACATCCAGTTTGGATCTTTTTTTATCCTCTGTAAAGTCTTTAAATTTAAGAAATAGTGTTTTTATTGATAATACAGCTAATTTAGAAGTTTCAAAAATGTATAAGTACTACCTTCTTGAAAATATTGGAGTTGTAACATGTAATAAAATTGCTTGTGCATCCAGTCTCGATAATTATAATCACTTAAAAGAAGTTTCTAGAAAATCGAATGCTCCATTTTTATTTGAAACAAATGTTGGTGCCGGATTACCAATTATAGATACCTTAAAAAACTTAATTGCTTCTGGTGATAGAGTTCATAAAATTCAAGCAGTCCTTTCAGGAAGTTTAAATTTTGTATTCAATAATTTTAACTCATCAACAACTTTTCACGATGTTGTTCTTCAGGCAGAAAAAGAGGGCTATACAGAACCAGATCCAACGATTGATTTAAGTGGAGTTGATGTTGCAAGAAAAATTTTAATTTTAACGCGAGAGAGCGGTTTTAATATGGAATTAGAGGATATTACTAATCGTTCATTTTTACCTCAAGAGAGCATAGACTCAACTAATAAAATTGATTTTTATCAATCGTTAACGAAACATGAATCTCATTTTCAAAAAGTATTCTCTGAAGCCAATGAAAAAAATTGTCGTTTAAAATACGTTGCAGAATTTGAAAACGGTAGTGCAAAGGTTGGTTTGAAGCATATTCCAAATGATCATCCTTTTTATAATTTAGAAGGAAGTGATAATATTGTTTTGTTTTTCACCGATAGATATTCAAAACAACCTTTAATAATTAAAGGAGCAGGAGCAGGAGCTGATGTAACAGCATCTGGAATTTTTGCAGATGTGATCCGTGCAGGGAATCTTTAAATTAAAATAAAAATTAGTTGTAGTATATTTAATCAATGATAAATATCTTTAATGGATAAAATTAAAATTTTTTCGCCAGCAACGATTGCTAATATTTCTTGTGGTTTTGATATTCTAGGGCTTTGCTTAGATACTGTTGGAGACGAAATGGTGATTCGAAAAGTGCCTGAAAAAGGTATTAAAATAACCAAGATTGTTGGTCAGGATTTGCCCACAAACACAGAAAATAATGTTGCAGGTGTGGCCGCTTTGGCTCTTTTAGAAAATATTGATGTAGAGGTTGGCTTTGAAATAGAAATTTATAAAAATATCAAACCAGGAAGTGGGATAGGGAGTAGCGCCGCTAGTTCTGCTGGAGTTGTTTTTGCGATTAATAAATTATTGGGAGATCCATTTTCAAACAAAGAGTTGATTTGTTTTGCTATGCAAGGTGAAAAATTAGCAAGTGGAACTGCTCATGCAGATAATGTAGCTCCTGCCATTCTCGGAGGTTTTACATTGATTAGGAGTTATGATCCGATGGATGTTCTTAAAATTAATGCTCCTTCTGAATTATATGCCACTGTAATTCATCCACAAATAGAAGTAAAAACTTCCGACGCACGTTCTGTACTAAAAGATCATGTCTCACTTCAAAAAATGGTAAAACAAATGGGGAATTTAGGGGGAGTTATTAGTGGTTTGTATACAGAAGATTATCAGTTAATTTCTAGATCACTTCATGATGAAATCATAGAGCCAGATCGTTCTATTTTAATTCCTAAGTTCAATGAAGTAAAAAAGAGGGCTATTGATGCAGGTGCTTTGGGTGCTGGAATATCTGGTTCTGGTCCTTCTATTTTTGCATTATGTAAAGGAAAAGAAACTGCAACAAAAGTTGGGGAAGTGATGGCTGAAATTTATACAAGTATTCATATAGATTTTGACATTCATGTTTCCAACATTAATCATGAAGGAATAAAAATTATTTCATAAAAAAAATGAATTATTACAGTTTAAATCATTCGGCCAAAAAAACAACTTTTAAGAAGGCAGTCATTAACGGAATAGCTTCTGACAGAGGATTGTATTTCCCTGAGACTATTACTCCATTATCTATGGATTTTATTGAAAATATTTCTGAGTATTCCAATGAAGAGATTGCTTATGAAGCCATTAAACAATTTGTAGGTGATGAAATTCCTAAGGATACGTTGATGGGTATCATTAAAAAAACAATTTCATTTGATTTTCCTATCGTAAAAATTCAAGATAATATTGGTTCTTTAGAATTATTTCATGGACCAACAATGGCTTTTAAAGATGTTGGTGCTCGATTTATGTCGCAATGTTTAGAATATTTTAATCAAGGTGAAAAAGAAGAAGTAACTGTTTTGGTTGCAACATCTGGTGATACAGGAGGTGCAGTAGCAAATGGTTTTTTAAATGCAAAAGGTGTTAAGGTTATTATTTTATACCCAAGTGGTAAAGTAAGTGAGATTCAAGAAAAACAATTAACAACGTTAGGAAATAATATTACAGCTTTAGAAGTAGATGGTGTTTTTGACGATTGTCAAGAAATGGTAAAGTCTGCTTTTTTAGATACTGAAATAACAAGAAAATTAACATCTGCAAATTCAATAAATGTTGCTAGATGGCTTCCTCAAATGTTTTATTATTTTTTTGCATATAAACAAGTTCATCAACAATATAAAGAGATTGTTTTTTCTGTACCTAGTGGAAATTTTGGAAATATTTGTGCAGGATTAATGGCTCAGAAATTAGGGTTGCCAATAAAACACTTTGTTGCCTCTACGAATGTAAATGATACTGTTCCTAAATATTTGATTCATGGTATTTATGAACCCAAACCATCTAAGGCAACTATTTCAAATGCAATGGATGTAGGTAATCCAAGTAATTTTATAAGAATTCAAGAATTATTTAATAAAGACTTGTCATTTTTAAAAGAATTTTTATCCTCATATAGTTTTACAGATAATGAAACAAAGTCGATAATGAAACAGATGTATAAAGATGTTAAATATATTTCAGAACCTCATGGAGCAATTGGATATTTAGGATTAAAAAAATATGGATTACAAGATAATGAATTTGGAATTTTTCTTGAAACTGCACATCCAGTAAAATTTTTAGACGTTGTGGAAAAAACACTTGATATTCATTTAGCCATCCCACCAAACATTCAAGAAGTCATTAATAAAGACAAAAAAGCATTAAAAATTAGCAACTATAGTCAACTTAAAGATTTTTTAAACAACGAATCTTACTAAATTTGATGTAATTAATTAAGACTTTCAATAAACTATTTCTTTGTTCTGTTACCATCATAATTTTTTTATTTCATATTAAAAACCTATTTTTACCGCTACTAAACGTACCTAATCAACATTTCGACGATACAAACCCTCCAAATATCGTTGTTCTAATTTTATGTAAAAATAGAATATGATGTATATTTAATGCATTATGCTCAGAAAAAAATTTGTTTTTTATGATAAAGTCTTTAAACATATTATTAATTGAAGATAATATGATTGAAATAATGAAAATTACCAGAACGATAACTTTATTGAAACTAAAACATAAAGTTATAGAAGCCAATAATGCCGATAAGGCCCTGCTTTTACTTAGGGATTCGAAAAAACTTCCAGATATTATTTTATTAGATTTAAATATGCCTAAAATCAGTGGTATAGAGTTTTTAAGAATTGTTAAAAATGATGAAAATTTGAGACATATTCCAATAATTATCCTCACTACCTCCAATAATAAGAATGATCTTCAAGAATGTTATCGTTTGGGGATTTCTGGATACATTCTAAAACCATTAAAATATGAAGATTACGTTAAAAAAATAGAAACTACTTTTTCTTATTGGAGTCACAACCAATTAATTTATTCATAACTAATGAAAGGAATAGTTTTTACAGAATTCTTAGAATTAGTAGAATTAAAGTTTGGCCTAGAAATGGTTGATAAAATCATTTATCAATCCGAACTTCAATCGAAAGGTATTTACACTTCTATTGGTACATACCAATTTTCGGAAATGTTACAATTATTAAAGAATTTAAATAAAAACACTTCAATTCCAATCGATGAATTGCTATTACTATACGGTGAGTATTTTTTTAATGCGATAGAAACTAGTTATCCAGGTTTACTAGAAACCTATAATGACCCAATAGAATTATTATCTTCTGTAGAACATCATATTCATGTAGAGGTTCGTAAAATATATAGTGATGCAGAGTTGCCAACTTTTATTGTAAAAGAAAAAACGTCCAATTCGCTAGTAATGGTCTATAAATCTAATAGATCAATGCATCATTTTGGACTTGGTTTAATGAATAAGACGTTTGAATACTTTAACTCAAAAGCAACTATTTTACTAGAAAAAATAAAAGAAGATGGCACCGAAGTTAAATTTATTATCAATAAAGTTTAATGAGTCAAGATCAAATAAACATATTAAAACGTGCATTAGGTAGAGAAAAGGCTGCTCGGAAAATAGCGGAAAAAATATTAGATGAAAAGTCAAGAGATTTATATTTTTTATCTGAAGAATTAAAGCAAACGAACCTTAAATTAAAAAATCTATTAAATGAAAAATCAACTCAATTACAAGGTGTTTTTGAAAATATTAATGATGCATATGTAATCATAGATTTTTATGGAAATGTTTTGAAAATGAATGATGTTGCGAAAGACATGTTTGGGTATAATATTGAAAAAGAAAAGTTTAATGTGGTAGATCTATTGTTTGAAAAAGACCGTAAATATTCATTTAAATCATTTGATAAGCTCAAAACAGAAGGCGATTTTAATAATTTTATATCTAGGGTTATTACTAAATCAAATAAAGTAAAATGGGTTCAAATTAATGCTTCTTTGATCTTTGATAAAGATAAAAATGCAGTCGCTGCTCAGGGTATTATTAGAGATATTACTTCTGAAAGAGAGAAAAAGCAGATTATAGAATTGGTTAGCAACTTAACTAAATCAATCTTAGGAATTACAAATATTAATGAGATTGCATATAAAATTATTCATAATATTATTAATTTTTTAGAGACTAAAGATTGTGTTATTTATTTGGTGAATCATAATAATCAAACTCTAGAACAAATTGCTGCCTATGGTCAGAAATTAGACAAAGATCAAAATATAAAAAACAAATTAGTGATACCCATCGGTGAAGGAATTGTAGGAACGGTTGTAAAAACAGGTGTTTCAGAAATTATTCATGACACTTCTAAAGATAAAAGATACATTATAGATGATGCTACTCGTTTGTCCGAAATTACTGTTCCTATTATTATCGATGGACAAGTAATTGGAATTATAGATTCTGAACACGAAGACAAAAATCATTATACAAGTAAACACTTAGAGGTTTTAGAAAGTATTGCAAATTTGGTTGCCATTAAATTAAGATCAGCGATAAGCATAAGAGAACGTAAAAAAATAGAAATTAAGAACGCTCATTTACTTTCTGAATTGGAGAAAAGTAATGACGAGCTACAAGAATATGCTCATATAGTCTCTCATGATCTAAAAACACCACTTAGGAGTATAAATGCCCTCGTTTATTGGATTAAGTCAGACAACAAAGATTCTTTTGATGAAGCAACCAACGAAAATTTTAAATTAATTGAATTAACATTGGAAAAGATGGAGCAATTAATATCGAATGTTTTAGAATATTCAGCTTCAGATTCTAAAAATGAAGAAATAATAGCAGTTGATTTAAATTTGATCATAAGAGAAATACAACTAATTTTATATATCCCTGAAAATATTACCCTTGAAGTCAAGAAAAAATTACCAACAATAAAAGGACATAAAACAAAAGTTCAACAATTATTTTTAAATTTAATAAGCAACGGAGTAAAGTTTTCTGATAAAGAAAAAGGAATTATTGAAATCGATTTTATAGATAAAAAAACTGAGTATCAATTTTCTGTAAAAGATAACGGTATAGGAATAGAGAAGAAATTTCATGATAAAATTTTTAAAATTTTCCACTACTTAAATAAAAATAAAGATTCGAGTGGTATAGGTTTATCGATTGTCAAAAAAATAGTGAATCTATATGGAGGAACCCTATGGATAGAGAGTGAGCCTGGTGTTGGAAGTAACTTCTATTTTACAATAAAAAAATAATGATGGAAACACCTAATTTACAATATATCAATAGTTTATCTGATGGGGATGAGTCTGTAAAAAAAACGTTAATAGAGATTATAAAAAAAGAATTCCCTGAGGAAGAAAGTAATTATTATACCAGTCTAAAAAATAAAAATTTTAAAGAGGCAGAAAATAATGTCCACAAAATAAAGCATAAAATTAGTATTCTAGGACTTCATAAAAGTTATGAAGTTGCAAATGAATACGAACATAACCTCAGAGAAACACACACTAAAAAAGCAGAAGAATTTAAAAAAATACTAGAAGTAATATCAAGTTTTTTAAAAACAATATAACCAAACATGAAATGTATAATTATTGATGATGAACAAACAGCAAGAGTAATCATTAAATCTCTTTCTAACCAAGTAAAAAACTTAACTGTAGTTGATGAGTTTTCGAATGCAATTCAAGCAATTAAATATTTGAATGAACACGATGTGGATTTGATTTTTCTAGATATCCACATGCCAAATTTTAGTGGTTTAGATTTTATTAAAACACTTAGGGAACCAGTAAAAATTATACTAACCTCATCAGATCCTGCATTTGCAATAAATGTATTCGAATATGATTTTATTATAGATTATCTTTTGAAGCCCTTACACCTAGATCGATTTAAAAAAGCGATAAAAAAGGCTCAAAAAAATAAATCATCAATTCAAAATATCAATAACAAGGATATCGATTATAAGAATGATTTATATGTAAATATTGATAGAAGACTTATAAAAATCGAAATTGATCAAATTTATATAATTGAAGCTAGTGGAGACTATATTAATATTAAGACAGAAAATAAAAACTATGTTGTTCATTCTACCTTAAAAAAGATAGAAGAAAAATTACCCATAAACACCTTTGTTAAAATTCATCGTTCTTATATCATTAATGTAAAAAAAATTATTGATATAGAAGATAATAGTGTACTTATAAAAAAAGAGATAGTTCCTATCAGTCGTTCAAAAAAATCGATATTAATGAAGCACTTGGATTTATTGTAATCCTAGCTTTTAAACATTAAATATACTGTTGAATTAGTCATAAGGAAAATTAACTCACTTACCGATACAGAAATTTGAAAAAATATGACCTAAGATATCTTTATCCACGTCATATTCGCCCGTAATATTTCCTAAATGACGTAGACATTCCCTAATATCAATTGAAAATAAGTCAGTTGAGATATCTAGTTCGATACCTTGTTGAACCGATTTAATGGCTCCTAGAGCATTATTAAGAGCTTCGAAATGACGAGAATTTGTTACAATGGTTTCATTATTGCTCAATGCTCCTTTATTAACTTGAGAGGTTAATTCACTCAAAAGACTTTCTATTCCAATTTTTTGTTTTGCAGAAAGCAATAAAACATCAGGAATACCTGAAGACACCTTTTTTTTATTCGATGCTGTCAATGAATCTACTTTATTTGCAATGATCAATACCTTTTTATGTGGAAAGCGTTTTTTGATTTTTATAATTTCTGTCTGAAAGGTTTCTTTAGTTTGAAGATACTTATTAGCGTCAATTAGAAAAATAATTAGCTGAGCATTTTCAGCTTTTTCATATGCTTTTTTGATCCCTATACTTTCTACAAGATCATTAGTTTCCCTAATTCCTGCAGTGTCTATAAAACGAAAAGCTACCCCTTCAATTATTAATTCATCTTCTATTGCATCACGTGTGGTACCTGCAATTTCAGAAACAATGGCTTTCTCCTCATTTAATAACGCATTTAGTAAGGTAGATTTTCCCACATTTGGTTCGCCTATTATGGCAACAGGAATTCCATTTTTCATTGCATTTCCAAAAGCAAAACTTTCTATTAAACGTTTTAATACCGAAGAAATAGTGACGACCAAGGCTTTAAATTTTGCCCTGTCTGCAAACTCTACATCTTCACCAGAAAAATCTAATTCCAATTCTATCAAAGCCGCAAAATCAAGAAGTTGTTCCCTAAGCTCTTTAAGTTCATTTTTTATTCCTCCACGCATTTGTTGAATAGCCATTTGATGGGATGCAGAAGAGTTTGACGCAATAACATCTGCCACTGCCTCTGCTTGAGATAAATCCATTTTACCATTTAAAAATGCTCTCATTGTAAATTCACCGTTATCCGCCATCCGGCATCCGTTTTTTAAGAACAATTGAATGATTTCTTGTTGGATATAATTAGAACCATGACAAGAAATTTCTACAACATTTTCTCCAGTATAAGAACGTGGATTTTTAAATATTGAAACTAAAACCTCGTCAATTATTTGATCTTTTTTTATGATATGACCTAGATGAATAGTATGTGTAGGTTGATTTTCTAAAATCTTTCCATTGATAGATTTAAAAAATTTTGAAACAATTTTTATTGCATCTTGCCCTGAAATACGAATTACTGAAATTGCCCCTATCCCAGAAGGTGTAGCTAACGCAACAATGGAATCATTTTGAATCATACTACAAATATACAAGGTTCGAATGTTATTAAATACCAAAAATGTAACAAGTCGTTTTTTTTTGTCTAATTAATAAAAAGAAACAGTAACTCTTGTTCAAACATGAAAGAAAATAGACAATTATTAGTATTAACCCATTTGAGTCAATTATTAGACTTTGTTACAGGAATAGGGGGATTGATTGTGCCGCTGATTATTTGGTTGATGAAAAAGGATGAGGTCTACGATTTGGATACTCATGGAAAGGTCATCCTAAATTTTAGGATTAGTATGTTTATATACATTTTACTGTGTATTCCATTGGTCTTTTTATTAGGTTTAGGAATCCTTGGGTTTATTGTTATTGCAATCTTCTATTTTATTTTTCCAATTATTAATGCGATAAGAGCTTATCATAACAAAACTCCAAACAATCCTTTTACTATTACATTTTTACAGTAAATACTTTTTATTTTATAAGATTGCTTGTCTTAAGAGTTCCTGATATTCTAGAAAAAAGGATTCAAATAACAGCATTTTTTTCAAATAGAATTGGTAGCAACCATTCCAAGATTTTCTATTGTAAATACTAAATTTTTCTGGATATGAGCTGTAGATACGTTGAATTTTTTTACCAGAATCTAATTCGTATTTAGGATCGTAGCTTACATCTGGTAAATACTCATTTTGTAATATTGTTTTTAATGATAGTAACTGATCGTATATTAAATCATTTGCTATTTGATCTGGATGCTCTAAATCTAAAGTAACCAAAGCCTTCTTTCTATCTGCCACAAATTTTAAGCGAAGGCCTTTAATTTGTGTATTGTATAAAATCCACTTTCTAGGAAATGATTTACCAAAACTAGTCCAAAATTCTTGTCTGATCTTTTCAGCTTCTTCTTTATTAAACACAATTTCTTATTTTGGGAACTTTCACTAGACTATTTTAAAGAAGTATTTTATCCATGAATTGTTGCTTTATCCCCCCTATTTTTCATCATCTCAGCTTCAAAAGTAAGAAGGCTATTCCATTTTTTATCAA
Source organism: Flavobacterium sp. (assembly GCA_042091515.1). Taxonomy (GTDB): domain Bacteria; phylum Bacteroidota; class Bacteroidia; order Flavobacteriales; family Flavobacteriaceae; genus Polaribacter. The sequence goes on along the minus strand of JBELHH010000008.1, from coordinate 73,943 downwards.
CGATCTCTCTATCCATATATTTTCTAGCGTATCTTAAAAATAAGGTATAATGATTTGCTTCAGAAATCATTAAATCTTTATAAAATTTTGAAAGCTCTTGATCTTCCATATTTTCAGAAAACACCTTAAAACGTTCACAACTCCTTGCTTCGATTAAAGCTGCTACTAACAATCGATTAATCAATGCAGTTTTTCTATCTTTTGTTTTTGGGAAAAAACCTTGTAAAGATTTTGCATAATCATTATGTTGTTCTCTTCCTAAAACCATTCCCCTTTTAATCATCAACTTATGAACCATTCTAAAATGCTCTAATTCTTCAATAGCAATATCGCTCATATCCTTAACAAGAGCAGTTTCTTCAGAATAATTAATGATAATAGAAATGGCATTTGCGGAAGCTTTTTGCTCTGCAAATGCATGGTCTGTAAGTATTTGTTGAAGATTATCTTTGGCGATGTCAACCCATGAGGTAGAAGTTTCAAATTTCAATCCTAACATTTATGATATGATTTGTGTTAATCTAAGTCCAAAATCAGCCAATGCTTTAATTTCTTTCACACCAGCCAAACGTTCATTACCAAGAATAAGAAGACCTTTCTCATTAGATTCTATATGGTAATATTTATTACTTTCAAAAAACAAAATTAGTTCATCAGTAAAGAATTCTCTAATTTTTTTTTCATTTTTTCCTGATAAATAAAAACGTTTAGAAAAATCAGGGTGCTCATCAATATCAATATCTTTAAAACCTGCAAAATGGATAATATATTCAAAAATTCCTTCCCTATCCAAAGTAAATTGAGGAATTAGATTTTTTAATTCGATATAGAGCATTGTAGCTTTTACATTTTGTTTTGCAATGAGCTCTCCCTCTGAAAACTCTATATCAAATAAGGTACACTTTTCACTAGATAATGTATTCGATATTTTTGTAATCTGTCTTGTTTTAAAATAACCAAACTCCGGAAGTTCTTTTATTTCTTCTTTATACCTAGCACTATAACTCCATCGAAGTTCATCACTAATTTTATGCAAAGACTTTTGTCTTTTGGTAAGTGAAAGAATTTTTTCTTTCGGTTTTCCAATAACAAATTTACGCAAAGCAAAAGGATGTTGACTTCCAGACTTATAGCCGTCTAAGCCAATAGTTTCAAAATGCCCTCCTTTTCTTTTAAAGCTTTCCGAATAACTATTTATGTTTTCCATTACAGTATGATCTACAAAATCACACATCGAAAAATCGATAATTACATCGTTTGTTTCTGGAATTTGGTCTAGCTTAGATTTTAATTTTGAGTAGTTAAGAAAACTAGAAAAATTATCTACACTAACAAAATACTTTTCGTCTTCTTCAAACATTAACACATTCGGTTTTAATATATTTCTAATGAATAAAGAAATGTTTTTGTTGATGATAATATGAATAATAAATGTAGTAAATATACCCATGAGAATACCACTAATTAAATTAGTAATAATGGTGATAATGAGTGTAATTAAGAAAATAATTAGTTGTTCTGATCCTACTTGAAATGTTTTTTTAATATTTTCTGGTGAGGCTAGTTTATAACCAGTATAAACCAATATGGCAGCCAATGCAGATAATGGTATGTTTCTTAGTTCTCCAGCAAATAGTAAAATAAAAGCCACAAGAAATAGGGCATGAAATAAATTTGCAGATCTATTACTACCTCTATTGTTAACATTTACAGAACTTCGAGCGATCACAGTAACCACATTTAATCCACCTAAAAAACCACTAACAATAGTTGCGATTCCTAGAGACCGAATATCTTTATTGATATTAGACCTTCTTTTTTCAGGATCTAACTTATCCACTGCCTTAATACTTAGTAATGATTCTATACTGGCAATAAGAGTAATAGCGATTACAGCGCTTATAAATTCATAATTGAATATTTTTTTAAAATTAGGTTGAGGAAATTCACCTAAAATATTATCAGGTAAATTAATCATTAAACTTTTTTTAATTGGATATTGATCAATTGAAAAAAGATCAAAGTAATAATACATTCCAATACTTACCAGTACAATCCACATCGGAGCAGGGACCAATTGAAAATATTTATTTCGTATTTTACTATAGAATACCATTATTAATAAACTAATGATTCCAACAGATCCAGCATAAAAAACACTTTTATCAGCGGTTTGAAGAAAGGAAATACTATTTGCTGGAATTAAGTATAGAAGTTCGATAATACTTCCTTTTGTATTCATGTTTCCTAGCATAACATGAACTTGTTTTGCAAAAATTCCTATACCAATTGCTGCCAACATTCCTTGTATTGCAGATGATGGAAAAAAATTACTAAGAGACCCCATTCTAAGGATGCCGAGAATAAACATTAAACCACCAGAAATTATAATTGCTGCCAATGTATATAAATAGCCTTCATACATATCGCCCTCTCCAAGAATTGTAATGGCACTTAAAATTACAACAACCAATCCATTTCCAGGACCTGTAATTGTTACGTTTGACCCCCCTAAAACAGCACATATCACACCCCCAACTATTGCGGCAATTATACCTGATATTGGTGGAGCGCCAGAGGCCAAGGCTAGTCCTAAACCTAGTGGTAGAGCAACTAAAGAAACAACAAAACCAGAGAAAATATTCCTAGGAAGTTCTCCTAAGAACGATTGAAAATATTTTTTTTTGTTCATTTATTTTACAATTAAAACATCGGTTGGTAATTCTGTGAGAATATACTCGATATCATGGGGAAATATTCTATCAATTATTGTTGTTTTAGTGGGGGCATTCATAATTAATAAATCGGCTCTTTTTACTTTTGCATAATGACCAATAGAATATCCTCGTTTCCCAAAAATGCTTTGAATTTTAATAGAAATGTCCTTGATGCTAATTGTTTCTAATATTTTTTGAACTCTTGAATCTTCTCTTCTTTTAAGTTTTTCTTTATTTATAGTGGCTTTTCGCAATGAAATATCATCTGACACTTTTATATCCACTTCTTTTTGACTAATCTCCTCGACAATTGTAATTCTTTTACATCCCAGTGATTTCGCAATAAAAAATGATGATTGAATAGTTTCTTCAGTTTTTTTATCTTTTAAACCATTTACAACGATTTGTTTGCACTTAACTCTTTCAATAGAAGGTTTTATTAAAAGCAACACAGAACAGGAAGCTTTTCTAGTTAATTCTCTCGCCACAGAACCAACATAGTATTTATATAAGTTCTCTTGTTGAATGGCTCCTAAAATTAATAAATCAATTCCTTCATCATCTGTTGTGGTTAGAATCACATCTTTTGGTTTTCCTTTTTTCCAAACTGTTTTCATTGGGGTGTGTAACTCTGGCGCTTCAGAAATTAATTGTACTATTTTGTTTTCTTTTTCATCTGTCTTTTCACCAACATGAACACCAACAAGTTTTGCCTTAAACATATTTGCTAGTCTAATAGCTTCATAAATATTTGGTTTTAAGTTTGGTGAAAAAGCAATTCCAATTAGAATTTTTTTAATATGCTGCAAATTTTATGGTATTTTTAGATGGATTGACAAGGTAATAATTTCATTGAAAGAAAAAACAAAAGATTTTAATTTTTTAAAGTTAATTTTTTGAGTTTTTTTGTATTTTGTCTAAGACTTTAAAAGTTATTATGTTAGAACTAGCAGGGATTATTATTTTAGGAATATTGGCACAATGGGTTGCATGGCGGTTTAAAATACCAGCCATACTTCCTTTAATATTAATTGGACTATTAGTAGGTCCAATATCGGCTGAGTTTTTAACGATAGATAAATCCAAATACATAGAACCTGTTTGGAATGGGACCAAAGGGCTTTTTCCAGGAGACGGACTTTATTACTTTGTTTCATTAGCAATTAGTATTATTCTTTTTGAAGGAGGATTGACTTTAAAAAGAAATGAAATTAAAAATGTTGGTCCCGTCATTACAAAACTAATTACTCTTGGATCTGCTGTTACTTTCTTTGGAGCAGGTGCCTTGGCACATTATATTTTTGGTTTAGGATGGGAGTTATCATTTTTATTTTCTGGGTTAATTATAGTTACTGGACCTACTGTAATTACTCCAATCCTTCGAAATATCCCCTTAAAGAAAGATATTTCTGCTGTATTAAAATGGGAAGGGATTTTGATAGACCCTATTGGTGCTTTAGTGGCAGTTTTAGTTTTTGAATTTATTAGTGTTGGTGGAGGCAGTGGTTTTACTAAAACAGCGTTAACAGAATTTGGAAAGATTTTATTATTTGGAACTTCCTTTGGATTTACTTTTGCGCATGCATTAACGTTTGTAATCAATAAAAAATGGATTCCTCATTATTTACTGAACGTGGTATCTCTATCAACTGTTTTACTTGTTTTTGTTGAATCAGAAATATTTGCACATGAATCGGGTCTTTTAGCTGTAGTGGTTATGGGAATGGTTTTAGGAAATGGTAAATTAAAAAATCTTAAAGAACTTTTATATTTTAAAGAGTCATTAAGTGTTTTGTTAATTTCTATTTTATTTATTCTTTTATCTGCTAACATTAATATGGAAGATTTAATGCTTTTATATAATTGGAAAACAGCGGTATTATTTTTATTAATTGTTTTTCTAATAAGACCTTTAGCAGTTTTTTTAAGTACTTATAATTCAAATTTAAAGTTGAATGAAAAACTTTTTATTAGTTGGGTAGGGCCAAGAGGTATAGTAGCTGCTGGAATCGCCTCACTTTTTGGAAATAAATTATTAAAACAAGGGATAGAAGGAGCAGAATATATAACACCTTTAGTTTTTATGATTGTTCTGGGAACCGTCTTGTTAAATGCTACTACAGCACGTTTATTTGCCAAAATAATAGGTGTTTTTCTTAAAAATTCTGATGGTATTTTAATTGTAGGAGCTTCAAAATCATCAAGACTTATTGCAAACTATTTACAAAATTTTGGAAAGAGAGTCGTTTTAATTGATTCTAATAAGTTATTTGTAGAACAATCAAATAAAGAAGAGCTAGAAGCCTACCAAGTAAATGTTTTTGATGATGATTTAACAGATAATATAGAATTAAACGATATTGGATATTTAATTGCATTAACAGGAAGTGATGAAGTAAATAAATTTGCCATTAAAAATCTATCAAAAATTTTCGGTGAACATGGTGCATTCCGTTTGGCTAGTGCGGAGGAGGTTAAAGGGAAAGATTTTGAAAATAAAAATTTATTTTTTACGCCTAAAGACGATTTTATTAACCTAAGTGAAGCTGTAAGAGATTTTCCAATAATTCATGAGATTTCAATTAATACTGAGAAAGAGTACAAGGTTACTTTACAAAAACTTCACAACCAATTAGAATCAATTCCTTTGTTTATAAAATCAAATGATGACAATATTTACCTTTTATCGGAATTTGAATCTAAAGGAATATCACCGAAAGAATCAACGTTAGTCTATGTTGGAGATAAGATTTAAAGTCTCTTATATATCGAGTTGAAATGAGTCTTTAAGTTTTTTTAAAAGGGGGTTTTTTTCTTTAAGTTTATTATATTTTTCTTCTGGAGTATAAGCAAATTTCTTTTCTATAATTTCATTAACAATAAGATTAATGTCAACTTTAAAATTGTTGAGGGACTCTCTAAGATATTTTAATAATTTGGGCTTCCCTAGTTTTATTTGTTCCTCCATGAGTTTATTGGGAAGAATAAATTCAACATTAAAGTTTTTGTGTAGTGTAGGGGTATCAGTTGATAGAATAGAAGCGATACTTTTTTCACCTTTTTTAATCAATATTTGTTGATAAGCAACCCATGCTTTTTGTAATTCTTTTTCAGTAAAAGGATCTTTTGGATGCTCATCATAATTGATATTAAGAATATCTTTTTTAAGTTCTTGTGTCTGGTGAATACTTTTTAATGAAAGCGAATTATTTCTTCTTTGTAGATTCTTTAAAACAGGTGGTTTTATAATTTCAGGTTTTGAGACCGAAATATTTGTTATTGTTTTTTCTGATGATTTTTTTATAGCTTTTGTAGACTTTTTTTTCTTTTTACTCTCTGGAGATAAAGAGGTGAAAAAAGTAGCAGGAATTATAAAGTTAGATGACTTTTTTTTTTCTCCATCAAAAGTGATAGAGGCAATCTGCATAAGTGTTAGCTCAACAAGTAATCTTTTATTTTTACTTGTTTTATAATTTAAGTCACATAGATTGGCTTTTTCAATGGATTGTATTAGAAAGGTTATTGGAGTCAGAGAAGATTGTTCTAAATACTTTTTCTTAGCCTTATCTCCAACTTCAAGTAATTGAATCGTTTCTTTGTCTTTTGCGACTAATAAATCTCTAAAATGAGATGCCAAACCATTTATATAATGATGTCCTTCAAATCCTTTGCTCAAAATATGATTAAAATTATTTAAAACATCTGGTATTTTATTTTTTAATAATAAATCAGTCATGTCAAAATAACTATCATAATCTAAGACATTTAGATTTTGGGTAACAGCTTCCCGGGTTAAGTTTTTTCCAGAAAAACTTACTACTCTATCAAAAATAGATAGTGCGTCTCGTAGAGCACCATCTGCTTTTTGAGCGATAATATGAAGAGCATCATCATCTGCAACAATATGTTCTTTCTCAGCGATACTCTTAAGATAATTTTTTGCATCTAATACTGTAATTCTTTTAAAATCAAAGATTTGGCAGCGAGATAAAATTGTAGGGATAATTTTATGTTTTTCTGTTGTTGCTAGGATAAAAATTGCATGAGCAGGTGGTTCTTCCAAGGTTTTAAGAAAAGCATTAAAAGCAGCTTGAGATAACATGTGTACTTCATCAATAATGTACACTTTATATTTTCCTGTTTGAGGAGGAATTCGTACCTGTTCAGTTAGATTTCTTATGTCATCTACAGAGTTGTTTGATGCAGCATCTAATTCAAAAATATTAAATGCAAAATCTTCATCGTTTGATGAACTCGCTTCTTGGTTTATCCTTTTTGCTAGAATTCTAGCACAAGAAGTTTTACCAACACCTCTTGGGCCAGTAAATAATAATGCTTGCGCTAAATGATCACTTTTTATAGCATTTTCTAACGTATTTGTTATGGCCTTTTGACCCACCACGTCCTCAAAATTTTGAGGTCTATATTTACGCGCAGAAACTACAAAATGCTCCATTTTTTCTTAAATCCTTATCTTTGACAAACAAATGTAAGTATCTAAACGAGTATTTACAATATCGTTTTTAAACAAATTATTAAAGTTGTAAACAAATTGTAAGGAATCGTTTATTTTGATGACAATAAATTAAAAATTAAATATTAAATATGAAATTCAATACCTTATTTAAATTTACGATTTTGATCGTAGGGTTTATGATTGCTTTATTAGGTTTCACTGATAAAGAAAATAAACAAAACAATCATCTTACCCTACAAGATGAAAACCTTAAAGTTGCTTATTTTGCTAGTGGTTGTTTTTGGTGTGTAGAAGCTATTTTTGAAAGTGTTGATGGTGTTGAAGAAGTTATTTCTGGCTATGCTGGTGGACATACTAAAAATCCAACATACCAATCAATAGGTTCTGGAAAAACTGGCCATGCAGAAGCAGTTGCCGTATATTACAACCCTAATAAGATATCTTTTAAAACCCTTGTTGATGTCTTTTTTGGATCACATGATCCTACAACAAAAAATGGCCAACATCCGGATTATGGTAGCCAGTACCGATCGATTGCTTTTTATAATAATACTAATGAAAAAGAAATTATTGATTCAACCATTGAACAATTAAACAAAGAAATTTACAATAATAAAATTGTTACAGAAGTCGTTAAACATTCTATTTTTTACAATGCTGAAGAGTATCATCAAAACTATGAAAAAAGGAACCCTAATAATAGTTATGTGAGAAATGTTTCCATTCCTCGATTAAAACGTTTTCAAAAAAAATTCCCCAAAATTTTGAAACATGAATAAAAAAACGCTGCATCATGCAGCGTTTTTTTATCCTCTGTATATTTTTTCATATAAGTCTTTGTATATTTTCTTGATGACCTCACGTTTCATTTTCATTGTAGGAGTAAGATGGCCAGCATCTATAGACCATTCATCAGGAGTAAGTTCAAATTTTTTAATTTGTTCCCATTTCCCAAAATTAACATTACATTGATTCACTTCAATTTGAATTCGATCAATTACAATTTGAGATGTTGAAATTTCTTTACAAGAAGTTCCTATTTTGTACCCTTTTTTTTCTATCCAATCTCTTATAAAAACAAAATTGGGTTGAATTAAAGCAGCTGGCATTTTTTCGTTCTCACCAATAACCATAACCTGTTCTATAAATAAAGATTGCTTTAAGTCTCCCTCCAACAGAGGTGGAACAATATATTTACCTCCCGATGTTTTAAACATTTCTTTGGTTCTTCCAGTAATTTTTAAGAAACCATCTGCATCAATTTCTCCTTTGTCTCCGGTATGGAAATAGTGATCCTTGATAACTTCCGCAGTTTTTTTAGGATCTTTATAGTAGCCCTGCATGACATTAGGTCCCTTCACTAAAATTTCTCCATTTTCAGCAATTTTAACTTCTACATTCTTAATAATTTTACCAACAGTTCCTATTCTGAAACCCCGAATACCATTTTCCTCTATAAAACTTACTGATGTTACAGGAGAGGTTTCCGTTAAACCATAACCTTCCATAATAGGCATATTTGCAGCAGCAAAAATTCTTGTAAGTCTATGTTGAAGAGCAGAAGCGCCAGAAACCATTAATTTAAGTTCTCCTCCCAGAGCGGCTTGCCATTTAGAAAAAATAAGCTTACGTGCTAATGCTAATTTTTTTTCATACCACCACCCATTAGCTCCATAGGGTTCATATTGCAACCCCAATTCGACAGCCCAAAAAAATAGTTTCTTTTTTACACCTGTTAATTCTTGACCTTTTAAGATAATACTGTCATAAATTTTTTCATAAAGACGAGGTACAGCTGTTAATACTTGAGGTTTGATTTCTTGAGCATTTTCAACCAACTTTTCAATTCCTTCAGCAAAATAGATTTCTACACCACAGTATTGATATAGATAGAGTATCATGCGTTCAAAAATATGACATACAGGAAGAAAACTCAAGGCTTTATCTTCCCCCTTTGTTAAAGGAACATTTTCTTCACTTGCTAAAACATTAGATACAATGTTTCCATGGGAGAGCATTACACCTTTAGGTCTCCCTGTAGTACCAGAAGTATAAATTAATGTTGCTAAATCGTCACTTTTAACAGCATCTTTTCTTGTTTCAACAAGATCTTGATTACTAGTGTTATTTCCAAGTTCTAGAAGTTCTTTCCAATTTTTTTCATCAGTGATATCATCAAAAGTATAGATTTCTTTGAGTTTTGTTTCTGATTTTATTTGATTTAGTTTTTCTACAATACTTAAATCGGATGCGAAACAGTATATAGCTTCTGAGTGATTTAAAACATATTGGTAATCCTCTTTAGAAATTGTCGGATAAATAGGAACATTCTGAGCTCCTATCTGTAAAATACCAACATCAATAATATTCCATTCTGTTCTGTTAGTTGAGGATATAATGGCAATTTTATCATTTACATTTACTCCTAGACGCAATAATGCTCTACTTATAGTGTTGGCTTTATTTAGATATTCTTGATTTGAAGTTGAAATCCATTTATCCCCATATTTAGTTACAAGAGCATTACTTAAGTTATATTTTTTTTGAGCGAAGTACGGAAAGTCAAATAGTCTGGTGATCTCTGTCGTCATAAAAATTTATTTCAATTAAAATTATCAGAGCCAAAATACAAAAAAAACCTACAAATTTTATAATATCTTATTTTAAGATCTTTTTTTTAAAGATTATATATTTTTTTGTATAAATTTTTATGTTTTTCTAAGATTTTTTTTCTTCTCATTTTAAGGGTCGGTGTTAAATGCCCAGATTCAGTTGTCCATTCTTCTTTTGTAATTTCAAACTCTTTTATTTGTTCCCACTTTCCAAAGTTTTTATTACACATATTTATTTCCTTCTGAATTCTTTCTCGAACTTCTTTATTGTCTTGTATTGAGTTGATCTTATATTTTTTTCGTGATGCCCACTCGTGAATAAATTCAAAGTTTATTTGAATAAGAGCAGCAGGCATTTTTTGCCCTTCACCAATAATCATTACTTGTTCTATAAATCGTGATTTTTTTAATTCACTTTCAAGCACAGCAGGAGCAATATATTTCCCACCAGAAGTTTTAAATATTTCTTTCTTTCGATCGGTAATTTTCAAGAAACCTTCCGAATCTATTTCCCCTATATCTCCAGAATGGAGATATCCATCTTTTATTGTTTCAGCATTTAAATCATCACGTTTATAGTAACCTTGCATCACACAATGCCCTTTGATTAATATTTCCCCGTCATTGGCTATTTTAATGTCTATACCTTTTAAAGGTTTTCCAACTGTTCCAATTTTTAAGGAATTATTTCTCAAGTCATTCAAAGTGACTCCTGGAGAGGATTCAGTCATTCCATAGCCTTCGTAAACTGGGATACCAGCTGCTGTAAATATTCTAATTAATCTAGGTTGAAGAGGTGCACTTCCAGAAAGCATAAATTCTAAATTGTTGCCTAAAGCTTTTTTCCAAATATTAAAAATTAATATTCTAGCAATTTTCAATTGAATATGATACCACTTTCCATTTTTATTATAGGGTTCGTAACGCTCACCTAAACTAACAGCCCAAAAGAAAAGGTTCTTTTTTAAACCAGTTAACTGACTTCCCTTATCAATAATTTTATCATATATCTTTTCTAAAAGTCGAGGAACTACGGCTAGCATACTAGGTTTTACCTCTTTAATATTGTCACTTAACTTTTCGATACTCTCAGCAAAATAAATATTAAACCCCATCATTTGTGCATAATACCCTGCAACTCTTTCAAATACATGACTTACTGGTAGATAACTTATTGTACTTTTTCCTGGACCTTTAATATTTAATCTATCGGCGGTTACTTTGATATTTTGAACAATATTTTGATGTGATAACATGACTCCTTTTGGCGTTCCAGTAGTTCCAGATGTATATATGATAGTAGCAATATCCTCAGGACTTACTAGTGCTTTTAATTCGTTAACTTTTGATTGATTTTCTATTTCTACACCTAATTCTAAGAAGGATTTCCATCCATTTTCAGAATGTTCGTCCAATCGATAAATTTTTTTAATTTTTGTCTTTTTCTGAACAGTTTTTACTTGGTTAAATATTTCATCACCAGCAATAAAACAATATTTTGAATCAGAATGATTTAATACATATTGGTAATCTTTTTCTGATAAAGTAGCATATAAAGGAACATTTTGAGCACCAATCTGAGAGATTCCAATATCCATAAAATGCCATTGAGGAATGTTTACTGGTACTATGATTGCAATTTTGTCATTAGGTTTCACTCCTAAATTTAATAAGGATCTACTAACCTGATTTGAAATATTAATGAAATCTTCACTTGAATAGGATCTCCATTTTTCATTGTCTTTATAGGCTAAAGAGTGTTGTTGAGGAAAATTATTGTATTGATATTGAATACAATCAAAGACGCGTGTTATTTGTTCCATTTTAGTAGCTGATTTATAAAGTACAATATAAAAAAAATAGGTATCATTTCTGATACCTATTTAGGTGGCAATAAGAGAAGTCCCTAATTAACTCTTATCAACCAAAAATCAACTTGTATAAAGTTAAAAAATAAAATTAAAAAAGACGTAGGTATTTATACCTGTTTTTTAAAGAAAATTCATTTTTTTTTTGAATTGTTTAATTCGATCCACTTTTTTGCATTTGTAAAGGCTTCTAACCAAGGAGTAACCTGGTCATTTCTCTCGCTTGGATAATTAGCCCAGTTCCATTGAAAAGTAGAACGTTCTATATGAGGCATGGTAACTAAATGCCTTCCAGTTTCATCACATAACATTGCAGTATTAAAATCAGAACCATTTGGATTATGAGGATAGGACTCATAGCTATATTTAGCAACAATATGATATGAATCTTCAGAGTAGGGTAAATCAAACTTTCCCTCACCATGAGAAATCCATACCCCCAAGGTAGTCCCTGCTAAACTAGATAACATAATTGAATTGTTTTCTTGAATTTTTACTGAAGTAAAGGCACTTTCGTGTTTTTGAGAATCATTATATATCATTTTTCCATGGATCTCATGATCTGGATTAATTAAATCTAATTCCATCCAAAGCTGGCAACCATTGCATATACCAACACTCAAAGTATCTGTTCTTTTAAAAAAGTTTTTTAATGTTGTATTGGCTTTATCATTGTATTTGAATGCTCCAGCCCATCCTTTTGCTGATCCCAAGACATCTGAGTTTGAAAAACCACCGACAGCCCCTATAAATTGTATATCCTCTAATGTTTCTCGACCGGAGATTAAGTCCGTCATGTGAACATCCTTTACATCAAACCCAGCCAGATACATTGCATTGGCCATCTCTCGTTCAGAATTACTTCCTTTTTCACGAATAATAGCTGCTTTAGGTCTTTCTTTTGAGAAATTATTAATAGGTAATTTACCAGTAAAATGACTAGGGAATTTAAAGTGTAAAGGCTGAATTTTATAATTATTATACCGATCTTTTGCTAAACCATTTGCTGTTTGTTTTTGATCAAGTAAGAAAGAAGTTTTAAACCAAGTATCTCTTAATTCTGAAACTGATAAAGAATAACTTGTATCCTTATTTTTAATCGTTAAACAATCACTGTCTGAAACAGTTCCAATTTTAACAGCCTTGATTTCATTTTCTGAAAAGATATTTTCTATTGAATTGTCCTTAGATTGAAAGACAATTCCTGCATTTTCTGAGAATAGTACTTTAATGGAATCATTTTCGCCTAATGGAGAAATATCGATAGTAGCTCCTGTATTAACGTTCGCAAAACATAATTCTAATAAAGTAGTAATTAGCCCACCAGAAGCAACATCATGACCTGCAACAATTTTTTCATTTCGAATTAATTTTTGAATGGTATTAAAAACATTTTTTACATAAGAAGCTTTTTTTACTGTGGGAGTTTTATTTCCGACCTTTTGAATAATTTGAGCAAATGAACTTCCTCCTAATTTATAATCATCTTGAGAAAGATTAATATAGTAAATAGCCCCTCCATCTTTTTTGAAAACAGGCTCTACAACCTTCATGATTTCATCACAGTTTGCAGCAGCAGAGATAATTACTGTTCCAGGAGCAATAACTTCTTCATTTGTATATTTTTGTTTCATAGACAAAGAATCTTTTCCTGTAGGAACATTGATTCCTAAATCTATTGAAAATTCAGATATTGCTTTTACAGCTTCATACAAACGAGCATCTTCTCCTTCGTTTTTACAAGGCCACATCCAGTTAGCGGAGAGAGAAATTGATTGTAATCCGTTTTTCAATGGAGCCCAAATAATATTAGTTAGAGCTTCGGTAATTGAATTTCTACTTCCTGCAACTGGATTTATTAATCCAGAAATAGGAGAGTGCCCGATGGAAGTGGCAATACCTTCTTTTCCTTTATAATCTAATGCCATCACCCCAACATTGTTTAGTGGAATTTGTAACTGTCCTACACATTGTTGTTTGGCTACTTTTCCTCCAACACAGCGATCTACTTTGTTTGTTAGCCAATCTTTACAAGCTACAGCCTCTATTTGTAACACTTGCGAAAGATAGTTGTCAAATTCTGCAGGATTGTATGAAATTTCTTCATACTTCCTATCAACTGTTATATCGGTCATCATGGTTTTTGGCGAAGAACCAAACATATCCTCTAAAGCTAAATCCATGGGTTTGCTTCCTTTTGTCGCTGATTCAAAGGTAAATCGATTATCCCCTGTAACATCTCCCACTTGATATATAGGAGCGCGTTCTCTTTCTGCAATTTTTTGTAAAGTTTCTATATGCTTATCAGCAATCACCAATCCCATTCTTTCTTGAGATTCATTCCCGATAATTTCTTTTGCAGATAAGGTTGGATCTCCTACAGGGAGCTGATCTAAGTCAATTTTTCCACCTGTATCCTCTACCAATTCTGACAAACAATTTAGATGGCCACCTGCACCGTGGTCATGAATAGATACAATAAAATTTTGTTCACTTTCTATCATCCCTCTGACAGCATTTGCAGCACGTTTTTGCATTTCAGGATTCGACCGTTGTACGGCATTTAACTCAATACCTGAGGAAAATTCTCCTGTATCAGCTGATGATACTGCAGCTCCACCCATTCCAATTCTATAATTATCACCCCCAAGAATAATAATTTTATCACCAATCTTAGGAACATCTTTTAATGCTTGACTTTCTTTTCCATACCCAATACCACCAGCTTGCATGATTACTTTATCAAAACCAAGTTTACGAGTTTCTTCTTGATGTTCAAATGTTAAAACAGAACCAACAATTAAAGGTTGCCCAAATTTATTACCAAAATCTGAGGCTCCATTGGAAGCTTTTATTAAAATATCCATTGGGGTTTGATATAGCCATGGTCGTTCTTTCATTTTTTGTTCCCAAGGTCTATTTTTTTCTAAACGAGAATAGGATGTCATATAAACAGCTGTTCCCGCTAGTGGTAGAGAACCTTTTCCACCAGCTAAACGATCCCTGATTTCTCCTCCAGACCCAGTGGCAGCTCCATTAAAAGGCTCTACTGTTGTTGGAAAATTATGAGTTTCTGCTTTTAATGAAATTACAGAATTAAATCTTTCTGTTTGATAATATGCGGGAACATCTGCTCTTTTTGGAGCAAATTGTTCAACTTGTGGTCCTTTAATAAAAGCAACATTATCTTTGTAGGCAGAAACAATATCATTAGGATGTTGCTTGGACGTTTCTTTTATCATTTTGAACAAAGAAGTTGGTTTTTCTTCTCCATCTATAACAAAAGATCCGTTAAATATTTTATGACGACAGTGTTCTGAATTCACTTGAGAAAAACCAAAAACTTCAGAGTCTGTTAACTTTCTACCAATTTTATTGGAAAGAATATTTAAATACTCAATTTCTTTATCGTTTAGGGCTAAACCTTCTCGTTGGTTATACAAAGCTATATCATCGATCTCTTTTATAGATTCTGGCTCAATATCTATAGTAAATAAATGTTGATTTAATCCATCAAATTTTTGAAAAATCATTGGATCAAAATCGGTGAATTCCTTGGAGATAGGTTTAAATTCTTCAATTCTTATAATTCCTTCAACTCCCATATTTTGTGTTATTTCAACAGCGTTGGTACTCCAAGGAGTAATCATTGCTGCTCGTGGACCAATAAAAAAAGCGTCTAGAGACGCTGTGGGTTGTTGATCTGTATCATCTGAAATAAGTAAATCACATGAAAAGAGCCATGCTAGTTTTGAAATGCTTTCTTTACGTAATTTTTTTGATGTTTGAACAGCCAGAATTTTACTGTGTTGATCTCCAAAGAAATTGATCATCCTTTATTTGATTTGTATGGTTGAAATTATCTAGCAAATTTAAAATTTTAGATGTTAAATTTTCTATTGAAATCTTATTTTTTTTTAAGTTTATAAATCATTTATCAACAAAAAAGTAGATCAATAAATGTTTTTTAGCTGATTGTTCCTAAATTCGTAAAAAATAATTAAATAAATAATTTTATTATGAAAAATAATATTCCCCATCTGGTTACTGTTTTAGGACTTTTTTTTATTTTAATTAGCGGTACAGTAGATTTAAATAATTTATTTAATTATGAAAATCAAGAAACCCCTTCGTATGTCACTAAAGACAATACTCCTGAATCAAATGTAATAGATAATAAAATAGCAACCTTAGGTAGGGTTTTGTTTTACGATAAAAATTTATCTTCTAACAATACCATCGCTTGTGCAAGTTGTCATCAACAAGCATTTGCATTTAGTGATCCATTAACAGCAAGTATTGGACTCAATGGCGAAAGTACAAATAGGCATTCTATGCGTTTAATCAATAGTCGCTTTTCTAATGAAGAAAGATTTTTTTGGGATGAAAGAGCGATATCTCTTGAAAATCAAGTAACACAACCCATTAAAGACCATATAGAAATGGGGTATAGTGGTGCTGATGGAGATCCTAACTTTAATGATTTGATTACTAAACTTTCAGCGATTAGTTATTATGAAACCTTATTTGAATTTGCTTATGGAACTCCTTTAATAGATGAAGTTAGGATACAGAAAGCTTTGGCTCAATTTGTTAGAAGTATTCAATCGTTTGATTCTAAATTTGATAGCGGTTTACTAGAAGTACAAAATATAAATCAACCTTTTCCAAATTTTACTACATTAGAAAATCAAGGCAAACAATTATTTCTAAGCCCACCAATTAACGGCGGTGCAGGATGTGCAGGGTGTCATGTTCCACCTGAGTTTGATATTGATCCAATTACTCTAAACAATGGTGTTATTGGGGTTATAGGAAATCCATTGGAGTTAGATTTAACAAACACAAGAGCCCCTTCTCTCCGAGATATAGTGAATCCAGATGGTAGTTTAAACGGACCTTTGATGCATGATGGAAGTCTAACAACGCTATTGCAAGTTATTAATCATTATAACGCAATTCCAAATCAAGCAGCAAATACAAATCTTGATAATAGACTCAATCCTCCTGGACCAGGCCTTCAAATACTTGGTTTAACTGATAATGAAAAAGATGCTCTGCAAGCATTCTTAAAAACATTAACAGGTTCTGCGGTATATACAAATGAAATTTGGTCTAACCCATTTGATGATCAAGGAAATATTAGTATTGTAGGAGATCAGCTTTCATCAAAAGAAGAAATTTTTGGTAAATCGGTCACACTTTTTCCTAATCCAGCTATAACAGTGATCTCTGTAGGGATCATATCTGGTAATTACCAAGTTGAAATCTATGATATGAAAGGTCAATTGGTAGACCAAAAAAGTATTGTGGGTGATGATCGTATAAATCTAGAATCATTGCCAAAAGCAATTTATATAATAAAGATTAAAGATTTTGAGACTCATAAAACATACGAGCAGAAAATAATAAAACGTTAAAAAAGTATTTATTAAACTTTCTGAAGTTTATTTTTTTATTAATTTTCTGACAGTAGTAAATAAATTATTTGATATTTTTAAGAGATATACTCCATTAGGGAACTCAGATATATCTAGTAAAGGATTTGATTTTTTAACGAGCTTTTCTATTATTTTTTTCCCAATAAGGCTAAAAATTTCAACGGTAATATCTTCTTCACTTTTGATGTAAACATGATTTTGTGAAGAAGGATTCGGATAAATAGCTATGTTTTTATTGAAAGAATACCTTGAATTCGATAAAACCTCATTCCAAATATTCTCTACATATTCTGGATGGTCTATAAATGGGTTTCTGTTTCCTTGAAAGTCATAAGCTTCGTTATTTCTTATAATTTCTCTTGAACTTACGGGATCATCGGTATGCCATTTATAAAGCAATTGGAGATACCAATTTTCATATACTTGACTATTGGTACCGTTTAACGGATTATTCGCTGTTGTATGATCCTCCCAAGAATCGCTGGTTACCTCATCTTCATATCGTACTGCAAAATATAGGAGCATTCTTGCAATATCTCCTTTAAATTCATCGATAGGTTCAAAGACAATACCGTCGTATGTGCTAAATGTATTTTGTCCAACTTTAGATCCATTGTTTGAGGTCCATGTAGCTGATGATACCTCCCCAAATGGATAATTTGCTCTTCTTCCATTTACATATCCATCTGTTGGAACGACATGATGTATATCTGATCTCATGGGTAATTGTTCGTTATAGAATCCTTGAGGAAATATGTGTTCTCGATTATAGCAATCATTTTCTGAATTATAATTTCCACAAGTATTATTATTATGGTTATAATTATAAGAATCGATTCCTATTGGATTTTCAGAATACATGTCTAATACCGTATTATCATTTTCATAAAAAGTATCATTATCACTCGTAACATATGCATCATACAATGCTCCATAGCCCTGGTCTTCATGTCCGTTAGTAATAATTAGTTTTAACTGTGATTTTAAAGTATATCCACTTCCTGTAGCAGAATTGTAATAGCCTGCTGGGATTTGTGCAGTAAAAATAAGGGTCTTAGTAAGAAATAATATGAGGGATATTTTTTTAATCATTATTGTTTAATAATTTTTCTTAAAGTTGATGATCGATTATTAGATATTTTAAAAAAATAGATTCCACTGGCAAGTTGAGAAATATCTATTTTAGAATCAGACTCCTCAATGTCTACTTTTAGTAACTTTTTACCAAAGATAGTAAATACTTCTAATGTTACATCGTCATAAATTTTCAAATATATATAATCATTTGAAGTTGGATTTGGATAAATACTTAACTCTTCCCACATCACATTAGAGGTATTTAATGAAGAAGAATGTGAACCAACGTCATTAAAAGTATCTTTAGAATATTCATCCCACTCATTTTCTAGATCAAATGTTGTGTTGGGTTCTGATACTGACGATTTTCTTCGTAAAGTCACATCTTTTGCAAAATTACCAGATCCTCCATCAAATACTCCTACAATATCGATTAATAGATCATTTTTAAAAAAGCCCACAGGATCATTCCCATTAAAATTTAAGGGTTCTCCATAGTTGGTGCTAGCATTATTTGAAACAATCATGTCAGCTTCATTAATAAGAGTCTCGTCATCAGCACTTCCATTGATAATCACAAGAACATCTCCTGTTGATAGAACCCCCTCAAGAAAAAAGGGCGATGACCAATCTCCAGCTCCATTTTGCTGTCTTCTTAAATTATAGTTGGTCAGGTTGATAGAATTAGTAGTAATATTAGCAATTTCTATTGCTTTGTTATTAGAACTGCCTTCAACATATTCTGAGATTATTAATTCATTAGCTGAAGAGTTTGAGCCGTCAGTAGTTGAAGCATCTACAGAGTTGCTTTGTTCTGAGCTATTATTAATTGCATCTTTAGCGGAGACAGATACAGCATAAGTAGTGGCGGGTGTTAGGTTGTTAATTGTGATGGAAGTATTACTGGTTGTTGAATTAAAATTTCCATCTAAAAAAATATCATACCCTATCACTTGTGTATTGTCTGATGAGGCTTCCCAAGTTATTTTAAAAGAGACATCGGTTTCATTACTAATCTGAATATTTGTTGGAACAGAAGGTGCTTCCGAATCTATGAGTGTAGAGGCTGTAATGGGTGTGCTTTGAGCGGAACTATTTTCAGCTAGGTCTTTTGCAAGGACCGTTAATTGATAGGATGTGTTAGAGGCTAGTGCACTAATTGAAAAATTAGTATTGGTTACAGAAACCTCTAAATTTCCATCTACAAATACTTCATAGCTACTAACTCCAATATTATCTGTTGCTGCATCCCATGATAGATCGATAGAATATGTAGTGATATTTGTTGCTACTAAGTTTGTGGGGATTGATGGAGCTTCTGTATCTATATTACTATAGATTCCCCAAAGATCTTCAGCCTCAGGACCTCCCCAAATTCTTGTTGCTAATCTAGGGTTATCTATAAAAGGATTTCTGTTTCCTTGTGCATCTGTATTGTTGATATTTTCATGATATGGATTTCGTTGTTTTTCAATATTTGAGACAGGGTCATCTGCATTCCATTGTAAAAATAAATCAATCATTTCATCAGGAGTATCTATACTACTCCCGATTCCTACATTTGTAGGGAGAGCCCTATCACCATAACGAACATACATATACATAATTATTCTGGCCACATCACCTTTCCATTCGTCACCAGGATACCATCCACTACCAACTGCACCAGAATTTCCTGTCCCATTGATAAATAATTTATTACCTCTAGATGAATTTCTTTGCGCATCACAAGGTCTTAAATTATGTGCATCTGCATATGGAGGGCCATTGATTCCTCCTTGATTTAAATCTGGCGTAGCCAATGAATTGGGATACACATGCTCTCGGTTCCACAAACCATTACAACTACTTGTGGTACAATTATCGTTAATCCCTCTTTCTCGATCATTTGTAGAATCACCGTCAGTACCGTTTTCATACCCATACACCAATAATACTTCAGAACTATTTTGAGGGTTCATATCTGTAATCATCGAGGCATTCCATGTATCTGGTGTATATTCTAAAAAATTGATATGAGTCGTAGTTATTTTATTAGTTAAAGCATTTCTTAAATCGATGCCAGTAAGATTAAGGTCTACATTATTGTAATAGCTCTCTTGAGCGATACTTAAGAATGAATACCAACAAAGTACTAAAAGTAGAAATTGTTTTTTCATCTATTTTTTATTAAAAAGTTACTACATCATGAATAAATCATGGTTGCATATCAATTTGTTGCTTTTTAATAGCTTTTTAAAAGGGGGAGTGGTATTTCTGTGGGGCTCGTTATTTATTTTTTTCCAATTGAGCCATATAAAATCCGTCATATCCAGAGATATGAGCCAACACTTTATTTTCTTTTACAAATGTAAAATTTTTTCCAGCTTCTGTAGATAGGAATTTTTTTATTTGTTGTTGATTTTCTGAGGGTAAAACCGAACAGGTTGCATATACTAGTTTACCTCCGGGTTTTACCATTTTTGAATATTGTTGTAAAATATCTTGCTGTACTTTTTTAATATTATCTAAAAACTCTGGTTGTAATTTCCATTTAGAATCAGGGTTTCTTCTTAAGACTCCTACACCCGAGCAGGGCGCATCAATTAAAACTCGATCTGCTTTTTCGTGAAGTTTTTTAATAGGTTTGGTAGAATCAATAACCCTTGTATCTACATTATGCACTTTATTTCTTCGGGCTCTTACTTTTAATTTTCTAAGTTTACTCTCGTAGATATCCATGGCAATGATTTGCCCTTTATTCTGCATAAATGAAGCCAGATGTAATGTTTTTCCTCCCGCTCCTGCACAAGTATCTATTACTTTCATACCCGGTTTTACCTCTAGGTACTCTGCTACTAGTTGAGAAGAAGCATCTTGAACTTCAAACAACCCTTTTTTAAAAGCCTCTGTTTTGAATACATTGGCTCTTTCAACTAACCGTAAGGCATCCATATGATGAGGAATAAATTCTGTGATAATATTTTCTGATCGTAGTAGTTTTTGTAGTTGTTCTTTAGAGGTATTTAAGGTATTTGTTCTAAGAATTACTTCTGCCTGTTTATTTAAAGCAGTAATTTCTTTTGACCATAATTCTTCTCCGAGCTCTTGAACAGCAACTTCATCAATCCAATCAGGAATAGATTCTTTAAATTTTCTAATTTTTAAAAGTTCATCAAACCTTCCTTTGATACGTCGAGTAGGAGTGGACTCAATTTGATTCCAGTCTGGCAAAGCAATTCCTTTTAAAACACACCACACAGAAAATAGTCTCCATAAATTAGTTCTATCAAAAGGTTCTTTTACGTCTGCTATTTCTGCATACAAGCGTTTCCATCGAACAATGTCATAAATTGTTTCTGCGACAAATTTACGATCACGACTCCCCCAGCGCTTGTCTCTTTTTAATGCTTTTTCTACTGCTTTGTCTGCATATACCCCTTCATTAAAGATATCACGAATGCTGTCGATAACAGTATACACTAAATTTCTATGTAATCTCAAAGTTAAATTTTAGGATACAAAGATAACAATAGACTTTGAGTATTGAAGGGTATTCTTTTTTCTTTTTTGTGAAGTCTTTTATGATTAAATTAGCTTTAAAATTATAGTTTAATGAACCTTAGTAATCCCATTCATTATTTAAAAGGTGTTAGTAATGCTAGAGCGAGCTTACTTTCTTCAGAGTTAGGGTTGGTTACTTTGAATGATTTACTCAACTTTTTTCCTTATCGATACGTTGATAAAACAAAAATTTACAAAGTCAATGAGCTACTTAATAATAATTCAGAGGTTCAGCTTTGTGGAACCATAACAGAACTTAAAACAATTCAGCAAAAAAGAGGCACTAGATTGGTTGGGAAATTTTCTGACAATACAGGTGCCATTGAATTGGTGTGGTTTAAAGGTCATAAATGGATAAAAAATTCTATTAAGATTAATACACCTTATGTAATTTATGGAAAATTAAATCATTTTAATAAAAATTTTTCTATCGTTCATCCAGAAATGGAGTCAGTTGAGGAGCACAAAAAAAAGCTTCAATCAAAATTACAACCCATTTATTCGTCAACTGAGAAATTGATTAATAATGGGCTTAGCATTAAAGTTTTTAGAGGATATATTCAAGATTTACTACTACAAGTTTTTGAACAAATTCAAGAAAGTTTATCAACAGATTTAATTCAAGATTTTCAACTTCTAGGGAAGAAAGAAGCTCTTTTAAATATTCATTTTCCAAAATCTGCAGAGATTCTAGCCAAATCTCAATATCGATTAAAATTTGAAGAATTATTTTTTATTCAACTACAATTAATTCGTAAAAAGCTTATTCGAAAAAATAAAATAAAAGGATACGTATTTAAACATGTTGGGGTTGTTTTTAATGAGTTTTACAATCATAATTTACCTTTTAAACTTACCAATGCTCAAAAACTAGTGTTAAAAGAAATTAGAAAAGATGTGGCTTCAAAGGCGCATATGAATAGACTCCTACAAGGGGATGTAGGGTCTGGAAAAACCATTGTTGCTCTGTTAACTATGTTATTGGCCATTGATAACGGTTTTCAGGCTTCTATTATGGCACCAACAGAAATTTTAGCAACCCAACATTATAATGCTATCAAAGAACTTTTACAAAATATGAATATTTCTGTTGCTTTATTAACTGGCTCTACAAAGGTGAAAAAAAGAAGAGAGATTCATCATATCTTAGAAAATGGTGACCTTCATATTTTAATTGGTACCCATGCATTATTAGAAGACAAGGTTGTGTTTAAAAATTTAGGAATTGCTATTATTGATGAACAACATCGATTTGGAGTAGCACAACGATCAAAAATGTGGAAAAAAAACACCTTACCTCCTCATATTTTGGTGATGACTGCAACACCGATTCCTAGAACGTTGGCAATGAGTGTTTATGGTGATTTAGATATTTCTGTAATTGATGAATTGCCACCTGGTAGAAAAGAGGTAAAAACAGTACATCGTTATGATAGTAATCGATTGGCTGTTTTTAAATTCATGAAACAACAAATTGAAAAAGGGAGACAAATATATGTTGTGTACCCATTAATTCAAGAATCTGAAGTTATGGATTACAAAGACCTTATGGACGGGTATGAAAGTGTCTCAAGAGAGTTTCCTATGCCTACCTATCAAATAAGTATCGTTCATGGAAAAATGAAAGCTGTAGATAAAGAATATGAAATGCAACGATTTGTTAATGGAGAAACACAAATTATGGTAGCTACCACTGTTATTGAAGTAGGGGTAAATGTTCCCAATGCAAGTGTTATGATTATTGAAAGTGCAGAGCGTTTTGGTTTAAGTCAGTTACATCAGTTAAGAGGTAGAGTAGGACGAGGAGCGGATCAAAGCTTTTGTATTCTATTATCTAGTTATAAATTATCTTCAGAGGCAAAAACTAGATTACAAACCATGGTTGAAACTTCAGATGGATTTAAAATTTCTGAGGTAGATTTAAAATTAAGAGGCCCTGGAAATATGATGGGCACTCAGCAAAGTGGAGTATTAAATCTTCGAATTGCAGATTTAGTAAAAGATACTCCGATTCTTTATGAGGCTAGAAATGCAGCACTGAGAATCTTAGATCAAGATCCAAATCTTTCTCAGACAAAAAATATACCGATTTATAATACCTATACTGAAATTGCAAGAACTACTGGTGGCTGGTCAAATATTAGTTAGCGATTCCATTTGGGTTTTTTCTTTAATACTTTTTGATATATTGGGCAGTTCTCATCATGCGAACCTTTTAAATAACCACTGCTCATCAGAAATTCATTTGTAATTTCTCCTCCTGTAAACTTGAACGTTTTTTTAAATAAAAGAACCCATTCTTTTTTGACTTTTGGGTGATGATGATCCAACCAATTCTGAAATGATCCAAATTCTTGCTGTAGAACAAGAATTCTTTTAGCGTTGTAAATAGCAGCATTAATTTTTATCTTATTTCTAATAATACCTGCATCATTTAGCAATCGAATACGGTCTGTGTCATCATAATTGGCAATAGATTTAATTTCAAAATTTGAATACGCTTTTCTAAAATTTTCTTGCTTGTTAAGAATAATATTCCATGACAATCCTGCTTGATTAATTTCTAAAATTAATCGACCAAACAACTCATTGTCAGAGTCTATTGGAAATCCATATTGTGAATCATGATATATTTTTTGAACATTATTTTTTTCTAAATTTTTGGTATAGTTACAATAGCTATTTGATTCAGTCATTCTTTATGAATTTTTAGTTTTTCAGTAGAATTTTTGTTCTAAAAACTCTTTAATTTCTATAAAAATACAAATACTGTAACTTTTTGACTTAAAAGTTAAGATTTAGTATTTATAATACCCTCTATGTAAAAAAGCGAGACACCTATTCTATCTACAAGTAAATCTAAAATAGTTCTTTTAAAAAATTAAATTTAATTAAATTTGCAGTTAAATCTACACAAAACCTAATGAAAATATCATACAATTGGTTGAAACAATTTTTACAAGTCGATTGGGAATCAACTAAAACAAGTGAATTACTTACCGATTTAGGATTAGAGGTTGAAGGAATTGAAACCATAGAATCTATTAAAGGAAGCCTCAAAGGAATCGTTGTAGGAGAAGTTCTTACCTGTGTCAAGCATTCTAATGCAGATCGTTTAAAAGTAACAACTGTAGATCTAGGAATAGGAGATCCGGTTCAGATTGTATGTGGAGCACCAAATGTTGCAGTAGGTCAAAAAGTTCCTATTGCCACTGTTGGAACTATTTTATATGATGAAAAAGGAGAAGGTTTTACGATTAAAAAGGGTAAAATTAGAGGAGTAGAAAGTCATGGAATGATATGTGCTGAAGATGAATTAGGTTTAGGAAGTAGTCATGATGGAATTATGGTATTAGACAAATCTTTAAAAGTAGGAACTCCAGGTTCTGAAGTCTTTACTATTGAAACCGATGAGGTTTTTGAGATCGGATTGACACCTAATAGATCTGATGCGATGAGTCATTTTGGTGTTGCAAGAGATTTACGTGCTGGGTTAATTCAACATGGTATAAATAGAGAACTCATAACACCTTCAGTGAGTAATTTTCATGTAGATGAAAGGAGACTTCGTATAGATGTAGAAGTAGAAAATAGAGAATTAGCTCCACGATATTGTGGAGTTTCAATTGTAGATGTAGAAGTAAAAGATTCTCCAGATTGGATACAACATAGATTAAAAGCAATTGGATTAACTCCAAAGAATAATATTGTCGATATTACAAATTATGTACTTCATGAATTAGGTCAGCCTCTGCATGCGTTTGATGCCAATAAAATAAAAGGAAATAAAATACTTGTAAAAACATTAGAATCAGGCACTAAATTCACAACCTTAGATAATGTGGAAAGAACATTACATCAGGAAGATATTATGATTTGTGATGTAGAATCTAACCCTCTATGTATTGCGGGTGTATTTGGGGGAGGCGATTCTGGAGTCTCCCAAAAAACCACTACCATTTTTTTAGAAAGTGCTTATTTTAATCCAGTGTCGATTCGTAAAACAGCGAAAAGACATGCTCTAAATACCGATGCGTCTTTCCGTTTTGAACGTGGAATTGATATTAATTTTTCAAAATACGCATTGAAACGTGCAGCCACTCTTATTGAAGAATATTCTGGTGGTAAAATTGCTTCTGATATATCAGATTATTATCCAGAAAAAATAGAAGATTTTCAAGTCTTTCTATCTTATGAAAATTCTTTCCGATTAATAGGTCAGGAGATAGATAAGGACATGATAAAAAATATTTTAGCCTCACTAGAAATTAAAATAAGCAGTGAGACAGAGGGAGGACTTGGGTTAACAATCCCCTCCTACAGAGTAGATGTTCAAAGAGAGGCTGATATAATAGAGGAGATTTTAAGAGTCTATGGCTATAATAATATTAAATTTTCTCATAAATTAAATTCTTCTATTTCTTATAATACCAATCATGATATTAAAATCGAAAATATTGTTGCTAATCAACTAACATCGTTAGGATTTAATGAAACCATGGCAAATTCTTTAACCAAAGAAGAATACATATCTCTTTCTGACAGTTTAACATCTGAATTTAATGTTGAAATGTTAAACCCGTTAAGTAATGATTTAAAAGTATTAAGGCAATCATTACTTTTTAGTGGTTTGGAATCAGTCTTATACAATATTAACAGGAAAAATAATTCGTTAAAACTATATGAATTTGGAAAATCATATCACAAATATGCTCATGGATACCAGGAAGACAAACATCTTACTTTGTTTATTTCTGGAGCAAGAACTCAAGCCAACTGGAAAAGATCTTCAGAAAAATCAGATTTTTTCTATAGTAAAGGAATCGTTTCATCGATTCTTGAAAGGTTAGGGTTTTCAAATTATAAAACATCTCCCACAAAATCAGCTGTTTTTTCTGAAGGAATTTCTTTTAGTTTAGGAAAAAATAAATTAGTAGAATTTGGTGTTGTAAGCAAAAACATTCTAAACGAATTTGGTATAAAACAAGAAGTGCTTTATGCAGATTTTAATTGGGATTCTATGTTGTCATTATCAGGTAAAAAGAAAATTAAAATATCTGATTTACCAAAATTTCCTGCCGTTAAAAGAGATTTAGCTATCTTAATAGACCAAAAAGTAACTTTTAAAGAAATCTATAATTTGGCTTTTCAATCCGAAAGAAACTTATTAAAAGAAGTCGATTTATTTGATGTTTATGAAGGAGATAAGTTACCAGAAGGGAAAAAATCGTATGCTATAAGTTTTGTTTTACAGGATACTACGAAAACATTAGCAGATAAGCAGATAGAAAAAGTAATGCAAAAATTACAACAGTCTTTTGAAAAGAATTTAGAAGCTGTTTTAAGATAATTAGAAGCTCCTTGATGGAGTTTTTTTTAAAAATGATTATGTATAAATTATTAGTTAGACCCATCCTTTTTCTATTCGATCCTGAGAAAGTTCATTACTTTACATTCTCGCTCATTAGAACTTTATGTAAAGTTCCTTTTGTGTCATTAATTTTTCGTTCAATTTATGTGTTAGATGATAAAAGATTGGAAAAAAAATTATTTGGTATTACATTTAAAAACCCTGTTGGTTTAGCTGCTGGGTTTGATAAAAACGCAGTGTTATTTAATGAATTATCAAATTTTGGATTTGGATTTATTGAAATTGGAACTGTAACACCAATTGGTCAAGAAGGAAACCCAAAAAAACGACTTTTTCGATTAAAAGAAGATAAAGGTATTGTCAATAGAATGGGTTTTAACAATGACGGATTAGAGCTTGCCATTGAGCAATTAAAGAAAAATAAAGGAGCACTTATTATTGGAGGTAATATTGGTAAAAATACACAGACTACTCCAGAAAATTATACTTCAGATTATGAAGCTTGCTTTAAAGGGTTGCATCCATATGTAGATTATTTTGTTCTTAACGTGAGTTGCCCGAATGTTGAAAGTCATGCGAAATTAAATGATAAAGATTATTTAATAGAATTAATATCTGCAGTTCAAAAATTAAATGATCTAGAAGACATTCAAAAGCCTATTTTATTAAAAATTGCACCGGATTTAAACCCTCATCAATTAGATGAAATTATAGCGCTTGTCGCTAAAACAAAAATCGATGGAGTTATTGCATCCAATACTTCTACTTCCAGAGAAAATTTAAATGCAACAGATGAACTTTTACAAGAAATAGGGCAGGGTGGTTTAAGTGGACAACCTATCAAAGACCAAAGTACTCTTGTAATCCGATACTTATCGGAACATTCTAAAAAAGCCTTTCCAATAATTGGTGTTGGTGGTATCCATTCTGCTGAAGATGCAATGGAAAAAATTAAGGCAGGTGCTGATTTGGTTCAAATTTACACGGGTTTTATCTATGAAGGTCCTAAATTGATTAAACAAATAAACAAAGCATTACTTAATCACTAATTTTTGAGTTTTAGTTTTGTGACTTTCTAAAGTGATTTTTAGAATATAAACGCCTTTTTTTAAATATGAAAAATCATACTGCTGGTTCAGTGAACGGTTGCTAGTAGCGATTTTCTTCCCTAAAATATTAAAAACAGAAATGTTTTTGATGTCATTATTATAAGGTGTAGAAATTGTAAAAATTCCATTGCTTGGATTAGGATAGATGGATACACTTTTTACAATATTTTCAGTATCTGTGGTAAGAACTGAGTTTAATATTATTGAGATTGTTCCCATTTTATTTCCATTAATTGGAGGAGTGTCTAACTGACTTATCGGTTCAAATGGATTTGTAACCATATTAATGGATGTATAATCGGTCCCACTATCTGTTCCGGCATCAAAAGCAAACACGTCTAGGATAACAGAAGTTTTCCATTGGTTCTGATCATCTAATAAATTATAACTATTGATACCAATAAACCAGTCTGGACTAGGAGCAACCATAGAAACTAATGTTAATAAAGGATACTCTTGATCCACCTGAAGGTTATTGATTGTAATATTGCCGGTTCCGCTTGATAAATAAGGTCCATCGATATATTGATTTGCTTCATTATTATCAATTTCTGCATTAACTTCGTTATTAAAGACTTGATTGTTTCCAATTTCTGCAATATTTTTAATACCTGTGGAGGCTGTTTGACCAAGCCTAAAAAAAATATTGGGAGATTTATGTGTTGCTCCAACCAATTTAGACCAATGGGCATTGGTTGGAACGCTTGTATGATCTGAGGGATTCCAAATACTATTAAAGACGATGTTGTAGGTTGCAGTTGTTTGACTATAAACAAACAAGCTAATCGAAAAAAATATGCTAAAAAAAACTGATTTTTTATTCACGTTAAAATATCATTTTTTAGAGTAGTCAAACTTTAATGAGATTCCTTACAAAAACTATAAAAAAAACAGTAAAATTGTATGTGTTGAATTATGATACTCTTTTTTCTTTTATTGCCTCTGTAGCTATGTTAGCCATTTTACCTGGCCCAGATAATATTTATGTTCTTATGCAAAGCGTTGTTCATGGTAAAAAATTTGGACTAGCAACTGTATTTGGTCTCATGACAGGGTGTATTATACATACCACTCTTGTTGCTTTTGGAGTTTCAAGTATTCTTCGAGGAAACGATACTGTTTTTTTTACACTTAAAATCTTAGGGGCAAGTTATTTACTCTTTTTGGCCTATAAAGTATATGAGAGTGATTCAACCATTAATTTAAAAACTGATACTATTCAAAAAAAGACTGTATTTGAATTATTTAAATTAGGATTCTTAATGAATGTTTTAAACCCTAAAGTCACAATTTTTTTCTTAGCATTATTTCCAGGATTTTTATTTTCAAACTCATTATCGTCAATTATTCAGTTTTATATATTAGGTGGTTTATTTATTCTAGTTTCATTTATTATTTTTTCTTTGATAGCTATTCTTGGTGGAATTATTTCTGATAAACTTCAAGAAAGTAATCGTATCGAAATTTGGTTTAAATGGTTACAGATATCAGTATTTATAGGAATAGCATTATTTATTTTATTATAGTTCTATAATCTCTTTAAAAAAATCATTTATTGTATATTTGATTTGATGAATAGAGTTAAAGTTATAGAATGTCCACGAGATGCTATGCAAGGTATTACAAGTCGTTTTATTTCTACTCAAGAGAAAGCAACCTATATTAATTCATTATTAAAAGTAGGTTTTGATACAATAGATTTTGGGAGTTTTGTTTCGCCGAAGGCAATTCCTCAAATGCGAGATACAGGTGCTGTTCTTTCAAAACTTGAGCTGTCAGAAACACAGAGTAAATTATTAGCAATTGTTGCCAATATTCGAGGGGCTAATGATGCCGTTCAGTTTGAAGAAATTGATTATTTAGGGTTTCCCTTTTCTATTTCAGAAAATTTTCAAATGAGAAACACACACAAAACAATTTGCCAGTCAGTTGAAGTTTTGAAGGAGATTTTATCTATTTCAACAAAAACAAATAAAGAGGTAGTTGTTTATTTATCTATGGGTTTTGGAAATCCATATGGGGATCCTTGGAATATTGATATTGTAGGAAAATGGACCGAAACATTGTTCAAGATGGGGGTTAACATTATCTCTCTTTCAGACACGATAGGAAGTTCTCAGCCGGCAACTATTGATTATCTATTTTCTAATTTAATTGCAGCATATCCAGCGATAGAATTTGGAGCACATTTACATACAAACCCATTATTTTGGTATGAAAAAGTCAATGCTGCCTATAAAGCTGGCTGTAGAAGATTTGATGGAGCTATAAAAGGTTATGGTGGGTGTCCGATGGCAAAAGATGAGTTAACAGGTAATATACCAACTGAAAAATTAATTTCTTATTTCACTCAACAAAAGGCTTTTACTGGGATTAAGCCAATGAGTTTTGAAAGTGCCTTTAACCAAGCACTACAAGTTTTTTAAATCCATTAATTATTTTATAAAAACATATGAAACGATTGCAACAAATTATATTCTTTCTTCTCTTTACTGTTATTACTTCTTGTTCTAAAGATGATGGTAAAATTTCTTTCACTTTTTTACAACTTAATGATGTTTATGAAATTGAAGCTATTCAAGGTGGACAATATGGGGGATTGGCAAGAGTAGAATCTCTTCATCAAAAATTATTAAAAGAAAATAAAAATACAATGCTTGTTATGGCTGGAGATTTTTTAAATCCGTCTCTTTTAGGAAGTATGAAATATAACGGTGAGAAAATTCGTGGTAAACAAATGATAGAGGTCATGAATGTAATGAATTTTGACCTAGTTGCTTTTGGAAATCATGAATTTGATTTGAATAAAAAAGATCTTCAAAAAAGACTTAATGAGAGTAATTTTAATTGGATTTCTGCTAATATTTTTCATAAATCAAAAGATACAATTCAACCGTTCTATCAAGAGGTTAACGGAGAAAATACACCCATTAAAGGATCATTTATCAAAGAGATAACAGACAAAGACGGTACCAAAATAACCATAGGTTTTGTTAGTGTTTGTATCCCTTCAAACCCCAAGGACTACGTGCTTTACAAAGATATGTTTACCTCCATACAACAAGAATATGAATTGATTAAAAATAAGGTTGATATCGTTTTTGGATTAACCCATGTAAAAATTGAGCACGACAGAAAAATAGCACAGTTATTACCAGCAATTCCTTTAATTATGGGAGGTCATGAGCATACCCATAAAAATGAATTGATTGGTAATGTTCGTATCACAAAGGCTGATGCTAATGCAAAAACAGCTTATATCCATTCTGTTACTTATGATAAGAAAGATGATAAAGTAGCTATTTCATCAATATTAAAAACAATAGATTCTTCGATTGTAGCTGATTCACAAGTAGCATTAGTAGTTGATAAATGGTTAACAATAATGAAAACTGAAATTTCAAAAATTGTAGCAAACCCATATAAAATTATATATAATACAAAGGTTTCATTAGAGGGAAGAGACACTCCAACCCGATCTGTACAAACCAATTTAGGAAAAATCATTACTCGCTCTATGGCATTTTCTTATGGGAATAACGTTGACTGCTCGATTGTAAATGGTGGTTCAATAAGAATTGATGATCAGTTAATTGGGAATTTAAATAGTATAGATATTTTTAGGGTATTGCCATTTGGAGGTGCTGTTCTTAAAGTTAGAATGAGGGGTAGTTTGTTAAGTAAAGTAATTGAATATGGTATAAATGCTGCCGGAACAGGTGCTTACCTTCAACGAAATTCTATTGAAATTAATAATAAAATTATTACCATAAATAAAAAGCGAATCAATCCGTCAAAAATATACACAGTGGCATTAAGTGATTATTTAATGAAAGGTTTTGATATTCCTTTTTTACACCCTGATAATCCTGAGGTTATTTCTGTTTATAAACCTACTAAAGAAGAACTTTCCTTTGATATAAGAAAGTCTGTTATAAAATATTTAGAACAAATTTAATTTTTTAGTATCAAAACAAAAGAGAAAGTTTAATAAAACGTCCTCTTTTGTTTCAAAAATAATTTTCAAAAATTAGAATTTAAACTCAAGACCAGCATAGGCACCAAATGGATGTCCTGGTCTAAGTCCAGCTGGAACTCTTGATGCTACATATACTTGATTAAGTATATTAATAATATTTATAGTTGCCGCTAATTTTTTACTAAAAAAATATTTTCCAGATAAATCGATAATAAAATTAGAATCAACTATTTCATTTTCAGGAATTGCTCCAGCTCCTGCCTTTGTTCTGAATTTTCCATTGAAACGACCGTTTAAATTAAATTCATATTTTATGTGTTCTAAGGATACTCCAACATTAAATTGATGTTTAGAAATATAAGGTAATTCATCACCTGCTTGAACTTCTCCCCACAAATTAGCATCGCTTCCAAAACTATTATTAAATTCTGTATTGGTAAAGGTATATCCGATTGTAATTGGTAATTTAATACTAGATTTATCTGAGGACAAATCGTAATTCATAAGAAGTTCAAGACCACTTACATTTACTTCTCCAGCATTAAATTGATCAAATGATCCAGTACCTCCAGTGGCTCCTGTATCATTCCCTAACAAGTTGCTGTAGTCATTAAAGAAAACAACAGTTTCAGCTCTTAATTTTCCAATACCAAAACGAGTCCCAAATTCATAATTGATACTTTCTTCAGATTTTTCTCCGTCTTGATTTCCTGGAGGTGAAAACCCTTTATGTAGGCCTCCAAAAATAGAAAAGCTATTATTAAATTTATAATTTGTACCTATCCCTGGAATAAAGATGTCAACATTATTTTCTCTTTCGGATAAATCAATTCCAGTTCTTAAAGGATCATTTTCACCGAAGTTTTCTCTTTGTAAAGAGATATTTTCATATCGAATTCCTGGCGTAAAAGTCCAATTTTTAAATTTCAGTCTGTAAGTCGTTGAGGCAGCAAAAGCTTTCGCACTGCTAATTCTATTTGCATTAGACCCTGGAGTACCAGCATTTTCCAAAATAAGAATTCCATTATTTATTCTATAATCATCAATCCACTGAAAACGATCTTCATCATCGTAATGATAACGTACCCCAATTTCTATGTCATGAAATACATCACCTGTATACCAATGATAATCAAATTTAGTTTGAATTCCTTTTGTATTATATGTTCTGTTATTAGCTCTAACATTAATAAAATCATCACCACTAGAATTGATATCACCTTTAGCTAAGGCTAAATAATTACTGTGTGTATTTTCATTGTCAAAAACGTTACCAATAGATTTTCTTTCTCCGTTGAAGGTAATATAGTCTGCTTTATACCAATTTCTTTTAAAATAATTTTGATATGCGTTAGTGGTAATTCTAAAGTTTTTAGAAAAATCAATTGTGTGTGTTAAAACAATTTGTTTGTGAATATTTTTCATTAAATCTTCTGCCGATCCATCGTATCTACTATATGGGTTTGTTGAGAAATCGTCATCAGTTATACCTAAATATGTTTCATTAGATTCTTCATCAGAATACTGAAGTTTGATATCTAATGATTGTTTTACAGTAGACTTTGGGAATAGGTTTGTCAAAAATTTTAGGACAACATCATTTTTATCAAACCCTGAATTTTTATTGTCTACTAATTCTTTGAAACCATTAGATCCATAATTTAAATACTCTACAGAGTATCCAAAATTTAAGCTTCTATCTCCAATAAAAGCATGAAATTGTGAGGAATCAAAACTACCATAACTAGCTCTTACACGCCCTCCAAAAGATGAGGGGATTTGATTAGAAATCATATTGATTGCTCCCCCTGTTGTAAAGGGACCAAATTGAACTTGGCTACTTCCTTTTAAAACTTCTACGGCTTCCATTCTTGCAATTGTTGGAAAATAATAAGCCGAAGATGCACTGTAAGGTGCGGGAGCGATTAAAATACCATCTTCCATTATCGTTATTTTAGAACTTCTTTCTGGAGAAGTTCCTCGTAAACTGATGTTAGGTCTTAAACCAAATCCATCTTCTTCATACATGTTAATTCCTGGAACTGTTCTCAGGGCTCTATTAACATCAGTAAAACTATATTTTTTTAATTCCTTTGGTGAAACATAATAGGAAGAACCTGTTCTGTTTTTAGCGACATATTTATTACCAAAAATTACTTTAGAATTTATAATTACTTCATCTAGTTTTTGAATGGTATCATTATTATTTTGGTTTGTTTCATTTGTTTGAGATTCAATTTGTAATGTTATTACAGTAAAAATTGCAAGTAGGACTTTCTTCATTTTATCTAGACCAATTATAAATTAATCTTATTAATTTTTGACAAAAATATAACAGAATTCTTTATTTGCAAAGTTTATTTAGAATAAATAAAAATAAATATTTATCCCTTTGATAATTAGTTATTTATATGGAATGATTCTTAATAAGATATAATCAAGATTTTTTTGTTGAAAAGATTGATGTGTTTCTTAATTTTATAAAAAATTATTTTATATGTTATTGGAACCTATAGATTTACAAGAAAAGTTAATAAAAGAAAGAAGTAAAATTGTTCAGCCAGAAGATATTATTACTTGGGTTGATTCAATTTTTAAAGATGTAAAATCCAAGGACACTTCTGTTTTAGATAGATTATCACAATCACCAATCAATAGAACTGTCAATAATTTTTCAGTTGATAAAATAGATGTAAATTCAATTTTTCATATTTCTCAAATAGAAAAAATTTGTGTCAACTATCGTTTGCGATTTTTAGATACTAAGCACTTTAAGGGTAGTTATCCCGATGTTGTTGTAGATAAGATTAATATCTTAGAGGATACACACGAAACAACTTTAGATGGTTTTAAAATTATTGCACCCTCAAAATTATTTCGTTTAGATAAGGCAGACGATCCTTTGTTATTTGCACCAATGGGAAATGGATATTATTATTTAATCCATAAATGGGGAACTGATTTACACCCGTTGCGTAGATTTAAATTTTGGAGTATAAAAAATGTTGAAAATTTAGGGATTTCAATTTTTCTTGCTAGTTTTCTTTGTACAGTAGTCACTAAAAATTTAATTTATGGAGACACTGCCAATACAGGTCATCTTTTTATGTTATTCTTATTTTATGTAAAAGGATTTGTTGGTATGTTATTTCTATTAGGTGCCTCTTCTGGAAAAAATTTCAGTCAATATTCGTGGCAAAGTAAATATGATAAAATTACTTAATTGATTTTATACTTACTTATAATGTGTTGCATTTAATAAATATGTTGTAAATTTGGCTGCAATTAAATTCTAATTTGATTGCACTATGAACGCTCACGAATCCAAGCTAATAGGAGAAGGTCTAACTTACGATGATGTCTTATTAGTACCTGCTTTTTCGGATGTTCTTCCAAGAGAAGTTAACATTCAAACTAAATTTACTCGAAATATTACAATCAATGTTCCAATAGTATCTGCAGCAATGGATACTGTAACCGAATCTTCGATGGCAATTGCTATTGCTAGAGAGGGAGGAATTGGGGTTTTGCATAAAAATATGACAATTAATCAGCAAGCCCAAGAAGTTAGAAAAGTTAAAAGAGCTGAAAGTGGAATGATTATAGATCCGGTCACCTTGCCTCTGGATGCCTTGGTAGCAGATGCCAAAAATGCGATGCGAGAACATAAGATTGGTGGTATTCCAGTGGTTGATAAAGATGGAATTTTAAAAGGAATTGTAACTAACAGAGATTTACGTTTTGAACACAAAAATGATCGGGCTATTATAGAAGTAATGACAAAAGAAAATTTAATTACTTCATCTGTTGGAACTTCTTTAAAAGATGCCGAGTCTATTTTACAGCAAAATAAAATTGAAAAATTATTAATCGTAGATGATCAATATAAGCTTAGAGGTCTCATTACTTTTAGAGATATTACTAAAGTTACTCAAAAACCAATCGCAAATAAAGATAATTATGGACGATTAAGAGTTGCAGCTGCACTAGGTGTTACCAGAGATGCTATTGATAGAGCAGGAGCGTTAGTTAAAGCAGGAGTAGATGCCGTTATTATTGATACTGCTCACGGACATACAAAGGGGGTGGTAACAGTCTTAAAAGAGGTTAAAAAACATTATCCTGAGTTAGAGGTTGTTGTAGGAAATATTGCAACTCCTGAAGCTGCTAAATATTTAGTAGAAGCTGGTGCAGATGCCGTAAAAGTAGGGATTGGCCCTGGTTCTATTTGTACTACTCGAGTAGTGGCAGGTGTTGGATTTCCGCAATTTTCTGCAGTATTAGAAGTTGCTGCTGCAATTAAAGGCACTGGTGTACCTGTAATAGCAGACGGAGGGATCAGATATACAGGTGATATTCCAAAAGCTATTGCTGCTGGAGCTGATTGCGTTATGTTAGGTTCTTTATTAGCAGGGACAAAAGAATCTCCAGGAGAAACTATTATTTATGAAGGGAGAAAATTTAAATCTTACAGAGGTATGGGATCAGTAGAGGCGATGAAACAAGGATCTAAAGATCGCTATTTTCAAGATGTTGAAGATGATATTAAGAAATTAGTACCTGAAGGTATTGTTGGAAGGGTTCCTTATAAAGGAGATTTATTTGAAAGCATTCATCAGTTTGTTGGTGGATTAAGAGCAGGAATGGGATATTGTGGTTCTAAAAATATTGAGACTCTTAAAAATAATGGTAAGTTTATTCGAATCACTGCATCAGGAATCAATGAAAGTCATCCACATGATGTTGCCATTACAAAAGAGGCTCCTAATTACAGTAGAAGATAATTCGCTAAAAAGAGATTGAATATTTCCTATCTTCATTTGATTATTGAAATAATTTATATTTCTTGTATATTTTTTAAATAGACTTGTGATAATATTCTCCAACAATTTAAATACTTAGCATATAAAAGGAGAAACAATCTAGTTGTTTCTCCTTAAATATCTAATAGAAATTGATTCTTATTTATTGCCTTGTGTAGGAACCTTAATACCTAATTTAGTTATTACTTTTTCAGTAATATCATGATTACTATCTATGTATGCAAATTCATTCCCTGAGGAAGTTAAAATCTGCGTATATCCTTCTTTTTTTGCAATTTCAGATACAACATCGCTTAATATTTGGTATAACGGATTCATAAGTTCATCTTTCTTTAGATTGATTAAACTATTTCCATTTTGTTGACTTTTTTGCAATTCGTTTTCCATTTCTGTGATTTCATCAATTTTAATTTTTTTAAAATTATCTGAGAGATTTGGATCTAATTTTTGAAAAGCAGCGACCTTTTCATTGAACTCATTTAATTTAACTTGATATGAAGAATCTAGTTTAGCTGCATACTCATTTAGTTTGGTTATCACTTGTTTAGTTTCAGGCATTAACCCTACAATGAATTCGGAGTTAATCGTTCCTACTTTAGTTTGTCCATTTAAAGAGAAGCTTGCAAGACAAAGAGTTATTAGTAATATTCGTACTTTCATTTGTTTATTAAATTTAAGCAAAGATAAAAAAGCGTTTGACTTTTAAAAGCATTATGCCTCTAAAAAGGATTAAATTTTTTCATCAAGTTTTTTAATAATTTTTTTTGGATCTTCTTCAAAGCCAAACCATAAAATCTCAGTATCTTTTCGAAACCAAGTCAATTGCCTTTTTGCAAATCTTCGTGTATTTTTTTTTATTTCTTCAATAGCAAACTCTTTAGTTATTTCTCCGTCAAAAAATGAAAATAATTCTTTATAACCTACTGTTTGTAATGCATTTAAATTTCTTTTCAAATATAACTGGCGTGCTTCTTCTACTAATCCATTGTTGATCATTATATCTACTCGTAAATTTATTCTATCATAAATTTTTTGACGATCGCCGTGAAGACCTATCTTAATGGATTTAAAATGTCTTTTTTTTGTTGCTTTTCCTGTAAAACTTGAATAAGGTAAATTGGTACTAATACATATTTCTAGGGCTCTAATAATTCTTTGAGGATTATCTAATGCAATGGTTTTGTAGGTTTCTAAATCTAATTTTTTTAGCTGTTCTTGCAAGGGTAATAATCCCTCATTTTTTAATCTATTGATAAGATTATTTCGTATAGATTTATCCACTGATGGAAAATCGTCAAAGCCTTTTAAAACAGCATCTACATAGAGTCCACTTCCCCCAACCATGACCACTATATCGTTATTTTTGAATAGCTTTTCTAGTATGATTAATGCATCTTTTTCAAATGCTCCCACATTATAATCTTCTGTGATACTTCTATTTTGTATAAAATGATGAGGGATTGCTTGTAATTCTTTTTTTTCTGGAACAGCAGTTCCTATCGTCATTTCTTTATAAAATTGTCTGGAGTCGCATGAAATAATTTCAGTCTTATAATGTTGTGCTAATAAGATGCTTAATGATGTTTTACCAATAGCAGTGGGGCCTATAATTGTGATGAGTGTTTTTTTATTAGAATACATCATTCATTTAGTTTATCACCACAACGAAAACAATACTCTGCACCATCTTGATGAGAATCTTCCATACAATTTGGACAACTTTGTGTATTGGTATGGATTTTTGAGTTAATCATTTCTGAACCTACTATTCCTGTAGGAATGGCTATAATAGCATATCCTAAAATCATTATAGCACTTGCAATTAATTGACCTAGCGCAGTTACTGGAGCAATATCTCCATATCCAACAGTAGTCAAAGTGACTATTGACCAATACACACTTCTAGGAATACTCGTAAATCCATTTTTCGCTCCTTCTATCATATACATAATGGTACCTAAAATAATACATAGAATTAATACAAATAATAAGAATACCGCAATTTTAGCTCTGCTAGATTTAAGAGCAACCATTAGTCGATTGGAGGCACCTATATACCGTGTTATTTTAAGGATTCTAAAAACTCGTAGCAGTCTTAAAGCTCTCAATACTGCTAAATTATGACTGTCAACTAGAATTAACGATACATATTTTGGGATAGTAGATAGTAAATCTATGATTCCATAAAAGCTAAAAATATATTTCCAAGGTTTTCTGACCGATACAATTCTGAGGATATATTCTAAAGAAAAAAGAATGGTAATTACCCATTCAGCAATATCTAAAAAATCACCATAGGCATTGTTAATTCCTTGAACACTTTCTAGCATCACAAATACAATACTTGCTAGTATAGCGATAAGCAAAACGATATCAAAAAGCTTTCCAGCTTTTGTATCAGCCTCATAAATAATCTCGTGTATTTTATGTTTTAGAGAGGTTTTATTTTCTGTTTCCTTATTCAAAATAAGTCATTATTTGGTCACAAGATACTACAAATTATTTTTTTTAAACGGAAGAATGGTCATCTTAATTTTAGAATCATAAGACTTCTTTCTGTTAATAAATAAAATATCTTATTGGAAATTAGATGACTATAATTTTTGAGATCCTAATATTAGATTTTTTGTAATATAATTTCTAAATTTTCAATGGTAATCATTTTATTAAAAAATTCTTTTAAACCAACGTATTCATCACTTTTGAATACTTTTTTTGAGATTATATATTTTGAATAAATTTTTATTTTATTATCTTTTTGTTGTAGTTTATATAAATATAAACCTCCGTTGTTTGGAAGTTTAATACTCATTTCCCGTGGTAATTTAGACACTGTATACCCTTCTGGTATCTCAATATTTATTCTTTGTACAATAGAACTTGTATGACCAAAATCTACAGGATATAATCGTTCTTTTAACTTAAACGGATTGATAGAAGATCTTAAAAGAAGTATCGGTTTAAGTGATATTTTTTTTTGAGTTGTCAAAGGATCATCACTTATTAGTGTAAATGTTTCATTAATAGGTTTTTCTAAATCATTCAAATGATTAATTTTAAAATCATCAATTTCAAAATCTATAAGTTTTGTTTCTAAATTTTCGAGATATGATTCTTTACCAATCAAATTATATTCACTTCTTAGATTGTAAGCATGGTAACCCGAATAGGTATTTGTAAACTGACCTATTAAATTTCCCTCTGAATTAAATTTTAACAAAGAATTGATTTTTTTGCTGTTAATACTATTAGTATTGATTTTTTGCCAATAACTCCCTTTATCAAAGTCTAATACTCGTGCATCACCATTGAGCGTTTTAAAAGGAACCAATCCAAAAGGTAAATTTTTGTCTGTAGCATCTAAAAAATATTCCTGACCATTTATAACCGCTTTAACAACAATATAATTAAAGTCTGTAATAACCGGATATATTTTTACAGGAATCCCATTTTCTCTTGTAGATACTAATACAATATAGGCTTCTATGCCAAGCGTTTTTAAACTATTGTAGAGAGACAAATTTATATCTTGTACAGACCCTGTTTTTTTTTCAAAAGCCTTCCTAATATTAATGTCTCGGGTGAACCAATATTTATTATTCCATGTAAAGCGGTCTTTAATAAATGCAACTGTTTTTTTTGCTTGTTCTAGCTTATTAGGAATATTGAAAAATGATTGGGGTACTATTTTTTTAAACAACGAACTTTTATTTCCTTGTTTATTCAGAAATTCTTTTTTTAGTGTTTTATCTGCATTATCCCAGGTTGTTGTAAATTGTTTTTCTCCACCAACATTTCTATATATAGATTGTAAATCAAATGAAAGTTTAGAAATAAAATTATCTTTTGACGTCATAAAATCTTCTTCCTTAAATGCAGGGATTAAATTCATGGATAATGATAGTACTTGACAGCTTCTTGGATATCCATTTTTAATATAATAGCAAGCGTCATCTATATAGTCCTTTAGCTTATTTACTTTAAGATACCCTGTTAATCGTTGTCTATATCTATAGTTTATTAAAATTGAGCTGTTATACGTGCTTTTTATTTTGGGAATTGAAGATTGAAAATACCAATCATCAAAACTTGTGTAGGGTGATATAATTTGATATTTGTATTCGATAACAGTTCCTTTTTTTACATTGGGTAATGTAAAAGAATAGGTTTTAAAATTTTCATTAATATCTTTAATAAAAATATCTTTTTTAGATAAGATTTTTTTTTCTACGTAACCATTAGTTTTTAAATTATAGCTAATCGCTTCAATATTTTTCACTTCTTCTTCTTTATATAAAACAATTTCTATTGTTGCTAAATCAACAAACTCTTGATTAAAAATCTTTATTCTAGAATAATAGTCATTAAAAAAATTGGAACTTGATTTCGTATTATATCTGTTAATACTTTCATCTAATACCAAAGCACCGGCAGTAGAGTCTCTATTGTAATATTTCATTTTTAATTCATTAAGACTTACCTGTCTCATTTTTCCTGAGTTTTCTTGTTGAGCTTTAACAGAGAAAACAAATATCAGACAAAGGATTAGAAGGCTTTTTTTCATCTTAGATTTATTTTTTGAAAAGATATTATGTCTTTTTGTGCTTTAATGACCCCGTTATAAAACTGTTTTAGATACTGGTATTCATTTCCTGAAAAGATAGTTTTACTTATTTGAAATTTTAAATAAATATTAAGTTGACCATTTTTTAAACTAGTTTTTTGGATATAGGATCCTCCTTTGTTAGGGAGTGCTAGAATGGTATCTTTAGGTGTTTTAAGAAATTCATAACCTTCCATGAGTTTAACACTCATTGTACAAATTGTTTTATTTGGATATCCATAATCTACAGGGTAATTTCTAGTTTCTAGTTTAAAAGGGTTAACTTGATTAAGATTTAAAAGACTACTTAGTGTAAAGGCTGAATTATCATCAACATCTATAAAAATATTTAAAACCTCTTTTAATGGTTCTTCTTTATTTTTTTCATTGATGATCTGATACTTGTCAATTTCAATATTAGAATGAAGCATTTCTAGATCGGCTATGTAATCTTCCTCTGTTTTTTTGTTTTTAAAATGTTTTCTATTCAAAGCATAATATCCTGTTCTTATTATTTCTTTAGTTCCAGTAATTAAATCTTCCTCATCTAAAGAGAGGTTCATTTTTATTCTTAGTACATTATTTTTGTAGGG
Organism: Flavobacterium sp.; assembly: GCA_042091515.1. GTDB lineage: Bacteria > Bacteroidota > Bacteroidia > Flavobacteriales > Flavobacteriaceae > Polaribacter. The sequence goes on along the minus strand of JBELHH010000008.1, from coordinate 31,730 downwards.
AGTTATAGGCTCCCAATAACTTCCTTTTTTAAAATCAAAGACCCTACCGTTACCATTTAAACATTCAAAAGAAATCATTCCAAATGATAATAATTTATCTGTTGCGTCTAGTAAGTACTTTTTATCGTCAATAATAATTTTAACAAGATCAGCATTAAAATCATCTAGAGTGGCATGTAATTTAGTTGGGAGTCCATTTTTTCTAGTTGAGAGCATTACAAAATGAGTATTTTGAAACCCTACTGCTTTCAGGGCGTTATATAATGAAATGTTTATTCTAAAAGAGCTAGCAACTTTATTCTTATAAGATTGACCAAATGTTCCTTCAGTATTACTTCCTCTTATGAAATGATTTTGAATATAGTAAAATACTTTTTTTGCTTTTTTTAGATTATTTTTCTCATTTAAAATAGAATCTGGGAGTTTTCTTTTGTAAAATGATTGTTGGTTTAATTTATTTTCTAGGCTATTTTTAACCCATTTATCAATAGAACGCCAATCTCTATTTTCTCCTTTGTCTACAAAACGATCATAGTATTTTTCTTCAAATGATACTCTAGAAATATAATTATTCTTGCTAGTCATATATTTTTCACTCATAAATGCAGGAATATCTTTCATCACATATTTTATTTGTAAACATTTATACGGTCCAATACATTTTTTCTTGATTACAGATTCTGTAAATTCAGGTTTTATATAACCAATTAATCGAACATTAAATTGATCGCTTGAAGACAGGTGAGCTGTATATTCAGAGTAAATAGAGGGGATAGTTTTTTGAAATTCAAAATCATATATTTTGTAATTATTATTACTGATAGTCATTTTAAACTCTATAACTGCTCCAACTTTAAGGTTTGGTAATGCAAATTTTTCAACTTTAATATTCTTTGAATATTTGTCTTTGAAAACATCCTGATCACTTAGTTTATGCTTTATTATTTTTCCATCAGAATTTAATGTATATGTAATCCCTTCAAGGTTTTCTAGTTTACTATTTTTATAATAGGGAATGTGAATAGTTCCATACTTAAATGCATTTTTATTTAGAATTTTTATTCTAACGTAATACTCATTTGTATAACTGTAGTTTTTTTTTGAACTTATATACACAAAATTCTTTTCTTCAAGAATAACTGCACTTGCTGAAAGATCTTTTTCATATGTAGCCATACTAAGTTCTTCAACAGTTGTTTTACCCATTTGTTGAAGATGTAGGTTTTGAGCAGATATATTTATTAGTGGTAAGGAGAATGTAAGGAGGAATAATATTGTTTTCATAATATAGTTAAATATATAAAAAAACAAAACCAACTAAAAAATCAAAATCGTATTATTTTTTTAATGTCCTTATTTTTTAGATAGTTTTTAACAATAATTTTAGCTAGATTTTTGTTTTCTATGGGTGTTATTATAGATTTTAAAATTTCTAATTGCGATTCCTGAAAAGATAAATTTGTGAAACCAAAACCAAGAACTTCCCCTTTTTCAACCAAAACAACAGCATTTTCATCAATTTTTCTTCCTTTTAGTTGGATGATAAAATTTGGATGAGCAAAATTTTCACTTTTTTTTCTTTTCTTCTTCTGGAAATTATATTTGGGCTTTAACGTTTCTAGTTCTAAAAAGTATTTTAATCGATTAAATAACTCATTTCCTGTTAATTCATAAGTAACAATATGAACTTTTTCTTGAATTTTTACAGCTCTCTTATTTTGTTTTAGGAATAATTTATTAACCTCAGATTTTAGATTTTGACCACGTCCGATAAAGATTACTGTATTATTGGCATTAAGAATATAAAAAACACCCATTTTTTCAGGTAAAGTTTCTAAAATAGAATTCATTTTATCCTTCACCTCTCTGTTGTCAAAATATTTAATTGAGTTTTGAATAATTTCTTTGTTTTGATCTTTATCCAATAAAAGCTTAAATAATTGAACGGTAGCTTTTGCATCTCCAGAAGCCCTGTGTCTATTACTCATTGGTATTCCCAACGATTTACATAGTTTCCCTAGACTATACGATTCTTCATCTGGAATTAATTTACGACTTAACTCTACAGTACAAATAGTATTTTTGTGATAATCAAAACCTAATCTTTTAAATTCAGTTTTCAAAATTCTAGCATCAAAATCGGCGTTGTGTGCTATAAGTGTAGTCTCTTCTGTGATTTCTACAATGCGTTTAGCAACTTCAAAAAATTTAGGAGCATTACGTAACATTTTGTTATTAATGCCTGTTAGTTTTACAACAAATTCTTGAATTTTTTTTTCTGGATTTACTAAGCTAATAAATTGATCTACAATGGTATGTCCATCAAATTTATAAATAGCAATTTCAGTAATGCCTTCTTCATTAAATTTCCCTCCAGTTGTTTCTATATCTATTATTGCGTACAAATTTTGTGTTTGATCTATGTTAGATAATTTCTTGCACCAAATATAGAACTCCCAATTCTAATCATGTTGCTTCCATTTTTAATTGCTATTTGATAATCTCCACTCATTCCCATTGATAGAATAGTAAAATTTTTATTGTGAGCTTTATGATTATCAAAAAATATTTTTAATGAAGAAAATTCATCATTAAGTATGTCTGAGTTATTAGTAAAACTCGCCATTCCCATTAACCCAACTATTTTTATATTCTCGAGATTTTTTACTTCGTCAGAATATAGAATGGATGAAATACCTTCTATAGTCAGTCCAAATTTTGTTTCTTCTTTAGCGATTCTAACTTGTAATAAACATTTGATAATTCTTGAGTGTTTTTTTGCCTGTTTATCTACTTCTTTGAGAGTTTTCAGACTATCTATACCATGAATTAAATCAACAAAATGAGCCATATATTTTACCTTATTTCTTTGTAAGTGACCTATCATATGCCACTCGATATCTTTTGGTAAATCATTATATTTAGTGACCATTTCTTGTATTTTGTTTTCTCCAAAGACTCTTTGACCTGCATGATAAGCCTCCTGAATATCTTTAATTGGTTTTGTTTTAGAAACTGCTACTAAGGTCACATCACTTGGTATAGATTCTTTAATTGTTTTTAAATTGTCTTTAATATTATTCATAATCAAAATTTATAGAGGGTCAGTCCACTTCTTAATTTAGGTTTGATATAATTAGTTTTAGGAGGTATAATTCGTTTTTCATCTGCAGTTCTTTTAATCTAATTTATAGTCGTGTGTAGGGTTTCAAAACCAACCTGATAGTTACCATTATCTACACTAGTTTTTATAAATAAGAGATCAAATTTAGAATTTACCTCTAAAGTAGAGTATACTTCACAAGATTTAGAAGTGATAAAAGTAACTTTAACGCTACTTGTTCTTACTGCCTTAAAAGGATTTACAATGGCCATGTATACTTTATATAATACTATGATCTTGAGAATAGAAATTAGGAATGGTTATTTTTAAACGAATCTTTCTATTCTTTAAGTAATCTTATTATTTGAGTTGCTAATTCTGTTCCTATTCGATCTTGAGCTTCCACAGTAGCAGCTCCAATATGGGGAGTTAATGATAAATCAGGATTCATTAATAATTGAATCTCTGGTGTAGGCTCTTTTTCAAAGACATCCAAGCCAGCAAATTTAACTTTTCCTGATTCGATGGCATTTACAAGGGCTATTTCATTAATAATACCTCCTCTTGCAGCGTTAATAATCCCAACACCATCTTTCATCTTTTCAATTTCTTTTTCTCCAATCATATAATTTTCCTGAGAGGGTACATGCAAGCTTATAAAATCGCTTTCTTTTAATAGAGTATCTAAATCAGAAGTATCGACAGGAATGGTTATTTTTTGTCCATTAAAGAACTCTAGGGTAATAGGAGCGCTTTCAACAAAATAATCATTTGCAATTACTTCCATTCCCAAGCCAAATGCGATCTTTGCAACTTCTTGACCAATTCTACCAAAACCGATGATGCCAATTTTTTTACCTCTAAGTTCGATTCCTCCTGCATAAGCTTTTTTTAACTCCTTAAAACGTGAATCACCATCTAGAGGCATTTCTCTGTTTGATTGGTGTAAAAAACGGGCCATTCCAAATAAATGTGCAAAAACAATTTCTGCCACTGAACTCGAAGATGCATTAGGGGTATTTATAACATGAATGCCTTGATTTCTTGCATAGTCTACATCAATATTATCCATTCCAACACCTCCACGCCCAATTAATTTGATACTCGGACAAGCATCAATTAACTCTTGTCTTACATGGGTAGCACTTCTAACAAGCAATGCATCGATTTGATGTTTATTAATAAAGTTTTCTAGTTGCATTTGAGCAACTTTGGTAGTTATTACTTCAAAACCTTCTTTTTGAAGTACCTCAATTGCACGTTGAGAAACTCCATCGTTTGCTAATATTATCATCTTATGCCTTTCTTTCTAATTCTTGCATTGTATCTACGAGAGCTTGAACACTAAATAGAGGTAATGCGTTGTACATACTTGCTCTGTAACCGCCAACACTTCTATGACCGTTTAGTCCATTTATTCTAGCTTCTTTCCACAAATTATCAAAAGTTTCTTTTAATGCATCATTGGTTAACGAAAATGTAGCATTCATATTACTTCGATCTTCTTTAGCTACGATCCCTTTAAATAGCGGATTTCTATCAATTTCACCATAGAGTAAATCGGCTTTCTTTTGATTTACTTTTTCAATAAACGGAATCCCACCGATCTCTTTTAACCATTCTAGGGTTAGCATACAAACATATATTGGAAAAACAGCAGGTGTATTAAACATACTATCTTTACCTAAATGAATTTTATAATCTAGCATAGAAGGAATTAATCGTTCTACTTTTCCTAAAATATCCTCTTTAATTATGATTACTGTAGTTCCTGAAGGTCCCATATTTTTTTGAGCTCCAGCATAAATCAAATCAAATTTAGAAAAGTCTAATTGACGCGAGAAAATATCAGAACTCATGTCACAAACTAATGGAATGTCCAACGTTGGAAATTCTTTAAGTTGGGTGCCGAAAATTGTATTATTGCTTGTACAGTGAAAATAATCTGAATCCTCAGGAATCGAATATCCTTTAGGAATATAGGTGAAATTTTTATCTTTAGAAGAACCAACCTCCACTAAATCACCAAATAACTTTGCTTCCTTGATCGCTTTTTCTGACCATGTTCCTGTATTTAAATAGGCTGCTTTTTTGTTTAATAGATTGTAAGCAGTCATTAAAAATTGAGTACTGGCACCTCCGTGAAGGAATAAAACACTATATCCTTTATTTTCTAAACCTAATAATTCTAAAGTTAATGCTCTGGCATTTTCCATTACAGTAACAAAAGGCTTGCTTCTGTGTGATATTTCAATTAAGGAAAGATCATCATTATTAAAATTAATAACAGCGTCTGAAGCTTTTTGTAAAACTTCTTCAGGTAAGATACAAGGGCCTGCACTAAAGTTGTGTTTTTTCATTATCCGTAGGTTTTGATTTGTAAATTTCTATAATTTTATTGAATTATGATAACTAAATTTCAGATAAAAATTTAAGGCTATTCACACCATCTGCATATTCCCAAAGTTTAGGAAATTGTGTCTGACCGAATTGAATCTCATTTTCAGAATAATTATGAGCAACAATACATTGAATTTTATCAGAGTCAATATTTATTCTTGTTTTCAATTCTGCTAAATTATCATAGTATTCATAAAAAACGGTGGCAATCGGTGAGGCGTAGCTTTCGTCTTCTTTAATCATTAAAAAACCATTTTCTAGAATATCAAATTCACTCATTAAATAGACTGTTTTATTATAATCATAGTTATTGCTGTATTTTGTGTTATTGATTATTTCATGTTGTTGGTACATCCCTCCAAAAAAGTGATCGAAATTATATCCTTTAGGAACAAATAATTTAGAAACACTTCTACAACCAAGTCCAAAATATCTAAAAATATCTTCTGATAGGTTTTTAAAATCCTGTTCGGTTTCATTTCCTTGAATCACAGCAATAGAATTTCTATTTTTTCTAATAATACGTGGCTTATCTTTGAAATAATAGTCAAAATACCTAGCTGTATTATCACTTCCTGTGGCGATTACGGCATCGTATTCGTGTAGATTTTGATCTGTAAAGGTTATTTTATCCTTAAAATAAGGATCTATATATTCTAAATATTTTGCTAGAAAGGGAAGTAGATGGGTGTCATTAGAAGATTGTTTTACTAACACTTTATGACCCGAAATCAGTACAGATAAAAAATCATGAAAACCAACTAGAGGAATATTTCCAGCCATAATTACAGCTACTGTTTTTGGTTTATTCTCTGATATAGGGTCTCTAGAAACCCATTCTGTTAATTTATTTTTGGTTAAAACTGTAGACCAATTTTTGATTGAAAAAAGTACATTATCTTTTGTAAACCAAGCATTGTTTTCTCTTGCTAATATCATCTGATGTTTTAAACCATCAAAAAATAAATCATTGTATAAAACATTTTCTTTTTTTTCAATTTTACTAGGAGAAAATTGACTTAAAAAATCACCTAATGCTGAAAAAGCATAAATTCTATTTTGAATACTACTCATTTATTTTGGTTGCTATCTTTTAAGAAGTTATTTTTGCAACGCAAAGTTACACAAACTAAAAGAGAAAAACGATGGCAATCATAATAACCGACGAATGTATCAATTGCGGCGCTTGCGAACCCGAGTGTCCAAATACGGCGATCTATGAAGGTGCTGATGATTGGAAATTTTCTGATGGTACTGATTTAAAGGGTAATGTGATTTTGCCGAATGGGAACTCTATAAATGCAGAAGAAGAGCAAGAACCTATTTCCGACGAAATTTATTATATAGTGGCAGATAAATGTACTGAATGTGTTGGTTTTCATGAAGAACCACAGTGTGCAGCCGTTTGTCCAGTAGATTGTTGTGTTCCTGATGAAGATGTTGTAGAAACAGAAGAAGAATTATTAGGAAAACAGCGGTTTATGCATCATGATTAAGAATTTATATTTGATTATATCCCGATTCAGTTTCGGGATTTTTTACATACAAAAACGATTATATTTGCAATCGCAAAATTAAAAAATATGAAAGCAGGAATTGTAGGATTGCCAAACGTAGGAAAATCAACCTTATTTAATTGTCTGTCAAATGCAAAGGCACAGAGTGCCAACTTTCCTTTTTGTACAATAGAACCAAACTTGGGGGTAGTTAATGTTCCGGATACTCGTTTAGAGAAGTTAGAAGAATTGGTAAATCCAGAAAAAGTAATTCCTGCCACGGTAGAGATTGTAGATATTGCCGGGTTGGTTAAAGGAGCTAGTAAAGGAGAAGGTTTAGGAAATCAATTTCTGGCAAATATTCGCGAAACAGATGCTTTGTTACATGTGTTGCGCTGTTTTGACAATGATAATATAATACATGTTGATAGTTCTATAGATCCTGTAAGAGACAAAGAGACCATCGATATAGAATTACAGTTAAAAGACCTAGAAACTGTTCAAAAACGATTAGAGCGTGTTAAGAGAACCGCAAAAACAGGAAATAAAGAAGCACAAGCAGAATTAGTTGTATTATTAAAAATAGAAGAAACACTATTGCAAGGTGTCTCAATTAGAGCTATTGAATTTAATGAGAAAGAAGAAGTCTTAGTAACTCCACTTCAATTTATTACTGCAAAGCCTGTTTTATATGTTTGTAATGTTGATGAAAATTCTGCCGTTTCTGGAAACTCATATGTAGAAGCTGTAAAAGAAGCTGTAAAAGATGAAAATGCAGAAGTAATTGTATTGGCTGTTGGAACCGAGGCAGATATCACAGAGTTAGAAGATTATGATGAGCGACAACTATTTTTAGAAGATATGGGGTTAGAAGAAGCCGGAGTTTCTCGTTTAATCCGTTCTGCATACTCACTATTAAATCTTCAAACCTACTTTACTGCCGGAGTGAAAGAGGTCAGAGCGTGGACCATACCAATTGGAGCTACAGGCCCACAAGCAGCAGGCGTGATCCATACCGATTTTGAAAAAGGATTTATTAGAGCTGAAACGATTAGTTATGATGATTATGTGATGTATGGTACAGAAACGAAAGTTAAAGAAGCTGGGAAAATGAGAGTTGAAGGAAAAGACTATGTGGTTCAAGATGGAGATGTCATGCACTTTAGATTTAATGTATAAACTACTTTATAATCTTTAGTAGGATTTATAAATACAAAAAAGAAACTCCATTGCATCGCGCCAGGGTTTCTTTTGGATTGAGATTATTATGATCCTTTAAAAAATGGTAATTTTACAATCGTAGCAGGGATTTGTTTTTTACGGACTTGAATAAAAATTTCATTTCCAGATTTAGAAATTTCTTTGGGAACATAACCCATCCCAATTCCTTTTCCTAGCGAAGGGCTCATGGTTCCTGAAGTAACAATTCCTATTTTATTACCTTCTGTATTCACAATTGGGTAGTCTTTTCTAGGAATTCCTCTTTCTGTCATTTCAAATGCGACTAATTTTTTTTGAGTGCCGTTTTCTTTTTGAGATTTTAAATAATCGGCACTGATAAAGTTTTTGGAAAACTTTGTAATCCATCCTAATCCAGCTTCAATGGGCGAGGTGGAATCATTAATATCATTTCCATACAAACAATAGCCCATTTCTAGTCGTAATGTATCGCGAGCCGCCAGTCCAATTGGTTTAATTCCGTAGGAAGCACCTGCTTCAAATACTTGATTCCAGACTTGTTCTACCTGACTGTTTTTTACATAGATTTCAAAACCACCAGAACCTGTATATCCAGTAGCTGAAATAATTGCGTGTTCAATTCCTGCAAAATCAGCTACTTTGAATTTATAGAATGGAATTTCAGTCAAGTCTATAGAAGTTAATGATTGCATGGCTTCAATAGCCATGGGTCCTTGAATAGCCAATAGTGAATATTGATCTGAGATATTTTTTAAATCAGCACCAATTTTATTATTGTGAGTAAGAATCCAATTCCAATCTTTTTCGATATTAGAAGCATTGACAACTAGCAAATAAGTGTGTTTTTTTACCCGATAACAGATTAAATCATCCACAATTCCACCTGTATCATTTGGGAAACAACTATACTGAGCATCACCAATTTCTAGCTTAGAAGCATCATTAGACGTTACTTTTTGAATTAAAGACAAGGCCTTATCTCCTTCAATTAAAAATTCTCCCATATGACTCACATCAAAAACACCTACGCCATTTCTTACAGTGAGGTGCTCTGCGGTCACTCCTTCATATTGAACTGGCATGATGTATCCTGCAAAAGGAACCATTTTTGCTCCCAGCGAATCATGAATATCTGTTAAGGCTGTTTTTTTCATTAATGTAAAGTTAATTAAATTAAAAAATCATTTTTTTAAATGAATAAAAAACTTCGGTATATGGTTACTGAATCGAAAATCTTCATACAACAAAACTATTGATTAATTATTAATAATTAAGTTTAACTGGACTTGTTTTTTACATCGATATAGAAGTTTTTATCAACTAAAAAAGAATCAATCTCATGGTTTAATTCTAATTTTTTCCAATGTTCAGACGGAGTAATCCATTGCTCTTTTGAATTGATAAAGACCCTCACAGGAATTGAAAAATGATCAACAGTATTAGACCACTTATAAAATAGAGTATTATTTTCTAATTTATAGATTAATATTGGAGTTTTTGTGGTTCGTAGGTATTGATCGAAAAAAGGTTTTAAATCAATTTTAATTTTGTTATTTAAGAAGTTTTCTATCTGTTGTGTATTGACGGTTTTGTGATAGAATTTTTTATTTAATTCTCTTAAAATAGAACGCCACTCTTCATCGTTATTTATTATTTGTCTTAGGGAATGTAACATGTTAGCTCCTTTATAGTACATATCGCTGGAGCCACTATTATTTACATTATAATATCCAATGATTGGTCGATCATTTTGAATGTTTTTACGTGTACCAATTACATAGGCATTACTAGCTTCAGTTCCAAAATGATAATCCAAAAATAAATTTTCTGAATACGCAGTAAAACTTTCATGAACCCACATATCAGCAATATCAATATTAGTAATACTATTGGCAAACCACTCATGACCACTTTCATGTACAATAATAAAGTCGAATTTTAATCCCCAGCCAGAACCACTTAAATCAGTTCCTTTGTACCCATTTTTATATTCATTACCATAGGTAACAGAACTCTGGTGTTCCATCCCCAAATAAGGAACTTCTACTAATTTAAAACTATCTTTATAAAAAGGGTAAGGACCAAACCAATATTCAAAGGCCTCTAAGGTTTTAGCGACATCTTTAAATTGTTCTTTTGCTTTATCTAAATTATATGATAGAACATAATAATCACAATCAAGTTCTCCTTCAATTCCATTAAATTTCTCAGAAAAATGAACATAATCACCAATATTTATGTTCACACCATAATTATTAATAGGGTTTAAAACTTGCCACGTATAGGTTTTTGTTTTGTCTGAGTTTTTGCGTGTGTCAATTAACCTTCCGTTTCCAACGCCAATTAGATGCATAGGAGTTGTAATGTTCATGGTAATACCTTCCTCAGGTTCGTCATACATATGATCTTTACATGGCCACCAGATACTGGCTCCACCTCCTTGACATGAAGTGGCTATAAAATCATTACCGTTATTATCTTTATTCCAAGTGAAACCATCATCCCAAGGAGGATTATTGCTAATTTTTGGAGCTCCTTTAAAGTGAATACTGATTTCATTTATTGATCCTATTTGTTGTGTTTTTTTTAAGTTGATATAAAAAACATTACCAGAACGGATATAGTCTAAATTCTTATTGTCTTGGACCACTGAAGTGATTTCCATTGGCGATTGGAGATCGATTTGCATACGTTGATGTTCACGTAACACTTTATAACGAATACGGTTACTTCCTTCTATACTTTTCGTGGAAGGGTTTACCTTAAAATCTAACTCATAATGAAGTAAATTCCACCAAATTCTTTCTGGAGTTATACTCCCTCTTAATGTATCTTGTTTTGTGAAATTTGGTTGTTGTGCAAAACCACTTAAAGACGTCAAAAAAAACAGGAATAGTATGCTAAAATTCTTCATCATAAATATAATTTATAAATAGCTAAGTTAACTAAAATTGAATAAATTTGCTTTTAGAAAAGTGCCAATCCACCTCTTGCTAAATCAACCTTATAAAACTCTTATACCACATTTAGATTCAGAATCATGAGCAAAGAACAACCTAATAACCCATTACATGGAATTAAATTAGCTACGATTTTAGAAGAATTATATTTAGAATATGGTTGGGAAGAATTGGGAAATATTTTAAATATAAATGCATTTAAAAATAAGCCCACGTATAAGTCTAGTTTAAAATTTTTACGAAAAACACCTTGGGCGAGAAAAAAAGTTGAGCAATTGTATATAAAAACAATGATTTATTAATTAACTCCAGTTTCCAATAATTAGATTATATTTTGGTTTGAAAAGCCATTACCAAAAGGATTAGTTTGATAATGAATCCATTTGCAGTAACAGCATGAATATGTCTTGGTATTAAGTTAGTAACCTGGATAATAGAAGTTTCGATTATTTTTCTCATTGCTTCTTTAATATAAGCCACACAAGGCATGTCTTTTCTTTTTAAATTTTTCTTTCTAGTGATTTGCAAGCCCACTTGTTCTATTTCTTTAAAAAAGTCTTCCAATTTATAATTTGTATATCCAGTATCTCCATATAATGAACTTATTTACTCCACTTTTTTAGGAAACTTAGGGTAGTTCACTAAAATATCAATGACCATCTCTTTAGTTATTACTTTGCCACTTGCTCTTTTTTTGATGTCTTTAAATGTGACTATAAAATCACAACCATTTTTATAATTGGAACAGCCATAAGCTGTTTTTCCTTTTAACATAGTTCCTTTTTTACAAGCCGGACACTTTATTTTTTCAGGAGTATTTATACTTAATTTTAGAGTGCTAACTTCTTTTTTTTGCTCCAGTATAATCAAGGAATTTTCATCAAAACGGAGTAAGCCTTCTGCACTACCATTGGTGGTTTTAAATCCTTTTAAGTTGTTAGTACAGCCTTTATCTAACAAGCGTATAAATTGATTCTCAGAGATTTTTTTTTCATAGATTTTAAATGGAATTTTAAAGTCACATGATTTTTTAAATTCAGAACAACCATAGGCTTTTGATCCTTTTAATAACGTTCCTTTGTTACATTTTGGACACGCTTTTCCTGCGACGAACTTCTTTATTGTTTTCTTTTTTGAAGATTTTTCTTTTTTAATATTACTTGAGATAGTATGAGAAATACGAACTTTGGCTTTATTAGAACGGACTTCAAAGACCAATTCATCAACCATTTTTTTCATATTTTTAATAAAGCTTGCTGCATTAAATTCTCCTCGTTCAATTTCTTTTAAACGTTTCTCCCAACGACCCGTTAACTCAGCAGATTTTAATAATTCATTATGAATCACATTAATTAATTGGATTCCTGTTTGAGTGGGAATTACTAATTTTTTTTTGCGTTCAATGTATTTTCTCCGAAATAATGTCTCTATAATACTCGCACGGGTAGAAGGTCTTCCGATACCGTTTTCCTTCATTAATTCACGCATCTCATCATCATCAACTTGTTTCCCTGCAGTTTCCATAGCACGTAGTAAACTTGCTTCGGTATAATTTCTTGGGGGTTTGGTTTCCTTTTTTAAAAAAGAAGGCTCATGAGGGCCTTTTTCACCTTTCGTAAAAGAAGGTAGGGTCCCTTTTCCAGAAATTGGTTTTTTTGAAGAGTTTTTATCATTGTCAAAAACCACTCGCCATCCCTGCGTTAAAATTTCTTTACCACTTGTCTTAAAAGGGATATCCTCAATTTTTGCAATAATAGAAGTGTTTGAAACCTCACTATCTTCATAAAAAACAGCAATAAATCGTTTGGTGATACTATCATATACCTGTTGATGATTGTACTGCAAATTAGTTTCAATTCCAGTTGGAATAATAGCATGATGGTCTGTAACCTTCGAATCGTCAAAAACTTTTTTGGTTTTTCTTATTTTTTTTCCTAGTAAATTTTGAGTTAAGGAGCTATATGCGTGAAGTTTAGAGAGAATTCCTGATATTTTTGGATATAAATCATTGGGTAGAAAGGTAGTATCTACCCGAGGATAGGTTACTACTTTCATTTCATACAGTTTCTGGACGATTTTTAAGGTTTCATCTGCAGAGAAACCAAATTTGTTATTACAATACACTTGTAATCCTGTTAAGTCAAATAATTTAGGAGCCGTTTCTTTTCCTTTCTTTTTAGTGATTGAGACAATTTCAAAATCTGATACTTTAACTTTTTCAGCCAAATGTTGTCCATCTTCTTTGCTAGTGAAGCGTCCATCTTTATAGTGAAACAAGGTATTTCTGTAGGTAGTTTGTAATTCCCAATATGGTTGAGGAGTGAAATTTTCAATTTCTTTATATCGATCAACTAACATTGCCAGAGTTGGGGTTTGAACCCTTCCAACAGATAATACTTGTTTGTAACCACCAAACTTAACAGTGTATAGACGTGTTGCGTTTAACCCCAATAACCAATCTCCAATAGCTCTAGAAAAGCCGGCATAGTACAAGTTATCATATTTTTTAGAAGATGCTAGATTCTTAAACCCTTCTTTAATGGCTTCTTCTGTTAAAGACGAAATCCACAATCTTTTTACTTCACCAACATATTTTGCTTGATTGATTACCCATCGTTGTATTAACTCTCCCTCTTGTCCGGCATCCCCACAATTGATTACCACCTCTGCCTTATCAAATAATTGTTTAATAATTTTAAATTGTTTTTCAATACCAGTATTGCTGGTAACTTTGGTAAGAAACTTTTCGGGAAGCATGGGTAAATTATTCAAATCCCAACTTTTCCAATGAGGTTTGTAATCTTTTGGTTCTAATAGTGTACATAAATGCCCAAAAGTATAAGTTACAGCGTAGCCATTTCCTTCATAGAAACCATCACGTTTAGTTGTGGCACCTAGGATCTTAGCAATTTCTTTTGCAACGCTTGGCTTTTCTGCAATACAAACTTTCATAAGTAGATTTAAAGAAGTCCAAATTAACGAAAATATTTAAATAGCTACTTAGTTTATAAGCTTTTCAAAAGCCAATCTTTTTGCCTGATAATTTGTAAAGATAATACCACAATATTGATACCCTAATCTTTTAACGAGCGATTGCATTTCATAATTATCTTGGTGAGTATCTATCTTTAAACTTTTGACCTTTAAATCTCTTAATTTTTGATGTAAGGAATTGAAAATAAATGTAGCAATTCCCGATTTACGATGTTCTTTGGCAATGGCAATCCGGTGAACAACCCCATACTTTTCTGATTCATTAACAATCCAGTTACCCTTAATTATTTTATATGTAGATTCTCCATTTAGAGTAAACATAAATGTTGCAACTATCTGATTATGAATATTCAATACAAGATAGCTCTCGTGGTTAGAAATGTCTTTTTTTATTTCCTGACGATTGGGGTATCCATTTTGCCATTGGTCTATATGTAACGATGCTAGGTGGTTTTTTGCATCATTAAAAATTTCATTAATTCTTTCAATATCTTCAGAAGTAGATTGTTTTATTCTCATCATCATATAAACAAAATAACAACTAAAATTAGATCAAAACAAATTCTTGATTTTTTATGATATCATCAAATGTCTCTCTTTTTCGAATGAGGTAATCTTTATCTTCATAGATCATTACTTCAGCAGGTCTAAAACGAGAATTATAGTTTGAGGCCATCGAATAACAATAAGCTCCAGCATTATGAAAAACTAATACATCACCTTCAGAAATTTCACTTATTCTTCTATTTGAACCAAAGGTATCTGTTTCGCAAATATAGCCAACAACAGAATAATATCGATCTCTACCAGAAGGGTTTGATAAGTTTTCTATATGATGATAAGAATTATACATCATTGGTCTAATCAAATGATTAAATCCACTATCGATACTTGCAAAAACAGTAGAAGTTGTTTGTTTTACAACATTTACTTTGGCTAAGAAAAATCCAGCTTCTGAAACTAAGAATTTACCAGGTTCAAACATGAGCGTTATTTCTTTTCCAAAATTCTTGCAAAATGTATTAAATCGTTTAGAAAGTTGAATTCCTAACTGCTCAATATCTGTTGAAATATCTGCCTCCTTGTAGGGAACTTTAAACCCGCTGCCGAAGTCAATAAAATCAATTGTATTGAATTGTTTAGCAACATCAAATAGAATTTCAGTTGCTCGTAAAAATGTATCTATGTCTAAGATATCAGAACCAGTATGCATATGAATTCCGTTAATAAGCATTCCAGTATTTTTAACCACACGTTTGATATGGGGTACTTGATGAATAGAAATTCCAAACTTAGAATCTATATGACCTACAGAGATCTTACTATTACCACCCGCCATAATATGTGGATTAATTCTTATGCATACAGGAATAGTTGGATACTTCTGTCCAAATAATTCCAAAATCGATAAATTATCAATATTAATTTGAACCCCTTCTTGAGCCACTTTTTCAATTTCCTCCAAAGAGACCCCATTTGGTGTATATATAATTTTTTTAGGTTCAATCCCAGACGCTAATCCTAATTTTACTTCTTGTATCGATACAGTATCTAGTCCTGCTCCTAATTTTTTAAAATAACTTAGTATATTAATATTAGATAAAGCTTTTACAGCATAATTTATTTGTACATTATTTACACTTTTAAAAGCGTGAGTAATTCTATTGTATTGTGATGCAATTTTAGAAGTATCATATACATACAAGGGGCAGCCATATTTTTCTGTTAAATGAAGTAAATTTTTTCTATCCATGATCTGTTATTTAGTTGCGAAATTATAAAAATAAGTAACCTAAATATGATTTGTTTAAAAATATTACATATAGTTTTTTTTTGTGTAATATTTACTAATTTTTATCGTGGAAAATCTGTTGATAACTAATGTTGTTCTACATTTTGATTTTTAATGATAAGTTCTATTTTAGCAATGACTTCAAAACTGCAGAAAAGATTTATGGTTGAACAAACTAAGTATACAGAAGATAATATACGTTCTCTAGATTGGAAAGAGCATATAAGAATGCGTCCTGGAATGTATATTGGAAAATTAGGTGATGGTTCTTCTGCAGATGACGGTATTTATATTTTACTCAAAGAAGTTTTAGATAACTCAATCGACGAGTATGTAATGGGTGCTGGTAAAACGATTGAAATTTCGATTCAA
The DNA here is from genome assembly GCA_042091515.1 of Flavobacterium sp. Taxonomy (GTDB): domain Bacteria; phylum Bacteroidota; class Bacteroidia; order Flavobacteriales; family Flavobacteriaceae; genus Polaribacter. Next base: position 15,413 of record JBELHH010000008.1, on the reverse strand, counting down.
GGAAATAAAGTTTCGGTAAGAGATTATGGTCGAGGAATCCCTTTAGGTAAAGTAGTTGATGTTGTTTCTAAAATGAATACAGGAGGAAAGTATGATTCTAAAGCGTTTAAAAAATCGGTTGGTTTAAATGGGGTAGGAACAAAAGCTGTAAATGCTTTGTCTTCTTTTTTTAGAGTCGAATCGAATAGAGATAATAAATCTGCTTCTGCAGAATTTGAACAAGGAATTCTCATTAACAAAAAGCTCTTGGAAGAAACTTCCAGAAGAAAAGGGACAAAAGTTTCTTTTATACCTGATGAAACAATTTTTAAAAATTATAAATTCAGAAGTGAGTATGTAGCAAAAATGTTAAAAAACTATGTATATCTTAACCCAGGTCTAACCATCGTTTTTAACGGTGAAAAGTTTTTTTCTGAAAATGGACTAAAGGATTTACTAGAGGATAATAATAACCAAGATGATATGTTATACCCTATTATTCATTTGAAAGGTAATGATATAGAAGTCGCCATTACTCATAGTAAAACACAATACTCAGAAGAATACCATTCATTTGTTAATGGTCAACATACAACCCAAGGGGGGACTCACCAAGCAGCGTTTAGAGAAGCTTTGGTAAGAACAATTAGAGAGTTTTATAAAAAGAATTTTGAAGCTTCAGACATTCGTAAATCCATTATATCAGCAATTGCTATTAAGGTTATGGAGCCTGTATTTGAAAGTCAGACAAAAACTAAATTAGGTTCTACCGAAATGGGTGGTGATTTACCTACTGTAAGAACCTATATTAATGATTTTCTTAAAACACAATTAGACAATTACCTCCATAAAAATTCTGCAGTAGCAGAAAGTATTCAGAAAAAGATTCAACAAGCGGAAAAAGAACGTAAAGAATTATCTGGAATTCGAAAATTAGCTAGAGACAGAGCTAAGAAAGCTAGCTTACACAATAAGAAGTTGCGAGATTGTAGAATTCATCTAGGAGATATAAAAAAAGAGGCACATTTAGAGACAACTTTATTTATTACTGAGGGAGATTCTGCTTCTGGTTCTATTACCAAATCAAGAAATGTAAATACACAAGCAGTTTTTAGTCTTAAAGGGAAACCTCTAAATTCTTATGGACTATCTAAAAAAATAGTTTACGAAAATGAAGAATTTAATCTATTGCAAGCAGCTTTAAATATCGAAGATGGATTAGAGGATCTTCGTTATAATAATATTGTAATAGCCACAGATGCAGATGTTGATGGAATGCATATTCGTTTATTATTAATTACTTTCTTTTTGCAGTTTTTCCCAGAATTAATTAAAGAAGGACATTTATATATTTTAGAAACCCCATTATTTCGAGTTAGAAATAAGAAAGAAACCTACTATTGTTATTCCGAAGAAGAAAAAATAAAAGCCATACAAAAACTTAAAGGAAAACCTGAAATCACCCGATTTAAAGGATTGGGAGAAATCTCCCCTAATGAGTTTGTTCATTTTATTGGCGACGATATTCGTTTAGATCCAGTAATGTTAGATAAAGAAATGTCGATTGATCAAATGTTGCAATTTTATATGGGAAAAAATACACCAGATAGACAAAAGTTTATCATTGAAAATCTGAAAGTTGAATTAGATATTGTTGATGAATTATAACTCATGAGTGAAGAAATTAATGATCAAGAAAATTCTGAAGAAGAATTAGCTCACCAATCAGAAATGATTGAAAATACTGAAACTATTACGAGAGTAACTGGAATGTACAAGGAGTGGTTTTTAGACTATGCTTCCTATGTGATTTTAGAAAGAGCTGTGCCTGGGATTAATGATGGATTAAAACCAGTGCAACGTCGAATCATGCATTCTATGAAGGATTTAGATGACGGACGCTATAATAAAGTTGCCAATATTGTCGGTCATACGATGCAGTATCACCCTCATGGTGATGCTTCCATTGCTGATGCAATGGTTCAGATAGGGCAAAAAGAACTATTGATAGACATGCAAGGAAATTGGGGGAATATTCTTACTGGAGACCGCGCTGCTGCTTCTCGTTATATAGAAGCGCGCTTGTCTAAATTTGCTTTAGATGTTGTCTTTAATCCTAAAACCACAGAGTGGCAAGCGTCATATGATGGACGTAAAAAGGAACCTGTCAATTTGCCGGTTAAATTTCCATTGTTATTAGCACAAGGGGCAGAAGGAATTGCAGTAGGATTATCTACTAAAATATTGCCACATAATTTTATAGAATTAATTGAAGCTTCTATTAAATATCTAAAGGGAAGAAGTTTTTCTATTTTACCAGATTTTTTAACAGGAGGGATTGCAGATTTTTCTACTTATAATGATGGTAAAAGAGGGGGGAAAGTTCGTGTTCGTGCTAAAATTTCACAGGTTGATAAAAAAACATTGGTAATTACAGAAATTCCCTTTGGGACTACAACTTCCTCTTTGATTGATAGTATCGTAAAGGCAAATGAAAAAGGGAAAATAAAAATTAAGAAAATAGAAGATAATACTGCTTCAAATGTAGAAATTTTAGTTCACTTGCCGCCAAATATATCTCCCGATAAAACCATTGATGCTTTGTTTGCTTTCACAAACTGTGAAAATTCTATTTCTCCTCTTTGTTGTATTATTGACAATCACAAACCTAGATTTATTGGGGTAAAAGAAATGCTAAAAACCTCAACAGATTATACAGTTCATCTACTAAAAAGAGAATTAGAAATACAATTATATGAATTAGAAGAACAATGGCATTTTGCTTCTTTAGAACGAATTTTTATTGAAAATAGAATTTATCGCGATATTGAAGAAGAAGAGACTTGGGAAGGAGTGATTAAAGCAATCGACAAAGGCCTACAACCTCATATAAAACATCTTAAAAGACCTGTTACAGAAGAGGATATTGTTCGATTAACAGACATTAGGATTAAGAAGATTTCTAAATTTGATATTGATAAAGCTACCCAATTCATAGAAAGTCTAGAAGATAAGATTTCTCAGGTTAAAAAATATTTAGAGAACCTAATTACCTATGCGATTGATTATTTTAAACGATTAAAAGACACCTACGGAAAAGACAAACAACGTAAAACTGAAATTAGAAGTTTTCATGATATTGTTGCAACTAAAGTTGTTATTAGAAATACAAAACTTTATGTTAATCGAACCGAAGGCTTTATTGGAACGTCTTTACGTAAAGATGAATATATAACAGATTGTGCAGATATTGACGATGTCATTGTTTTTAGAAAAGATGGTAAAATGATGGTTACTAAAGTGGCTTCCAAGACATTTGTTGGTAAAGATATTATCCATGTAGCAATTTTTAAAAAGAAAGATACCAGAACTGTTTACAATATGATGTATAGAGACGGTAAAGGTGGTACGAGTTATATGAAGCGTTTTTCTGTCACGGGAGTAACTCGAGATAAAGTTTATGATCTCACTCCTGGAAAATCAAATTCTTTAGTTCATTATTTTACTGCCAATCCAAATGGAGAAGCAGAAGTAGTTACTATTTTTTTACGAACGGTAGGAAGTGTTAAAAAATTAAAATGGGATCTTGATTTTGCCGATTTAGCAATAAAAAGTAGAGGAGTTAGAGGAAATACAATTACAAAATTTGCCATTCGAAAAGTAGAGTTTAAATTAGCAGGAGTTTCTACATTAAAACCTCGTAAAATTTGGTTTGATGATACTGTACAACGTTTGAATGTTGATGGTAGAGGTGAATTGCTTGGCGAATTTAAAGCAGAAGATAAAGTTTTAATTGCCAGTCAATCAGGAAAGATAAAAGCGGTTACACCAGATCTGCAAATGCATTTTGAAGACGATATGATTGTTCTTGAAAAATGGGAATCTAAAAAACCAATCTCTATAATCTATTTTGATGGCTCAAAAGAACGATACTATATAAAACGTTTTCTAGTAGAAACAGAAGACAAAGAAGAGATATTTATCTCTGAACATCCAAAATCACAGTTAGAAATTATTGCCCTAGATTATAGACCGATTGCAGAGGTTGTATTCTCAAAAAGATCTTTAGAAAATAGAGAAGTTAATTTTGAGGATTTTATTTCTGTTAAAGGAATCAAAGCACAAGGGAATCAACTGACTACAGATAAAATTAAGCAAGTTAACCTGTTAGAACCCTTACCTTACCAAAAGCCAGAAGAAACTGCTGTAGAAGAAGTAGAAGTTATTGAAGAAGAACTTATTGATCCTACCAAGCAATCGACTGTCACAAATCCCCAAAACCTTCTTACTAAAGAAGAGGGTAAAACTAATGATGATGGACAAATTACCATGTTTTAAAGAATTCTAATGAAAAGAAAACACCTATATCTACTTATCTCTTTATTTGGAATCTGTTATACTTGGTACTATAATATTCAGTATTTTAACACCTATAGCGAAGCATCATTCATACATTTTTTTGAATTAGCTCAATCTAATTTTGCAGGAAAATCATTTGGTGCTGATTTAACAATTGTTGTATTAACTTTTTTTGTTTGGTATATTCCAGATGCCAGAAAATTAAAAATAAAATCATGGTGGGTATTAATTCCTTTAACGTTTTTAATTGCTGTAGCCTTTACTTTTCCATTATATTTATACTTAAGAGAATCTGCTTTAGAAAAGAAAAAATAACAACCTTATTATTTCATTTTCTCAAAGAAAGTCAATTGATAATCGGGTAATAGTTTTGGGTGGGTTATTTTAATAATATCTTTTAAAATTAAATCGGGTCTAATAGGACCTAATTCATAATAAATAACGCCTCCAGTAGTTCCTTTTTTTGTAGAAGCCGTATAAATCTGATTATTTATAAAAGCAGCAAATCTTTTATAATGAGTATTATTTTCTAGGAGTTGTTTTTTTGAAGAAAAATATCCAGGAGAAATCCAATAATCAGCATATTGAGCTTTATCAAATACACTTTCAAAACTTAAGGGAAGGCTTCCTTTTCCTTTCGATTCTTTCCAAAGATAATTTACATTGGCATCCATTAAGAATTGTGCTACAAAACTCTCACCAGCAGGAACGCTCCAAATATCATTACTCATAATGGCTCCAGAGAGTATCGTAGGCTGCTTGATTGTTTTATCAGCAATCGTTTTAGCTTCCAAATAGTCTGCTTCTATTTTTCTAAAAATATGATCTGCTTCTTTTTCTTTATTAAATAATACCCCGAAAAATTTAATCCATTCAGCTCTTCCTAATGGAGTTTCCTCAAGCCAGTCATTATTAATAATTACAGGAATTCCATGTTTTTTTATGACTTGATAAGTCTTATTAATATTATTCATGCTAAAACCTATGACAACATCGGGGGCTAAATCAAAAAGAACTTCTGTATTCATTGATGCTTCTTTTCCTAATTCTTTCACTAAGCCAAGATCTATTATTTTTCGAGTTTTACTCGATGAAATATAATCAGTATTTTGAAAACCAACTAAAGAATTTTCAACTCCTAATAGTTCTAACATTGGTATATGAGTAGTTGAACTTACCACAATTTTTTGAATAGGAACGTTAACCATTGTAGCACCTAAGCCTTTTATTTCTGGGGTGGCTTTAGAGATCAAAATATATTCTAAAATATCATTTGAATCTGTAGAAGATGATTTAATAATTAATTTCTTAAAGCTATTAAAACTTTGAATATCAAAACCTTTAGCATAATTAATTTCGCTCTTCGAAATAGGCTGTTGATTTTTAGAATCTTTTTGTAAGGAGGGTGTGCAATGATAAAAAAAGAGTAATAAGAAGCTATAATATAACCTTGTTTTCATTAGAGAAAAATTGAGTATCACAAAATTACAAAATAGTTTTTTAAATTTAATTTGTTTTAAAAAAAATAGTATAAATTTGAATGATTTTTGGTTTTCTTTTCAATATCATTGATAGGGAATTAAAAGGGAATTTGGTTAAAATCCAAGACTGTTCCCGCAACTGTAAGTTTGTATTAAACTCGTTTTAATATCTCATTTTTGAGAAGCTATTATTTCTTATTACCACTGGCATTTACTGGGAAGGTATAATAGTCTCAATCAAGTCAGGATACCTGCCTCAAATCATCAGTAGAGAACTTTCGGGATAAAAGTTTGTGTGCTATCTAAGAAAGGCTGCACAATAATTTTAAGATTTTTATTTTTAATAAATAAAATAATAAGTATGAAAAATTATAATCTATTAATTGGTGTCATCACTATTATACTTTGTAACTATCAATTATATTCTCAAAAAACTATAGAAAATTTAGATGAGATTGTACTATCAGCAACAAAATTTGAATTAAAAAAAGAAAATACAGGAAAAGTTATCTATAAAATTGATCAAAATGAGATTCAAAAACACCTAGGAGCCTCAGTTTTTGAACTTATTAATATGTTACCAGGAGTAGAAATTAGAGGAGTTAATTCTAATCCAGGTGAGCCTAGAAATATATATATAAGAGGAGGCAGGAGTAGACAAGTGTTAATTTTAATCGATGGAATTCCACTATCCGATCCAACTGGGATAGAACAATCCTATGATTTAAGGTTGCTCTCTTTAAATCAAATCAAGTCAATAGAGGTTTTAAAAGGAGCATCAAGTTCATTATATGGTTCAGGAGCAGGAACAGGGGTAATTAATATTATTTTAAAAAAGACATCTAAAAAGATTATTTCTGGAACCTATGAAGTTGGCCTAGGAACCAATAAAACATCAAACAATAATTTAGTTACACTTCAAGACAAATATCAGGCAGTTTCTATTCGTGGAACTTTAAATAAATTCCAATATAATACCAGTTTTAGTATGTCTGGAATCGATGGAATTTCCTCAGCAAAAAGTAAAACTGATATCCCTTTTGAAGAAGATACATTTACAAGTAACAATGGATTCTTAAAACTTGGGTATGCTATTCATAAGCAGTTTCATATAGACGCTATGATAAATTATGATGAATTTAATTACACCTATGATGCTGGTGCCTATAATGATTCTCAAGTCAACTCAGGAAAACAAGATCAACTTAGAGTTGGAATTAAACCTTACCTAAAATATAAACAGGGGGAAATATTTATGAATGCTTCAGTAAATTATTTGGATAGATCATTTGATAGTTTTAATTCTTTTTCTGGAGGTATTAATACGTTTAACTATAAAGGGACTAGTATTAATTTAGACTTAGTCAACAAAAATGAATTGAATGCTAATGTTCAATTAGTTACAGGAATTAATTTCCAAAAGCATGATAATGAAACGATTTCAGACTTTGGTAATATTGATCCAAGTATTGCAAATTTTAATGTTATAGACCCATATATTTCAGCCATATACATTAGTGATTTTGGTTTAAGTATAACTCTAGGAGGTCGTTTGAATATCCATAGTATTTATGGAAATAATTTTGTTTATGACACCAATAGTGCTTTTAATATTGTTAACTCTAAAAATGCTACTATAAAATTAATTTCTTCCTACAGTTCAGCGTTTATAGCGCCTAGTTTATATCAATTGTTTTCTGATTATGGTGTTACTAGTTTATCGCCAGAGACTAACACATCTGTTGAGTTTGGTACAGAATCGAAGTTTGGAGATAAACTACAAGTAAATTTTGTATATTTTAGAAGAGTTGAAAACAATAAAGTAATTTTTCAAAACCTATCGACCCCTCCATATGGAGTCTATGCAAATGCTCCTGATGAAATTAATATTAGTGGTCTAGAAGCAACAATATCCTATCTAGTTTTAGATCATACAAATATCAATTTAGGCTATACATATTTAGATAAAAATAGAGACATAGATTATATTCCTTCTAATAAACTAACGGCTTCTATTCAGACAAAGGTTTCTGAATACGTTACTATTTCTTCTGTATTTAAAAATGTAGGTCAAAGAACGTTATTTGATCTTTATGGGAGTTTTGGTGAAGCAGGTCAAGATGTTATCTTACCATCGTATAGCATCTTAGATGTTAATACAACCTATAAATTATTGAAAGGGAAATTATTATTTTTTGGTTCAATTACAAATGTGTTAAACGAGGATTACCAGGAGACTATTGGTTTTAATACCAGAGGAAGAAATTATAAAATAGGAGTAAGAATTGCGTTTTAAATCATTTTTTTTACGTCGCTCTTCAAAAAAGTAATAGCGGTATCGGTAGGTGGATTTTTTTTAGTGAATTCTGAGAAGACATTTTCTCTAAAATTCTCAGCAGAATTAGATTGATTTGCTACTTTTTTTAATTGGTTAATCGTAGCAACTTTTGATGCTATAATCACTTTCCAGCATTCATCTTTTATGTAAAGTTGTTGCACCATATTATGTTCAAATTCTTGTTCTATATTGGCAAGTAATAATTGTAAATATGCTTCTGTTTGAGTGCCTATAGGTTTTATACGGAGTAACATTTTAATTGGATTAATTCGATCACAGAATAATAACATGCGCTCATAGGCTTGTAAACGAATTGGCAAAGATTCTTTTTTCTTTTGAGCTAATACTTCTATTTTCTTTTCACTAGTCTCTTGTTTTCTCAATCCGCTCATCACAAAATAAGCAACAACTCCAGTAACTAAGGCAGGAATAGCATAACCGATTCCTTCTAAAATATTTTTTTCCATAGCTCAAAAATAAAGGATTTGAATTACCTATCAAAAAAGAGTATGATTTATTGAGATCGGTCCAAGAATCATTAACTTAACTCCAGAACATCAATTTTTTTTAATCTACTAATTAATATTTTTCATAAAGTTTTATAAATTATTATAATCTCTAAATTAAAAATAGTTGTTTTTACCCTTAATAAGTATTCAAAATTGTCAATAAATTTCCTTGTTTCAATCGGCCTATAATGGTATTTTTGATGCATACTATTTTGATATCTTGACAAACTATTTAGATTCTTTAAACCCAGCTCAAAAAGAAGCTGTCATTCAGAAAGAAGGTCCTATGATTATAATCGCTGGGGCAGGTTCTGGAAAAACACGTGTATTAACGTACCGTATTGCTCATCTTATGCAACAGGGTATAGATGCTTTTAATATCTTATCGCTCACATTTACCAATAAAGCGGCCCGTGAGATGAAAGATAGAATAGCCGCAGTAGTAGGAATTAGTGAGTCTAAAAATTTATGGATGGGGACATTTCATTCAGTGTTTGCCAGAATCTTACGATCGGAAGCTGATAAATTAGGATATCCTTCAAACTTTACTATTTATGACACTCAAGATTCTGTTCGTTTAATTAGTTCCATTATAAAAGAAATGGAATTAGACAAAGAACGCTATAAAGCAAAACAACTGTTAAATCGTATTTCATCTTTTAAAAATAGTTTAATTACAGTTCGAGCATATTTTAATAATTCAGATTTGCAAGAAGCAGATTTAATGGCAAGCAGACCAAAAGTTGGAGATATTTACAAAGAATATGTAGAACGATGCTTTAAATCTGGAGCCATGGATTTTGATGATTTATTGCTAAGAACGAATGAATTATTAGCTCGTTTTCCTGAAGTACTGGCAAAATATCAAGATCGTTTTCGTTATATTATGGTAGATGAGTATCAAGATACCAATCATTCACAATATATTATTGTAAAGGCCTTAGCAGATCGTTTTCAAAATATTTGTGTAGTAGGAGATGATTCTCAAAGTATTTATAGTTTTCGAGGAGCTAATATTCAAAATATTTTAAGTTTCCAGAAAGACTATCCAGACACAAAAATATTTAAGTTAGAACAGAATTATCGTTCTACTAAAAATATTGTGAATGCTGCAAATTCTGTCATAGAAAAAAATAAGACAAAATTAGATAAAGAAGTCTGGACGTCGAATGTCGCTGGAGAACGCATTAAAGTTATGTGTACAATTTCAGATGGAGAAGAAGGGAGGTTTGTTGCACAATCAATTTTTGATCAAAAAATGAATTTTCAACTTCAAAATGATCAATTTGCAGTACTATACAGAACAAACTCTCAATCGAGAGCAATAGAAGATGCATTACGAAAAAAAAATATTGGATATAAAATTTATGGAGGAATTTCTTTTTATGGACGTAAAGAGATTAAAGATTTATTATCTTATCTAAGAATGTTAGTGAATCCTAATGATGAAGAAGCATTAAAAAGAATCATTAATTATCCCGCTAGAGGTATTGGAGCTACAACAATTGATAAATTAACAATTGCTGCCAACCATTATAAAAAATCAATTTTTGAGATTATAAAGCATCTAGATAATATTAATTTAAAAATAAACACAGGAACAAAAACAAAACTTACCAATTTTTTGAATATGATTTTACGACTTCAAATCGATGTTCAGAAAATGAATGCTTTTGAAATTACAGAATTGGTCATAAAGCAAACACAACTAATTAAAGAGTTAGAGAAAGAAGGAACACCAGAAGCCATTAGTAAAGTAGAAAATGTTCAAGAACTACTTAATGGTGTTAAAGATTTTATCACAGATAAAATAGAAACCGGTGAAGATGCTTCTTTAACATCATTTTTAGAGGAAGTAGCGTTGGCTACTGATCTTGATTCTGAGAAAAAAGATGATAAACCTAAAGTTTCATTAATGAGTATTCATCAATCTAAAGGACTAGAATATGGGTATGTTTATATTGTTGGGCTAGAAGAAAACTTGTTTCCTTCGGCTATGAGTATGAATACACGATCTGAATTAGAGGAGGAGCGTAGATTATTTTATGTGGCTCTGACTCGTGCAGAAAAAGTAGCCTATTTAACATATACCAAAACACGATATCGTTGGGGAAAATTAATTGATTGTGAGCCTAGTCGTTTTTTAGAAGAAATAGATGAGCAGTTTTTAGAATATATTACCCCGAAAAGAGTAGAACCCTCAATTAATAGATTTGTTGATCAAGATATTTTTGGAGATGCACCGAAAAAAATTCGTTTTCAAAAACCGATTCAAAGAAAAAAAATAGAAAAAAATACTATAAGAACTTCCAATCCTCCTAAAAATTTGAAAAAGGTTTCTCATACATTTTCTAAAGCAAACTTATTTGATGATACCATTGTTCTTGGAAATATTGTAGAACACAATCGATTTGGTAGAGGTGAAGTTTTAAATTTAGAAGGAACAGGTGCAAATAAAAAAGCAGAAATTCAGTTTGGAACGGTAGGAAAAAAGAAACTATTACTTCAATTTGCAAAATTGAAGGTTATTGGTTGACGATTTGTGAAGTCAAACCAAAAATAAATACTTAATTTGCAACATAGAACGATTTACAAGATCTTAATTATATGACAAACTACGATTTAGAATACAATGCAGAAAGACCCCATTTAATAATCCCAGAATATGGACGTCATATTCAAAAATTAGTGGATCACTGTATTGCTCTTCAAACAAAAGAAGAACGAAATAAAATGGCACTTGCAATTGTAGATGTCATGGGTAATTTACAACCTCATTTACGAGATGTACCAGACTTTAAACATAAACTTTGGGATCAGTTGTATATTATGTCAGATTTTAAACTAGATGCAGATTCTCCTTATGAAACCCCTTCAAAAGAAGAGCTACAAGAAAAACCTGAACCACTACCATATCCAAAGTCTGCCAATAAGTATCGTTTTTATGGTAATAATATTCAGATTATGATAGATACGGTTTTATCGTGGGATCAAGGAGATATGAAAGACGCTTTGATCTTTACTATTGCAAATCATATGAAAAAATGTTTTTTAAATTGGAATAAAGATACCGTAGAAGACGATGTTATATTTTTACATCTATTTGAACTTTCTGATGGGAAAATTGATATTAGAAACTCTCAGGAGTCATTGTCAGAAAGTAAACATCTACTAAAGAAAAGAAATTCTCAAGGACAAGGAGGATCGAACTATAAAAATAGTAAAGGTAAAAATTACCAACACAAAAATAGAAAAAGATAATATGGCTTCATTTAAGATAGAAGGCGGTCACAAATTAAATGGTACCATAACACCTCAAGGAGCCAAAAATGAAGCTCTTCAGATTCTATGTGCTGTTTTATTAACACCAAAACAAATAACCATCCATAATATTCCTGATATCATAGATATTAACAAACTACTTTTTATTCTTGGAGAACTGGGTGTTACAATCAAAAAATTAAGTAGAAACTCTTATACTTTTAAAGCAGATAAAATCAATTTAGAATATTTAGAATCACCAGAATTTAAAAAAGACGGAAGCTCATTACGAGGGTCTATTATGATTGTTGGCCCTTTATTAGCCCGTTTTGGAAAAGGATATATTCCTAGACCAGGTGGAGATAAAATAGGGAGAAGAAGATTAGATACCCACTTTGAGGGTTTTATTCGCTTAGGAGCCTCGTTTCGATACAATAAAGAAGAATATTTTTATGGTGTAGAGGCACCAGAAGGATTAACGGGTACAGAAATGTTATTAGATGAAGCATCAGTAACTGGTACGGCCAATATTATTATGGCCTCCGTATTAGCTAATGGTACAACAACCATCTACAATGCTGCCTGTGAACCCTACATACAACAACTTTCTAAGATGCTAAACAGTATGGGAGCTAACATTAGTGGTGTTGGTTCTAATTTATTAGTCATAAAAGGTGTTTCATCTTTAGGGGGCTGTACACATACCGTATTGCCAGATATGATAGAAATTGGAAGCTGGATTGGTATGGCTGCGATGACGCAATCTGAATTAACTATAAAAAATGTGAGTTGGAAAGATCTAGGACAAATACCAGCTGTCTTTAAAAAGTTAGGTATCCAATTAGAAAAAATTAATGACGATATTTTTATTCCTTCTCAAGAAAACTATGAAATTAAAAATTATATCGATGGCTCAGTATTAACTGTATCGGATGCTCCATGGCCAGGATTTACTCCAGATTTATTAAGTATTGTTTTAGTAGTTGCGACTCAAGCTAAAGGAACTGTTTTAATTCACCAAAAGATGTTTGAAAGCCGTTTGTTTTTTGTTGACAAATTAATAGATATGGGGGCGAAAGTAATTTTATGTGACCCTCACAGAGCAACAGTGATTGGTCATAATCATCAATCACAACTTAAAGCCACTAAGATGACTTCACCAGATATTAGAGCTGGGATATCGTTATTAATTGCAGCATTATCGGCAAAAGGTACCAGTATCATTGATAATATCGAACAAATAGATAGAGGATATGAAGATATAGAAAATCGTTTGCGATCTATTGGAGCTAAAATAGAAAGAATAAATCACTAAATCTTTTATTCTATATCATTTGAATAGTGTCAGTTTGGCACTATTTTTTTATTGGCAAAATTATTGACTATAAAATGTAAACATTTTAACTAAATATAAAATGAGTACTAAAAAAACCACACAACAGGAAGAAGTAACTAATACCGAGAATGATTCTCAAAATATTGAAAATCAAGAAGTTGAGGTGTCTGAGCCCAGTTCTGAAGAAATGATTCAGAAAGAAAAAGATAAATATTTACGATTGTTTGCTGAGTTTGAAAATTATAAAAAAAGAACTTCCAAAGAACGAATAGAATTATTTAAAACTGCCAGTCAAGACCTCATGACATCTTTACTGCCAATCATGGATGATTTTGACAGAGGTTTAACGGAAATAAAAAAAGTTAAGGATAAAGAGTTATTAAAAGGAATGCAATTAATTAATGATAAATTCAAAAATACCTTACTTCAAAAAGGATTAACCGAGGTAGAAGTGAAACAAGGTGACGATTTTGATGCTGAAATTCATGAAGCGATTACTCAAATTCCTGCACCATCTGATGATTTGAAAGGAAAAGTAATCGATGCCATAGAAAAAGGGTATAAATTAGGTGATAAAATTATTCGATACCCGAAAGTTATTATCGGACAATCATAAATTATTAATAACGAAATACAATTACTGGTATTTAATTACCGATAGTAAATAATTAAAATAGAATGGCAAAACAAGACTACTACCAAACATTAGGGATTAGCAAATCTGCGAGTGCATCAGAAATAAAAAAAGCATACCGTAAGATGGCTATTAAATACCACCCAGATAAAAACCCAGACGATGCAACAGCCGAAGGAAAGTTTAAAGAAGCTGCAGAGGCCTATGAAGTATTGAGTGACCCTAATAAAAAAGCAAGATACGACCAATATGGGCATGCAGCCTTTGAGGGACCCCAAGGTGGAGGAGGTTTCAGCGGAGGCGGAATGAATATGGAAGATATTTTTAGTCAATTTGGAGATATTTTTGGTGGTGGATTTGGTGGTTTTGGAGGTGGCCAAGAGCAAGCAAGAGTAAAGGGGTCAAATATGCGAATTCGTGTAAAATTAACCATTGAAGAAATTGCCAAAGGTGTTGAGAAAAAAGTTAAAGTTCGAAGAAAAGTAAAAGCGTCAGGTGTTACCTATAAAACATGTGGTACTTGTAATGGATCAGGTCAGCAAATGCGAGTAACGAATACCATTCTAGGGAGAATGCAAACAGCGACTACTTGTAGTACCTGCCAAGGAACTGGTCAAATTATTTCAAGCAAACCTAATGGATCAGATGCGCAAGGAATGGTTATTGAAGAAGAAACAGTTTCTATTAATATCCCTCCTGGTGTTTCAGAAGGTGTTCAGTTAAAAGTTGGAGGAAAAGGAAATGAAGCTCCAGGTAAAAATTCAATATCTGGGGATTTATTGGTCTTAATTGAAGAAATTCAACACGAAACACTAAAAAGAGAAGGAACTAATGTTCATTATGATTTATACATTAATCTCTCGGAAGCAATTTTAGGAATAAGTAAAGAAATTGAAACGGTTTCAGGGAAAGTTAAAATTAAGATCGAGTCAGGAACACAATCTGGAAAAATTTTACGATTAAAAGGAAAAGGGCTTCCTAGTATAGAAAGATATGGTACAGGTGATTTTATGATTCATATTAATGTATGGACACCTCAAGAATTAACAAAAGAACAACGACAGTTTTTTGAAAAAATGAAAGATGATGAAAACTTTACACCATCTCCTAAAAAATCTGACAAATCATTTTTTGAAAAAGTAAAAGATATGTTTTCTTAAAAAAATTAACAAGAAAATCATTGTCATAAAGAAATAATAGATTAATTTTGAGTGTTGTTGTTTAACAACAACTTTCTTTTTCATAGCAATTTTCCCACTCAATTTATTGAGTGGGTTTTTTTATACCATATAAGATTGTATTTTTGGCAACTGAAAGCAGATCTATCTTATCGCTTATTTTTAATTATTTTTAACGAATGGCAATAGAAGTACTTTTGCAGTTAACAAGAAGTATTAAATTAAGAGGAAAGTCCGGACACCAAAGAGTAGCATAGCGGATAACATCCGTCCGATGTAAATCGAGGACAAGTGCAACAGAAAGCAAGTACAGTTCGGCTGTAGTGAAACCAGGTAAA
>JBELHH010000007.1:0-90223 GCA_042091515.1 Flavobacterium sp. | reverse complement strand
ACGACCTTCGGGTTATGAGCCCGACGAGCTGCCTACTGCTCTATCCCGCGATTTGGAAGACAAAGATACGCCAAAAAAACCTCAACATCCAAACAAACATTAGAATTTTATTCTTATGAGACAGGGGATTGATATACAACTTTCTACGAATTCTAAAACTCCATTTTAAAAAACAATTTATCTTTGCCCTATGACACATAAAGCAGGTTTTGTAAATATTATAGGTAATCCGAATGTTGGAAAATCAACCCTAATGAACGCATTGGTTGGTGAAAAACTTTCTATCATTACCTCCAAAGCTCAAACAACGAGACATCGTATTCTAGGAATTGTTAATGGAGATGATTATCAGATTGTCTTTTCAGACACCCCAGGGATTTTAAAACCAGCCTATCAATTGCAAGAATCTATGATGGATTTTGTAAAAGCCGCCTTTGACGATGCAGATGTTTTAATTTATATGATAGAAATTGGAGAAAAGGAACTTAAAAACGAAGATTTCTTTCGTAGAATTATTAACAGCAAAACTCCCGTGGTTCTTCTGTTAAATAAAATTGATACATCAACTCCCGAAATCGTCGAAGAAAAAATAAGCTATTGGAGAGAAAAAGTCCCTAACTCTTTTGTGTATGTGATCTCTGCATTGGAAAAATTTAATATAGAAGCTGTTTTTTATAAAATTATAGAATTACTACCCGAATCTCCAGCATTTTATCCAAAAGATCAGCTGACTGACAAACCAGAACGCTTCTTTGTGAATGAAAAAATACGAGAAAAGATTTTAACACATTACAAAAAAGAAATCCCTTATGCTGTTGAAGTTGAAACTGAAAGTTTTATAGAAGAAGAGACTATCATTAGAATTCGATCCCTGATTATGGTAGAAAGAGATACCCAGAAAGGAATTATTATTGGACATAAAGGAAAAGCCATCAAAAGAATTGGAGCAGAAGCAAGAAAAGACCTAGAGTTTTTCTTTGGTAAAAAAATATTCATCGAATTATATGTAAAGGTGAATAAAAACTGGCGTTCTAATGACAAAGAATTAAAACGTTTTGGCTACACCCAAAAATGATCTTAAACTCATAGAAATCTTCTAACTTGTCTTCTCTAAAGTAGTATCTTTGCAAAAAATTTACTTTCATGAATAGTATTGTTGCCATTGTAGGAAGACCCAATGTAGGAAAATCAACTCTTTTTAATCGTTTAGTTCAACGACGTGAAGCGATTGTAGATTCTGTAAGTGGTGTTACCCGTGATCGACATTATGGAAAATCTGATTGGAATGGAAAAGAATTTTCTGTTATTGATACAGGTGGGTATATTATTGGATCCGATGATATCTTTGAAGGTGAAATAAGAAAGCAGGTTCAGCTTGCCATAGAAGAATCAGATATCATTATTTTTGTGGTGGATGTAGAAGAGGGAATTACCCCCATGGATGCAGAAGTTGCAAAGCTCTTAAGGAAAGTAAAAAAACCTATTTTTATCGCCGTTAATAAAGTAGACAATGCGATGAGAGAAGCCGATGCTGTAGAATTTTACAATCTAGGGCTTGGAGATTACTATACTATCTCATCGATTAACGGAAGTGGTACTGGTGATATTTTAGATGCCATTGTGGCTACAATGCCAGTACCTGAAGGAATCGATTTAGAAAAACAAGAATTGCCCCGTTTTGCTGTTGTTGGAAGACCCAATGCCGGTAAATCTTCTTTTATTAATGCCTTAATTGGAGAAGATCGAAATATTGTAACCGATATTGCAGGTACAACAAGAGATTCTATTGATACCAAATACAATCGTTTTGGCTTTGATTTTAACTTAGTAGATACTGCTGGGATCCGAAAGAAATCAAAAGTAAAAGAAGATCTAGAATTTTACTCTGTGATGAGGGCTGTGAGAACCATCGAATACGCCGATGTTGTTATCTTAATGGTTGATGCCACTCGAGGTTTTGAAAGTCAAGACCAAAACATTTTTTGGCTGGCAGAAAAAAACAGAAAAGGGGTCGTTGTCCTAATCAACAAATGGGATCTTATTGAAAAAGAAACCAATACCATGCGCGATTTTGAGGCAGAGATTCGTCGTCAGATTGCTCCTTTTTCGGACGTTCCAATTATTTTCACCTCCGTACTCACAAAACAACGCCTTTTAAAAGCAATTGAAACCGCTGTAGAAGTGTTTGAGAATAGAAAAAGAAGAATTCCTACTAGCAAGTTAAATGAAACCATGCTAGCGATTGTTCAACAAAACTCACCGCCTGCTACAAAAGGGAAATTTGTGAAAATTAAATATTGTATGCAATTGCCAACTCAAACACCTCAATTTGCTTTTTTCTCAAACCTCCCTCAATATGTAAGAGACCCTTATAAGCGATATGTAGAAAATCAATTAAGAGAACATTATAATTTCTCAGGTGTTCCCATTACAATTTATTTTAGACAAAAATAGATGGGTGTACATCGTGCTAAAAACTCATTAGAGATCTTCTATAATCTCATACTATTTCAGTAATTTTATAAAAAATTAGAGTCATGATTATATGGAAAGATATCATTCACTTTTCAGTGAATGGAAACCCAACTCCCAAAAAAAGAGTTGAAAAAACAGAAGACGAATGGCGTGAGGTGTTAACTCCAGAACAGTTTAAAATCAGTCGATTAAAAGGAACCGAAAGACCTCACACCGGACAGCTTTGTTCTATTTTTGATCTAGGAGTATATCAATGTGTCTGCTGTGATGCTGACTTATTTGACTCGACCATAAAATTTAATTCTAGTTCTGGTTGGCCTAGTTTTACCCAACCCATCAATAAAAATGCAATCAAATATATAAAAGATCAATCCTATGGAATGGTTAGAGTAGAAGTGCTATGTAATGTCTGTGATGGTCATTTAGGCCATGTTTTTCCTGATGGCCCCAAGCCAAGTGGACTTAGATACTGTATCAATTCTGCCTCTATGAAATTAAAAACAACTACGAATGAGTAATTTAAAAACAGCCACTTTTGGTGGGGGATGCTTTTGGTGTACCGAAGCTGTTTTTCTGGAAGTAAATGGAATTAAAAAAGTGGTCTCAGGATATGCTGGTGGTACTTTGCCAGGCAGACCAACTTATCGAGAAGTATGTTCGGGTCTTTCAGGACATGCAGAAGTGATTCAGGTAACCTATGATGCCGATATTATTTCATATCACACCATTTTAATCATCTTTATGACAACTCACGACCCTACTCAACTCAATCGTCAAGGAGCAGACAGAGGAACACAATATAGGTCTGTTATTTTTTTCCATAGCCCACAACAACAAGAAACGGCACGCCTTGTTCTTAATGAACTAGCATCTAGTTTTGAGGAAACTATTGTAACGGAAGTTAGTCCTTTACCTATTTTTTATGAGGCAGAAAAAGAACATCAAGAGTACTACAAAAAAAATAGCCAATCTGGGTATTGTAGTTTTGTCATCACTCCAAAATTGAAAAAGCTTCGACAGCTGTATTCAGATTTGTTAATATCTCCTCAAAAACAGTAAGAACCCAATAGAAATCTTTTGCAACTGAAAGCACAAATAACCAATCGATTTACAGATCAATTACCTGCCGATCCAACTCTAGAAAATACCAGACGGCAGGTTATTGAAGCTGTTTATTCATGGGTAACGCCAATCAAAACATCCAACCCTAGCCTCCTTCATGTATCTGATGAAATGCAACGGCTATTAGGGTTTTCTGATGAGGAAATCCAATCTAAAGAGTTTCTAAATATTGTAACTGGAAATTCTGTGCTTAAAAATTCAAAACCCTTTGCCATGTGTTATGCAGGTCATCAATTTGGTCACTGGGCGGGGCAATTAGGAGATGGTAGAGCCATCAATTTAGGTGAAATTAACCAGTGGGCTATTCAGCTCAAAGGAGCAGGACCTACTCCCTACTCAAGATCTGCCGACGGCTTGGCAGTCTTGCGATCTTCGATTCGCGAATATTTGTGTAGCGAAGCAATGTACCATCTAGGGATTCCTACCACAAGAGCTTTGTCTTTATCCTTAACCGGCGATCAGGTTTTAAGAGATGTTATGTATAACGGAAATCCTGCCCATGAACCTGGCGCTATTGTTTCTAGAGTAGCCAAGTCATTTTTACGCTTTGGGAATTTTGAAATCTTTGCTGCCAGAAATGATATCAAACATTTAAAAATCCTAACAGATTACACCATCGATCATCATTTCTCTCATTTGGGAAATCCCTGTAAAGAAGTGTATTTAAAATTCTTTCAAGAGGTTACTGAAAAAACCTTGGAGATGATTATTCACTGGCAACGTGTAGGCTTTGTTCATGGAGTGATGAATACAGATAATATGTCTATTCTAGGGCTAACCATCGATTATGGTCCTTATGGGTGGTTGGAAGGATATGACCTCGGATGGACTCCCAATACAACAGACAGCCAACACAAAAGATATCGGTATGGAAATCAGCCCAATATTGGCTTATGGAATCTATATCAATTGGCAAATGCATTGTATCCTTTACTTGAAGAAACAGCTCCTTTAGAAGCAATTTTAGAAGGCTATAAAAGTGGTTTTGAAAAGAAATCTCAAGAAATGATGTGCTCAAAATTGGGGCTTCTTTCTACAAAAGAAACAGACCTTATGTTGGTTCAATCCTTAGAAGAAAACCTTCAAGCATCTGAAACGGATATGACTATTTTCTTTAGGAAATTAAATGCTTTTAAAGAGGATCAACCCACAAAGGGAGTTGAATTGGTTCGAGATTCTTTTTATAAGATAGAGGAGATAGAAGGTCCGCTCTTAGACCAATGGAATCAGTGGTTTTCTGTCTATGCGGAACGGTTGAAGGAAGAAAACAGCTCTTTTAATGAACGACAACAACAAATGAACAGGGTGAATCCAAAATATGTATTGCGGAATTATATGGCTCAGTTGGCTATTGACAAAGCAGAAACAGGAGATCCATCCCTTATCGATGAATTGTATCAACTCTTAAAAAACCCATATGCTGAGCAAAATCATTTCCAACATTGGTTTGTAAAAAGACCCGAATGGGCAAGGAATAAAGTGGGTTGCTCTATGTTGTCTTGTAGTTCTTAAAGGCAGAGCATAGTTCAAATTAGTTTATAGATCAAACATAAGAAGAATTACCAACTACCGGAAGCTCCACCGCCTCCAAAACTTCCACCTCCAAAGCCTCCTCCGAAACCTCCACCACTAAAGCTTCCCCCCGAAGTGCTTCCTCCTCGATATCCACCACTACTCCCCATACTACTTAACACAAGAATGTCTAATAAGGTTCCTGCACCAGAGCTTCTTCCTCCTCTTCCTCCGCCACGACCTCTAAGGATAAAAAATACAATAATTACAATAATAAGTGGAATGACACCAAAGAAATTTTCTCCCTTATTCTTCCTTTTTCGCTGGCTCGTTTCTTTAAATTCTCCAGTTAGTACCTTAAAAATCCCATCGGTTCCAAGATCAAGTCCTTTATAATAGTTTCCCTTTTTAAATTCAGGAATAATGAGCGACTCTATGATACGTTTAGACATTAAATCTGTGAGGACTCCCTCTGTTCCTCTTCCTGCTTGTATGGCGACTTTTCGATCATTTCTAGCCAAAAGAAAAAGAACTCCATTGTCTTTTCCTTGTTGACCAATACCCCATTTCTCTCCCCAGTTGGCTGCCAAATAATTAATATCTTCACCTTTAGTCGAAGGAATAATAATTAAGACAATCTGTGTTGAAGTTGAATCTGAATAACGAATTAATTTTTGTTCTATATTCTTTTCTTCTCCTTTAGAGAGTACCTGAATTCCAATTTGATAAACACTTGTCTGCTTTTTTGGAACATCAGGAATCGTGTACTGAGCGTGGATATCATTTAAAAAGAAAAATCCAACAAGTAGGCATAGTAGTTTTATGTTCATGAGCTCTTTGAAATTTCGTTCGATAATTCATTAATATCGTCTGATTGATATGGAAAATAGGTTTTTAATTCATTTCCTGCTTTTAAAATTCCGTCAATCAACCCTTGTTTAAATGCTCCTTTTCTAAAGTAATCTTGCATCATTTCTTTGGTTGCATCCCAAAAATCATCTGCTACTTTATCATGAATGCCTTGATCTCCTAAAACCACAAATTTTTGATCATTCACAGCTACATAAAAAAGAACCCCGTTTCGCAGGACTGTTTCGTGCATTTTTAGCTGTTTAAAAACCTCTAATGCATGAGTATAATGATCATCATCTGTATGAGCTTCTATATGAACACGGATTTCACCAGAAGTATTCCTCTCCGCTTCTTTAATCGCAGAAACAATCTCATTTTCATCATCTTTTGATAGAAATTTTTGTAGGTCTGACATTATTCTTTTTTATTAAAATCAAAATTTACATCTACTGCATTTTCTGAACCTGGGTTTGACTTATATAAACTCATTTCTTCAAATCCAAACCAGCCTGCTAAAATAGAGTTTGGAAAAATCTTAATGTGTTTATTATACGTATTTACTTTTCCATTAAAACGATCGCGTTCCATTTTAATTCGGTTCTCTGTTCCTTCTAATTGATTTTGTAACTCCAAGAAATTTTGATTCGATTTTATGTCTGGATATCTTTCAACTGACACTAAGAGCTTTGACAACGCTCCTGTTAAACCCGCTTGAGCTTGTTGAAACTGTTCGATATTAGTTGCATTTAAGTTCCCTACATCGATGGTCGTAGAAGTAGCTTTTGCTCTCGCATTAATAACTTCTGTTAAGGTAGACTTTTCAAAATCTGCAGCTCCTTGAACTGTTTTTACTAAGTTTCCAATTAAGTCATTTCTTCGTTGGTATGCGCTTTCTACATTAGACCATGCTGCTTTGGCATCTTCCTGATTTACAACCGCTGTATTATTTATTCCTTTAGCCCAATTATAGCCTATAAATAATAAAACGATGATCACTATTAATGGAATCCACTTTTTCATTTGTTTGTTATTTAGTTATTTAGTTATTTAATTATTCTTTTATTAATTCATTCCCTCATTCTCTCATTCTCTCATTAACTCATTAAACCTACAACGAGGTTCCCCCATCTAAAGTAATGGTTTGCCCTGTCATAAATTTTGTTTGATCAGAGGCCAACCATACAATAGCATCAGCTATTTCCATTGCTTTCCCATACCGATTCATGGGAATAACACTTTTTAAAATTGCATCCATTTCTGGCTTTGCATTGATCAATTGATCTAATAATGCAGATTCTGTATACCCAGGACATACGGCATTAATTCTAATATTTTTAGTTGCATATTCCATCGCTGCAGATTTTGTCATCCCTACCACTGCAAATTTACTAGCGCTATAACTAATATTGTTAGGAGAGGCTTTTAATCCTGCAAGAGAGGCAACATTAACAATATTTCCAACACCTTGTTTTAAAAACTGACCCAATGCTGCTTTCATACAATAAAAAACACCCGTTTGGTTTACTGCAATAACACGATTCCAATCTTTTAATCTTGATTGATGTGTTCTTAATAAATTAGGACCAATCCCTGCATTATTTACAATGACATCCAATCGCCCGAATGAATTGACTGTTTGGTTGATTAAATTCTCTACTTCGTCAAAATTAGTAACGTCTGTATATATAGGAAGCGATTTTCCCCCATTTGTTACAATTTCCTTAGAAACTTTTGTTGCACTTTCTAAATCAATGTCAGAAACAACAACAGTTGCTCCGTGCTTCGCAAAGTGTAAAGCGGTTGCTTTTCCAATTCCTGATCCTGATCCTGTTACGATTACTACTTTATTGTTTACTTCCATATTACTTACAAACTATTAATCTTGAATCTGATAAGGCTAATGCCCTTACCTTACTTGGGTATTCTTTGAATTGTATTAACTTAAAAAATTCGTTTTTATTGGCATATCTTACAATCAATACCTCATCCCAAAGAGGTTCTGACAACGGACCTAATAGTGTCCCTACTGGCTGCCCTTTAAAAACAATCTCTGCTGCTATCTTTTCAAAAAAAGGCGCTGCAGCTTTCATATACTCTTTATAGGTTTCTACACCTGTTTTTCCTGTCGCTGAAACCGTTTTTTTATACTTCAAATAATTCATCATAAAAACGGGTTGATGCTCAGAGAATTCATTGAGTTTTTTTAAGGATGCTTCATGTATTTGTTGGTTCATCATTAGTCGATAGAATTCGTTTGAATTGATTTCAAGGCTAAATTACAACATAATTCAGCTGCTTTATTCAAGGAAGCAAAACGAGGATCTGTGGTTAATCCTTTGCTATATCTAGCATAAATTTGTTGCGCAATCACAGCTATTTTAAACAATCCAAACACATAATAAAAAACTATATTATGAATCTCTGCACCTGATTTTTGAGCATATAACTCCACAATTTCACTTCGAATAGGGTTCCCTTCAAAAATCGTTGGTGATGGAATTCCTTGCTTTACAAATGCGTGATCTGAAGCAACAGTCCAATAGCCTAACGAGGTTCCTAAATCCATTAATGGATCTCCCAGAGTAGCCATCTCCCAATCTAAAACCGCACTAATTTCTTTCCAAGAATCGTCTCTAAAAACAACATTATCATATTTATAATCGTTGTGAATTAAACAATGTTGATAGGTTTTAGGCTGATTTTTTTTTATCCAATGAATTACTTTTTCTGCGGCAGGGACTTCTTCTGTGGCGGCTCTAAAATATTGTTTTGCCCAATTATTTACTTGACGTTCTACATAACCCTCGGGTTTTCCTAACTCTGATAAACCAATAGCCTTATAGTCTAGTTGGTGTAATTCTACAAAGGTATCTAACCAAGAATTGGCAATGGTTTTATATTGATTAGAATGTATTTTTCGTTGATGTGCTTCTTTATAATTGAGGATGATTCCATCAACCTTTTCCATAATATAGAATTCACTTCCTAAGATAGAGGCATCATCTGAATAGGCGAACATCTTTGGCACTTTTGAAAATTGCTTTTGAATACCCGATTGTACCCTATATTCACGACTCATATCGTGGCCTCTTTTTATGGCTCCTTTTGGGGGTTTACGAAGGACATATTCTTTTTGTTCGATAGAAATAAGATAGGTTAAGTTAGAATACCCATGTGTAAATTGATTTACATATATATCACTTCCTCTCGAATGTATCAGCCCCTTATTTTTTAAAAATCTTTTGAGCGATTCTTCTGGTAATTCTTCTCCTTTTCTTACGTGTTGTAACATGCCTATAGATTTCCATGTTTACGAATGATACTTTTCCCTAATTGATACATATGGACCTCATCAGGACCATCTGCAAGGCGTAACATTCTAGCAATGGCAAAATAATGAGCTAATTGAGTATCGGACCCTACACC
Source organism: Flavobacterium sp. (assembly GCA_042091515.1). Classification (GTDB taxonomy): domain Bacteria; phylum Bacteroidota; class Bacteroidia; order Flavobacteriales; family Flavobacteriaceae; genus Polaribacter. Next base: position 80,836 of record JBELHH010000007.1, on the reverse strand, counting down.
CTTACCTCCCAGAACCTGAATCGCCCTATCTATTACTTTTTGTGCCATAGTAGGAGCAACTATCTTTATCATAGCAATAAGTTCTTTTGCTTCTTTATTTCCTGTTTTATCCATTTTATCTGCCGCAGATAGGGTTAAGAGTCGAGCTTGCTCTATCTCACATTGTGATAAGGCAATTTCATGTCGGATACTGCTAAAGTCATAAAATTTCTTTCCAAAAGCTTCTCTTTCTAATGTTCTTTTTGACATGATTTCTAGGGCATATTGAGCCATTCCTACTAAACGCATACAATGATGTATTCTACCCGGTCCCAAGCGTCCTTGTGCTATTTCAAAGCCTCTACCTTCTCCAAGAATTAAGTTCTCTTTGGGTACGCGAACATTGGTTAATACAATTTCTGCATGACCTTCTGGTGAGTCATAAAATCCTAATACAGATAAGGGGCGAATAATTTCTAACCCAGGAGTGTCTAATGGAACCAATACCATACTTTGTTGTTGATGACGATGTGCTGATGGATCTGTTTTTCCCATCACAATAGCTACGTTACAATGAGGGTCCATCCCCCCACTAGACCACCATTTTCTACCATTAATAACATAGTCATCTCCATCTAAAACAATCGACGTTTCAATATTAGTAGCATCGGAAGAAGCTACTTCAGGCTCGGTCATTAAAAAAGCAGAACGAATTTCTCCATTCATTAAAGGGGTAAGCCATTCTTTTTTTTGTGCATCACTACCGTATTTTGCTAATACTTCCATATTTCCAGTATCTGGAGCTGAGCAATTAAAAATCTCAGAGATCCAAATTCGTTTCCCCATAATTTCAGCCAATGGAGCATATTCTAAATTGGTTAGTCCTGGACTTAAATCACCGTAGTCTTTTGGTAAAAATAAGTTCCACAAACCAGCATCTTTTGCTTTTTGTTTCAGTCCTTCTGTTTTTGGCCATCGTTTCCATAGATTTTCTGGATTTTTTTGAAATATATGAAATGCTTGCTCTACTGGAACAATGTGTTCTTCAATAAAAACCTTTAGTTTTTCTTGAATTTCTTTAGATTTTTGGGAATATTCGAAGTTCATAAATGTCTCTATTTTTAACCGGCAATCATATAGCCTCCATCGGCAGTATAGACTCCCCCTGTCATATAAGATCCTGCATCTGATGCCAATAGACAGGCCAAACCAGCCATTTCATCTGCTTGTCCCATACGGCCGCTAGGCAGGGTATTTTTTACTTTGGTAAGAAGTTTTTCATTGGTCCATAAAGCAGCGCTAAATTTTGTTTGTATCAATCCAGGGCAAATAGCATTCGCTCTAACACCATACTTTCCCCACTCTTTTGCTTGGTTCTTTGTTAACATTAAGATTGCTGCTTTACTCGTACTATACAATCCTAATCCCAAGCCAGGAGTTAAAGCTTCTACGGAAGCAATATTAATGATACTTCCATTTTTATGTGATTTCATGTGAGGTAATACTAAATTAGACAATGCCCAGGGAGCTTTCACATTCACATCTATAATCTTATCAAAAATTGCTGGATCTACCTCTTCAATAGGTCCAAAAACTGGATTAATTGCCGCGTTATTCACTAAGATATCAATGCGTCCTAATTGTTTTATTGTTTCTTCCACCAAGTTATTCCTTTGGTTTTCTTTACCAATATGGCAGGCAATTCCAATGGCTTTTAATCCTTCATCTGATAATTCCTTTACAACCTCATTACATGCCTCTTGATTTCTACTACTAATCACAACGGAAGCGCCTTTCGCTGCCAATCCTAGAGCTATAGCCTTTCCAATTCCTTTGCTAGATCCCGTTATAATGGCAACTTTTCCTTCTAAATTAAATTGTTGATCTACATTCATTAGATAATGGGTTCTGTATCTTTCTTAATCGTTATTGAGTCTGTATTCATCAGAACCTCTGCCAATCCTGATGTTTTTGGCAATTCATAAGTAAAGAAATATTTCATGGTATGAATCTTACTTTCATAAAATTCTTTTGAATATTTACCTCCATTACTTATTGCTTTTGATGAGTTTGTTCCAATCTCCAACCAAGTCCAGCTCACTAAAATTAAGCTTAAAAATTCCATAAAAACAGAGGCATCTGCCAAAAATCGTTCATAATCTCCTTTTAGAGCGAACGGCATTAAATGACTAATTACCTTTTGAGTTACTTGTAATTTTGCCCCTAATGTTGAAGCGTAGGGTTGTAATGAATCTATCGTTGACGCTTGTTGAATTGTGTTCATTATTTCGGCAGAGAGTAATTCTAATGCTTTTCCATGACTCATGGTAACTTTTCTCCCTAATAAATCTTGAGATTGAATACCGGTAGTTCCTTCATACAAAGAAAAAATTCGAATATCTCTGTAGTATTGTTGTAAAATAAAATCGGCACAAAAACCATAACCTCCTAATACCTGTAATCCATTATTAACCGCAGCAGCTCCAGCTTCAGATGGATATGTTTTTACAATCGGAATAATCATTTCCAATAACAAGTTATATTTCTCTTTTTCTTCAGGGGAGGTTGCTGTTTCTATAAGGTCATAATACTTAGAGGCTAACATGACTAAGCTCATTGATCCTTCTACAACAGATTTTTGCATTAATAACATTCTTCGAACATCAGGATGTTCAATGATTAACGCTTGTTTTTCGGCTAGGTTTTTCTTCCCATTACTCGTTAGCTTTCTTCCTTGTGGGCGTTCATTTGCATATTGTAACGATGCTTGATACGCTGCAGAAGCAATCGCAGAAGCCCCTCTTCCTACAGCAATTCTGGCAGAATTCATCATTAGAAACATATACTTAAGTCCTTGATTGGGTTCGCCAACAATCCAACCTCTACAGTCTCCTGCATCTCCAAACCCTAAATGGGTAGTACAATAGCCTCGTTGTCCCATTTTTTGAAAATCAGCAACGGTAGTAAGGTCATTAAATTCTAATTCTCCATGTTTGTTTGGACGATTTTTTGGGACCACAAATAACGAAATTCCTTTCGTTCCTTTGGGAGCTCCTTCAATCCTTGCTAAGACTAGGTGGACTACATTTTTGGTAAAATTATTATCCCCTCCTGAAATAAATATTTTCTGTCCTGAAATTTTATAAAATCCTTGGTTTGTAGGAGTGGCTTTTGTAATAATATCAGACAAAGAACTGCCTGCTTGAGGTTCTGTAAGACACATGGTTCCTCCCCATTGTCCTGAGAGCATATTCGGAACATAGGTTTCATTCAATTCTTTATTTGCAAAATGAATAATTAATTCTGCAGCTCCTTGGGTAAGTCCTGCATAGCCTGGCAGATGATTGTTTGCTGCGTCTAAAATATAGGTTGCCGCAGTGAGTATAGAAAATGGAATTTGCATTCCACCATCTTCATAATTAAAAGGCGCTGAGATAATCCCCATTTCTCCTCCCTTATACATCATTGTTTTTACCTGATCGTGAACAAATACTTTTCCATCTTTATGATATGCTGGATGTTCGTCCATTTCTTTCACATATGGAAACAGCTCTCTGTCAGCAAACTCTTTTACTGAGTCTAAAAACATATCGAGAGATTCTTTATCGTGATCTTGAAAACGTTCTCTCGAAAGCAACACCTCTGAGTGATGCACATCATAGAGCATGTATTTTAAGGTATCTATGTCGACATACTTTTCTGCCATTCTATTGGGTTTTATAATTGATTCTTAATGTTAATTAATTCAAATTTTACAGCTTCTAATCTACTTATAATTTCATGATGGTGTAGCGTAGTTTCTGGGTTTTCCTTAAGTTGTTTTTTCGCCCCTTCAAGGGTTAAGCCTTTTTCTTTTACAAGACGATAAATTAGTTGAAAATTGGTGATGTCATCGGAAGTAAATAAACGATTTCCTTTGGCATTCTTTTTTGGTTTTATGATGTCAAATTCTTTTTCCCAAAAACGAATTAACGAGGCGTTTACAGAAAAAGCCTTTGCTACCTCTCCTATCTTATAATATCTTTTCTCAGGTAGGTCTACAATCATTGTTTCATATTAATCATAAGACTGTCCTGCTTCTTCTGAGGCAATTTGCATTGCTAAAAATTCTTCTGGTGTTAAATCTCCGTAATAAAAATTAATGGGATTGAGTGCCCGACCATTTTTATGAACCTCATAATGTAAATGAGATCCCACAGATCTTCCTGTATTACCTACATAACCAATAATATCTCCTCGTTTCACTTTTCTCCCTTTTCGAGTGGCAATTTTACTCATATGAGCATAAATAGTTCTATAGCCAAATCCATGATCTATATAGACCACCTTCCCAAAAGTGGCACTTCGTTGTGCAAGGGCAACTTTTCCATTCCCAGAAGCATAAATAGGGGTTCCGGTTGCCGCTTTAAAATCCATTCCTTTATGAAACTTTCGAATTTTTAAAATCGGATGCATTCTATATTTAAATCCAGAAGCTACATAGGATAAATCTTCTTTTTTTATTGGCATAATTGCTGGAATAGACGCTAGCATGGTCTCTTTTTCTTTTGCTAATGATACGATTTCATCTAATGATTTTGATTGAACAACCATCTGTTTAGATAAGATGTCGATTTTTTTTGTGGTTTTCTTAATAATCTCTGTATTATCGTACCCATTGAGATAACTATACCTATTCACCCCACCAAACCCCGCTTTTCGCTGTTCATCTGGAATTGGATTTGCTTCAAAATAAGCTCTGTAAATATTATTATCTCTTTGTTGTAACTGAGCGAGTATCGATGCATTTTCATCGAGACGCTGATTTAATAATTGATAATTAAATTTTAAATTTTCTAATTCTCTTTCTTGAGCTAATTGGTTGGGAGTTTTTAGAAACTGACTGAATACAATAAATCCTGAAAACATGATTATGAGTATGCTAAAAATCCCTAAAAATACAATCTTAGATATTTTCCCTTTCGTTTGTTCTATTCTGCGATAGCTTAAAGTATCTGAATCGTAATAATATTTTACTTTTGCCATATGACTAAATATGCTACTTTTGTTAGAATTATCAGTAAGCAGATAAATGAAATCTCATACAAGATAATGAAACAAATTTACAAAATGTTTCACAAACAATATTTTTGCGTATTTTGATGAAAAAATTAACTTTTTTAACGGCATATAAATTCAATTTATATTTATGAAATCTCAAGAGATTCGTTCACAATTTTTAGAATTTTTCAATAAAAAATCACATCAAATAGTTCCATCGTCACCGATGGTCTTGAAGAACGATCCTACATTGATGTTCACCAATTCTGGGATGGCTCCTTTTAAAGAATTTTTTCTAGGAAATAGTATTCCTAAAAGGAATCGAATTGCAGATACCCAAAAATGTTTACGTGTTTCTGGGAAGCATAATGATCTGGAAGAGGTAGGGTACGATACATATCATCATACCATGTTTGAAATGCTGGGAAATTGGAGCTTTGGTGATTATTTTAAAAAAGAAGCAATTCATTGGGCTTGGGAACTACTCACCGAGGTTTATCAGATACCAAAAGACATCCTATATGTAACCATTTTTGAGGGCAGTAATGACAAAGACAATCTCCCTATTGATCAAGAAGCTTATGATATATGGAAGCAGATTATTCCTGAAGATCGTATTCTAATGGGTGATAAAAAAGATAATTTTTGGGAAATGGGAGAGCAAGGTCCTTGTGGTCCTTGTTCAGAAATCCATGTTGATATTCGTTCTCAAGAAGAAAAAAATAAAGTAGATGGAAGGGATTTGGTGAATAAGGACCACCCACAAGTTGTTGAAATATGGAACTTGGTATTTATGCAATACAATAGAAAAGCATCCAGTAATTTAGAAGAACTCCCCTCAAAACACATAGATACTGGCTTAGGGTTTGAGCGTTTATGTATGGTCTTACAAGGGGTGAAATCAAATTATGATACAGATGTTTTTTCTCCTTTAATCCGTGAAATTGAAGTTATCTCCAATACAAAATATGGACAGTATGAAAAGACCGATATTGCCATTCGTGTGATTGTAGATCATTTAAGAGCCGTTGCTTTTTCTATCGCTGATGGACAGCTACCTAGCAACACAGGAGCTGGATATGTAATACGTAGAATTTTAAGAAGAGCCGTTCGTTATGGATTTACCTTTCTACATAAAAAAGAACCTTTTATATACAGACTCGTCGATATTCTTTCTAAAAAAATGGGAGAAGCATTTCCAGAATTAAAGGCTCAGAAACAATTAATAGAAAATGTTGTTAAAGAAGAAGAGGCTTCTTTTTTAAGAACATTAGATCAAGGGTTAATTTTATTAAATCGAATTATTGAAACTACTAATGCAAAGATAATTTCTGGGAAAAAAGCTTTTGAATTGTATGATACTTTTGGATTCCCTGTTGATCTAACATCTTTAATACTTAGAGAAAAAGGGCTAACTCTAGATGAGGTTGAATTTGAATCTGAAATGAAAAAACAAAAAGAACGCTCTCGTTCTGCTAGTGAATCTTCAACCGATGATTGGACTACTTTACTAGATGATAGTGAAGAAGAATTTGTTGGATATGACACCCTCGAAACTGATGTTAAAATCACTCGTTACAGAAAAGTTTTTTCAAAAAAAGAAGGCCATCTTTATCAATTAGTATTTAATCTTACCCCTTTTTATCCAGAAGGAGGAGGTCAGGTTGGAGATAAAGGATATTTAGAAGATATTCATGGAGATGTTATTTATATTCTAGACACAAAAAAAGAAAATAATGTTATCATCCACTATGCAAAAAATTTACCAAAACATCTACATGAATCGTTAAAAGCCGTTGTTGATCAAAAACAACGTCATAGAACAGCCGCTAATCATACTGCTACTCATTTGCTTCACCAAGCTCTGCGAGAAATTTTAGGAACTCATGTAGAGCAAAAAGGAAGTGCCGTTCATTCTAAATACTTACGTTTTGACTTTTCCCATTTCTCAAAATTAAATACAGATCAATTACGTGATGTAGAAAACTTTGTAAATGCTAGAATAGAAGGAAAACTTCCCATAGAAGAGAAGAGAAATATTCCAAAACAAGTAGCGATTGATGACGGAGCTATCAGCTTATTTGGAGAGAAATATGGAGATACAGTTCGCTCTATTCGTTTTGGCCAATCAATTGAATTGTGTGGAGGTACTCACGTTCAAAACACAGGCGACATTTGGCATTTCAAAATAAAATCTGAAGGAGCTGTTGCTGCTGGTATTCGACGTATTGAGGCTATCACAATGGATGCTACAAAAGATTATTATTTTGAAAATAATCGTATATTTTATGAAATGAAAGGCTTATTAAATAATGCCAATGAACCTGTTAAAGCCTTACAGTCACTTCAGCATGAAAACTCTTTATTAAAGAAACAGATTGAACAACTCTTAAAAGATAAAGTAAAAAATTTAAAAGATGACTTAAAAAGTCTTCTCAATGAGGTGAATGGGGTTCGGTTTTTAGCTACTCAAGTAGATTTAGATGCTAACGGTATTAAAAGTTTAGCGTTCGAATTGGGAAGTGAATTCAAAAATTTATTTTTGTTATTTGGGGCTAGTAGTAATGGAAAAGCAATTTTAACATGTTATATCTCTAAAGAAATTACCTCCAACAAACTCAATGCAGGAACCATTGTTCGTGAGTTAGGAAAGTATATTCAAGGAGGTGGAGGCGGACAAGCTTTCTTTGCAACTGCAGGAGGTAAAAATCCTAACGGAATAAAAGAAGCCTTAGATAAGGCTAAAGAATATTTATAAGCTGATGTTTTGTTTGACTCGAAAAAAGGACTGTTTTCATAAATAATTAATCGTTATTGAATCTTCAAACCCACATATCGTTTTCTAAAGAATCGGGAGATCTTATCAATTACAACTCATCACTAGTGTTAGTAGGATCTTGTTTTTCTAAAAATATTGGAGATAAACTAGCGTATTCTAAATTTAAAACTACTCAAAATCCTTTTGGTATTTTATTCCATCCAAAAGCGATTGAAACATTCATTTCAAATGCTATTCATAAAAAAACATATAGTGAGAAAGATCTTTTCTTTTTTAATGAACGTTGGCATTGTTTTGATTCGCACTCTCAACTAAGTTCAAAATCAAAAGAAGAAGTTTTACAAAACCTTCAAGAAGCCACTAAATTAACAGCGCAGCTGATAAAAAAAAGTACTCATTTAATTATTACACTAGGAACCTCCTGGGTATATCGATTCATTGAATCCAATGCTGTTGTAGCTAACTGTCACAAAGTGGCTCAACATCAATTTACAAAAGAACTTTTATCTATTGATCAGATTACCAAACTTTTAAAATCCATCATCGCTTTAGTAAAAGAAGTAAACCCAACTATAAATTTCATTTTCACAGTATCTCCTATTCGACATCTAAAGGATGGTTTTATAGAAAACCAATTGAGTAAATCTCATCTTATATCGTCATTGCATCAAGTTATTAATAACAAGAAAAAAATATTTTATTTCCCTAGTTATGAATTAATGATGGATGAATTGCGTGACTATCGTTTTTATAAAGAAGATATGATTCATCCAAATCAAATTGCTATCAATTATATCTGGGAAAAGTTTTCAAAAAATTGGCTCTCGGAGGAAGCCATCAATATTTCAAAAGAAATCATTCAAATTCAAAAAGGAATCAACCACAGACCTTTTAATGCTGAATCAAAAAAGCATTTACAATTTTTAGCGTCTATCCAAGAAAAAATACAAGGAATTCAAAAAAAATATCCGAACATTTCTTTTTAAGAAAAACTCAACCCATGAAAGCCTTTTAATTGAGAATAATTATTTATTAAATAACTGAGCAACATTTTCCCAAGGTCCTCCGTTGATGACATCTATTCTGTTTTGAGCTAAAAAATCTGTAGCGCTCTGACTTCTACCACCACTTTTACAAACCACAATAACTGGCTTTTGAAAACCTCTGATTACTTCAATATTTTCTGGAATAGAATTTAAAACAATATGCTTTGATCCATTAATATGTCCCTCATCCCACTCTTCCTGAGTTCTTACATCTATCACAACAGCATCATTATTTAGGTATTTTTTAATGTTATCTAAACTTTCTTTTTTACTATAAAAACCAAATAATCCCATTTTTTTATCCTTTATTTTGTTTATTGATTAATTTTAATCCATCTGTGATTAATTTGCGATACATTTCTTTTTGCTGAAGACTTTGTAAATGTCTCAACACTATTTTTTGAACTGAAAAATCTTTTTGAACAGCCAGTTCATATAATTCCAAACTTAACAACCAATCATTCTCAAATGTATTTTGCAAAGTAACAAAAACCTTCTTTAATTGAGACTCAGTAAGCGTATTATTCTCTCTGTAATTTCTTACTTTTTGATAGATCTTATTTAAATCTTTTTCAGAATTAGTATATGTAATTTTATGTGTTTTATTTTCAGATATTTTTCCAAAATCCTCAAAAGAATTAATGTCCGAAGGCCCTGCATACGCAGAAATAATCTCTTTCCCAACTGCCATATCATACACCCCCCATATTGGTTTAAATAATACTTGGTCTTCATAAGTAACCGTACAATTTTTAAAAGAAACCAATACAATTCTTCCTCTTAAATCTCGTGTTCCTGTAATTACATTTCCCTTTACGGTTACCCCCCCTTCAAATTCTAACACTGTATATTTTCCCTCATAAATTTGATAGGCTTCTAAATCTCTAGGACTCATATTCTCAATAGGAATATTTATTCCTTTTAAAGCACCTATAGGACTACCAAAACCGACTGGATGATGATGTTTCCCATGTCCAATCAATTCTTTATCTCTAGTTGCTAAAACTGTAGGTCCAGTGGTTTGAAAATAAATTGGTTTTTCTTCTTTTGAAATCACTTGTGTAAAAACACCGGAAACCTGCAAACCTGTGCTTAGCTCTATTGTTCCTAAATTTTTAGAAGCGATCAATTTATTGATTCCTTTTAAACCTCCTTTTCGAAGCCCCATGGTATTTGCAAATTGCTCTAAAACAAAACTGAGATGTGCAAAATCGGGTGTGACAAATAATTGTGGTTGAGGTTTTGTAATATCAAAATTCTGAGTTGCTGCCTCTATTGTATATGGCAATTTTTTAACTTCACTTTTAAGACAGCTTTTACTTTCACTGATTGACGATAACAATCCTGCTCCATAGATTTTTGGAGCATTCAACTCTCCAATAAGTCCGTATTCTACCGTCCACCAGTGTAAATTTCTAATTTGAGCCATTTCAGAAAGTTGCCCCATCGTATCTTGCAAAAATTTTACTTTCTTTTGTGCTTCTTGAATGTCTCTTGGATTAGACTTAGGATCTTCTTTTAAAATTGAAAGTAACCGAATGGCTTCATACATTTCATTATCTTTTGCAGAAGAAATCGCCTTACTCCCAATCTCTCCAAATCTTCGTAAATATTCTGCATATTCTGGATTTGAAATAATGGGTGCGTGACCGGCAGATTCATGAATAATATCTGGAGCTGGAGTATATTCTATAGCGTCAAGAGTTCTTATTTCTGAAGCGATTACCAGAACATTATAAGCTTGAAACTCCATAAATGCATTGGGTGGAATAAAACCATCAACTGAAACTGCTGCCCAACCTATCTCTTTAAGAATACGATTCATCCCTTCCATTCTCGGAATAGAGTCAATTGAAATTCCTGTTTTCTTTAATCCTTGAACATAAGAAGAATGAGCAACTTTACTCAAGTAATCTACATTTATTCGCATTATATACCTCCAGGTAGCCTGATTTATAGCTGTATAATTATCATATACCTGTCTCAGTACAAACTTGTGTAAATGTTTGGGGAGTTTCTCGGTGACTTCATTAGGCTCAAAATGCGAATTCATTAACAAAAATGCTTTATTGTACTATAAATTTACGAATTTGCTACGATATGTTAATTTTAATTGTAACATTTTTCAATTTTGAGCATCTAATATAGTAGACCATAAAAAAATAACTATGAGTTCTGCAGGAAGTATCTCAGCAATGATAATCAGTATTAAGAATAATCAAAGAAGGAGAAAGAGCCCTTTTGAAAAGTTAGAAAAATATAGTGGTTATTCCACAAAGACTAACGTATCTTTTAAAAGTAAAGTATCTAACTATCGACTGAGAAAAATACGAGAGAATTTGATTGAACAGGACAGAAAAAGTACCAGAAATAAAATAATCACGATACTTATTCTTCTTATAGCAATGATCTACTTTATCGGTTTCGCAAAATTTTAAAAAACACCTGAAAATCTTTCTTACTTTTACAATTCAAAAGTACGTACATGAATAAAAAAGTAATCTTACTAATTTTAGATGGATGGGGCATCACACAAAACCCAGCAGTATCGGCAATTTTTAATGCAAAAACACCGTATATAAACTCACTAGGTAAGAAGTATCCATCAGCTCAATTAAGAACCGATGGGAAGCATGTAGGATTACCAGAAGGTCAGATGGGAAACTCTGAGGTGGGGCACATGAATTTAGGAGCTGGAAGAATTGTATATCAAAATCTTGCAAAAATAAATCTAGCTATTGAGGAGGGTTCGTTTACTAAAGAAAAAGAATTAACAAAAGCCTTTCAATATGCCAAAGAAAATAATAAAAACGTTCACTTAGTAGGTTTGGTCTCTAATGGAGGTATTCATTCTCATAGTAATCATGTAAAAGGATTATTAGATGCTGCAAAAGAAAATAATATCAACAATATTTTCTTACATGCTTTTTCTGATGGAAGAGATTGTGATCCAAAATCTGGAAAGTATTTTATCAATGATATCCAAGAACATATGAAAAATACTACGGGTGAATTGGCAACAATTACCGGTCGTTATTATGCAATGGATAGAGACAATCGTTGGGAAAGAATTCAATTAGCATATAATGCTTTAGTAAATGGAATTGGAGAACCTTCCACAAATGCTGAAGATAGTATCGAAAAAAGTTATGCAAATTCTGTTACAGATGAATTTATTAAGCCAATTATTATGGTTGATGATCATAAAAATCCTAAAGCTACAATCAAAGAAGATGATGTTGTTATTTTCTTTAATTTCAGAACTGACAGAGGGAGACAATTAACAGATGCATTGTGTCAAAACAACCATGATGAATTTGGTATGAAAAAACTGCCTCTTTATTTTGTAACACTTACAAATTATGATGAGAAGTTTAATAATATCAAGGTTATTTATAACAACGATGATATTGAAAATACTTTAGGAGAAGTTTTAGAAAAAGCAAACAAACAACAAATAAGAATTGCAGAAACTGAAAAATACCCACATGTAACCTTCTTTTTTTCTGGAGGAAGAGAGGATGAGTTTATCGGAGAAAAAAGATTACTTTGTCCATCTCCAAAAGTAGCAACATACGACTTAAAACCTGAAATGAGTGCTTATGAAATTACAAATGCTATTCTTCCAGAGCTACAAAAAAGAGAGGTAGATTTTGTATGTTTGAACTTTGCTAATGGAGATATGGTAGGACATACTGGTGTTTTTGATGCTGCTGTAAAAGCTTGTGAAACCGTTGATATTTGTACAGAAAAAATACTAAACTCTGCATTAGAAAACAACTATACAACTATTGTCATCGCAGATCATGGGAATTGTGAAACAATGATGAATCCTGATGGAAGTCCACATACAGCTCATACCACTAATCCAGTTCCAATAATTCTTGTTGATAAAAAAATAAAATCAATTAAAAATGGAGTTTTAGGAGATATCGCTCCTACAATTTTAGATTTAATGGGTATAGATAAACCAAAAGAAATGACAAGAAAATCTCTCATTGGATGAGAAAATTTATGTTTTTGATTTTTACGTTAGTATCGTTAGTCTTTTATGGACAAAAAGAGGATATCAATGGGAATTTAATTGGATTCCTTGAAAAAAAAGATTTTACAGAAGGTAAAAACAAGGATTGGTTTTTAAAAAACTACGAAGAATATACCCCTAACGAAAAAACTATCCGACAAATCAAAAAAAGATTAACAGCTATTTCTGTTAAATCTTTTATTGGAACTTGGTGTCATGATAGTCATCGAGAACTCCCTTCATTTTATAAAGTTATGGAAGCTGCAAAATTTGATTTTAAAAATAATTTTCAGATCATAGGAATTACGCGAGGAAAAAAAACACCTGATAATTTAGAAGAAGGATATCATATAAAACATACTCCCACCTTTATTTTTTATAAAAATGGAAAAGAAATTGGACGTTATATAGAGCATGCAAAACAATCCATAGAAAAAGATATTTTAAAAATATTACGCAAGAAAAAATAATGGGAATCTTTAGGTTTTAATTGATCCGTCAATATTATATTGTTAGATTATAAATATTTCTTTAAGGGGAGCTAACATCTATAAAAGAAGCAGATAAACAATAGGCTAAAGGATAGAATCATGATAGGCTGTCTCTTCTTATAAGGAACTCCCATCAACTTATCTTTTTAAAATTAACGGTATCTTTGTACTTTAATTACCACTATGATTCAAGTAAAAACAGCAGAGGAAATAGAGATTATGCGCGAAAGTGCACTTGTAGTATCTAGAACTTTAGGAATGCTCGCCAAAGAGGTAAAACCTGGGGTTTCTACCTTATTTTTAGATAAAATAGCAGAGGAATATATTCGTTCTCAAAATGCTATACCTGGATTTTTAGGCCTCTATGATTTCCCTAACACCTTGTGCATGAGTCCAAATGCTCAAGTTGTTCATGGAATTCCTAATGATAAACCCTTACAAGAAGGTGATATCATCTCTATTGATTGTGGAGCTCTAAAAAATGGTTATTACGGCGACCATGCTTATACATTTGCTGTAGGAGAGATTGAAGAAGAAATCAAAGAATTATTACAAGCCACAAAAGAGAGTTTATATCAAGGAATTCGCGCATTAAAAGCAGGAAACAGAATTGGAGATGTTGGGTATGCCATACAACAATACTGTGAGGATAGAGGTTATGGAGTCGTTAGAGAATTAGTTGGACATGGTTTAGGGAAAAAAATGCACGAAGACCCTGAAATGCCAAATTATGGGAAACGTGGAAGAGGAAAGAAATTAATCAATGGAATGGTTGTAGCCATTGAACCAATGATTAATTTAGGAACACACAAAATTAATCAGCTAAGTGATGGTTGGACAATCTTAACAAAAGATGGCAAACCAAGTGCTCATTTTGAACATGATGTTGCCATTGTAAACGGTCAGCCAGAATTATTATCCACTTTTCAATATATATACGACGCGTTGGGAATAGAAAGTGATGAAGAAAATGAATTTCGCAGCAGTCCTTAAGCCTTATAATATTTTGAAGATTTTCAAAATCATATTAAATACCATTCCTCGACCATTGCTTATTAAATTAAGTTATGTTGTGAAACCTTTTATTGCATTTTACCTAAAAGGGAATCGCTATACAGACCCTATTGATGGTAAAAGCTTTCGCATGTTTTTACCCTATGGATATGAAACTCAAAGACCTAATGTACTATCGCCTAGTACCCTTTCATTAGAGCGTCACCGCCTTTTATGGTTGTACCTAAAAAATGAAACTGATTTTTTTCAACCGCATCAAAATTCAGACACAAAAAAAACAACTAATTCGAAAAGTAATTCAGGAATAAAGGTATTGCATATGGCACCTGAACAATGTTTTTTAAAGCCCTTTAAAAAACTTAATCATAATTATATAACAGCAGACATCCATTCTCCAATTGCCGATGTAAAAGCAGACCTAACTAGCCTCCCTTTTAAAGACAATTCTTTTGATATTATTTTTTGCAATCATGTATTAGAACATATTCAAGACGATACAAAAGCAATGAAGGAATTATATCGTGTTATGAAAAAAGGGGGTATGGGAATCTTTCAAGTACCTCAAGATTTAAACCGTGCAACAACCTTTGAAGATAATACAATCATTGATCCAAGAGAAAGAGCAAAAATATTTGGTCAATATGACCATGTGAGAGTGTATGGACGTGATTATTTTGAAAAACTACGATCGGTCGGTTTCCTTGTAGAAGAGGTCAATTACTCCCAGCATATTTCTGAAGAACTCATCGATACATATCGATTAACTAAGGGTGAAATTTTACCAGTAGTCTTTAAAAATTAATTTGAAAATTCGCTTAATTCACCCGCATCATTTATATAAATTAAAATGACTTTTAGGGCGGGTTTTGTTTCTAAAAATTGTTTTGTCTTTTCTAACCCCATTGCCATAAAAGCAGTAGCATAGGCGTCTACATCTGCACAATCTAATTCAGCAATAACAGTGGCTGCTAATAAATTACTTTCAGTAGCATATCCTGTTTTTGGGTTAATGGTATGTACGTATTTTTGTCCATTAGAGGCTATTCTAAATTTTCTATAATTCCCAGAACTAGCCATCGATTTATTTGTAATATTTATATACGTATGAGCAGATCGAGTTCCATTTGTGTTTGGACGATCTATTTGAATGGTCCATAGCTTTCCAGTTGGTTTAGTCCCTTTTACTTTTACTTCCCCTCCGATTTCTATCAAATAATTCTGAATACCTTTCTCATCAAGAAATCTTGAAACAATGTCTAACCCATAGCCCTTAGCAATCGAATTAAAATCAAAGTAGGTTTCTTTATATTCTTTGATGACTTCATTGTTAACGATAGATACTTTTTCAAAACCAACAAATCGCATCAATTCTTTCACCTTGGCGCTATCTAAATTATAGAATGGTTTTTCTGGACCAAATCCCCAAGCGTTAACTAAATTTCCAACTGTTGGGTCAAAATAGCCTTCCGTTTCTTTAAAGATACGATCTGATTTTAAAAAAACATCTTTAAAAAAAGAATCTATTTTTATCCCTTTTTCACCACGATTAATCCGAGAAATATCAGATGTTGGAATATAGGTAGATGTTGATTGATTCATTGAATCAAATAATTGATTAATCTCATCATTAAAATTATCATGAACGTCGAAGTAGACAATAGTATAGGTAGTTCCGAAAACAGAACCCGTTAATCTTATTGGACTCTCATTGCCTATTTTTTTACATGAAATACATAAAAAAAAACAAGAAAAAAGCAGTATAATGATGTGTTTTTTCATAGATGTGTTCTGTTTTGTAAAGATACTATTTTTAAATTTTTTAAAAATGGTTCATAAATAATTGTTAATGAGCATAATTATACTGTCAATATTTTTAACTTTGTATAAATTAGATTAAAATACGTTACGAAATGAAAAAAATAATTATCCCATTATTAGCCTCTATTATTTTAAGCTCTTGTATCTCACAAAAAGAGCACGCGGCACTACAAGCTAAGCATGACAAGGCAAAAGATGAATTACTTGCTGTTAAAAACAGTTTAACAAAATGTATCATTGACAAAGAGAAATGTGAATCTGATGTTGGTAATTTGAATAATACCATTGTTGACTTAAAAAATGACAAGAAGAAAACCTTAGAATATGTTGATAACTTAACGGTTTTAACGCAAGGTGCTACTGACAACATTAAAGAAACCTTAGCTCAATTAAGCAAAAAGGATAAATATATTAATAAAATTAGAGCGGCAGCAACAAAGAAAGATTCTTTGAATCTTGTGGTAGCTTTTCACTTAAAAAAAGAATTAAAAGATGGTATAGATGATGATGATATAGAAATTAATGTTGAGAAAACAGTTGTTTTCATTTCTATCTCTGATAAATTACTATTTAACAGTGGAAGCTTTACGATTAGCGACAAGGCATTTGATGTCTTAGAAAAGGTTGCAACAGTGGTGAAAGGACAACCAGAGATGGATGTTATGATTGAAGGTCATACAGATTCTACTCCAATAAAGAAAGAGGGAATTGAAGATAACTGGGATTTGTCTGCAAAAAGAGCCACTGCTATCACCCGTGTTTTACAGTACAAATATGGGGTAAACCCAGGAAGATTAATTGCTGCAGGAAGAAGTAGCTATGTCCCGTTAGTAGAGAATGATACACCTGCTAATAAGGCAAAAAATAGAAGAACCAAGATAATTATTATGCCAAAGATTGGTCAGTTTTTCGAATTATTAGAACAAAAAGCTGAATAAATAATTGATTGCTTCAAAAAAAGCATCACAATATTGTGATGCTTTTTTTATTCTAAAATTTTTATAAAATCATCAAAAGCAACATAGTAAGGTTGATCCTTAAAAACAGGATTTTCTATACTTTCAGCATTGGCTATTCCTACTCCAGCAAACCACACTTTAGCGTTTTGTTTTTTCGCATGCTCTTTAAATGTTTCCATCCATAAAACATCATAGGCTTCTGGGTTTTGAATATTATTAGTTGCTCTTACCAAAACAAAAATAGTAGGTTCGCCTTTCTTATATAAAACAAATTGAGGATGCCTTTTTAGTTTACTATTAATTGCTTGAAATTCATAGCCCATTCCTTCTAACTTTTCACCTACAATATTCATAGCGAGATTGTGGAGTTGTTGCTTTGTTAAAACTTGCATTTTTTTTTAATAGTTTTTATTATTTTTATACGTATGAATCAAGCAAAGATAATACCATTAAGCTTCTTTTTAATTTTATTAATTGGATCTTGTAATTCCTCAAAATTAAGAGTAAACAAAACAAGCGATGCTTTTCAAACAGAAGGATATACAGTTGGCATTATAGTACCCAAAGTTACAGGAAATTGTGGGTGGGTTATCACTGTTTCAGATAATATTCGCTATGATCCGATCAATATTGAGGAAGAAAAATTTTTTTCGTTTTCTTTTCAAAAAGACACCATTTATTTTAAATTTTTACCACTAAGAATACAGAACCGCTGTAAAAATATATCTCCTATCAAACTTCTTGATGTTATTTCTTATTCAAAATAAAAAGAGAGAATCTTACGATTCTCTCTTTATGGGACTTCTTTGATAACTATTACTGTACAACAATTTTTTTAACTGTTGATTTTTTATGATCTCCTACTCTGATTAAATATATTCCTTTGGATGCATAGGACATATCTATTGTATGCGAATAGAATCCTGAAGTGTTTTTTAATGTTTTCCATAGGAGTGTTTGCCCTACCATATTATATACATTTAAATCTAGATCTTCAAAAGAAGAAGTATTACCTAAAGAAATTTCAAATTGATTATTTCCCATATTTAAAATCTTAAGCTCTCCATCTAATTGATTATCAGAGACAAATAATGACGCTTCAGTACAAATTTGGATTGCCCAATTTAAAAGCGTTCCACCATAGCTATTTGAGTCAGAAGGGGAGTCATAATCATCAGTTATGGAAAGTGTCCAATCTCCTTCAGACAACAACCCATTAAAATCACTTAAATTACCTTGTGGGGAATAGGATCCGGAGAAAGGAGATGAACCAGCATTGATTGTTGTGTCGGAGAGATCGTTCAGGGTAGTTCCAGTAAAATCATCTCCACTTCCTCCTACATCTTCAAACAAAATAACTTCTGTACCATCTGGACCAATCAATTTCACATCCAAATCACTGTTCCAAGTATGTTCAATATTTAGTGTCACCGTTAACTTGTCAATAACAACATTTTGATCCATCGTAATCACAGAATTGGTGACAGTATCTTCGTAAGGACCTATGCTCATGTCTGTATCATTAGTTCTTGTATAACAAGCGGAATTTACAATGTCTGTTTGAGAGGAATCATTCGATGCATCTGAATCCGTTTCGAGTATTGTTTGGGCTACTAGAGTATAAACGCCATCTAATGAGAAATTTCCTAAGGTTGAAAATGTATATGCCATAGTAGCACCTGCTTCTAGAGGTTCAATAATATTTTCTACAATAGCTGGAGCACCATTTATTGTGTAAGAAACTTGAAAATCAGATTGAGACGCAGTTCCAAAGTTTTCAATCATAACTGCTACAGATTCATTGGCTAAGGCCTCTCCATCCTCCGGTGCAGTAATTGCTGTAACTCCAATATCATTGGCATAGATATGTGTTATTTGAACTGATGTTGAATCATTGGTTGTATCTTCATCTCCCGTTAACAAAGATGACGATGTTATTGTATACACTTGTCCTTCGTTAGATAAATTTGCAGATGTATTAAATGTATACTGAGCTGTTGAACCTGAAGTAATCGTTCCTGTATAGGTTTCGATAATTTCTGAGCCATTATCTATTTGGTAAGATATGTCAAATCCTGTGGCATCGGCTTCACCAAGATTTTGAATAGTAACTGTGATTGTTTCGTTATCTGTTAAAACTCCTGATACAGGTGTATCAATACTGATGACAGCTAAATCATCATTAAAATCTGACGCTATTTGAAAGACTCCAGCTATATTTTTTCTCCCATTTGACATGACTTCGTTAACAAACCAGAATTTTTTATCATTGGCAGGATCAATATCAATTTTGCTATAGTCTCCATAACGAAGACCTGGAATATTAGCATCTCCCTCCATAATAGTCCCTTCGTCAAGAGTCATTACATTAATAGGGTCTTGTGCAAATCGACCTGTATAATAGGAGCCAACCCTTACCTGTGAATCTGAACTATTTGAACTAGACATTCCACTATACCCCATTCCAATATTTCCACGTACATCCATAATTAAACTTGCATTCCACGCGTGTCTGTTATCTGGAGCTGTATAGGTTCCTTCCTGGTATATTTCCCAAGGTTCTCCATCGGCTGTTTGTCGTAATTCATACCATCGAATTCCGGCTTGTTCTACAGCACTTCCATCTACATCTACTACAAAATTAAAAAGTGCAGAATTGTGGGTTGGGAATTTTCTAAACTGTGCTTGATTCATAATAGTGGCTTGCAATGCATCTATATCAACTCCACCGTCAGGCTGTGTTAAGTTAGAAAAACTTCCTCCATCAAATACACTTGTAAAAGAGGTTGAGGTTAACTCTGTAGCTGCTGAAACTAATGAGTTGCCTGGTGTTTCCCAATCAATATCTACATTCCATAATTTAATATGATCCGTCGTTACACCGCCCCAAGTATCATCTTGTAGATACATGACAGTAGCACCTCCAGCTGTTGGCCAATTCCCATCACTAATATTTAGTACTTGAGGGCTATGAAACCCGCTGGTCACCAACCCAGGTAAAGAAAAAGATAGAATTTGAGGGTCTGTTCCTGCACTGGCATCGTCGATCATTGCATCTCTTTGAAATACATGGAGTTTGTTTGAATTTCCTGTGTTTTCTGTCATATAATAGCCGTCTCTCCAAACAGAAAGCTTTTGATAATCTGATACAGATGAAAAACTATAAACCGTCCAACTATCATTAACTGGATCTGGACCGTCTGAGACAGCAACTTGAACGCCTCCACCGAGAAAACTAAGTACCCATCTATCCGCTGCATTATCATAACTTGCTGTTAAATCACAACATCCATTACTAGGGAAGATTGTTGGATTAGGAGATACTAAACCGCCTGTTAACGAATTTCCGCTTTTATCAAAAATCTGAAAAGCTGTATTGATTACAGAAATATAATGATCAGGGCCTACAGCTCCTGCAGGGTCGGTTGGTTGAGAACTGGAAGCACCCGTTTCAAAAACCAATTCAGGAGTTCTGATTGGTGTTCTATGTCGTAAATCCTTGGAGTATTCTGCTAAAGGATCATCACCTTCTGAACCTTTCCCAATCACAACATCATATTTGGAGGATCTCCCATCTAACATTTCAGCATTTTGATCTAGGTTAGGTCTTACTAGATTATTAATTCTAGAAGCAATTGAAGGGACGTATTCTATTTTAGATGGCTTCCCAATAAAATAGGGTTTTTGAGCTTCGTTTTTTACTTCCTGAGAAAAAAGTGCCTGTCCTGATACGAATAAGATCAAAACTACTAATCGGGGGGCTATTTTATTCATTTTAAAGGTTTTATTAAGTGAGCGATAAATAATTACAACACTAATATACTGTTTTTTTAAAAAATAAAAAAATAGTTATTATATGTTCAATTTTATTTATTTTTTTTATTTCGTCGATTGTAATTCTTATCACCACGTGTCTTTGGCTTCTTATATTTTTTTGCAATTTCTCTTCTGTAAGACCCCCCTTGATTCGTTTTTTGATTTTTTTTACTTTTTTCATGAAAAGCAGGTCCTGGAATATATTCTTCTGAAACTCTATTTTTTGATATTTCTTGGTCTTCCTTTGGTCTTTCTTCTTCAGTAAGTTGTTTACTAATTGCTACTTCTTTAGGGAATGGAAGCTCCGGAATTTGATAATTCATTAGAGATTCTATTCTTTCTTTTGCCTCTGACTCTTTTTTTGTTGAAAATAAAATTGATTGCCCTTCATGTTCTGCTCTTCCTGTTCTCCCTATCCTATGCATGTAGTTTTCTGGAAAATAAGGGGTATCAAAATTTACTACATGTGATATTTCATCTAAATCTAATCCTCTCGCCATCACATCTGTAGCTACTAGAATACGATTTGTTCCTTGATCAAACTGTCGAACAGAACGAATCCTATAGTTTTGTGTTTTATTGGAGTGAATTACACAAGTTTCAGAACCAAAAAATTCTTCGAGAGCAGTAAATAATAAATCTGCTCGACGTTTGTTGGAAACAAAAACAAGAACTTTACTAAATACTTCCTTATTAGCTAATAGATGGTTTAATAAATTTACTTTTGTGTAGAAATTAGTAACTAAATATGAGGTTTGATGAATATTATTTAGTGGGGTTCCACTTAATGCAATTGAAATCTTATGTGGTGTTTTAAAAAAGTCGGTTATTAATGTATCAACATCATGTGTCATCGTTGCCGAAAACATAATATTTTGTCTTCTTTTTGGCAATAAGTCAAAGATGTTTAAGAGCTGAAATCGAAACCCTAAATCTAACATAATATCTACTTCATCAATCACAAGTTTTTGAATAGATTTAAGCTTTAACACATTACTTAAGGCTAAATCATATAATCTTCCCGGAGTTGCTACAATAATATCCGATCCCTGTGCAACTGCCTGTTTTTGGGTATTGATATTAGTCCCTCCATATACCCCTACAACTCTTACATTAATATAGGAGGCTAGTTTTTCTATTTCTTCTACTACTTGTAATACCAGTTCTCGAGTTGGAACTATCACTAGAACTCTAGGACTTACCTGCTTAGAAAATTTCAAATCTCTAAGAATTGGCAGCATATAAGCTACTGTTTTCCCTGTCCCTGTTTGAGCTATTCCTACTATATCTTTCCCTGATCGAATCACAGAGAATGCAGCTTCCTGAATGGGTGTTGGATGCGTAAAACCAATATCTTCAATACTATTAACTAGCTGATTGGTTAGGTCTAAGTCTTTAAAAGTAATCATACCAAAATAATTTTCACAAAGGTAACTTGTTTATTTGTGCTACTCTAAAATTGATTTCATTTTTGAAGAATTCTATTGAATTTATTTTAAATATTATTGCTAGTTATAAGAGCATATAAAAAATAGGTTTCTATTTTTATAGAAACTTTTATATATTAGTTATTTATACCAAAATAATATGACTCCTATTACACATAGATTAGAACAAGCTATCGTTAAGCTTTATAAGGCATTTCATAATCATGAATTAGATCCTGAAGATTGTTCTGCTTGTGCAGTAGGTAATATTTTAGATAATCACGATAGCTGGAAGCATCTTTCGAATGAGCATGGATCCTCTAAACTAAATTATATTGGGAATGTTCATCAACAATTAGGAAGAAAATTTAATGGATATTCTCCTCAAGAAATTTTAGAAATAGAAAAAACCTTTCTAGAAGCCTGTGGTTTTAAAACACCACTTTGTCATTATAATCCGAAACCTACTAATCCAAAGAATAAAGAAATTCTCTTCAATGGACTCTGTGCTGTCGTTTCATTTTTGTGCAACTTAGACAACATTCCTAATGTTATGGATTACACAAGGTTATTTGAATATCACCGCCATGAACCGAAGTATTACCTAAAAGAAACTTTTAATTAATTCCATAAAAAAACCAGTTAAGACAACTGGTTTTCTTATTTTATTTAATGTGCTTATCGATAGAATAGCTCGTTTTGGTAGGCTATCCTCCAAAGTCATCAAATCGTATATTTTCATCTGGGATTCCAAAATCTTCTCCCATTTTCTGAACCGCTTTATTCATTAATGGCGGTCCACAGAAATATAACTCGATGTCTTCAGGAGATTCATGATAGTTTAAATAGTTTTCAATGACACAATTGTGAATAAAGCCAGTAAAGCCATCTCCGTCAGCATCGATACTATCTTTTACCTTCCAGTTGTCTTCTTCCATTGGTTCAGAAAGTGCCATGTAAAATTTAAAGTTAGGGAAATCTCTTTCTAAAGATTTAAAATGATCTATATAGAATAATTCTCTTTTTGATCTTCCACCATACCAATAGGTTACCTTACGTCCAGTTTTTAAGGTTTTAAATAAGTGATATAAATGAGAACGCATGGGGGCCATTCCAGCACCTCCACCAACATATAACATTTCCGATTCAGACTCATTAATAAAAAACTCTCCATAAGGTCCAGAAATTGTTACCTTATCTCCTGGTTTTTGGGCAAAAATATAAGACGAAGCTACTCCTGGGTTAACATCCATCCATCCGTTTTTAACACGATCCCAAGGAGGTGTAGCAATACGAACATTTAACATGATTTCTCTTCCTTCAGCAGGATAAGAAGCCATAGAATAGGCACGCTCTACGACATCGTTATTCTTCATCACTAATGGCCATAAACCAAATTTATCCCATTCTGCTTGAAATTTGTCTGGTGTTTCGTGCTCTTCTGGGTGTGCAGTGATGTCTATATCTTCGAATTTAATTTCACAATTAGGAATTTCAATTTGAATATATCCTCCTGCTTTATACCCCATATCTTCTGGGATCTCAACAACAAATTCTTTAATAAAAGAAGCTACATTATAGTTTCGCACAACTGTTGCATCCCATTTTTTTATTCCAAACACTTCTTCTGGAATAGAAATATCCATGTCTTGTTTTACTTTAACCTGGCATGCTAAACGGATACCGTGTTTTAATTCTTTTCTTGTAAAATGAGGTGTTTCTGTTGGTAGAGCTTCTCCTCCACCCGCATTTACATGACATTCACATTGCACACAGGATCCACCACCACCACAGGCAGATGGTAAAAATATTTTTTCATTTCCCAAGGTGGTCAATAAGGTGCTACCAGAGGCAACCTCTATTTTCTTTTCTCCATTAATGGTAATTATTACTGGACCTGAGGGTGATAATTTTTGTTTTACAAATAATAATAATGCTACTAGAAGCAACGTAATCAGTAAAAAAGCTGCTACGGTTGCCAAAATAGTTCCTGTGGTACTTGCTGCTAATATAATCATCTTACTTTTCTATTTCTTTAATGATTTCTGCTACTTCTTTAGACTCTTTAGTTTCAATCTCTTGGGATTGATTTTCTATTTTTTTAGAAGTAGCGATCTCTTTTGTTTTTTCTTTAATCTCTTCATCACCGCCAGTTAACATTCCTCCAAAACTCATAAATCCAATAGCCATTAAACCAGTAATAATAAATGTAATCCCTAATCCTCTTAGTGCTGGTGGTACACTTGAGTATCGAATTTTTTCACGAATCGCTGCAATCGCTAGAATGGCTAAAAACCAACCAATGCCTGACCCAACTCCGTAAGTTAGTGCCAATCCTAGGGTTGGAATCTCACGAGACTGCATAAATAAAGAACCTCCTAAGATAGCACAGTTTACAGCAATTAATGGTAAGAAAATCCCTAAGGAATTGTATAATGATGGTGAGAATTTTTCTACAACAATTTCAACCAATTGAACCATCGTTGCGATAGTTGCAATAAACATGATAAAAGATAAAAAACTTAAATCTATTGTTTCAGTTCCGTTCACACCGTATTCTGGATCTAACCAAACCAATGCTCCTTCTTGTAATAGGTATTGGTCTAATAACCAATTTAAGGGAACTGTTACCGCTAATACAAAGATTACGGCAGCTCCCAAACCAACGGCTGTTGTCACTTTTTTAGATACTGCTAGATAAGAGCACATTCCTAAGAAAGTGGCAAAGACCATATTGTCTATAAATATCGATTTGAAAAATAATTCTACGTGTTCCATTTTCTATATTTTAATAGCCCCTTAAAAACAGGAAGCCGACTATACGTCTAGTTGTCTTCAATTAATGCTTTATTTCTACTTCGTTGTACCCAAATAATGATTCCTACAACGATAAGCGCCATGGGTGATAATAACATAAATCCATTATTTTCATATCCGAATGCATATAAGCCTGTTTTTTCAATTGGATCTCCTAGAACTTTCAGACCTAATAAAGTTCCTGAACCTAATAATTCTCTAAAAAATCCAACAATGATTAAGATTACTGCGTATCCTAAAGCATTTCCTATACCATCTAAAAAAGATTTCCAAGGGCCATTTCCTAAAGCAAATGCTTCAAAACGTCCCATAATAATACAGTTTGTAATAATTAACCCAACAAAAACTGATAGGGTTTTACTTAACTCGTAAGCAAATGCCTTTAAAACTAAGTCTACAATAATTACTAAGGTTGCGACTACAATTAACTGAACAATAATTCTAATTTTTGAAGGGATAATGTTTCTCATTAATGAGATAACAACATTTCCTAATCCTAATACAAAAAGCACTGAAACAGACATCACAATTGATGCTTTTAATTCGGCGGTAATTGCTAATGCAGAACAAATTCCTAGTACCTGTATTGTAATTGGATTATTATCCGTTAATGGGTCTGTGATTAATTTTGTGTCTTTTTTTGATAAAAGTCCCATAAAATTATTGTTTTAAGGTTTTGAAATAAGGTACATACAATTTCAAATCAGATTTGATCATTTCAGAAACTCCGTCACCAGTAATGGTAGCTCCAGCAATGGCATCTACTTCGTAATCTGTTTTATCATCGTTCTTAGGATCATTATTTCCTTTGGCAACTCTAATTCCTTTAAAATTTCCTGAGGCATCTAGTAGATGTTCACCAATAAAATCATCCATAAAGTAACGTTGTTTGATATTTGCACCCAGTCCTGGTGTTTCTCCTTTATGATCAAAATAGGCTCCTTGAACAATCATATTTTTATCCATCGCCACATACCCCCATATTGCATCCCAGAGACCTTTCCCCCTGATCGGAGCTACATAAAAAGTTTCTCCATTTTTTTCACCAACAAATAAAGGTAGTTTTCTAACACCTCCATTTTTTGCTATTGATTTTTCCTTTTTAACATCAATCAAATATGCATTCTCATTTTCAGATATTTCCTCTCCTTCAATGACAAGTTGTTGCTTGATGTATTTTTTAAATTCAGCTCCTGCATTTGAGGTTGATACAAATGTTGCGTTTGATTCATCGTTTTCATTAACACCCATTGCGTAGAGGATATTTTGTTGTTTTTCTATTCGTTTATTTTCATCAATATTAGGTTTTAAAGACGACGCTAAAAACGCTAACAAGGAACCAACGACCAATACCATTCCTATGGCAAAAATTAATGTGTACGAATTACTATCTGTTTTCTTAGACATACTTAGGCAGTTTTAGCTTTTAAACGTTTCATTCTCTTCTTAATATTCCCTTGTATCACATAATGATCAATAGTCGGTGCAAATACATTCATTAACAATATTGCTAAGAATACTCCTTCTGGGTAGGCTGGATTGAAGACTCGTATCATGATAGAAATAAATCCAATCAAAAACCCATAAATCCATTTCCCTTTGTTTGTTTGTGAACCTGTTACTGGATCAGTAGCCATATATACTGCTCCAAATGCCAGTCCTCCGATCATTAAATGTTGCCACCATTCAGTACTCATTAATCCATAAAACTTACTAGAGTCTGAAATAATTCCTGCCGCTACTACTTGATTAAAAATAATTCCCATAACGGCAGCTCCTATAAAAGTGGAAAGGATAATTCTCCAGCTCCCTATTTTGGTAAAGATTAAAAATGCAGCACCTAATAAGATTAAAAAGGTAGAGGTTTCTCCTATCGATCCTGGAATAAAACCAAAAAACATATCCCAGTTCGAATAGACGATGGATTGATTTTGAGCATAGCTTCCTAAAATTGTTTCTCCAGAAATTGCATCGGAAGTTCCAACTCTATTAACTGCATCATAAACCCACACTTTATCTCCACTCATCCAAGTTGGATATGCAAAAAATAAAAATGCTCTAATCGTAAGTGCTGGGTTTAAAATATTCATTCCCGTTCCTCCAAATACTTCTTTTCCAATCACTACACCAAATATAACAGCAACTGCTAGCATCCACAATGGTGTATCTACGGGTACAATTAATGGAACTAACATTCCTGTAACTAGATACCCTTCTTCAACTTCATGTCCTTTGATGACAGCAAAGATAAATTCTACCAACAATCCTACTCCATAAGAAACAATCACTAACGGAAGAATTTTAATAATTCCTATCCAAAGGTTATCCCATGTGAAAAAATTTGCAAGTACATCTGATCTTAGAGAATTGTCTATCGCAGCATAATGCTGATATCCTGCATTAAACATTCCAAAAAGCAGACAGGGTACTAATGCCATAATGACAATATTCATGGTTCGTTTTAAATCGTCTGCAGCTTTAATATGTGTTCCGTTATGAGTTACCTCATTAGGTAAGTATAAAAAAGTATGGATTGCATTAAATGCAGGAGCCATTTTTGTTCCTTTATACTTTTCTTTTAAAATATGTAGTTTATTTTTTAAGCTCATTTTATCTCTGTTTTAGCTTAATTCTTCTTTCATTAAATCCAATCCTTGTCTAACAATTGTTTGATGTGGTTGCTTTGAAACACATATAAATTCTGTTAGAGCAAAATCTTCAGGGGCCACCTCATAACCACCTAGTAATTCCATTTCATCTAAATCTTGATACATACAAGCTTTTAAAAATTGTAATGGATATATATCTAAAGGAAAAACATTTTCATATGAACCTGTAACCACAAATGCTCTATGTTCTCCGTTTGTATTTGTATTTAAATCATATTTTTTCTTTGGAGTTAACCAAGAAAATGTGAAGGCTCTTGATGGTGAAATCTTATCAAAAACAGGCTTATTCCAACCAAAAAATTCATAATCATCACCTTCAGGAATTGCTGTTAATTGATTGTCGTAATATCCTAAAAATCCTTCTTCAGAAACGTGTGTTCCCGACAAAACATTTCCGCTAATAATCCGTGTATTGTCAGTGTTTATGTTTTTTGTCACAATATTAGCGATCGATGCTCCAGCAACTACCGTGACGTATGATGGTTTTAAAAACTGTGAGCCAGTTAATGCAATTGTTCTTTCTAGATTAAAGTTTCCTGTTAGAAATAATTCACCAATGACCACAAGATCTTGTGGCGATAACACCCATACAACTTCACCTTTGTTAATTGGATCAATTTGTGCTATTTGAGTACTCACATTCCCTATAGGATGTGGTCCAGATATTTTATGAAGCTCTATATTTTTTAACTGACTAAATGGTGAATTAGAATTTTTACCAACAGATACGTGAACACTTCCTTCTGTTAGTTTGGAGATTACAGTAATTGCTGTTTGTAATTCTGCTTCTTTCCCAACCAAGGTATAGTCAAAATTTGGAGCCAACGGCGAGCTCGCATATGCCGACACAAAAATTGATTTTGGTGCTTGGTTTGGATTAGCAATCACATCGAATGGACGTTGTTTGATAAATGGCCAACAACCCGAAGAAAATAAATGATTTTTAACTTCTTCAGCAGACAACTTTTCTACATCCTGTTTTCCATAATCTTTATATTCTTGTTTACCATCTGCAAGAATCCTAACGGATAAAATTTTACGTTTTGCTCCACGAACAACCTCCTTAACTTCTCCACTCACAGGGCTACAAAATAAAATACGTTCGTCACTTTTAGAATAAAAAAGTGAGTCTCCAGCTTTTACTTTAGTGCCTTCTTTTGCAATGAGTTTTGGGATAATTCCATGAAAGTCTTGAGGTTTTAAAGCAAACATCCCTTTGGTGGGAATGCTACTAGTTACTTGCTCAGCTTCGCCAACTAGTTTAATGTCTAAACCTTTTTTTATTCGAATGTCTTTTGACATGATACCAACGGTATTTAGTTATCTAAAAAAATCACGCAAATTTAAAGATTTTGAAGACGATGTTAGAATAATTATAGGTTTAAATTTAAGGTTTAAACCTATTTATAATTATTCTAAATAATGATACTTTAAGAGGCTATCATGAATTTAGAATTAAATTATCTTCAATGAAAAAACCACATCAAATACCATGTATTTATCTTTATATTGCCTTTTCTTTTCATTTTTTTAACTAGTGTAATGTGAAGATTTTTTTTCCTTGACAATCATTATGTGAATTTTTAGGATAAAGATTGGGATATTTAATTTTTAAGAATCTTAAAATGATTATTTTTACTCAGAAAATTTAAACCATGTATGTAAGGCCATTTCTATTTTTTTTATTTTTAACAACGGGTGTTTTTTCTCAAATAATAAAATCAATCCAATTAGGAGCCTCAGACGGCACAAATCTAACTGCAATCGTTCCGCTAGGAAGAACATTAGAATTAAATTTTGATGATCTTGATGGAGATCAAAAAGATTATTATTACAAGATAGAATTAATGACACACGATTGGGAAAAAAGCTCATTAATCTACAATCAATATATCAATGGTTTTCAATCTAATATTATTCTTAATGTAGAAAATTCATTTAACACATTTCAAAATTATACGCATTACTCGTTACAAATTCCTAATCAAAATACCCAAATCACTAAAAGTGGAAATTATTTATTGTCAGTTTTAGATGAGGCTGGTGATCTTATTTTAACACGAAGATTTACCCTATACGAAAATAGCGCTACTGTTGGTGTCTCTGTAAGTAGAAGTAGAAATACTAAAAAAATGAATCAAGAACAAACAGTAAACTTCTTAGTAAATTATCCTGGCCTTCAAATTAACAATCCTAATCAAGAAGTACATGTTGCTATTTTACAAAATGAAAATTGGAATACTGCCATCACTAATATAAAACCTCAATTTTATAAACCAAATCAACTTATCTACAATTACACACAAAAAACAAATTTTTGGGGTGGAAATGAATACTTATTTTTTGATAATAAAAATATACGAAATACAAGTGTGAATGTAGTAAAAATCGTACGTAAAGACATTTTTAATCATTACCTATATCCATATAAAAATAGAGCTGTAAAATCTTATACTTACAATCCAGATATTAATGGTCAGTTTGTTGTTAGAACAATCCAGTCACCAAATCCTACTACTGAAGCAGATTATGCTTTGATGCATTTTTCTCTTTTGGTAGATCACGAGTTTAAGGATAAAGATGTATATGTGTATGGAGGGTTTAATAACTTTTGTTTGATCGATGAAAATAAAATGATCTTCGATCCATCTACAAATTCATATAATTCTCAAATTTTACTCAAACAAGGGTTTTATAATTATACATATGTAACTCAGTCGTCTGACTCTTCTATTTCTGAATCTGAAATCAGAGGAGATTTTTCAGATACTGAAAATAATTACACCGTAATTGTTTACTTAAAAGCTTTCGGATCACTTTTTGATAGAGCAATTGGGATGGGCACTATTCAGTTTAGAGGAGAGCGTTAAGCACAACCTACTTTACGACCACATCAAGCGATTATATTTTTGGTTTTTCATTTAAAAACCTTATTTTAGCTATAATATGGTTCAACAAATTACAAAAGGAATTAAAATTTCAGTGACTCCTAACTTTGAAGGGACTCTTCACAGAAACAACATTCTCTATTACAACTTTAGCTATGAAATTAAGATAGAAAATAATTCCTTCGATACAGTAAAACTACAAAGAAGGCACTGGGAAATTATTGATTCATTAAATTTTACTGAAATTGTAGAAGGTATTGGTGTTGTTGGTGAAACACCAACGATTCAGCTACACGAATTTTATACTTATAAATCTCAAGTTTTTTTACAATCTAGTATGGGTGTAATGACTGGGTTTTTTACGATGAGAAACATCGCAAATGGAAAAGAGTTTAAGGTAATAGTCCCTACATTTTATCTTATCACACCGGAAGTATTAAACTAAATCTGCAAATCTTTCCAACTAAATTTAAATTCAATGGTTTTTAATCTTTTAAATAGATCACCAGATTAGTATGTGAGTTCTGTAACTAACTCTTTTTTTATATCTATATATTTCATAGAGTTCTTTTCAGAAATTCTTTGAAATGATGTAATACTAACTGTTTCAACATAGGGTCGTTTCATTTGTAAAGTGGTTTCTGGATCTCCTTTATTTGTCAATTGATGAAATGCTACTATTTCTTCTTGACTGAATTGATCTTTGTTTGTTAGCCATTCATTAAACCACTTTTGACGCTCTTGTTTCATTTGTTTATTATACAAAGTGGAAGAGGACCATATTGTAGGTTCTTTAGGTAGTTTTTTAAAATGTTTCTTTTTACCATCCCATACCAATTCGTATAAATTTAGGGATGTATTCCAGTCAACCAACACAATTGTAAAGGGTTCTATATTTAAAAAATCAACCTCGCTAATATAGCGGAGTGCATCATCTTTGGTTAACAAGTTTTTTACGACAACACCTCTACTCATTTTATAATACGTGTTCCGTTGATGGTTTTCAAAACCTCCATTTAATAAACAGACCAGTCTGTTTTTTTCACTGGCTCCAATCCAAGTTCCACCGGCTGTTTTATCTTTTGGATATATTAATTTTAAGGTACCCTCTTGATATATCCTAGGAGCAACTGTTTGTCTCATTGGACTTTCATCTCTATTAGATGTCAAAATAAATCCATTATTCCTGATAGGTAAATAGGTAACCGTACACATATTATTAAGGGTTTAAAGCAACGACAATTGCCAATTTATGACTCTTTAAAACTAACAAATAAGTTGTAACTTTGCCTTACCAAAATTAATTGTTTACAACTTAAAAACTAACAAAATGGGAAAAGGTTTTTTTCAAGTACCTACTGCAATCAATGAAACTGTAAAATCATATGCTCCTGGATCACCAGAGAGAGAAGCGGTTGCTAGACAATACAGCGCCTATTTTAATGGCTCGATGGATGTGCCAATGTATATTGGAGATGAAGAAGTAAGAACTGGAAATACTCGAAAAATGACACCTCCTCATGATCATCAACATGTTGTTGGTCAATATCATATGGGAGAAAAAAAAGATATAGAAAGCGCTATCAATAGCGCGCTAGAGGCAAGAAAGTCATGGTCACAAATGCCTTGGGAACAAAGAGCTGCTATCTTTTTAAGAGCTGCCGAATTAGTTGCTGGACCTTACAGAGCAAAAATTAATGCTGCGACAATGATCGCACAATCAAAAACTGTGCATCAGGCTGAAATTGATGCCGCCTGTGAATACATCGATTTTTTACGATTTAACGTTGAATTTATGGCTCAAATTTACGAAGAGCAACCAGATTCTTCGGAAGGAATTTGGAATCGAGTTGAATACCGACCCTTAGAAGGTTTTATCTATGCCATTACTCCATTTAATTTTACTGCAATCGCAGGAAATTTACCAGCATGTGCTGCTTTAATGGGAAATACTATTGTTTGGAAACCATCGGATCATCAGATCTTTTCAGCAAAAATACTAATGGATATTTTTAAAGAAGCTGGAGTTCCAGATGGAGTTATTAATATGGTCTATGGAGATCCAGTTATGATTACCGATACTGTTTTATCAAGTCGAGATTTTGCTGGAATTCACTTTACAGGCTCTACACATGTTTTTAAAGAAATTTGGAAAAAAATTGGAGAAAACATTCACAACTATAAAACATATCCAAAAATTGTAGGAGAAACAGGAGGTAAAGATTTTATTATTGCACACTCTTCTGCAAATGCCAAACAAGTTGCTACAGGAATTTCACGTGGCGCTTTTGAATTTCAGGGTCAGAAATGTTCTGCTGCCTCTCGAATATATTTACCAAAATCATTGGCTAATGAGACGCTAGCATATCTTAAAGAAGATATCGACTCGTTTAAAATAGGCTCTCCAGAAGATATGAGTAATTTTATCACGGCTGTAATACATGAAGCTTCTTTTGATAAGTTAGCTTCTTATATTGATGCTGCAAAAGCTGATCCGAATGTGGAAGTTTTTGCGGGTGGTAACTATGATAAATCAAAAGGGTATTTTATAGAGCCAACAGTTATTCTTACAAAAGACCCTTCTTACACAACCATGTGTACAGAATTATTTGGTCCTATCGTAACGATATATGTTTACGATGATGATCAATGGGCTAACACGTTAGAGTTGGTAGATAGTACCTCTGAATATGCGTTAACAGGTGCCGTTTTTTCTACCGACAGATATGCCATTGTTGAGGCAACAAAAGCTTTAGAGAATTGTGCAGGGAACTTTTATGTAAATGATAAACCTTCTGGTGCTGTTGTTGGTCAACAACCATTTGGTGGTGCAAGAGCCTCTGGCACCAATGACAAAGCAGGTTCTGCTCAAAACTTATTGCGTTGGGTATCACCAAGATTAATTAAAGAAACGTTTGTTTCTGCTAAAGATTATAGATATCCTTTTCTTTCTTAATCGTTTAAATGAATCGGATTCTTATAAGAATTGCTAAATTATAGAAGACATCGAGGAGGACTTATTTGTATTGGTGGACTCTGCAGATTTATCCCTAAAAGTAAGGGATCACTGCTACTAATATACTTTCCTTTTAGTTCATCCAAAGAATTTTGTAAGATCGCACTGGTCTTGTTTAAAATTAAAAAATATCCCTGTAAGAATAATTTTTTATAGGGTTTAAATTTAACGATTATTTATGAAAGTTCTTTTATGTTTCATTTACCTTTCGCAAATCTTATTATAACTTAACAAATCTTTATATTCAATTATTTTTCCATGAAAAATATTTTTACCGTTATTTATTTGATTAGTTTAACTGCCTTCTCTCAGACACTTAATAAATCTACTATTGTTAAATATATCAACCAAAATATTGAGATTGATGGTGTTTTAGATGAGCCTTCATGGTTGGAAGTAACCCCCGCAACTAATTTTTTTCAATATTTCCCTACAGATACAGCTCAAGCCAAAAGACAAACCACTATTAAATTTATGTTTGATGACAGAAATTTATATGTTGGGATACGAGTAGAAGCGAAGGGAAAAGAGTTTATAGTACCTTCTCTACGAAGAGATTTTAGAGCTGGTGGAAGTGATAATGTCACCCTTCTTTTTGATACATTTAATGATGGGACAAATGCTTTTATTTTTGGCTCTAACCCATATGGAGTTCGAAGAGAAATGCTTCTATCTGGAGGAGGAAATGATATTCGTAATTTTAATGGAGCTTGGGATACAAAATGGAATGGCGAGTCAGTTATTCATGATGATCATTATATCTTAGAATGGAAAATTCCTCTTTCTGCATTTAAATATAGAGAAGGAGAAACAAAATGGCGATTTAATAGTTATCATTTTGATACTCAAGATAACGAACAAAACACATGGGTTAATATTCCTCAAAATCAATTTATATTTAACCTTGCTTTTATGGGTGATATGATTTTTGAAAAACCTCTGGGAAAATCAAAATCTCCTATTTCTATCATTCCATTTATCAATACACTAACTGCTAAAGATTTTGAAAACAATAAAACAAGTAATGATCTGAAAATTGGTGGAGATGCCAAACTAACAATTGCCAATAGCATGAATCTTGATCTTACTTTGAATCCTGATTTCTCTCAAGTTGAAGTTGATCAACAGGTAACTAATTTAACACGTTTTGAGGTTGGTTTGCCAGAAAGGAGACAATTTTTTATAGAAAACAGTGACTTATTTAGTGACTTTGGTGATCGTCGAGATTCTAATCCGTTTTTTTCAAGACGAATTGGGATTGCAAAAGATACTAACAATGAAAATATCGAAAATAAAATTATTGCTGGTGTTCGATTAAGTGGTAAAGTAAATAATAATTTACGCTTGGGAATTCTAAGTATGCAGACTGATGAAGATATCGATAATGAAATTCCTACGGTAAATAATTCTGTAATTTCTATACAACAAAAAGTATTTAGTCGATCAAATATTAGTATGCTTTTCATAAACAAACAAACCACAAAAGATTACGATTTTTTAGAAGAAGATGATCGCTATAATCGTGTTCTAGGAATTGACTATTCGTTGGCTTCTAAAGATAATACTTGGAGTGGTAAATATTTTTTCCATAAATCATTTTCTCCTGGAATAAGTTCAAAAGATTACTCAGCTGGTTTTAGAACAGCCTTTAACAGTAGAAGAGTAAATGTTCGTTTGAGTGGTGTTTTTGTAGGAGATAATTTCAGATCTGATCTTGGATTTATTAGAAGAACGGATATTTTTAAAATAAATCCACAATTTGAATTGCGGTTTTGGCCAAAAAATAAGCGTATACAAAGACATAGCTTCTCAGTAACTCCAATATATATTTGGCGTCCAGAATTAGGGTTTGAAAATTCTGATTATACAGTATTTAGCAGATGGGAAGCAAATTTCAAAAACAATTCTGAAGTTCGTTTTCAAATGTTTAATAGATATACAAAATTATATCAAGAATTTGATCCAACAGGCACAGAAAATGCAATTCCTCTTCCTGCTGATAAAAAATATTATTATACCAGTTTCGAAGGAAGCTTTAGATCAGATCAACGGAAAAAAATATCATATCGTGTGAGACCCTCTATAGGTCAGTTCTACAATGGTGCTAAATATTCTTTTGAAACCTCTATGACTCTTCGTTTACAACCATATTTCTCAGGATCTATTCAATTGAATTATGATAAAATAGATTTACCAGATCCATATCCTGATGCTTCAATCTGGTTAATTGGGCCTAAGCTAGATGTTACATTTACCAAAAATATATTTTGGTCTACATTTTTGCAATACAGTTCACAAAGAGAAAACCTCAGTATTAATACCAGACTTCAATGGAGAGTAGCGCCATTGTCTGATTTATTTCTTGTCTATAACGACAATTATGCAACCGATATTTTTAGTCCAAGATTTAGAACTCTTAACCTAAAATTTACCTATTGGTTTAATATTTAAATTATCATCGTTTCTCTTTAACATTTCTTTAAGAAGTGCTGATATCTAGAAGCACTACCTTAGAAAATTCATTAAACAATTCATTATGCTTCAAAAATTAATCTCAAGAGTATTAGTTGTTGTGTTCTTCATTGGACTGACTTTAAATGTTGATGCTCAACGTAAAAAAAAGAAAAAAAAGAAAGGTGAAATAGAAAAAATCACAACTCCTAAACCTAAACCCAAAAAAGGAGCCATTCTCCCCTTTGACAAGGTTGTAACCAAAGAAATGAAAACAGACAAGGGGTTATTTAACGTTTATTCTGATGATAATAAATATCTCTTTGAAATTCCTGACTCGTTAATAAACAGAGAAATGTTAATGGTTACTAGAATCGCTAAAACTGCAAATGGCATTGGTTTTGGCGGAGGAAAAACCAATACACAAGTCTTACGATGGCAAAGAAAAGGAAAAAAGATATTGCTGAGAGTTGTCTCTCATAGTGTGGTAGCAGATACAATTTTACCTGTTCATGAAGCAGTAGTAAACTCAAATTTTGAACCTGTTTTATTCTCATTCCCAATTAAAGCATTTAATAAAGATACCACAGCGGTTGTAATCGATGCTACAACTTTATTTTCAACGGATGTAAAGCCTCTAGGGTTTCCTCAATTCTATCGCTCCAGATATAAAATTACAAGAATGGATAAAGATCGTTCTTACATAGATAGAGTTAATAGCTATCCTGAAAATATAGAAGTAAGGCATGTTAAAACATATTTTTCTAACAAGCCTCCTTCAAATGGAAGTGTAGGCTCTATTTCTGTTGAAATGAGTAATTCTATGATTTTACTACCAAAAGTGCCAATGAAGCGACGTTATTTTGACGAAAGAGTTGGCTGGTTTGCAAGAGGTCAAGTCGATTATGGCTTAGATGCTCAAAAAAGTAAAACTGTGACATACCTAGATAGGTGGAGATTGGAAGTAAAAAAAGAAGATCTTGAGAAATTTAAGGCTGGTGAATTAGTAGAGCCTAAAAAACAAATTGTTTATTACATAGACAGAGCTACCCCTGAAATATGGAGAAAATATATCAAACAAGGAATTGAAGATTGGCAAGTTGCTTTTGAAGCCGCAGGATTTAAAAATGCAATCATAGCAAAAGATCCTCCAACCAAAGAAGAAGATCCGGACTGGTCTCCAGAAGATGTTCGATATTCGGTAGTTCGATATTTAGCGTCTCCCATTCCTAATGCAAATGGACCCCATGTTAGTGATCCTCGTTCGGGAGAAATTTTAGAATCTGATATTAACTGGTATCATAATGTAATGAGTTTACTACGAAATTGGTTTTTTGTTCAAACCGCAGCAATTAATCCTGAAGCACAAAAGGTTGAATTCAAAGATGAAGTAATGGGGCGTTTAATTCGTTTTGTCTCATCACATGAGGTTGGGCATACATTGGGTTTACCTCATAATATGGGGTCTAGTATAGCCTACCCTGTAGATTCTTTACGATCTGCTTCATTTACCAAAAAATTTGGAACAGCACCTTCTATTATGGATTATGCTCGTTTTAATTACATTGCACAACCCGAGGATAAAGGAGTTGCATTGATGCCAGATATTGGGCCTTATGATAAACACGCAATTGCATGGGGATATCGTCCAATTCTAGACAAATCTGCCATTGACGAAAAACCAATTTTAGATACATGGATTTTAGAAAAAGCTGATGACCCTATGTATCGTTTTGGTCATCAACAGGCAGGTGGAGTTGTAGATCCAAGTTCACAAACAGAAGATCTGGGAGATGATGCTATTAAGGCTAGTCTATATGGTATTAAAAACTTACAAAGAATATTACCAAACCTTGAAA
Organism: Flavobacterium sp.; assembly: GCA_042091515.1. GTDB lineage: Bacteria > Bacteroidota > Bacteroidia > Flavobacteriales > Flavobacteriaceae > Polaribacter. Next base: position 42,743 of record JBELHH010000007.1, on the reverse strand, counting down.
AATGGACGACAAAAGATGGAGAGAATTATGATGAAATGAGCACAATGTACGGGCAAGTTTTAAGTCAGTTTAATCGCTATATGGGTCATGTTGCAGCTAATATTGGTGGTGTATACGAATATTACAAAACAGCGGATCAAGAAGGAGTTGTATACACTCATGTAGATAAATCACATCAGAAAAATGCTTTAAAATTTATTAATAATGAATTATTTTCTACGCCTACATGGATGATTGATAAAAATATCTATGCTAAAACTCAATTTTCCGGAGCTGTTGAAAAAATTGGAAGCATCCAAACAAGAACTTTAAATAATATTTTAGATGCTGGAAGAATGGCTCGAATGATTGAAAATCAAACAATGAATGGTTCTAAAGCATACACTTTAATTTCTATGTTTTCTGATTTAAGAAAAGGTGTTTGGTCTGAATTATATAGTGGTAAAGCGATAGATACCTACAGAAGAAACCTACAAAGAGCTCATATTAATCGTTTAGACTTCCTACTTAATTCAGCAAAAAATCAACGAGGCGCTAATAGAGGATACTTCAAACGTAGTACTGTAAATATTGATCAATCTGATATTAAAGCAATGGTGAGAGGAGAATTAAATAGATTAAAACGTCAAATAAAAATGGCAGTCTCTAAAACTCCAAACACAACTAGCAGATATCATTTACAAGATGCAATTGCTAGAATAGACAAGGCATTAGATCCAAAATAATAAATTTTATAAAATAAAAAGCCTCACAAATTGTGAGGCTTTTTATTTTATAATGAGTTCTATGATTAAAATGGTAAATCATCTGGCTCTTCTGTACTTAAATCTGGAGCTGCTTGAAATTGTTCTGTAGGTGGAACTTGAGAAGGAGCTGCTTGTGATAAACTCTCTATTCTCCATCCTTGAACAGAATTAAAATATTTAGCTTCACCTTGAGGATTAATCCATTCTCTTCCTCTTAGATTAATAGATACTTTCACATCTTGTCCTACTGAGTAATTGTTTAACAAATCACATTTATCTTGAACAAATTCAATCATAATCATTTGTGGGTATTGTTCGTCTGTAGTAACCACCAATTCTCTTTTTCTAAAACCGTTATTCCCAAAGGTTTGTACTTCTCCTATTAATTTAACTTTACCTATTACTTCCATAATTACTATTTTATCAAAAGCACTTTCCAAGCACTTTCTATATCATTATTATCTATATACGCTTTAGCAAATGTATGTTTTTTTACGATTTCTAAACCAATTAATTTAGGATGATCTTTTGCAAAGTTATCAACATCTTCATCGGTTGGTAAAGAAACTACATTTCCTAAGATTCCTAAATCATTCCCCGTTAAAATAGGACTATTTCTAATTGTTATAGGAAATGCATCTATTCCGATTCCCAAAAATGAAATAGGTTTAGGTATTTCAAAAAAACCATCTCTTGCTCTAGAATAAAAATTCCCTCCTGCTCTAGCCACCAGATCTATCTTATAGTGATCAATCATTCCATTATCATCTAAAACAGCATCATGTATATGGATTTTTACTACTTCACAAATAATTAAATTTCCTGCCCCTCCTTCTTTTCCTGTATATATAATATCGGTTACCCTACATTCAAACTGAACTGGAGATTCTCCTACCCTAAAGGGTTTTATCTCATCAGATGGCAACATGGAAAAGCCGGCTTTAACAAACTCATTAACATCTTGTGGATATTCTGAACTACTTAAAGACATCTGCTGAACTATATCATAGCTTACAACATTAATAACAACTTCTTTTACCTTTTCAATATTTTGTAAGGTATGCTTCGTTGAATTATCTCTCACTCTTCTTGCGGGAGAAAAAATTAACATGGGTGGATTAGAACCAAAAACATTAAAGAAGCTAAATGGCGATAAATTTGGAATTCCATTATCATCAATAGTACTAGCAAAAGCAATAGGTCGAGGTGCTATTGCACCTAATAAATAGGCCTGTAATTTACTGGTAGGTATTTCTTTTGTATTGATGGATAGCATACGAAAAAATTATATCACAAAGATACTATCAATTTTATAAATGAGTTATACTAATTGAATCTAGTATATTTGTTTAATGAGTTTTACAAAAAGTACACATCTACTCAAACGAGTTGTCATTTTAATTTCTTTCATCATTGTTTCTTTAATCCTGTGGAATACTTACACATTTTTTAAAAAATTCAAAATAGAGGAGCGTTTAAAAATGGAAATTGTAGCAACAGCGATGAAAGAATTTGCTATCAATCAAGATTTAAATGCAGACTTTAGCTTAGAAGATAAAATTATTAAAAGCAATATTAATGTTCCGATGATTTTAGTAGATGAAGATGGTGAAATTGGGAGTGATTCTTATTTAAACTTAGACTCTATCAAAGCAAAAGACCCTGCTTATTTACTGCAACAATTAGAGATCATGAAATCTCAAAATGAACCTATTGAAATAAATTTTATTGAAAATAAAAAACAATATGTATATTACAGGAACTCTGATTTATTAAATAGACTTTCTTACTACCCCCTTACATTAATTGTTATTCTTATGCTTTTTCTTTCGCTAATTTACATGATGTTTACTTCTAGTAAGGTAGCAGAGCAAAATAAATTATGGACTGGAATGGCAAAGGAAACAGCCCATCAAATAGGAACTCCCCTTTCCTCTCTTCTTGGGTGGATTGCTATTTTAAAACAAGAAAAAAGTAATGACCAATATATTGAGGAAATAGAAAAAGACGTTTATCGATTAAATATAATCGCAAATAGATTTTCTAAAATTGGTTCTTTACCTAAACTAACAAGGTTAAATATTGTTTCAATCACAAAAAAAGCGTATCAATATTTAGAATATAGAAGTTCTTCTCAAATATCCTTCAAATTTGAATCCTCAGCAGAGGAAATTTTTAGTGAGCTTAATGAAGAGTTGTTCAGCTGGGTGATTGAAAATTTGATTAAAAATGCGATTGATGCCATGATGGGAAAAGGGGCATTAACAGTTTCGATTCAATCTGATGCAAAAAAAATTAGAATTGATATTTCTGATACTGGAAAAGGAATTTCAAAATCTCAATTTAAAAAAATATTTAATCCTGGTTATACAACTAAAAAAAGAGGCTGGGGGCTTGGATTATCACTCTCAAAAAGGATTATAGAAGATTACCACAACGGGCAAATATTTATAAAAAAATCAGAAATTAATACAGGAACTACAGTTCAAGTTTTGTTAAACAAAATTTCTTGATATACGATGTGTCAATTCAATGCACTCATTCACTTGTAGTTTTTCTTTTTTTATAAACTGCATATCTGCCATGGTATTGATTGGAATTAAATGTACATGAACGTGCGGAACTTCTAAACCTATTACACTCATCCCAATCCGCTTACATGGAATCGTTTTTTTTAAGGCATTCGCTACTCTAAAAGAAAAGTCCATCAAACCATTATATGTTTCTTTATCTAAATCAAATAATTTATTAACCTCTTTCTTTGGTATCACTAATGTGTGTCCTATTGCATTTGGATTGATATCAAGAATGGCTATATAGTTATGATCTTCCGCAATTTTGTAAGAAGGAATTTCTCCGGCAATAATTTTTGTAAAAACGCTCATCAATATAAATCTTAATAAAACAAAATCATTATTACTTAATTCAAACGAGTTTTTATGATATCTTATCTGGATACTTCTAAAACTTCAAAGATCATAATCCCGTTTGGCACTTGAATTTCTGCTACATCACCTGCTTCTTTTCCTAATAATCCTTTTCCTATTGGAGAATTCACCGAAAGTTTTCCATTTCTAATATCTGATTCAGAATCAGCAACTAATGTATAGGAAAAAGTCATCCCATTGGCTTTATTTTTAATTTTCACTCTAGAATGAATTAAAATTTTACTCACATCTAATTGAGATTCATCAATAATTCTTGCATTTGCAACCACATTTTTCAGTTTAGCAATCTTTGTTTCTAGTAATGATTGTTCTTCTTTTGCTGCATGATACTCTGCATTCTCACTCAAATCTCCTTTATCTCTTGCATCGGCAATTTCTTGAGATACTCTGGGCCTTTGGACCTGCTCTAAATTTAGCAACTCCTCTTTCAATTTTCTTAATCCTTCTGGGGTATAATATGATATATCACTCATCTTTACTAATTTTTAAAATCTTTCAAAATTATTTTAACTATACTAACAATAAATAGAAAATCTCATTAACCTTTTACAGAATGAGATTCAGCTTTTAAATGTACAAAATATTTGTAAATTGTCCTTAAATTTATAAATCTGAATAATTGGTTATGAAAAAATTTCTGTTTCTGTTAGTTATCCTTCTTACTATTGGTTGTGCTAACAACAATAGAGAAAATAATTGCTATCCATATTTCAATGTCAATGAAACAGTAAATCTAGAGCTTCCTCAATTTATAGATTTACAAGTTCCGGGTGGATGGGCTTACACTAATGGTGGATTACAAGGATTGATTGTGTATAATTTAAATGGCGTTCAATTTAAGGCTTTTGATAGATTGTGCCCAGGACAAAACCTTTCTTCATGTTCTCAAATGATTGTTGGTGATAATCTTCGTATGATTTGTTTATGCGACGATAGTGAATTTAATATTTTGAATGGAGCACCATTAACAGACGGAATCAGTTGTTTTGCCAATGAATACTTAGTAGATAATTTAAATGGTTCTATCTTAAGAATCACTAATTTTTAATTTAAAAAGAAAATAGAATGCTTACTTTTGTCACCAATTTCAATATTCTTTTGTTTTGAAAGATTATTTTTCATCTGATTTTAAATTAGGCATTCTTGGCGGTGGTCAATTAGGTAGAATGCTCTTGGCCGAAACTCAAAAATTTGATATTTATACCTGTGTATTGGATGCATCTGTAAATGCACCTTGTGCAGATATATGTAATGAATTTCATCAAGGAGATTTATTAGATTTTAATGCTGTTTATCGTTTTGGTAAAAAAGTAGATTTGCTAACTATTGAAATTGAGAATATCAATATTGATGCGTTAGACAAACTTGAAAAAGAAGGCCTTACAATTTACCCAAAACCCAAAGACCTTAGAATTATTCAAAACAAAGCAACTCAAAAGAATTTTTATACAGATCATGCGATTCCAACAGCAAATTTTTCTCACTTTTCTTATTTAGAAGAAGTAAAACATTCCTATCATAATAATCTTATCAATTTTCCTTTTGTATGGAAATCAGCTCGTTTTGGTTATGATGGAAATGGGGTAAAAATAGTTCGAAGTTTTAATGACTTAGAAAATTTACCCCCTGTAGAATGCATTATAGAAAAACTCATTCCTTTCAAAAATGAACTTGCTGTAATTGTTGCTCGAAATAAAAAAGGAGAGGTAAAAACATATCCAGTTGTTGAAATGGAATTTCATCCAGAAGCAAATCAAGTAGAATATGTCATATGTCCTGCTAGAATTTCTGATAAGGTAGCTGAAAAAGCTAGAAATATCGCACTACACATCGCAAATACTCTTGATTTTACCGGGTTGCTTGCCGTAGAGATGTTTCAAACTTCCTCCGATGAAATTCTAGTAAATGAAATCGCACCAAGAACCCATAATTCTGGACACTATAGTATTGAAGCTAGCTATACCAATCAGTTTGAACAACACCTTAGGAGTATCTTAAACCTTCCTTTAGGAAATACTGAAAGTAAGGTAGCTGGAATCATGGTTAATTTGGTTGGTGCTGAAGGTTTTACAGGAAATGTTGTCTATGAAAATATTGAAGATATTTTAAAAATAGATGGAGTAACACCTCATATATATGGAAAGAAAATAACAAAACCTTTTCGTAAAATGGGCCATGTAACCATCGTTAATGAAGACATAAATGTGGCAAGAAAAATTGCTGAAAAGGTAAAACAAACAATAAAAGTTAAAACAAAATAAAGAAGTTAGTCCTATTGGAATAACAAGTAAATTAATTCTTTAAAAAATAAAGAAAAGATGGTAGGAATTATAATGGGAAGCGATTCAGATCTTCCAATCATGCAAGAAGCAATAGATATTTTAGAAAGTTTTGATATTCAAATCGAAGTAGATATCGTATCAGCTCACAGGACTCCTGAGAAATTATTTGAATACTCTAAAAATGCTCACACTCGTGGAATCAAAGTAATTATAGCAGGTGCTGGCGGTGCTGCTCATTTACCAGGAATGGTTGCTTCCATGAGTCCACTCCCTATCATTGGAGTGCCTGTAAAAAGTAGAAATTCTATCGATGGATGGGATTCTGTTTTATCTATTTTACAAATGCCGGGAGGAGTTCCAGTAGCAACAGTCGCTCTTAACGGCGCAAAAAATGCAGGGATATTAGCTGCCCAAATTATTGGATCAAACGATTCTTGTATCCTAGACAAAATCACAGCCTATAAAGAAGGATTAAAAATAAAAGTAGAAAACGCTTCAAAAGAATTAAAAAAATAATTAATCTCCTTATGCTATTCCCATGATGAATCCTTTATTAAAAGATTTTAATACAGCCCCATTCACAAAAATTACATTTTCGGATTATAAACCTGCTATAAAAAAAGCAATTGAAATTGCTAAAAAAGAAATCGACAAAATCACCTCAAATACTGAGTTGCCTAGTTTTCTTAATACCACAGAAGCTTTAGATTTTACAGGACAAAAACTTGGAAGAATTTCTAGCATCTTGTTTAATTTAAATGCTGCAGAAACATCAAAAGAGATACAAGAAATCACACGAGATGTTTCTCCATGGCTTAGTGAGTTCAAAAATGACATCATGCTTAATAACGATTTATTTGAGAGAGTTAAAACTGTATTTGATGTTAAAGACACGCTCGCTTTAAATCCAGAACAGCATATGTTATTAGAGAAACAATACAAAAGTTTTTCTAGAAATGGTGCAAATTTAAACGCTCTTGATAAAGAAAAATTACGTGAAATTGATACTCGATTATCGCAACTTTCTTTAGAATTTGGAGAACATGTTTTAGCTGATACAAACAGCTTTGAGATGCATATTACCAATAAGGTAGAGCTGTCTGGCCTTCCAGAAAGTGTTAAAGATGCAGCTCGATTATTAGCAAAACAGAAAGAAAAAGAGGGTTGGATTTTTACTTTAGACTACCCTAGTTATATTCCATTCATGACCTATGCTGATTCTAGAGAACTTCGTAAGAAAATGGCTATAGCTTTTGGTAAAAAAGGGTTTCAAGACAATGAGAATAACAATGAACAAATTGTATTAGATATTGTCATTTTAAGACATAAAAGAGCCAATTTATTGGGGTATAAAACACATGCCCATTTTGTACTTGAAGAGCGTATGGCTGAAACTCCAGAAAAAGTTCTTAGCTTCTCTAACAAATTGCTTAAGAAAGCCAAACCCGCTGCGGAAAAAGAATTCTTGAGTCTCCAAAACTACGCCAAGGAATTAGATAATATCGACCAATTACAAAAATGGGATAGTGCTTATTATTCAGAAAAATTAAAGAAAAAACTCTTTAATTTAGATCAGGAATTATTAAAGCCCTATTTCCAATTAGAAAATGTTATTGAAGGTGCTTTTACCATTGCAAACAAACTATATGACCTTACTTTTAAAGAGGTTTTTTCAATTGAAAAGTATCACGAAAATGTAAAAACATATCAGGTTAATAATAAAGACGGTGAAGCTATTTCTATCTTATACGCTGATTTTCATCCAAGAGAGGGAAAACGAAATGGAGCCTGGATGACGTCTTATAAACCTCAACAAATTCAAAATAAAATCAATCAGCGTCCCCATATCTCTATTGTTTGTAATTTTACCAAACCAACAGAAACACAACCTTCATTGTTAACCTTTAATGAAGTTACTACCTTATTTCATGAATTTGGTCATGCTTTACACGGGATGTTAGCCAATACAACTTATAATAGTTTATCCGGAACATCTGTCTCATGGGATTTTGTTGAGCTACCAAGCCAGATTTTAGAAAATTGGTGTTACGAAAAAGAAGCATTAGAATTGTTTGCAAGACACTATAAAACCAAGGAACTAATTCCAATGAAATATATTACAAAAATCAAAGAGTCTGCAAGTTTTCACGAAGGAATGCAAACGCTAAAACAACTAAGTTATGGATTGTTAGATATGGCATGGCATGGTAACTATTTTCCAGAAAATATTCGTTCAATTAAAGAATTTGAAACCGATGTTTTCTCAAAAACCCAATTATATCCTTCTGTAAAAGAAAATTGTATGAGCACATCATTTTCTCATATCTTTCAGGGTGGGTACTCTGCCGGGTATTATTCATATAAATGGTCAGAGGTATTGGATGCTGACGCTTTTGAATATTTTAAAGAGAAAGGAATTTTTAATAAAGAAATAGCAACTAAATTTAAAAAGCAGATATTAAGCAAAGGAGGTACTGAAAAACCAATGGTCTTATATAAGCGCTTTAGAGGAAAAGAACCAAAAACTGATGCCTTATTAAAAAGAGCTGGATTGTTATAATAGATTATTTACTATTTTTCTCCTCAATCCATTTACTCATATATTTCGTGCTTTTGAGAAAATGATGTGATAACATATTTCCCGTAAAATTTTGACTTCTATTCGTTTCCAGATGGTTGTATTGAATTTGAATCCTCTTTAAAAAATTAGGCCCTAAAATATCCTCATCAAAAAATTTATTATTTATTGAGATCCCTCTTTCTTGTGCTAGATTCCATACTTCTTCGTCTGTATACAACCTAACAGCTTTGTCAACAAAATATTCTATGTCATTTTCTATGAATCCACTCCAAGGCAGATTATCACTCATCCCTTCTGCTCCAATTTCTGTAGTTACAGAGGGAGTTCCACATTGCATTGCAGTAGTTAATTTTCCTTTAATTCCAGCTCCAAATCTTAGTGGAGCTAATAAAACCTTACTATTTCCAATAACTTCTATTGCATCTTCTACATAACCATGAACAAAAAAACCATCGTTAGGGTTGTTATATTGAAGAACTTGTGGTGTTGGATAAGCTCCATAAAGATGAATTTCGGCAGATGGAATTTTTGACTTTATTGATTTCCAAATATATTTTTTTAATTGAATCGTAGCATCCAAATTAGGAGCATGAAGGAAATTCCCTATAGAAATAAAATGATTTCGTTCTTTAAAGGACTTCCATCCTGGATGACTCTGATTAATTTTAGGGAGAAAAAAAGGCAAATGATACAGCAATTTTTTATCAACCTTAAAGAAATCCTCTAAAATCTTCATCTCATAGGTTGAGATAATTAAAGAAACATCACACCGATAAATAGACGCTATTTCTCGTTTGGCTATTTCAGAACTCAGTAGTAAATCATTCGAGAATTTGATTCCTTTTTTTATTGCTTCTTCACGTGCTTTTCGTAAACAATGTAAGTCTTCTGTATCTAAAATTTTCATTGCTGTTGGACAATATTCAGAGACTCTCCAACCAAATTGTTCTTCGATCATAAAACGATCAAACAACACAATGGTTGGCTTCATTTCACGAATCAATTTATCGAAAGAAGAATTGTTTAATTCAATGGGCACTTCTTTAACCCCAAAAACACCCAGATCTATGGAATTATTTTTTTTTGCCGCCGTTGATCCAACTACAACCTCCCATTGTTGAGAGATAAAAAAATGAATCAATTGAAGCATTCTCTCTCCCGCTGCTGTAGATGTTGGTTCTACCCAGATTGTGCCAATAATAAATATTTTATGCTTAATAACTATTGAGTTAAATTATTATAATTATAAAATAATGACCATCAAAACGGGTAAATTTCATCACTCGTTAAACGTTTTCTAGTGGAGCAATTTTAGTAATAAAATTTTCTAGTGAAAAAGATTTTACATGACTATTTATCACTAAAAAAAATTGTGAACTTAAAAATCTAACAATAAGAGAATATCCTATTTCTCAACCTCGAGCGCTTATTTTTTAATTGATACGTAAAACTAATCAAATTTTAAATTTTATCCACATTTATATGTACTTTTGTCTTACTAAATTTTATTCACCATGAACTACGATTTAATCGTTATCGGCTCTGGACCTGGAGGATACATCTCAGCGGTTAGAGCCTCTCAGTTAGGACTCAAGGTTGCTATTGTAGAAAAATATTCAACCTTAGGAGGAACTTGTCTCAATGTAGGATGTATTCCTTCAAAGGCATTATTAGATTCTTCTCATCATTATTACGATGCTGTAAAACATTTTGAAGAGCATGGGATTCTAGTTGATACGCCTATTATTGATTTTCCAAAAATGATTGAGCGTAAAGCTAAAGTTGTTGAGCAAACAACTGGAGGGATCAACTATTTAATGGATAAAAACAAGATTGATGTATTTGAAGGAATGGGATCTTTTGTGGACGCTACCCATATAAAAGTATCTAAAAAAGAGGGTTCTGAAGATATAATTAATGGAAAAAATATCATTATTGCTACTGGTTCTAAACCTTCTTCATTGCCATTTATCGCTTTAGACAAACAAAGAATCATTACCTCTACAGAAGCCTTAAAACTTCCAGAAATTCCTAAACATCTATTAGTAATAGGAGGAGGAGTGATTGGGTTAGAATTAGGGTCTGTTTACAAACGACTAGGAGCCGATGTTAGCGTTATTGAATACATGGATAAAATTGTTGCTGGAATGGATGCCGATATCTCTAAAGAATTGCAAAAAGTTTTAAAGAAACAAGGCGTTAAGTTCTTTACAAGTCATGGTGTAAATTCTGTGACTAGAAATGGAGATGAAATTACAGTAAAAGCTACCAATAAAAAAGGAGAAAATGTTGAGTTTAAAGGAGACTATTGTTTAGTTTCTGTAGGAAGAAAAGCCTACACAGAGGGGTTAGGTTTAGAAAATGTAGGAATTAAAGTGAATGAAAGAGGTCAAATTGAGACCAACAATCATTTACAAACTAATGTTTCTACGATTTATGCTATTGGTGATGTTGTTCAGGGAGCAATGCTAGCCCACAAAGCCGAAGAAGAAGGGGTTGTTGCTGCAGAGATTATTGCAGGTCAGAAACCTCATATCGACTATAACTTAATTCCAGGAATTGTCTATACATGGCCAGAAGTAGCTGCTGTAGGAAAAACAGAAAAAGAATTAAAAGAAGCTGGTGCAAATTATAAATCAGGGAAATTCTCAATGAGAGCTCTAGGACGTTCTCGTGCTAGTGGAGATATTGATGGATTTGTAAAAGTATTGGCAGATAAAAATACCGACGAAGTTTTAGGGGTTCATATTGTTGGAGCAAGAGCTGCCGATTTAATTATGGAAGCTGCCGTTGCGATGGAATATAGAGCCTCAGCTGAAGATTTGGCAAGAATTTGCCATGGACACCCAACCTATTCCGAAGCTATGAAAGAAGCTGCAAAAGCTGCATGGGATGGAAAGCCTTTAAATGCATAACAATAAACTCATTAATAAGAATCGATTACATTTTCTATTGCTAGCAATATATATGTTGTAAGTACCACTGAAATGCAGAGAACTATTCGTATATTTTCTTTTGTGTCAGATCCTTCTATCAAAGATAAATTATTAGGATGGGCTCAGCAATATGAAACAATCTTTTGGTTAGATTCAAATGAATATAAAAATCAATACTCTTCTTATGATTGCATCCTTGCCGTAGATGAATTTACTTCGATAAAAACGGATCATATTAATGCTTTTGACAAACTTAAAGAATATCAATCCACTACAAACGATTATCTATTTGGTTATATCGGCTATGATGTAAAAAATGATCAAGAGAACTTAACTTCTGAAAATTTTGATGGACTCAACTTTGCTGACCTCTTCTTTTTTCAACCTCAAAAATTAATCTTCATTAAAGAAAACACCATTGAATTTCATTATTTAAATGTTGTTGATGAAGAAATTGAAGATGATTTTAAACAAATAAATAATCAAACAACTTCTTTATCTCGTAATCAAACGGAGTTAAAAATCAAACAAAGAATTGCTAAAGATGATTATTATAAAAAAGTTTCCAAAATTTTAGAACATATTCATAGGGGTGATATCTATGAGGCAAATTTTTGTCAAGAATTTTATGGAGAGAATATACACCTCAATCCTATCAATATATATCGTCACTTAAATGAAATATCAAAAGCTCCTTTTGCAACTTTTTTAAAAATTGATGACCATTATTTGTTATCTGCTTCTCCTGAGAGGTATTTAAAAAAACAGGCTAGAAAAATTATTTCACAACCCATTAAAGGAACTGCTAAAAGAGAACATAATTTAGCCGATGATAAAATTATCGCTACTCATTTATCGAATGATCAAAAAGAAAGATCAGAAAATATTATGATTGTCGATTTAGTTCGTAATGATTTATCAAAATCTGCTAAAAAAGGAAGCGTCACTGTAGAAGAATTATGTAACATATACTCTTTTAAACAAGTTCATCACATGATCTCAACAATAAGTGCTGAAATTAATGATAATTCACATCCCATAGACGTTATTAAAGACACCTTTCCCATGGGAAGTATGACAGGTGCTCCTAAAGTATCTGCCATGAAAATTATTGAACAATCTGAAGAAACAAAACGTGGTTTATACTCCGGGACTGTTGGGTATTTTACTCCAAAAGATGATTTTGATTTTAATGTGGTGATTAGAAGTATTCTATATAATTCAGAAAAAAAATATCTTTCTTATTCTGTAGGAAGTGCTATTACAGCAAAATCTACTCCTAAAAAAGAATATGAAGAATGCTTATTAAAGGCACAAGCCATGTCATTTGTTTTATCAAATGAATCCTAAGACATGATTCCACATCTAGAAGAAAAATTTAAAGCTGTTTATAACAGTCTTAATGAAAAAGCTACAGAGCAACTCTTATTTAATAAATTTTTAAAAATGTATCCTAAAGAATGGAAACAATTAAAAATTAGGTTCTCTATGTTTAAAAAAAGTAACCAATTTGGTAAAACAATTCCTTTGCCAAGACCAGAAGAGTCGCTTCGAAAAAGTATGAGAGTTTGGCTTCATAAAAAAGTGTTGTAAGATCCAGTAGTTTAAGCCATACAAATTGGTTATTTTTGAACTCTATGCTTACAAAATTTAAAGACCATATTCATCAAAAGTTCCCTTTTCTAAAAAATGGAAAGCTGCTCGTAGCAGTATCGGGTGGAATAGACAGTGTGGTGCTGATGCATTTATGCCATCGTCTGTCTTTAGATGTTTCTGTATGTCATTGTAATTTTAAACTACGTGGACAAGAAAGTGATGATGATGAAGCTTTTGTAAAAAATTTAGCAGAAGAATTACAAGTGCCGTTTTACAAAACTTCTTTTCAAACAGAAAAATATGCTCTCCAAAATAAGGTTTCTATTCAAATTGCTGCTAGAGATTTACGTTATCATTGGTTTTATGAATTGATTAATCATAAGCAATATGACTATGTACTGACTGGTCATAATACCAATGATAATTTAGAAACTTTTATCATCAATTTAACTCGAGGTTCTGGGCTAAAAGGATTTACAGGGATTCCACCAATCAATGATAAATCGATTAGACCTCTACTGAAATTTTCTAGAGATGAGATCACTCTTTTTGCAATAAAAAATGAAATCGCATGGAGAGAAGATCGATCTAATGCTTCCATAAAATATATTAGAAATAAGGTACGGCACAAGATTCTTCCTATTTTAAAAGAAATTAATCCACATCTTTTAGAAGGTTTTCAAAAAACAATTGAAAACTTAAAAGAAAGTAAAACCATTGTTGATGATGCTTTAAATAATATGTCTAAAAATATTATCTCGCAGGGAGACGGTCTTACAAAACTTAGTATCAAAAAATTAAGTCAACTCCCCAATAAAAAAGCCTATCTCTATCAGATTTTAAATGACTATGGTTTTTCGGAGTGGAATGATATTGTTGACCTTATTACGGCACAACCAGGAAAACAAGTATTTTCAAAAACACATCGATTAATCAGAGATAGAAGCTTTTTAATCTTAGCAACTATCAACAACAACCCATCAAGAAAACCTATTATCATAAAAAAGGGTGTGTCAAAAATTACACATCCAATTTCTCTGTGTATTAAAAAAACTACCGATGAAATTCCCGAAAATCAACAACAAATTATCATTAATAAAGAACTTGCAAACTACCCATTAAACCTCAGAAAATGGCGTCATGGAGATACAATCTACCCTGTAGGTATGGAAGGTAGTAAAAAAATAAGCCAACTTTTCAAAGACAAACGATTGTCATTAATTGACAAAGAAAGAATTTGGCTACTTACAGATGCTGATAATACGATTATATGGGTGATTGGTTTACGTCAAGACCGACGCTTTACTAGAGACATGACCAGCACAAACCGATTAAAAATATCATTGTTATGATGAAGAAACTATACATGTTGTTAACACTCTTTTTTGTGTTATTTACGACGGCTCAAACTAAAAAGAACCCCGTGATTTTTGAGACTTCTGTTGAAAAAATATCTAACACAGAGTATGATTTGATTTTTACCGCTAAAATCTTAGATAAATGGCATTTATATTCTCAGTATAATCCTGATGGTGCTTCCCTACCAATGGAAATTTTGGCAGCTAAAGGCACAGTAGGTTTTGAGTTAATTGGCAAAGCAAAAGAAAGCGAGACTTTTAAAGAATACAGCGATACTTGGGAAAAAGAAGAGGTTTTTTTTAAAAATAAAGCAATTATTACACAACGAATAAAGCTCACCAACAAGGATATTAGTAGTATAAAATTAAACTTCTTTGCACAAGTATGCGACGAAGTATGCATTCAAATAGAAGAAGATTTTATATTTTCTTTAGACGGAAAAAAAGTTGTGTTAGAGACCATTTCATTAGATGATAAAAGTATTTTACGCTCCAAACAGCTAACACTAGATTTAAAAAATAAATCACTTTTAGAACTGGATTCTGATGGAAATCAAAAAGATAAGAAAGGGCTTCTTACTATTTTCTTGTTAGGGTTTGTTGGAGGACTATTAGCCCTCCTAACTCCTTGTGTGTTTCCGATGATTCCTCTAACGGTATCCTTCTTTACCAAACAATCTCAAAGCAAAGCTAGAGGTATTAGAAATGCTATTCTTTATGGATTTTTTATCATCGTTATTTATATATTGTTAAGTATTCCATTTCATTTCTTAGACAGTATAAACCCAGAAATTTTAAATACAATTTCTACCAATGTTTGGTTAAATGTATTCTTTTTTACCATCCTAGTATTCTTTGCGTTTTCTTTCTTTGGATACTATGAAATAACGTTGCCAAGTTCA
This sequence comes from Flavobacterium sp., assembly GCA_042091515.1. Taxonomy (GTDB): domain Bacteria; phylum Bacteroidota; class Bacteroidia; order Flavobacteriales; family Flavobacteriaceae; genus Polaribacter. The sequence continues at coordinate 27,394 of JBELHH010000007.1, read as the reverse complement.
TGGGGAGACAAAATGGACTCTGCTTCTAATATTGGTGGGATTATTGGTATTTTCTTTATGGCATTAACACTTGCAATAATCTCATTTTCATGTACTGGACCAATTTTAGGGTCTTTATTAGCTGGTTCGCTAACATCAGATGGTGGAGCTATGCAATTAAGTGCAGGGATGATCGGTTTTGGATTGGCTTTAGCCTTGCCTTTTGCTTTATTTGCTTTATTCCCCAACTGGTTAAAATCACTCCCAAAATCAGGTGGATGGTTACATACCATTAAAGTTATTTTAGGGTTTTTAGAGCTAGCCTTTGCATTTAAGTTCCTTTCAAATGCCGATTTAGTTGAACATTGGGGTATTTTAAAACGAGAACTATTTATAGGGATCTGGGTGATTATTTTTATTTTATTAGCACTTTACATTCTTAAAAAGATTCGATTTCCTAATGATGAAGTTGATAAAAAAATTTCTTTTACTAGATTTTCTTTTGCTTTATTAGTTGTAGCATTTGTTATTTATTTAATTCCGGGCACTTTTAAAAATCCCACCTGGAATTTATCTTTGTTAAGCGGATTCCCACCACCACAATTTTACAGCCTCTATGAACAAAAAAATGAATGCCCATTAGGATTAAATTGTTATAAAGATTTTGAACAAGGATTGACTGCCGCGACCATCGCACAAAAACCAATCTTACTAGATTTTACAGGATGGGCTTGCGTTAATTGTAGAAAAGTAGAAGAAAATGTTTGGAGTACACCAACTATTTATCAACTTTTAAAAGATCATTTTATTATCATTTCTTTGTATGTAGATGATCGTGAAAAGTTACCAGAAACAGAACAATTTATCTTTAGAAGAGCAAATGGGCAATTAAAAGATATTGAAACAGTTGGAGATAAATGGACTACTTTTCAAACCATAAATTTCCAGACAGCATCACAGCCTTATTATGTTCTTATAACCTCTGATTTAGAAATTCTAACCAGAGCAGAACAGTATACTGATAAAGACACGTATGCGAAATGGCTTAGAGAAGGACTTGAAAAATTTAACACGATAAGGAACCAAAAAAAATAGAGGTTCCCATCAGGTACTCATAACTTTCTTAATAAGATATATTCTACCTCATTAGAATTGAAAAAAATTTATTTCAAAAAAAAATCTTCTCATTTTTATAGATCTTTTTTTAAATTCTATTCTGTAATCAACATTATTTGAACTCATTACAGAAGTTTATTTACAACGTTTTCGTAGAAAACTCTAGAAAAACAGTATCATAGAGAAGGTTTTTTTAGTAATTTTACTAATCAATTTTTTTAAATGTCGGTAGCACTTAAACTTTCAAAATTCAACGAAAATGTAATGTCTAAATATCAGATATACAATAGTATATTTATGACATTACCTTTTGATTCTATTAGTAACACAGGTGTTTTACTTCCATTATTTCACGAGGTTTGTAAAAAAGGATTTGTTCTAGGAGAAAACCCTACAGAAATTGTAGATACTTTTTTTAATAAATACCAAGAAAGTCCTTCTGAAGAAGAAAAAATAAATCTATTGTTTCGGTTTATACAATATATAGAACGTCAGATTGTATTATTTGATGCCATTGAAGACGCAGAATTTCCAAATGTAAATAATATGGACGGTATAGGAACTCTTCGAAGTTCTAAAGACGCAGCTTTCTCTCAAAACAAAAAAGAAGAATTACAACAATATCTTAAAGAATTTAAAGTGAGAATTGTTCTTACAGCACATCCAACTCAATTTTATCCGGGAAATGTTTTAGGAATTATTACAGATCTAGACAAAGCAATTCAAAAGGATGACTTATTACTCATCAAAAATTTACTTGCTCAATTAGGGAAAACACCTTTTTTTAAAAAACAAAAACCAACTCCCTATGACGAAGCTGTAAGTCTAATTTGGTATTTAGAAAATGTTCTTTATCATTCTGTAAGTAATATCTACAATTTCGTTCAACAGCATATATATGATGGAGAAGTTTTAGACAATGAAATTATAGATCTAGGATTTTGGCCTGGGGGAGATCGAGATGGAAACCCTTTTGTAACCACTGAAATTACATTAAAAGTAGCCGAAAGACTCCGTCAAACGATTCTAAAAAATTACCATAAAGATGTCAGAAAACTAAGAAGAAGGCTTACTTTTAAAGGGATTGAAGAAATTTTAATTCGAGTAGAAAAAAGACTCAATAAGCACATTACAAAAAGTTATAAAGTTGTCAACTTTTCACAAAAAATTCTTTTAGAAGAATTAAATAACGCTCGAAAAATATTAGTTAAACACCATAAATCATTATTTATTGAAGAATTAGACGATCTAATTCACAAAGTTTCTATTTTTGGATTTCATTTTGCTACTTTAGATATAAGACAAGATAGTCGAGTTCATCACGATGCTTTTACCAAAATGGTAAAAGAATTGATTCAGGCGAAGGATACTACTTTTCCAAAAAACTACTTAGAGTTATCAGAAAAAAAACAAGTAAAGATACTGTCTAAAATCAAAGGAAATATAGATCCTAGTATCTTTTCTGATGAAATGTTAGTAAAAACATTAGAGTCTATTCAGGCGATTAAAGTGATCCAAAACAGAAATGGAAAACGAGGTGCAAATCGATATATTATAAGCAACAACCAGACAACTTTAAATGTTATGCAGACCTTTGCCATGTTAAATTTATCTGGTTTTGGGGAAGAGCTCCCTGTTGATGTAATTCCTCTGTTTGAAACTGTAGATGATTTACAAAATGCATCTGCGGTGATGAAAAACTTATATTCTAACCGATCGTATAGAGAACATTTAAGCTATAGAAAAAACAAACAAACTATTATGTTAGGTTTTTCTGACGGAACCAAAGATGGTGGGTATTTAATGGCTAACTGGTCTATTTTTAAGGCAAAAGAAGCCCTTACCGAAATCTCTAGAGAATTTGATATTGAAGTAATTTTCTTTGATGGTAGAGGTGGACCACCGGCACGAGGTGGAGGAAAAACACATCAATTTTATGCCTCTTTAGGACCTACCATTGAAGATAAAGAAATACAGCTTACCATTCAAGGTCAAACGATTAGTTCCAATTTTGGAACCTTAAATTCTTCTCAATATAATTTAGAACAATTATTAAGTTCTGGGATAAAAAATGAGGTTTTTCAAGGAGATCAAATTAATACTGAGCATCGAGTAATTATGAATGATTTAGCAGAGACGAGTTATCAAACCTATGTAGATTTTAAAAATCATCCAAAGTTTTTACCTTATTTAGAGAAAATGAGTACACTCCAATATTATGCAAAAACAAATATTGGAAGTAGGCCTAGTAAACGTTCTCAGTCCGATAGCTTAAACTTCTCAGATCTAAGAGCCATTCCGTTTGTAGGAAGCTGGAGTCAGTTAAAGCAAAATGTTCCTGGCTTTTTTGGAGTAGGAACCGCTTTAAAAAAATATGAGGATGCAGATGAATTTGATAAGGTCGTCCATTTTTATAATAATTCTGACTTTCTAAAAACCTTATTAGAAAACAGTGTAATGAGTTTAACCAAATCGTTTTTTGAGTTAACATCTTATATGGCTGATGACAAAGAGTTTGGTGATTTTTGGAAACTTATTTTTGAAGAATATAAAACCACGAAGAGGTTATTATTAAAATTAGCAGATCATACAGAGCTCATGGAAAACTATCCAGAAGGGAAGGCTTCAATAGAGGTGCGAGAAAATATTGTGTTACCCCTGCTAACCATACAGCAATATGCGTTAAGAAAAATTCAAGAAATTCTATATACAAAGAAATCTTCCAATAAAGAATTAGAGACCTATCAAAAAATGGTAACTCGCTCTTTATTTGGAAATATTAATGCAAGTAGAAATTCGGCCTAAATCATTAGTTAATCTCTTTTTTTAGGATTTTATAACCCTTTATAAGATAGAGAAAAAAGCCTAAAAAACTCCTTACCTTATTCTATTAAAAAGAATTCTTACGAATACAACAGAGCTAGTCATTAGAAAAAATAGTATTTTTTTTGACGTTTTTATCATAATTTATTTATTCCGCAATCTCACAAAACAGAAAAAGAAAAACAAGGCAAGTGATATATTAAATAGTAAACCACTTATTTTTAATATATATTTAAATCCTTCTTTTGGAAATCCATTTTTGTAAACGTCACTAACTTCATATCCAAATACTAAACTACCAAAGCAAAAAAGTAATAAATAAATAATAGGGTACTTTAAAAGTAAATTTCTCATAATATATTATTTTTATTCATCGCCACATTCAAGACCTACAATTATTGATGCTCTAATATAATTAGCAGCAGCTATATAACACCCCCACCCGAGAGTTGCTGCGGCAACTGCTGGATTACAGCCCGCTGCTAGTCCCGCAAATGCAAATACTAATCCTATTACTGCACTTAAACAACTTTTTTGATGAGTTGTTGAGGAAAAAAAACCCGATGTCTCGTACTCTATGAGTTGGACTACATTCGCTAAATATTCAAACTTTCCTTTTTTGGTTGCATCTAAATTAGCATTATTGACATCTTCTTCAAGTATATTTATTGCATCATACAATTCTAAATTATTTAAATTTAAATGAAAATCATTAAGTATTAATTTCTCTGTTTCATTAATAAGATTATTAGAAATAAAATAATTCTCAACGTTATCAGAAGATGTTAGTTCTAATGACTTAAAACTATCACCATAGTTTAAATCTGTACCAAGTTGGTTATTAATCTCATCAAGAATAATGTTATTTATTTCTAACCTCGATAAAGATGACTTGTTATTAAATTTAAAGGATTCTAAACCTATCAAATTTCCTTTATTATTCTCATAAAGAGAAAAATCAAATTTAAAATTTTCCAAGCTTTCAACTTCATTATGTTGAATTAATTCGCTTCCATTACAAGAAACAAATAAAATTAACGATGCCATCAATATGGCTACATACGGTTTTCTTACCGTTTTTAATATATTCATACTATTAATTTTTGGGGAAATATGTTAGTTTTTAATATTCCTACGTTATTATATTTTTTCTACTCTTTCGATTTTCGTAACTCGGTTTCCTTTTTATTTTACTTCGGTTTCAACTTTTCACATATTCCGATTTTGGAGGGTCAGCCCTTAAAATTGACCTAGCATTTTTTTGTTCAAGCAAATTACAAAATAATAAACATACGTGTCAATACGTATAAATACGTGTTTTTAAAATTCCTATCAGCAGAGGTCATTTATCTTCCTATTAAAATTAACATTATTCCATTTTTTTTATTCTAGAATATTTTTTAATTTTAAATAAAAAGAAACTATGCTAGAAAAAGTTTATGGGTCTGCCGTCTTTGGTATCGAGGCTACCACAATTACCGTTGAAGTAAATATTGATAAAGGAATTGGATACCATTTAGTGGGGCTGCCAGATAATGCAGTACGCGAAAGTAGTTATAGGATTTCTGCTGCTTTAAATAATATTGGTTACAAGTTACCGGGAAAAAAAATCACCATTAATATGGCTCCTGCAGATTTGCGTAAAGAAGGAGCTGCCTATGATCTAACCTTGGCGATTGGGATCTTAGCAGCCTCTAATCAAATTACATATAATAATATTGACGCCTATATTATGATGGGTGAACTTTCTTTAGACGGAAGTGTACAACCTATAAAAGGAGTGTTACCCATTGCTATTAAAGCAAAAGAAGAGGGGTTTAAATATTTGATAGTTCCAAAAAAAAATGCAAAAGAAGCAGCGATTGTAGAGGGTCTAGAAGTGTTAGGAGTCAATAGTATTCTAGAAGTCATCAATCATTTTAATGGGCAACAACAGATCGCTCCTACCTTGGTAGATGCCAACGCTATCTTTTACAAAAATATTGATTCTCCTGAGTTTGATTTTTCTGATGTAAAAGGGCAAGAATCTATCAAACGTTGTATGGAAATTGCCGCAGCTGGCGGTCATAATATTATTCTTATAGGACCTCCCGGTTCCGGAAAAACCATGTTGGCAAAAAGACTCCCTTCTATCTTACCTCCTATGACATTACAAGAAGCATTAGAAACTACAAAAATTCATTCTGTGGTTGGCAAAACAAAAGACCATGGATTGTTGTACGAACGCCCTTTTCGTTCTCCTCATCACACTATTTCAGATGTTGCGTTGGTAGGCGGCGGACAATACCCGCAACCTGGAGAAATTTCTTTATCCCATAACGGTGTCTTATTTTTAGATGAATTGCCAGAATTTAAGCGTTCTGTATTAGAAGTTATGAGGCAGCCTTTAGAAGATCGAGAAGTAACCATCTCCAGAGCCCGTTTTACCATTACATACCCCAGTAGTTTTATGTTGGTGGCGAGTATGAATCCGAGTCCCTCTGGTTTTTTTAATGATGGTAAAAATCCCCTGGCAAGTTCGCACCAGGAAATGCAACGTTATTTAGGGAGAATTTCCGGACCTTTATTAGATCGAATCGATATTCATATAGAAGTAACTCCTGTTCCTTTTGATAAATTATCAGACGATCGCAAGGGAGAATCTAGCAGTACTATCAGAAAAAGAGTAACTGCTGCGAGAGAAATTCAAATAGCACGGTTCTCTAATTTTGAAAACATTCACTATAACGCGCAAATGAATGTAAAACACATCCGTGAATTTTGTAAATTATCAGAAGAAAGTTTATCACTGTTAAAAACAGCTATGGAAACATTAAATCTCTCTGCTAGAGCCTATGATCGGATTTTAAAAGTAGCCAGAACCATCGCAGATTTATCAAATGAAAAAGACATTTTACCTCATCATATATCCGAAGCTATTCAATACAGAAGTTTGGATCGTGATGGTTGGTTAGGATAAACACTTTTTTACTATAGACAGTAAACTAAAATAGATTAATATGTTTTTAAATATAAATGTTTGATTATTATGGATTTAGATTAAAATACTTGATGAATTAGACTTTAATTATAACATTAAGAAAATCATTTGATAACTATTAATTATAACTTTCATTTCTTTTTTAATGAATAGATAATATTTTGGAAACCAAAATTTTAACTTTAAGGGTTATATTAGAGATTCTAAAAATAGATAATCTTTCTATATGCCAAAAAAAAGAAAAGTAGAACTAGTAGTAATTTCAGATGTACATCTTGGTACTTATGGATGTCACGCCAAAGAACTATTGAATTACCTTAAAAGTATCCAACCTAAAAAGGTTATTCTTAATGGAGATATTATTGATATTTGGCAATTTAAAAAGCGATATTGGCCAAAATCTCATATGAAAATAATAAAGCATATTATTGGATGGATTACCAACGGTGTTGAAGTTTATTATATAACTGGTAACCATGATGAAATGCTTCGCCGTTTTGTTGATTTTAGGATTAATTCGTTTACTATACAAAACAAGGCAACTTTGACTCTTGATGGTAAAAAAGCATGGTTCTTTCATGGCGATGTTTTTGATATTACAATGCAATATTCTAAATGGTTAACCAAATTAGGAGCTATAGGTTATGATACTCTTATTTTGTTAAATAGTGGTATAAACAAAATCAGTAATTTTTTTGGTAAAGGGAAAATCTCACTATCTAAAAAGATAAAAGATAATGTGAAAAGTGCAATTAAATATATAAATGATTTTGAAAAGACAGCTTCAGATATTGCTATAGAGAATAGTTATGATTATGTCATTTGTGGTCATATTCATCAGCCAAAAAAGAAGGAGTTTATAACCAAAAAAGGTAGAACATTGTATTTAAATTCTGGCGATTGGATTGAAAACCTAACTGCATTAGAATATCATAACAAAAAGTGGAACGTTTATAAATATAATGAGGCAGATTTTCAAAATTCATATATAGATTTCGCTACTAGTGATATCATTGAAAAATCTGATAAAGAAATTTTTAATGAACTTTTACTAGAGTTTAATTTATTAAAGAGCTAAATGAAAATATTATATGCAATTCAAGGTACTGGTAATGGGCATTTAAGTAGAGCAAAAGAAGTAATACCAGCGCTAATGAATCGAGTACAAGTAGATATATTAATTAGTGGTACCGAATCACAAGTTAAATTACCATTTCCAATTAAATATAAATTTAAGGGTATTAGCTTTGTATTTGGAAAAAATGGAGGTATAAATTATTTTAAAACATTGCGAAAAAATAATATTATTAGAATTATTAAAGAAATTCGTGCATGTAAAGTATCTGAATATGATTTAATTATTAATGACTTTGAACCTATATCTGCTTGGTCTTGTTATTTTAGAAATGCAATATGTATATCTTTAAGTCATCAAAGTGTTCTATTAAATAGTAAAATACCAAAACCCAATAAGAGAGATCGAATTGGCAGCTTTATTTTGAAGAACTATGCGCCTTCAAGGGAGCAATATGGTTTTCATTTTAAGCCATATGATAAAAGAATATATCCTGCAGTAATACGGCAAGAAATACGTAAACAAAAAATTAAGCATAAAAAATATTATACTGTTTACCTACCTTCATATAGTGATGAAAAAATCATTAAAATTTTGTCGAAAATTAAAGCAATAAAATGGAAGGTTTTTTCTAAACATTGTATAAAACCTTATCAGCGAAAAAATGTATTTGTAAAGCCTATAAGAGCGAATGAATCTTTTGAACGTAGTATGGCTTGGTCTCAAGGTGTTTTATGTGGAGCAGGATTTGAAGCCCCAGCGGAGGCTCTCTTTTTGAGAAAAAAGTTAATGGTTATTCCTATGAAAGGACAATATGAGCAAGCATTTAATGCAGAAAGCTTAAGAGAATTAGGAGTTCCAGTAATAAGCAAATTAGGTAAAAGTCAAATTCATATAATTAGGCACTGGGTACAATCTGGTGAAGCGGTAGATTTAAAATTTCCTGATAAAACTCAAGATATTATCGATAGAATCTTGAATGATTTTATAGTGTCAACCCATTTATCAAACAAAATTTTCAAAGCATATAATTATTCTTAATTATTCAAAAAAATGTCTTATAAATAATAGCTAACTTTCTAGTATATCTTGTTATATGTAGTAATCACATTAGTGAGGCTATACAATATATAAGTTTGGATCGTGAAGGCTGGTTGGGTTGATTAGATTTGGTAATAAATAGTGAGTGTGAGCGGTTGAGTTATAAAAATAGTATCCTCAAGAATAATACTTTATTCTAAGTAATATTTTGTAATCAACGAAGCCCAATTATCGAATTTTTCTAGAAATATTTTTTGAAATTATGAAGATTTATAGACACCTTAAAATTGTTAAAAATTTTCATTAAATTTGATTAAAATTTTTTAATTATGATTAAATATAAAAAACTTTTTTACTTTTTTTTATTACTAAGCATCAATCTATTTTCGCAAATTACAGATGCCGAAATGGATGCCTCTGAGGATATGATGCAGACTTTTATAGCTGGTGGTACAGATGCTTCTTGGGTTGGATTGGCTAGTTGTTTGGGGGATGTCCCTAAAAATCCTTTTCAATATCAAGGATTCTCTGTTGATTTAGAAAAAAGTGCCTCTGAAAAGGGATGGGGGTTTAAAAACGATAATAATATGAATAATGGCAATTATGATCATATTCTTTTTTTATCTAGCCCCAAAACTGGCTCAGATGCAACATTAACATTGTATCAATTTAAAAATCCATATAATTCTTTATGGTGGAAAGGCATAAGTTTAAAAGAAAATACAGCATTTGATAACAATCTTGGGTTAAACTTAGTAGATTTAGAAAATAATACTCATAAAGTTTCTTGCAAAATTACTGATATTGAGGATAAAGAGGGCTACCTTCTGCTTTCAAAAGCAAAGCAATTTGGTAAACACGATGGTGTTTATTTGATATCAAATTCTAGTAATATAATAAATCAAAACGATTTAGACTGGCACATAGTTTGGGTAAGAGACTAAGAATTTATTTTATTTTAATCTAAAAAAAGTAACTTTCCGTATGAACTTTTGAAAAAAGTAAAAAAATAAAGAGATTCATTATTATTTTCTTTGTTTTGAGTTATCAAATGTGAGTATTTTTTTTGATAGTAAGTATTTAGAGCAAGAAAAAAAATGGTAGTAAGCGTGTCCTATTTTCCGTTTTGCATCGGAGTAGTGTCTGGCATCAATTTATTTAAAATTGTATAAACAGGGCAAAATTTAGTAATCGGACTTAAAATTTGAAGTACTGCTACTGCCACAGCTACATAGATCCAATTGAGTCCAAATTCGCTTGCAAGAATTATAGAGCTTATATTTAATAAGCCCACAATTCCATCGTGAAGCCTAACTTTAATAATATCTTTAGAATTATCCATAGAGTAAGTGTAAGTATGATTAATAGATTATTACAAATATAAAAAAATATTTATTAATTGCCTTTAAGTATTAATTAATTTAGTTGCTAAAAAATTCTAAGTCCGAAGCAATGTCACTTAAAAAATAATTGGAACCACAAACAAGTAGTATAAAATTAATAAACCCACTGCTAACAGATTTAATAAAACACCAGCGCGCACCATTTGACTGACTTTTACATAACCACTCGCAAATACAATAGCGTTCGGTGGTGTTGCCATAGGAAGCATAAATGCACAACTAGAAGCCATTGTTACAGGAACTAAAATATGTAATATTGGAATATTTAATCCGATAGCGATTCCTGCAACTACTGGTGCCAAAACAGCTACTAAGGCTACATTGCTCATAAGTTCTGTCATAAAGAGCATTAAAACAATCAATAAACAAACAATAATTAGAGAGCTAAACCCTCCATTCCTGATACTTTCTGTAATAACATCTACCAATCCACTAGAGGCCATTCCTTTTGCCAGGGCTAAACCTCCTCCAAACAAAATTAAAATTCCCCAAGCAAGTTTACTTGTATCTTTCCATTGCAATACAAAAAGTCCTTTTTTAAAATTCATTGGAATAGCAAACAGAGAAATAGCTCCAAGTAAACTAATCATAGTATCTGACAATTTTAAGCTAGGAAAAATATGATTTATCAATGTTCTGGTAATCCAGAGGGTTACTGTTATAGCAAAAATTGTAAGAACTCTTCGTTCTTGTTGAGAAATAGCTCCTAATTTTTTTAATTCTTCAGAAATTACATTTGAAGAGGTAGTAAATTTAATATCGTTACATGGGAACATTAATTTAACCAATACTAAATAGCATAAGCTTACCATTAGAATGGAAAATGGCAATCCCATAGTCATCCATTTTAGAAAAGAGATTTCTGTGTTATATTCATTTTCTAATAGGCCTATTAATACTGAATTCGGAGGGGTACCAATCACTGTGGCGACTCCTCCTGCATTGGCAGAAAAAGCAATCCCCAACATAATACTTAACGCAAAATTACGATCGCCTTTGGTAAAACCATCTTCATCATCAATTAACAATTTAATGACTGAAATTGCAATGGGCAACATCACAACAGTGCTTGCCGTATTACTTATCCACATACTCATAAAAGCAGTAGCAATCATAAATCCTAAAATAACTCTATTAGGAGTGGTTCCTGTCATTTTAATGATTGTTAAGGAGATTCGTCTATGAAGATTAACTTTTTCTAGAGCAAGGGCTAGAATAAATCCTCCAAAAAATAAAAAAATAATTGGACTGCCATAATTAGCACCTACATCCGCTGCTGGCATTACTTTTAATAAAGGAAATAAAACGAGTGGTATCAGGGCAGTTACCGCAATATGAACGGCTTCAGTAATCCACCAAATAACCATCCAAAAAGCAACTGCAATAACAGCATCTCCTGTTTCAGAGACAAGGTGAAAGGGTAGCTTGATAACAATAAAAAATAGAATAGGAGCAAAAAGTAATCCGATTTTTTTAGTTAGTGTCATATAATGGATTTCTGTAAAAATATAAAAACCTCTCGAAATGAGAGGCTTTTTTTTAGATTTGTCACGTCATCAAACTCAATGACTCTCTTATTAGTATCTGTAGTATTCTGGCTTAAAAGGCCCTTCTTGTTTTACACCAATATAATCTGCCTGATCTGATCGTAATTCTGTCAATTCTACACCTATTTTTGCGAGGTGTAGTTTTGCTACTTTTTCATCGAGATGCTTTGGTAGCATATAAACCTCATTTTTATAGGCATCAGCATGGTTCCACAGTTCAATTTGAGCTAAAGTTTGATTGGTAAATGAATTGCTCATAACAAAACTTGGGTGTCCAGTAGCACAGCCCAAATTCACGAGTCTTCCCTCTGCCAAAATAATCACATCGTTTCCATTAATAGTATATTTATCTACTTGAGGTTTGATTTCTATTTTAGTATCTCCGTAATTTTTGTTTAACCAAGCGATGTCTAATTCATTGTCAAAATGACCAATATTACAAACAATAGTTTTATCTTTTAATCCAGAGAAATGTTCTCCTGTAACAATGTCTTTATTTCCAGTGGTGGTGATAATGATATCTGCATTTCCCATCACTGTCTCCAATCGTTTTACTTCAAAACCATCCATCGCAGCCTGTAATGCACAAATAGGGTCTATCTCTGTAACGGTAACAATAGAACCCGCTCCTTTAAAAGAGGCTGCCGTTCCTTTTCCTACATCACCATAACCACAAACCACCACTCTTTTTCCTGCCAACATAATATCTGTTGCTCTTCGAATCGCATCTACAGCAGATTCTTTACATCCATATTTATTATCAAATTTAGACTTGGTCACAGAATCATTAATATTGATTGCTGGCATTGGCAAGGTGCCTGCTTTCATTCTTTCATATAATCTATGAACTCCTGTTGTTGTTTCTTCTGAGAGCCCTTTAATTCCATCAACTAATTCTGGATAACGATCTAATACCATATTGGTTAAATCTCCTCCATCATCTAAAATCATATTAAGAGGTTTTTTATCTTCCCCAAAAAATAAAGTCTGTTCGATACACCAATCAAACTCTTCTTCATTCATTCCCTTCCAAGCATACACCGGTATTCCAGCCGCTGCAATAGCTGCTGCAGCCTGATCTTGAGTTGAAAAAATATTACAAGAACTCCAAGTCACTTCTGCCCCTAGCGCTTTTAATGTTTCTATTAATACAGCGGTTTGAATGGTCATGTGTAAACACCCTGCAATCCTAGCCCCTTTTAAAGGTTGTTCATTTTTATATTCCTCTCTCAATGAGATTAAACCAGGCATTTCTGCTTCTGCTAATTCTATTTCTTTTCTTCCCCATGCTGCTAAAGAAATATCTTTAACTTTGTAAGGGACATATGTAGCTATACGAATGCTCATCTTAATGATTTTTTTTTAAATTTAAGTATGCAAAGTTACATAATAATTTAAAACATGCCGCTTTACAAAACAATCAATGTAAACCAATATACAAATGTTCTTATCTGGAAGATTCAGGAACCTCTTTGTGATTTAATGACAAATATTGAACTCACTGAAAATAGTAAAAATAGGCTCAACTCAATGAAATCAGAAATTCATCAAAAAGGTTTCATGAGTATTCGTCATCTTCTAAAAGAAGTTGGTTATTTAGATACTGATTTATCCTATGATGTATTTGGTAAGCCTCATTTAAAAGATGGGAATTCTATTTCAATCACCCATTCATTTATGTTTACGGCAATTATTGTTTCTAAAAAAGAAATGGTAGGAATTGATATTGAAATGCAGCGCGATAAAATTGTGAAAATTGCCCATAAATTCACTCCAATTGAAGAGTATAAAACCCTTGCAAATCATGAAGCACTGGTTAGTAAATTAACCATTGTTTGGGGTGCTAAAGAATCGTTATATAAAATTTATGGAAAGAAAAAAATTCGATTCTTACACCACATTCACATTAACGATTTCTCTTTTTTGGATCAAAAAACTACAGGTACCATAAAGTATGAAGGCTATGTTTCAAACCATCATATTTACTTTTTAGAGTTTGAAGGATTTACCTGTGTCTATGCTATATAAGAAATCAGAACAACGAATTATAAATTATAAATCTCAGGATTCGAGGAAATTTCTTAAAAAGAATACCATTTGTATCAAGAACTTCTTATTTTCGCTAATGCAACTATGGAACAAAAGATTACTCATGAAAATATCTGTTGAGTTAACATTAACTCCTCTTAAAGATCGTTTTGAAGAACCTATTATTGAGTTCATAAAAAAAATGAGAGCCTCACAGTTTCACGTTTTGGAAACCCCTTTAAGTACTCAAGTTTTTGGAGACTATGATCTCTTAATGTCTTTTTTGACTCAGGAAATAAAACGATCATTCGAAAATCAAGATAATATTCTTGTGACCCTGAAAATTGTAAAATCTGATCGCAGTAGTTATGAACCTCATTTTTGATTTCTTTTTTGGTCAGTATACAGACTATTCTGCCATAGATATCTTTTTAGAAATTACAGCTGTAATTTTTGGATTTTTGTCTGTTTGGTATTCTAAACAAAATAAAATATGGGTATTCCCTACAGGTATGGTCAGCACCGCTATTTATGTATATCTTCTTGTTAAATGGGAGCTATTAGGAGACATGATGATCAATGGTTATTATTTTATAATGAGTATGTATGGATGGTATGTATGGACTAGAAAAATAGATGAAAAACAAGTTACCCCTATTTCTAAAACAGCTCCTCGAGAAAAATTATTTTCTGTAATTATCTTTATTGCAACCTTAGTATTTGTATATATGATTTATCACAGCTTCAATAAGTGGACTAGTTGGGTTGCCTATATAGATACCCTCACTACGGCTATTTTCTTTGTTGGGATGTGGTTGATGGCAAGACGGAAAATAGAAAACTGGATCTTCTGGATTGTAGGAGACCTTATTTCTATTCCTTTATACTTTTATAAAGGGTTTACATTTACAAGTTTTCAATATTTAGGATTTATATTTATAGCAATATTTGGATATTTAGCATGGAAAAAGACCTTAGACAAGAAGACATCAACCTTGTAAAAATAGTGTTATTTGGCCCAGAAAGCACAGGTAAAACAACACTTTCTATTCAGTTAGCAAAGCATTATAATACTGTTTGGGTACAAGAATATGCTCGTCCTTATTTACAAAAAGTATGGAATCAAGAACGAAGAACCTGTGAACCAAAAGATATAATGCCTATCGCCTATGGACAGATGGCTCTCGAAAATAAACTGGCCATTCAAGCTGATAAAGTTCTAATCTGTGATACCGACTTATTGGAAACAAAAGTATATTCTGAAGAATATTATGGTGGCATGGTAGACCCAATATTAGAAAAAGGAGCAAAAGATAGTACGTATGATCTGTACTTACTTACCTATATCGATACTCCTTGGGAAGCCGATGACTTACGTGATCGGCCAGATCAGAGAGAGGAGATGTTTACTGCTTTTCAAAAAGCATTGAATGACAATCAAAGACCCTATATTTTATTGAAAGGATCTAAAGAAAAAAGATTTAAAACCGCCACTGAAGCTATTGATAAAATTATCTCTAGTAAGAGAGATTTATATTCATATTCAGAGACCTTAACAAATGAATAAAGAAGGTTTCTTTAAAGAAATTATATTTAAAGCCGTCCGAAGTTCTGGAGCTGGAGGACAACATGTAAATAAAGTTTCTTCCAAAGTTGAACTCTATTTTGATCTCAAAAACTCACACGTTCTGTCTGAATCACAAAAACAAACTCTTCTTAAAAACATCTCTTCTCGACTTACAAAAAAAGGGAATTTAAAATTAACTTCTGGTGAAAGTAGAAGTCAGCATATTAATAAAGAAAAAGTAATTAAACGATTTTTTAAAATTCTTGAAAAGGGACTTATAGTTCCCAAAAAAAGAAAGCCAACGAAAATGAGCAGAGCTCAGAAAATAAAAAGGCTAGACAATAAAACCAAGCATGCTACAAAAAAAATTCTTCGAAAAAAACCAACTTTAGAGTAATTGTTCTTTCTTAATTCAAAAATCCATTTTACCTTTGTATCGTTCTCATAAAGGGGTGCTTTTTTTAGGCTGAGATCATACCCATTGAACCTAGAACAGGTAATGCTGTTTAGGAAGCAAATGTTAAAAAAGATTTTTAATCTTTTTTAATCAGTGCAGAAGCAGCGGCTTCAAAACAAATTATTCAATCATAACACAAGAATAATGACCTCTTTTTATTCGTTTTAATTTTTTTAAAATGAAAAAAATTACCATTTTTTTATTCTTGTTTGTAAGTATCCTTACAAACGCACAAAATTTTACGATTTCAGGAAAAATCGTAGATGAAAACAACCTCACTTTAAACAAGGCTACTATTTTAGTGAAGGAAACCAATCAAGGGACTTCCTCTGACTTAGATGGAAAATTTAAACTAAGTCTCAAGGAAGGAACTTATACCTTAGTAATCTCTTATATTGGATACAATACCGTTGAAAAAGAAGTAAATCTAACTAATAATAAAGAACTTATCATTGTTCTTTATTCAGATGATACTGTTTTAGATGAAGTATTAGTCTCTGCTGTTCGAGCAACTTCTGATATCCCGGTCACCTACTCTAATTTGAGCAAAAAAGACATTGCTAAGCGAAATTTAGGTCAAGACATTCCGATCTTATTAAATTATTTACCTTCCGTTATTTCCTCGTCAGATGCTGGGGCAGGAATAGGTTATACCTACTTAAATATCAGAGGGTCTAATAGTGAACGAATTAATGTAACGATTAATGGAATCCCATATAACGACCCTGAAAGTCATGGAACTTTTTGGGTAAACTTAGGTGATTTTGCTTCTTCAACAGAAAACTTACAAATCCAACGAGGTGTCGGAACATCTACCAATGGTTCTGGGGCTTTTGGTGCAAGCTTAAATATCTTAACAGATGCTATCTCAGAAAAAGCAGGTGGTGAAATATCAAATTCTTTTGGTTCTTATGGAACCCGTAAGCATACTGTAAAATTTACCACCGGGAAACTTAATGATCATATTGAAGTTTCTGGAAGATTCTCAAAAATATATTCTGATGGCTATATAGATAGAGCTTTTACAAACTTAAAATCGTATTTCCTTCAAGCATCTTACAACGATGATAACACCTTGATTAAAGCAGTATCATTTGGAGGTGCTGAAAGGACATATCAATCTTGGTTTGGATTAGATCCATTTCAATTAGAACAAAACAGAAGACAAAACCCATATACTTACGAAAATGAGGTAGATGATTATCAGCAAAACCATTATCAACTTCATTGGAATGAAAAACTAACAAAATCTTGGTCCACCAACCTTGGAGTGAACTACACCAAAGGAGCTGGATTTTTTGAACAATATAAGATGGGTGAAAATGCTGCAAATTTCAATAACCTAATTGAAGATGGAAGCGATGTTATTGTGAGAAGATGGTTAGATAATGATTTTTATGTCGTCAATTTTAATGCCAATTACACGAATGAAAAATTGAATATTACTTCTGGAATATCCTACAGTAATTATACTGGAGATCATTTTGGAGAAGTGATCTGGGGTAGTGATGTTGCTACCGGAACAACTATTGGCGATCGTTATTATTTTAGTGATGCAAAAAAAACAGATTTTAGTGTTTTTTCTAAGGCAACCTATAGGATTAATGAAAAAGTATCAGCTTATTTAGATGTACAGAGTCGTTTTGTAAAGTATCAAACAGCAGGTCTTACCTCCGATAGAAATCCATTAGCGGTGGATGCAAATTTTAGTTTCTTTAATCCCAAAGCAGGTTTTATTTATAAGATTGCAGATGAAAACAGCTTATATCTTTCTTATGCAAGAGCCAATAGAGAAGCGAATAGAAATGATTTTGTTAATGGTGTCTCTTCACCGGAAATCTTAGATGATATTGAATTTGGCTGGCGTTTTAAGAATGATCGTATTCGTTTAAATACCAATATATATTACATGAATTATAAAAATCAATTAGTATTAACCGGTGCGATTGATGACGTTGGTGCCCCCATAAGAGCAACCAGTGGAAAAAGTTATAGACTAGGACTGGAGATTGATAGTGATTTTAAAGTAAGTGACCAATTTTCTATAAAAACAAATGCTGCTTTTAGTACCAATAAAAATCAAGATTTTACTGCTTCAATTAATGGTGTTTTACAAAATTTGGGCAATACTTCATTATCATTTTCACCCAATGTGATTGTTGGGAATATGTTTATTTATCAACCAACGGATAATTTTCAAATTTCATTCTTATCAAAATTTGTAGGAGATCAGTATATGAGTAATTTAAATAGCAATGTGACAGGTTTAGATGTCTTACAGAACTATTTTACCAGCGATTTTAATGTTGTTTATGAATTAGAAACGACAAAGATATTTGATGCGATAATTATCACTGGATTAATTAACAACATCTTTAATACAGAATATGTTGATAGAGGGTATTATTACACGTATGATTACCCAGATGAAAATGGAAATATAATTACAGGGGATGGGGCTGGTTACTACCCTCAAGCTACAGCAAACTTTTTAGTTGGTGTTACCTTACAATTCTAACAATACTAAACCCGAAGGAATTCTTCGGGTTTAGTATTATCATATAAATTATATATAGCAGAAAGTTTTATTGGTTTTTATGATATTCTAAATACCCTCCTTCTAAATCGTAAATTTTAGTAAAACCATCTGCCAATAATTTAGAGGCTGCTTTTTTACTTCTTCCACCTGAAGCACAATAAATATAGAGAGGCTGCTCTTTATCAAATGTGTCCATGACTTTAGCACTAAAGTCCGTATCATAAAAATTGATTAAAATAGCTCCTTCTATAAATCCTTTCTTGTGTTCTGCAGGTGTTCTTACATCTATCAGTTGAATTTTTTCTGTAGCGAGTTTTCCAAAGGCTTCTTGGGAGATCAATTTAAATGATACTGGTTTTTGAGCACACGATAAAAATATTATACCCACCAAAAAAAACAAAAAATAGGTTCTCATTTGAATCAGTTTGAATTAGGGCAGGATGCAGTGACCGTTCTTTTAATCCCTGTATTTTTAATCGCTCCATATCCTCCTGCAACATCAATCACTTTATGAAACCCTCTTGCTTTTAGAATGGATGCCGCAATAACAGAGCGATATCCTCCAGCACAATGCAGATAAAAGTCTTTGTTGGTAGGAAATTCTGTAAGGTGATCATTTAAAAAATCTAGCGGAGTGCTCGCAACATTTTCTATATGCTCAGCAGCATACTCTCCAGGTTTTCGTACATCAAAAACTAGAGCACCTTCCGTTATTTTTTGTTCTAATTCATATGCAGAAACTGAAATCAAACTATCAATCTCTTTACCTGATGCTTGCCAAGTTTCAAAACCTCCTTCTAAGTAACCTAATACTTTATCAAAACCAACACGTGATAATCTAGTGATGGCTTCTTCCTGTTTTCCTTCAGGAACAACCAATACAATAGGTTGATGAATGTCTTTAATTAACGCACCTACCCAAGGAGCAAACGTCCCTCCCAATCCAATAAATATAGATTGGGGAATAAAGCCTTTTATAAATTCAAATTGATGGCGAACATCTAATATAAGTGCATCTGTCTCATTTACTACTAATTCAAATTCATTAATCGATAGCGATTTGGTCCCTGTTTTAATCACTTCATCAATAGGCTTATATCCCTCTTTGTTTAAGGCTACGTTTAATGGGAAATATGCTGGAGGAGGTAATAAACCATGAGTAACTTCTTTCACAAATTCTTCTTTTGTCATGTTGGTCCTTAAAGCATAATTATGTTGCTTTTGATCTCCTAAAGTTCCTATAGTTTCCTTGCTTAAATTTTTACCACAGGCCGAACCTGCACCATGAGCTGGGTAAACAACTATATCATCGGCCAAAGGCATGATTTTATTCCGTAAGCTATCAAACAAGGTTGCTGCTAAATCTTCTTGACTCATCGTACTTTTTTGAGCCAAATCTGGCCTTCCTACATCTCCTAAAAACAATGTATCTCCTGTAAAAATAGCCGTATCTTTTCCATGTTTGTCTTTTAATAAATACGTAGTGCTCTCCATGGTATGACCAGGAGTATGAATTGCTGTAATGGTAAGGCTTCCCAATTGAAAAACCTCTCCGTCTTTTGCTATATAAGAATCAAACGCTGTTTCTGCATTGGGGCCAAAAATAATTTTGCCTCCTGTTTTTTCTGCTAATGTAACGTGTCCACTCACAAAATCTGCATGAAAATGTGTCTCAAAAATATATTTAATTGTTGCATTGTTCTGGGTTGCTTTATCTAAATAATTTTGTACTTCACGCAAAGGGTCAATAATCGCTACTTCTCCATTACTTTCGATATAATAGGCTCCTTGAGCAAGACAGCCTGTATAAATTTGCTCTATAATCATAATTTTATTTTATTCGTAAGATTGATGTATATAATTTGCATACTTATTTTCATATTCTTTTTTCCCTGTTTTATAATAATTAACTGCTCCATTTACTCTCATGTAAAAATGATCTAACGTAATTAGATCTAATATTTTCCCTCTAAAAAGATGATCTCTTACAGGGCCTTTAACCCCTGCGAAATAAAATAAAATTCCTTTTTTTTGATAATATCTAATTCGTTCTTTTAACATTTCTACTCCTGTACTATCTACTCTATTGATACTTTCTGCATCCAACACAATTAATTTTAAATCGTCTGATTTTTCTTCTGCCATAAGCTCTAATGTTTCAATAAAGTAACTTGCATTTGCATAAAATAATTGCGCATCAAATCGAAAGACCAATATTTCATTGTCTAAAATCACTTCAGAAAATCGTTCTTTATT
Organism: Flavobacterium sp.; assembly: GCA_042091515.1. GTDB lineage: Bacteria > Bacteroidota > Bacteroidia > Flavobacteriales > Flavobacteriaceae > Polaribacter. The sequence continues at coordinate 6,583 of JBELHH010000007.1, read as the reverse complement.
TTTATAGAAATCAGAATCGGGTACCTTTCCTAATTCTGTGACATAAGGCCTAGAAGTTCTAAAAATTAAAATAATTAATGAAAGGCCAACCCCTATTACTATTCCGTATTCGATACCAAATAATAGTGTCGAAAAAAATGTAGCCACAAGTAACCAAAAGTCTAAATTGTTAGCCTTCCATAAAAAAATTGCTTCTTTTATATTTACCAATCCAAACACAGCAACAATAATAATAGCCGCTAAAACAGTTGTTGGTAAATGATAAAACAGCGGTGTTAAAAACAACAAAGTAATCACCACCATTAAAACAGATACCAATGATGACATTCCTGTAGTAGCTCCGGATTCTTGATTGATTGCAGATCTAGAAAAACTAGATGTTGATGGGTATGCTTTGAACCAAGAACCGATCATATTACTTAATCCTAAGGCAATTAATTCCTGATTGGGTCTTATCTTATATTCATCTTGTTTTGCTTCTAAAGATTTTCCAATAGAAATGGTTTCTAGATATCCAACCATTACTAACGTTAGGGCAATAGGAATTAATTCTTTGATTTGACTTATATCGAGTTCTGGAAATGAAAATGATGGTAAGCCAGAAGGAATAGTTTTTACAATGGTCACATCATTTAACTCTTGACCAAAATAACGCATCAATAAAATTCCAACAACAACAACAATCAAGGCATTGGGTATCTTTTTATTGATTTTCCTTAGTAAGAGAATTACAATTACCGACGTGATTCCAATCATGGTAGTATGAAAGTTATAGTCAATAATATTATCCCAAAAATCTTCCAATATATATTGTATTTGATCACTTTGAATAAAATCTACTCCAAATAAATTTCTAAACTGATTTATTCCAATAGTTACTGCTACAGCAGATGTAAAACCTGTTATTACAGGTTTTGATAAAAAATTAACAACAAACCCAAGTCTAAAAACTCCTAATAAAAATTGAATTCCACCTACTAAAAATGCTAATAAAATTGCAATTGCGATGTAACTATCTGATCCTGCTAATGCTAAGGTAGAGACTCCAGTTGCAACAATTAACGAATCCATTGCTACAGGACCAATTGCCACCTGTCGAGAAGATCCAAAAACAGCATATATAAGCTGCGGTATTAACGCACAATACAACCCATATATAGGAGGTAAACCTGCTATTAATGCATAGGCTATTCCTTGGGGTATCAAAATAATTGCTACAGTTATACCCGCAATAAAATCTCCTCTGAAACTGGAGATTTTATAGGTTGGTAACCACTCTAAAATTGGTATGAGTTTTTTAATGCGTTTCATTAAAATAGTTCTCCTTGGCTTCTTCCTTTTGTTCTATTTAAATGTTGATATGCTAGATCTGTAACTTCTCTTCCTCTTGGAGTCCTCATTATAAATCCTTCTTGTATTAAAAAAGGTTCATAAACTTCTTCTATCGTTTCTCCATTTTCTCCTACTGCAGTTGCTAAAGTTCCTATTCCTACTGGTCCTCCTTTAAACTTATCTATAATGGTTGTTAGAATTTTATTATCCATTTCATCCAACCCATAGGCATCAACATTCAATGCTTTTAGTGCATATTTAGCAATTTCTATGGTAATACTACCATTTCCTTTAATCTGAGCAAAATCACGAACTCTTCGAAGGAGCGCATTGGCTATTCTTGGTGTTCCTCTACTTCTCCCTGCAATCTCAATAGCTGCTTCCATAGAAATTGGTACTTGTAGAATTTGTGCACTTCGTTGTATAATTGTGGTCAGTAATTCCTTCTTATAATAATTTAAACGACTACTAATTCCAAAACGAGCTCTCATTGGGGCTGTCAATAAACCGGAACGAGTGGTTGCCCCAATCAATGTAAAAGGTTCTAGATGAATTTGAACTGTTCTTGCATTGGGCCCAGACTCAATCATAATATCGATTTTATAGTCTTCCATTGCAGAGTACAAATATTCTTCTACAATAGGGCTTAATCTATGAATTTCATCAATAAAAAGTACATCTCTTTCATCTAGATTTGTCAATAAACCTGCTAAATCTCCTGGTTTATCTAGAACTGGACCAGAGGTGACTTTAATTCCAACTTGTAGTTCATTTGCTAGTATATGTGCTAAAGTCGTTTTTCCTAATCCTGGAGGCCCGTGAAATAAGGTATGATCTAATGCTTCCTCCCTTTGATTTGCTGCTTGAACAAATATCTTAAGATTTTCAATTGCTTGCTCCTGTCCTGTAAAATCATCAAATGATAGAGGTCTCAATTTTTTTTCTAAATCAAGTTCTTCGTTTGTATAGCTTTCGTTTTCAGGGTTCAAGTGTTCATTCATATTGCAAATATACTAGAATTTAGAAGTATATATATACTGACTTGATTGATTTCATAATTCTAACTCATTTTCATAAATTTAATTTTTAAACCAAGGTCGTTATAGTGACTCAAAAAAATTGATATCATTTTAATCCCTATTAATAGATACTTATTTTTTTATTCAATTTTATTTGATTGGTTTTTATATTAACAATATATACTCCAGCCTCCAGTGTCGTAGATAAATGAACATTATCTATTCCATTTGCAATAAAATCTGTTTGTAGTACTTGTACTCCAAGCATATTAAATAATGTTAGTTGTGCAGGACCTCTTTGCAAACCTGAAACTCTAAGGCTTGAATTGCTAGTTTTATAAATAGTTATACCCTCCCCATCAAAAAAATCTGAGTCAGATCCTGATTGATGATCTACATGTAAATAGAAACGCCCAATACCATTATATTCTGGATGAAGAATTGTAGAATAATCAGCGTCATCAACATTCAGTTTTGTAAAAGTATGTAGTTTTCGATCCTCAAGAAAAATTGAGGAATCTTCTGAAATATTTTGTGTTGAAAGAGAAAAAGTAGCCTTTATTTCCGATGTAGTTCGGATGCCTAATGGGATAGACATACCTTCTGAAAAATCAACTGGTAATGCTTGTAACATTAAATTTACTCCTTCATTTTCTGATACTAATTGAGAAAAAATAGTATACTCATCACTAGTCTCATCAAATAATCTAGCGTCATAACCTTTGTCTAAACCAATTGTTGCATTTGGAGAATCTAAATATATAATATTTGTACTTTTTGTATTTTCTCCATGAGTTAATTTTACTGTAATTTGAGGCTTCTGAATAGTATTTCTTGCAAACACATTAGTTGATGGTTCATGAACTTGCATATTTTCATTAAAACGGATCATTCCTCCAGTTGTATTTGAAGCCACAAAAAATGCTTGACCTGGAGCTATATAAGAGTCTGAAGAGGCAAGGTTGACAATAACATACTCTCCATTTCCATTATTTGATTTAGAATCCCAATAATAAAGAGCTAATGTTGAGGGATCGAATACATTTTGATTTATTTCTAAAAAAGAATCATCATCTCCGTTAATCTTTAAAAATGATGGATATGGATTTGCAATTAAACTCCATATAGTTTCAGTTCCTTGTGCGATAGAGTAAGATAGATTATCTGTTAATAGAGATCCTTCACAGGGTATTCTTCCTGCGACATTTCTTTTTACAGCATATCCTTTCGCCGAAGGGATAGTTCCTGTTGTAGAAGAAGTATAGTACTCCCAATTACCAAAATCTTCATGGTTGACATTATTATTATAAATGGCCATCCCCTTTCGATTTCCAGAAGACCCATCGGCTAGAGATCCATTACTTATAATATCTTCTATCGTTTCTCCAACTATCGGAGCTCCAATTAAATGCCATCCAGAAGATCCAGAAGCATTATAGGTGACATATCGATCATAGATAATATTTCCAGTGGTATTGCCTTGAACAATTAACGATGCTGAACTTTGAACATCTGAATTTATGGTTAGCGTTCCGTTTATTATTAAATCAGATTTGATCGTTACCCCGGCTCCTGAAGCGATTGACATATTGTTAACTGTTAAGTTACCATCGAAAACTGGTCTATTTAAAACATTCATGATTAAAAAGTCATCTGTGCTACCAGGAACAGTATTAGAAGACCAATTGGAGGCTGTATTCCAATCCGTATTAGTTGTTCCCAACCAAGCAACTTTACATGTATGCATATAAAATCTTCCCTCCTCGCCAGTCATCGCCTCGGTAACCGTTATTTGAAATGTATTCCCGTCACCAACTTCATGAACAGTTCTATTGAAACGATCTTCTATAAAAACCTTTACATCTGGTAATGATATTGTTGTTGCACTGAAAGTGAGTTGAGTGTTTAAAGGGGCGTATACAGACAATGGAACAGCGGCATTTTCATAATTCTCATCAGATAGAGCTTGCACTTGAAATAGAATGTCTTGGTTATTGTTAACCAAATAAGTGTACAAACCGAAACTAGGTATTCCGGCTATATAGGCTCCTGCATCATACCCCGGATCTAATCCTGTTGATCCACTTGAGACATAATATATCAATGTTGTTTTATCACTTGCTTGAGTTGGGGCTGACATTGTTAGATCTATTCTTGAATTTGTAATTGGGAAATTCTTGCTTTCTGATAAAATCTCAGCTTGGGAGATTCCTGAAAGACAAGAACATAAATAAAAGAGAATTCGAATGGGTAACATAGTGTATGTTTTTTGGGGTTGTAATTTGTAATAGGTAGAGAGCCATTTAATAAATTATTAATCTTTAAGAAATACTACTCTTTTATCTAAAATAAGATATTCTTTTTTTTTACAAAAAATAGATTTTTTGGATTAGTCGTGTTTAAAAAAAAAACCTTTCCAAATGGAAAGGTTTTTTTTATTTTTTAAGTTATGAAGGTTCTTCACCTGGAAGTAAGGGCGTTGTTTGAGAAACCCAATCTTTGCCATGAAGATAGTCGCTATCATCGTTATCGGGATCTACCTTCTTACTATAATCATACGCCCATCGGTGAACCTCTGGAATTTTACCTGGCCAATTACCATGAATATGCTCCACAGGGGTTGTCCATTCTATGGTATTAGAATTCCATGGATTTTGAGAGGCTTTCTGACCTCTATAAATGGAGATAAAGAAATTTGCTAGAAAGATAATCTGAGCAATTCCACCTACAAGAGCAAAAATTGTTATGACTACATTGGTATCTGCAACATCATCAAACATTGGAAATGCTGTATTAGAATAATATCTTCTAGGTAACCCTGCTAATCCGATGAAATGCATTGGGAAAAATACACCATACGCACAGATAATAGTTACCCAAAAATGCCAATACCCCATCACTTTATTCATCATTCTGCCATACATTTTAGGAAACCAATGGTAAATACCAGCATACATTCCAAAAATTGCAGACACTCCCATTACCAAGTGAAAATGTGCCACAACAAAATAAGTATCATGAATATTAATATCTAATGCCGAATCTCCTAAAACTAACCCTGTAAGACCTCCTGTTACAAATGTTGAAACTAATCCAATTGAAAATAACATGGCTGGATTTAACTGAAGGTTTCCTTTCCAGAGTGTTGTGATATAATTAAATGCTTTTACGGCAGATGGTATAGCAATTAGTACCGTTGTAAAGGTAAATACCGATCCTAAGAAAGGATTCATTCCTGAAATAAACATATGATGTCCCCATACGATTGTTGATAAAAATGCAATCGCCATGATAGACCCTACCATAGCACGGTAACCAAATATGGGTTTTCTTGAATGTGTCGATATGATTTCTGAGGTAATTCCTAATGCTGGAAGTAATACAATATAAACTTCTGGATGCCCAAGGAACCAAAATAAGTGTTCAAATAAGACAGGAGAACCACCTTGATAGTGTAAAACCTCTCCACTAATAAAAATATCTGAAAGAAAGAAAGAAGTTCCAAAACTTCTATCAAAAATAAGTAATAACGCTGCAGATAGTAGTACTGGGAAAGAAACTACACCAATAATTGCAGTGATAAAGAAAGCCCACATGGTTAGCGGCAATCTTGTCATTTTCATCCCTTTAGTTCTTAAATTTAAAATTGTTACGATATAGTTTAATGACCCAATTAATGATGATGCAATAAAAATTGCCATTGAAACCAACCATAGTGTCATTCCTAAACCAGATCCTGGTATTGCTTGTGGTAAGGCGCTTAAGGGTGGATAGATGGTCCATCCTGCTGATGCAGGACCAGCTTCTACAAATAAGGAAACTACCATCACAACACTAGAAATAAAGAACAACCAGTAAGAGATCATATTTAAGAATCCGGAGGCCATATCACGAGCTCCAATTTGTAATGGAATTAATAAATTAGAAAAGGTTCCACTTAACCCTGCGGTCAATACAAAAAAGACCATAATTGTACCATGAATGGTTACAAGTGCCAAGTAAATATCTGGACTCATAATCCCATCAGTTTGATGAGGCCCAAGGAAGGCTTCTATAATAGTAAATGATTTTTCTGGCCATGCTAATTGTAAACGAAATAACATAGACATAAAAATACCTATAATTCCCATGATCATCCCTGTAATCAAAAATTGTTTAGAGATCATTTTATGATCATGACTAAAAATATATTTTGTTACAAAGGTTTCTTTATGATGATGTTCTGACATAAT
>JBELHH010000006.1:0-106201 GCA_042091515.1 Flavobacterium sp. | reverse complement strand
AATGAAGGTGTTTAGAAATTATTAAACAAGCACTTGAAGAATTTGATAATTCACAAAATTGTGGAAAAGAAAACCATTCGAAACAATTATCCATATTGTATTCAGTGGATTATAGATATATTTAAGTATAATATTTTGGATGAATTATTTAAACTATAAAAACAAATGATTTCCCTTAAAATATCAATTCGTAATCATGAGCCATACTTCACTTTTCGGATTGCTCGCATGGCTTCTTTATATTGAATATACGTTGTTTTATCCTCTAAATTTTTAATATATTCTTTTGCTTTTCTAAGCTGTTCTCCAGCGTCTAAGTATCCATGTAAAAAACACAGTAAATAATTGGCAGGAAACCGTAATACATCGTCATGTTCTAAGACGGAAAGAGGTGTTTTGTTTACAATTTTAGAAACAATTGTGTGATTATTCTGGTAGATGTGCTGAATCAATTTTTTGTCAAACTCTGGGGGTTGAAATAAAAATTCTGTGACAATATCATGCGTTCCATTATCTTTAAAATTAATAATGGTTTTCTCTAAGGGGTAGTGTTTTTTTTGATTGTCAATTCCTAATAATATATATTCTGTAATAATAAATGAGTTTTTATTATGGGTTATTTGTACCTCATCTAAAGAAGAAAAAAACAACCGTACTTGCTCATTAATTAATTCAATATCAACCCGAGTAAAAAACTCTTCTCCATATATACTCTTTTTCTCTCCGGCCCAGCATAATACAAACTGCTCATTAAAAACTTTGTATTGAGGGTGATACCCTGGTTGGTGTTTTTTAAAAAAATCAAAGACTCCCGCAAGAGTTAACTCGATGTTATTTGCTGCATTTTTTTCAATTGCCTCTACAATCCTTTTATTCGTTTCTTTTAACTCAAATGTTCTAGAGGCTGACATAGAATTACTCCCTCGTCTATAAAAGACAGTTTCTTTTCGATATTTCCAGGCATTTTTAAAAAGTGAGGTGATTTTATGATTGGGGTGGATCGTAACAAAACCTACTACTTTATATCTCGGTAATCTTGGAAATGAGATGTTTTCGTAGGTTATTTTTGGAGGGTTTACCAAGTAAGCATTCACAAGGTTTTGTATTTTACTATCATCATAAAAATCGACTCCTACAATCTTATTTTCTTCATCTTCTATCCCAATAATAATATATGATTTATTTGCAGGGTTTGAGTTTGATAAGGCGCAAACATGCTTTAAAAATTTTGCTTTCCCTTCTTTTCGATTTAGTGACAACTTTAACTTTTTATCATAAAAACTATTTTCGTCATTATGACCGAGTAAGTTTTTTATTAAAAGTCGTTTGTTAATCATTTTATGGTACTTGATGCCCTTGACATTCCTCTAATAACCGAAACCAATCGTTTGTGTTTAGCGATATCTCAAGTGCTTTTATGGCATTTTCTATTCGTAATTTATTGGTCGTTCCAATTACTGGGTGAATTCTTGAAGGGTGTTTTAAAATCCAGGCTAGTAATAATTGATCTTCTGTTGCATTATAGGGGTCTAATAGAGTCTCTAGTGCTTTTTTAATCCTAAGGGTAGTAGTACTTTGTTGTTTAAAAAAATCTCCTAGTGGACTCCAAGACATCGGTATTACTTCTTTTGTCAATAATTGATTTAGCGTGCCATTGTGCATTGCACTGTGTTGGGTTAAAGAAAATTCTATTTGATTTACAGACACAGGTGTTTTAGTATCTATTAACTGAAACTGAGAAGGGCTAAAATTAGAAACACCAAAGGCGGCAATTTTTCCACTATTTTTTAATTGATAAATCGCTTCTGATATTTCATTAGGGTGCATTAATGGGCTAGGTCTATGCAATAGAAGAAGATCTAAATACTCCGTTTGAAGGTTTTTAAGCGATTTTTCTACGCTAGAAATTATATAGTCTTTGGAATAATTATAATGTTTAATCTCATTCTTTCTGGAGCCACCATCAAGTTGAATTCCACATTTAGAAATTAATTGAATCGCTTCTCTTGGGACGCTACTTTGAGAAAAGGCTTTTCCAAACTCATATTCGGTTGTATAATCTCCATAAATATCGGCATGATCAAACGTTGAAATCCCTGATTCTAATGTATAGTGAATCTGAGAAATCATTTCTTGAGTAGAGAATTGTTTTCCCCAACCACCCCAAGACATGCAGCCAGCTATTATTCTAGAATAAGGACTCATTTATTTTTTTTTATCATGGTTGCACTTGCCTGTACAGTTGGGTAAACAACTAAGTCTTCAATATTAACATGGTACGGTCTGCTAATAACAAAATGGATGATGTCAGCAATGTCCTCTGGTTCTAAAGCTTTATAGCCTTCATACATTGTATTGGCTCTTTCTATATCTCCTTTAAATCGAACATTTGAGAACTCTGTTTGTACCATTCCTGGATGGATTCCACTGACTCTGATATTATATTCGTTTAAATCTAGTCTCATGGATTTATTCAAAGCGTTTACTGCAAACTTTGTAGCACAGTAAACATTTCCTTTCGGATACACTTCTTTCCCTGCTGTAGAGCCAATATTAACGATAAAACCAGCATTTCGTTCAATCATCGTAGGTATAATTGCTTTCGATACATACAAAAGACCTTTGACATTTATATCCATCATAGCATCCCAATCATCTGTATTGCCATCTTGAATGGTACTTAGCCCGTGAGCATTTCCTGCATTATTTATTAAAATATCTATATGTTTAAAATTTTCAGGAAGACTTAGTATTGCGGAGAAAACATCTTCTTTCTTTCGAACGTCAAAACGAAGTGTTGTTACTTTTGTAATTGCTCCTAGTTTATTTTGAAGTTCGCTTAAACGGTCTTCCCGTCGACCACAAAGTACTAACTGATACTTCTTTGTTGCCAATAATTCTGCAGTTGCCTTTCCTATTCCTGAGGTAGCGCCAGTAATAAATGCTGTTAAACCCATCTGTTTCTTTTTGTTTAAAGATAACAGATTTTGATGATATGGTATATTAATTTGTTAATAAGAACTGTCCTTTTAAGAAATAGAAAAACCGCTCTACCTCTAGAGCGGCTTCCATTTTAGTCGGTTATTAAACAACAACCAACCAAAAATCAACTAACCAAACTTTATTTTTAATTTTTTTTATGCCTTTCTTTTGCCTGTCTTTCTATCTTAGTTCGTTTTCTACCATCATTCCTTACAAAAGATTTAGAATTTTTTTCATTTCTTAACAATTGAATAAAACCTCTTCCTGTAAATTGGTAAATTGTTTCTGAACTAATATGAAACAATTCTATTGTTTGATCATTGGTAACACTTAATTCAAACTCTTCAACATCCCCTCCGTCATAGCTAAGAGTTAAAACTTTTAAATCATTAAATCCGACGACATCGAATACTTGATAGCTTCCAACAAAATCCCAAAATATCTGATCAATATCTGTGCCAAAAGGGTCGTGAGAAGAGTAAAATGTTGTGTTATTTAGTGCTGTAAATTGTAAATAATGTTCATTATCAAACGGGTTTGGCACTCCTGTTGTGCTAATTGCTGTTCTTTCCCAAGCATTATATTCTTGAATAAAGTACTCTATATTATCATAAAATAACATGTCGTAATCGAAATTATTTCTTTGATACCCAACCAATACATAGCTTACGTTTTGAGAGATGTCAAAGAGTCTTATTTCATTTGATGATAGCTGTGCTACTTCAAAATTAAACAGCCCATCAATTTCGTGATTTGTTTCAAGAAGGCCATCGAAAGTTGAGTAGTCTCCTACAATAATTCCTAGTCCATTTCCTGTGAAACCAATATCTGTGATATTGTTATTTGCATACATGGTTCCATTAATAAAAGACATCGTAAATGCCATTGATATAAAAGGAACATCTCCGTTTCCGGTGGTTCTATGAATATCTACATACCATAAGTCGTAACTTGACATTAATTCATCTAATGCAGCAGTTCTATCTAATATATCGTCGTTTACCGTAGAGCAAGAGCTAAAAAGAACACCACTCACAAGGATCAGTAGAAATAATTTAATTGGTTTCATATCTAGTTATATTTGGTTATATAATTCTTATTTCAAAATGTATGCCAAAAATATCAAACTTGTTATATAATAAACAAAAAAAAGAGCATATTGAAAGATATGCTCTTTTTTGTACTCTTAAATTGATTAGCTATTTAATGCTTCTGCACCTCCAACTATTTCTAAAATTTCATTGGTAATGGCTGCCTGACGAGCTTTATTGTAAGTTAATAGTAGGTCATCACGTAATTCTGTGGCATTATCTGTTGCTTTATGCATTGCTGTCATTCGAGCTCCATGTTCTGCGGCAAAACTATCTCTTATCGATTTATACAATTGCGTTTTTAATGATTTAGGAATCAATTCTAAAACAATTTTTTCCTTAGAAGGTTCAAAAATATAATCAGCATTTGCATTGGTATCCCCTTCTACCGGTTTAATCGGTAAAAACTGTTCTACTTGTGGAATCTGAGTCGCCGCATTTTTAAATCTATTATAAACAATTTCTATTTTATCATACATTTCTTCAACATACATTTTCATAATCTTCTCTGCAACTAGGGCAACATTTTCAAAAGTCAGATCATCAAAAATATCATTTCTTGTGTCGATTATTGGATACTTTTTAGATAAAATATCATTTCCTTTTTTTCCAATGGTAAACAAATCAACATCTACATCCTTGTAATTCGATTCAATTGCCTTAACTGTTTCTTTGATTACTGAAGAATTAAATCCACCACACAATCCTCTATTAGAGGTTATAACAACTAATAATACTTTAGAAATGTCTCTTTGATTAGAATAGGCGCCTCCTGCATCACTATCTAAAGTTGCGCTCAAGTTCTGTAAAAGTTCTGTTAATTTAGAGGAATACGGACGCATTGCTGTAATTGCATCTTGCGCCTTTTTTAACTTTGCAGCAGAGACCATTTTCATGGCACTCGTAATCTGCATCGTAGATCCTATCGATGTAATTCTATTCCGTATTTCTTTTAAGTTTGCCATCTCTAAATCTTTAGGAGTTTAGTTTTTATGCAAATTTTGCTGAGATTTCTTTTGCTGAACTTTCTAAAGTAGCAATTACTTCATCGGTTAGCTTTCCTGATTTTAAGATATCAAGGGCGTCTCTGTGTTTTGCGTTTAAATAATCGATGTAATCTCTTTCGAATTCTTTCACTTTATTTACAGGAACGTCATTCAGCAGATTCTTAGATCCTGCATAGATTATGGCAACCTGATCTTCAACAGTAAAAGGGTCGTTTTGAGCTTGTTTTAAAATTTCAACATTACGTTTTCCTTTTTCAATGACATTCATTGTGGCGGTATCTAGATCTGATCCAAATTTAGCAAAAGCCTCTAATTCGCGATATTGAGCTTGGTCTAGCTTTAAAGTTCCAGATACTTTTTTCATTGATTTTATCTGAGCATTACCTCCTACACGAGATACTGAGATTCCAACATTAATTGCCGGACGAACCCCTGAGTTGAATAAATCTCCATCTAAGAAGATTTGTCCGTCTGTAATAGAAATTACATTGGTTGGAATATATGCTGATACATCTCCAGCTTGTGTTTCAATAATTGGCAGTGCTGTTAAGGAACCTCCTCCTTTTACAATTCCTTTTAATGAATCCGGTAGGTCGTTCATTTCACTAGCAATTTTATCATCATTGATTACTTTTGCTGATCTTTCTAATAATCTAGAGTGAAGATAAAATACATCTCCTGGATAAGCTTCACGTCCTGGAGGTCTTCTTAATAATAACGATATTTCACGATAAGCAACCGCTTGTTTAGATAAATCATCATAAATGATTAGCGCTGGTCTTCCAGAATCTCTGAAATATTCACCAATTGCTGCACCTGCAAATGGAGCATATACTTGCATTGCTGCAGGGTCGGATGCATTTGCTGCAACAATTGTTGTGTATGATAAGGCCCCTCGTTCTTCTAACATGTTTGCAATTGCTGCAACAGTAGACGCTTTTTGACCGATGGCTACATAGATACAATATACTGGTTGCCCTGCATCATAAAATTCTTTTTGATTTAAAATAGTATCCAGAGCGACCGTTGACTTTCCTGTTTGGCGGTCTCCAATAATCAATTCTCGCTGACCTCTTCCAACAGGAATCATTGCGTCTATTGACTTTATTCCGGTTTGTAACGGTTCAGTTACGGGCTCACGATAAATAACTCCAGGAGCTCTTCGCTCTAGAGGCATTTCATACGTTTTGCCTTCAATTGGTCCTTTTCCATCTATTGGTGTTCCTAAAGTATTTACAACACGACCAACAATTCCTTCTCCTGCTCGTAAAGAAGCAATTCTTTCTGTCCGTTTTACAGTAGATCCTTCTTTAATAGAAGTAGACCCTCCTAATAATACAACTCCTACATTATCTTCTTCTAGGTTTAAAACAATTCCTTCCAATCCGTTTTCGAACTCAACAAGTTCTCCGTATTGAACATTGGATAAGCCATAAACACGAGCAATACCATCTCCTACCTGTAAGACACTTCCTACTTCTGCAAGTGATGCGTTTGCATCAAAATCTGTTAATTGTTGCTTTAAAATTGCTGAAACTTCAGCGGGTTTAATTGCTGCCATCTTTATTTATTTGATGTATAATTAAATTTTTGGAATATAATGACTGTTGTCAAATTCCTTTCTTAATTCGTTTAAATGATTTGAGATACTTGCATCGTATTGCACATCTCCAACCCGTAAAATAAATCCTCCTAAAATAGCAGGGTTTACAATATTTTCTAGACTTGCTTTGTTGCCCGTTAATTCAACAATTTTCTCCATTACTTTGTCTTCTAATTGCTTTGTTAAAGGAACAGCTGTTGTTACTTTCGCTACCTGAACTCTTTTAAAGAAGTCGTAAATAATTGAATATTGTTGTGCTATTGAAAGCAACATATTAAGTCGTTTGTTTTCTTGTAATAAATCAAATACTCCAGAAGAAATTACATGTATTTTCTCAGAAAATAATTTATTGAGTACTTTTTTCTTGTCAGAAGCTTTAATAACTGGACTGTTTAAAAGCACTATCAGATCATTATTTTCTGAAATGGTTGATGCAATTAGCTGCATATCTGCATTCACCTCTGATTCGGCCTTAGATTCTTTGGCTAAATTAAGAATTGCTTTTGCATACCGTAATGCTGGTCTAGCGTCTTTCATTCTTTTACTTTAACGTAACTTCTTTTAAAATACCTTCGACTAATTTAAGTTGATCTTCTTTAGATGACAACTCTTTTTTGATCACTGTTTCGGCTATTCCGATTGAGAGCTCTGCTACCTGCTTTTTTAATTCTGCTAGTGCAGCCTGCTTCTCTTGTTCGATAGAGGCTTGTGCATTCTCGATAAGTTTCGATGTTACTTCCTTCGCTTCGTCTTTTGCATCTGCAATCATCTTATCTTTTATTACTCGGGCTTCTTTCATTAATGCGTCTCTTTCATTTCTAGCCTCTTTTAATAATTGCTCATTGCTAGCATTTAAGTTTTGCATTTCTTTTTTTGCCTCTTCTGCCGAAGCTAATGCACTTTTAATTCCTTCTTCTCTTTCATTTACTGCTCCTAAAATCGGTTTCCAGGCAAACTTTTTTAATAGAAGGACGAGTCCTACAAAAAGGATTAACTGCCAAAAAAACAATCCAATAGAAAAGTCTTCGATTAATTTATCCATAATATCTAATGCTTTAAATATACTTTATTTAATGTAAGTAAAAGTCACAGCCAACCGCTATGACTTTTACTGTAAAATGTTAGCTTATACTGCAAATAATGCAGCAAATCCAATACCTTCAATTAAAGCGGCTGCAATAAGCATCGCTGTTTGGATCTTACCAGTCGCTTCTGGTTGACGTGCAATTGCTTCCATTGCCTTCCCACCAATTTGACCGATACCGATACCAGCTCCGATTACTACTAATCCTGCTCCAATAAAATTTAAACCTGTCATAATATATATTTAAAATTAAAAAATTCTATTTTAAATGATCATCCTAATGATGATCGTGTTCTTCTACTGCTGCCCCAAAATACAATGCTGAAAGCATTGTGAAAATATAGGCTTGTAAAGCTGCTACTAATAATTCCAATATCCCTAATACCATCGCCAATAAGAATGATAGTGATCCTCCTAACCAATTCTGAGCTATAAAAATCATTCCTAGAATACTCATTAATACAATATGTCCCGCTGTAATATTTGCATACAGACGAATCATTAATGAGAAAGGTTTAATAAAAGTTCCTAACAATTCGATTGGCATCAGGATAAATTTCATTGGTGTTGGTACTCCTGGCATCCAAAAAATATGTTTCCAATAATCTTTTTTTGCTGTAACTGTGGTGATAATATATGTAAGAATTGCTAAACAAAATGTGATTGCAATATTGTTAGTTACATTAATTCCTAGTGGTGTTAACCCAAATAAATTGATAATCCAGATAAAAAAGAATACCGTTAAGAGGTAACTCATATATTTTTTATAATGCTGATCTCCAATATTGGGTCTTGCGATATCATCTCTAATATATAATACGATAGGTTCTAAGAATCGACCCATTCCTTTTGGCATCGATTCGTTATTATGATATGCTTTTGCCATTGAACGAAACATAAAAAACATGAGCAACCCAATAACCATGACTGTAAATACATTTTTAGTTATTGAAAAGTCAATAGGTTTAGCATTCGTAGCATGGTGGTCTTCATCATAGTCAATTGAGCCTGACGCATCTGTTTTATATATTTTCCCATGATCTAGTTTATAAAAACTTTGTCCCACTTGAGCTAAAGTTTCGCCATGGTGAAATTGTGAGGACATAAAAATCTTGAAACCGTCATCCCATAAAATAACTGGTAATGGAAAGCCTACATAAACATGTTTTCCAGAATCGTTTGTATATGAGAATAAACTAAAATCGTGAGAATCTAATAAGTGATGAGGAATATATGCTTCTACTTCTTTTTCTCTTTGCTCTTTGGTTTTTTCTGTTGAATGAATTTTTTCTTCATTATTCTTTTCACTATCATTTGCATACAATGCAATTGAGAATAAAAGGAAGATTAAGGTAAATGCTTTTACAGTTATTTTTTTGTGCATATCACTCTAAATAATAGTCGCTAAAAATCGGTGCAAATGTAAGTTATTATCTTAATAACATAAAACTATTTTAAAATTTATTTTGATTACTGTTTCTCTTAGGTGAAGGTGATTCTGAGATTAGATATTGTTTAGCCATTTAGCTAAACTAAAAATCTCTATTGTTAATGTAAAAAAGTAAGGTATAAAAAAGGCACTAAACTCTGTTTTAGAAATAAACCCATCAGAGAAATAATGAAAATAAAAAAGTAAAAAAAATAAGCCTAGTTTAAGAACGCTCCCAAATAAAAAAATAAAGCCTAACTGGTCTTTAAACTTGTTTCTCAACAAAAATAAAGACATAAAAACAAAAATTGCCAAGGCTGTATTTACAAGGTAAGCAAGAATTATTTTATCATTAAAAAGTGGAAGATTAAGATAGTCAAGAATTAGTAAATGAACCCCAAAAATAATTCCAATAATAAACGTTATTCTAAATAAAAAATTTAAAATTGTATGATTCATTAAGAATTAATCTTATTTAATTGCTTTACAATTAGATATAGGGATATTCCAACTCCTAACAATGTGGTTAAAATTACATACCCTTTATTTGAACCATTATAGTGTTCATCTAACCATTTGCCTAGTGAAACAAAAAGATAAATTGTTGCTCCCATTTGAAAAGCAACTCCGGTAAGTAATAATGCGTTTTTAAGCGGTTTTTTCGGAGAAGGCTGCTGGCTGCTCATTTTGATTGAGTTCTTTGATTGCCCCTTTCATAGAACAATTAGCATTAAAAGTGGCTCCTGGCTCTACAGATAATTTACCTATGATTACTTCTCCAGAAATATTTGATGTCGCTTTAATTGTTAGTGTTTCTTGAACTATTAACTCCCCTACAAACTTACCTTCTATATCTGAATTTATTGATTCTATTTTCCCTTTAACAAACCCATCAACTCCAATTACAACACGTCCGTTTGTCTTAATGTTTCCTTCTAATGTTCCGTCTATTCTAAAATCTCCTTCAGAGGTAATATCTCCAATTATAGAAGTGTTTTTTGCTACAACATTTATTTCCATATTTTTCAGTTTTTCAGTTTTTTCCTTTGTGCTAAACATCACAACTATTTTTTTAATTTATTAATTACTTCAAGGGCCTTTTTACCCTGTTCTGTTGTCGGATAATCTACTGCAACTTTCTCTAAAGCAGCAATATACAATTCTTTCCTTTGATATTTACCAATTGCATACGCTTTTAACAATTTAAACCTAGAAATTAATTCAGATCCTTCTTGTAATGTGGGAATAGTCATATCAATAAAACAAATCACTTCTTGGTAAGAACCCTCTTTATATAATCCATATGCAATGGAATATACTTCTGAATCTTTATCTGTTTTTTTCTCTTTTGATAATTCTATTGACGGGTTTAAAATAATTTTTGCAAACGGTGAGTTGGGGTATTCATTAATTAGTGCGTTTTTATACTTTTCTGCTTTAGAATTATTATTTGTTAAATATAATTGATAAAGGTGATAATTTGCTGGCAAAATGAATTCTTCATTAAGTTTAGACGCTAATAACCTTTCTAGATTGTTAATTGATTTTGGTATATTTTTAAATTGTTCTTTGTAAATTAACCCTAATTCAAATAATGCAGTATTTCTCTCTAAAACTAAAGAATCTATCTCTTTTTCGGACGATGGAATTGTTTCAAGATATGTTGATAATTCATAGCGTGCTATTTTCTGATTTGCGATCATTTCTCCTTCATTCTGTGGTGTTTTTTTGAGTATTGATTTATCAGACCACCTCCAATTATCTTCGAGTGGTCTATTTCCCCAAACACGCTCAAACTCTCCTTTTCCATATCCTAAAGATTGTGTATTATAAAAATACCATTTACCGGTAGCTTGTTTTGATTTTATAACACTCCCAAATGAACTCCCAAATGATATGGCGTTTAATTTTCTTTGTGCGATATCTTCATCTTCTTTTTTAATTTTGTCAATATATTCTTGAAAATATTTTTTTAATTGATCTTTTGGTAATGCTAAAAGAGCTAGAATACTATCATTTTTTTTGAGGGTTTGCTCATATTTTACTATGGATGCCAAGTTTTTAGCTTTTCTTTCTATTTTTTTTATTCGAAGTGTTTGTTTGTCATTGGCTACTTGGAGTACACTGTCATAATAGGAGCCAGAGGTAACATAATCTAAGTCTTTAAAATAAATTTTTGCTAATTTTTCATAGGTATAAGTCTTTTGTTTATCAGAACCGTTTTTTGATCGTAGAGATCTATTATAATTTAGAATAGCTCTTGCTATACTGTCTCTTTCTTCCTCTAAAGTGGCCACTTGATAGTAGAGAGCATCTAAATAGGGCCTGTTGTCTCTATTTTTAATCATTTTTCTATATCGCTCTAACAATGCATTGGAAGAGGAATCTGTGACAGAGTTTTTAGCCAACTGAATCGCTGCATAGATTTTATATTTATAGGGCGCTTTTTTAAAATTGATTAATTGATTAAACACTAACGAAGCGGTATCTTTTATTTTATCTAAACTATACAATTGTCCTAAAACAAATAAGTTTCTTGCTTTTTGAACCTTATTTTCTGAGGTTTTAGTTGCCAACCATAAATGTTCTTTAACTTTTTGAACACTATCTTTTTTGGTATAAGCCATAGCTAGTGCTGTATTGGCTTCTTCTCTAATTAAATCGGAAATTTCTGGTTTATTAAGCAACAGTTCTAATGTTTCTATTGCTAGCGCTTCGTTATCTATTCTAATATGGGCTTTCGCTCTCCAAATTTTTGTTTCATTAATTAAACTCGCTTTTGGATAATTTGAAATAATATAATTGTAAGCATCTATAGCTGGAATAAAACGCTCTGTATAATACCTTGATTTTCCTAGAAGAAGATAGGCGTCATCTATCTTTTTATTTCGTTCTTTTCCATTGATATTCATAGAATGCTTCTGAATTGCCTTTACAGCTTTTTGCTCTGAGATATCAAAAGGAGATAAGGTTTCTTCTACAGTGGCGGTCTGTTTAAACCCTCCTCCTGGACCTTTAAACCCCGAAGAAAAAACAGGAGCCTTGATGGTATTCCCTTCAAATTTTAAAGGCTCTATAGGGAGAAGTTCGAAAAAATCGTCTTCATACTTTGAGTTAATTTCATTAATTCCTTCCTGAAAAGCAACACCTCCATTGTAGAGAATATTATATTGTGTGGTTAATGCATTATAATTTCTATTTAAAAATGCATCTTTCTTTGTGCTGCAAGAGACCACATAGAATAGCAGGAAGAGAAACCCTATTTTTTGACTGTTTTTCATTAAATATAAAACTCTAATTTACAACATATTTTATTTAAAAATATTGCAATACAGCTTGTAAAAATAGGAATAAAACTGAGATATACTTTCTTACAATGAAAAATAGCTCTCTAACTCTTGTAAGGTTTTTTCTGAGGTTTCAATATCTTTTACAATAATTCCTTTATCCAAAACAACAATCCTCTCACAGACTTCAGTAACATGACTCAAATCATGACTAGATACTAATAATGTAATATCTCTACCCTCAGTAATAGTTTTTAATAGCTTCTTTAAGCGTATTTGTGTGGTTGGGTCTAAGTTTGCAAAAGGTTCATCTAAAATAATAACCTGTGGGTTTCCAATCATCGCAGCAACAATCCCTGCTTTTTTTTGGTTTCCTTTACTTAAATCTCTTAAATATTTTTTCTTCCCTAAAACCTCCTCATTAAAAAATTCTTCAAATTGATTTAGGAAATTAGCAACATCTGCTTTGTTCATTCCTCTTAACTCTCCTATAAAGTCAAAATATTCTTCTGGTGTTAAATAGCTAATTAAAAAGCTTTCATCAATAAATGACCCTGTGAAATACTTCCACTGTTCATTCTCACTCACATTAATTTTATTGGAGATAATTGACCCTCTTGTAGGCCTAATTAAATCTAACAACATATTAAAAAGTGTTGTTTTTCCAGCACCATTGTTTCCTACTAAACCAAAACTCTGTCCCTTAGGAATTTCTAAAGATGGTATGTTTAATACTTCTGATTTTCCGTATTTTTTTGAAATTGCATCTATTATAATCATCGTTAATTCTATTTATTAAAAACTATACTTCTTTACCAAATGCATTGATCATCGCATATTTATCTTTGATATATTTTTTTTCTATGATATTCATTAAAATACTTTTCAAAACCAATCCTAGAATACCAATTAAAGCAACAGAAATAAAGCCTGAATTATGACCTACAAATTTGTTGAAAAGCCAGAATAAAAGCATCGGGAAGAGCATTAATGGAATAATTATTAGAAACTGTGTAGCACTTGTTCCTTGAGTGTTCGCAAAAGCGCTTTTATTTAAATCAATTCTTTTTCTATTAAAAGACCCTGCATACAATATAAACAAAGAATTAAAACCAATATTAAAAATAGCCCCAGAGGTAATCATTAAAAAAATATCACTTCCAAAAAAATATAAGTAAGGGAAACTTAATAGATATAAAATTGTGGTCATCACAACCATTAATATCCATTTTGATTCTAAAAATTTTCGATACCGAAATCCTTGACTCATCAACATTTTATAATGAGCACTGTCCCAAGCAGGAATAAATTGACCGTAGTTTAGTGCAAAGCCGCCTGTTATAAATAATGAAGCAAACATTAATACAGCGGGCATGTCTTTATAGATTTCTTGAGTAAAGAAAGCTAATCCATAAAAAAGGAATAAAAAGGACAATAAAAAAACGGTTTTTGTTCTTTTATTTCTCCATATCAATCGGATATCATTTTTAATAAATGGAGCCACATCTCCCAGTCTGTCTGTCCAAGATAAATCTATAGAATTTGCTTCCTCTACTTTTTGAGAAACTGCCTCATCTAAATAAACCTGGCTTCTAAGTTGTTTATAGTTTACGATATACAGCCCTATTAAAACAATTAGCCCAGCAATAGAGAATAACGGTGTTGCATAAACAGCATCAAAAAGCTTTCCTCCATAGGCAGCAACATTAAAAATGTTGAATTTCTGAAGGGCGATTAAAGATCCTAATACTAGAAAAAGAGTTGCAAATGCAATCTTATTTTTATTGATTAAAAAGTTTAAAAAATTGCTTGATTGGATTATTATAATCATTAAAAATAACCAGCCTAAAACTCCCAAAAAAGCATACCCTTCTTTCAATAAAATAACTGAAAACGGAATGTAAAAAAATAAACTTAAAATATTAAAGGTTGAAAATGACGATTTTCTCAAAACAAAGTGCGCTAGTTTACTCTTTTTAATTGGCGTTGTTAAAAAAGGTTTGATCTGCATCACGGGTAGTTTTTGCATCAAATACCTAATAATTAGATCTACTAAAATAACATATAAGAGAATCGAGTTTACAACCTGTAATGGATCTTGTGATGGGAATTTTTTTTCTAAAATATAATAGGACCCTATTCCTAAGGCTAAAAAAGACACGATAAAATACAGTGCCAAAAAACCCATGATGATTTTTAATGCTATTCCTTTTTGCCAATGAGAAGATCGGAAATATTGTTTCCATTCTAGTTTTAAAAAGTGTGAAATCATGTATTGGATACTTTTTGAAGTAAATTTATAGTATAAGTCTATATTGCTCTGGTTTTGTTACAAAGAAACGCTAAATTTCTTTTTTATTGCTTAATTTTTAAAACCTGAGAGATTAATTCTTGCAGGTTTTGTTTCGGCAAAGCACCATTGGCCATTTGAGGTGGCTCATTCATCGGAATAAATAACATAGAAGGAATACTTCTTATTGCAAAAGCAGCAGCCAATTCTTGTTCAGCCTCGGTGTTGACTTTATAAATATTTATTTTATTTCCATACTCCTCATTCAATTCTTCTAATATTGGAGCAATCATCTTACAAGGGCCACACCAATCTGCATAAAAATCTATAATGGCTGGAACGTGTCCTTCAAATGTCCATTCTTTATTTTTTTCATAATTAAAAACCTTTTCTAAAAAGGTTGCCTTCGTTAAGTTTTCTATCATAAAATCTATTTTTTACGAATTTAAATGATTTATTTTCATAATATTCATTTAGAGTCTTTTTGTTTATACTTTTTATAGGGATTAGAATAAATGGTATTTTTACATCAATAATAAAGAGCCAATAATTACTCATTTCGGATGCTAAACGTTAACAACATCTCTTTTCAATACTCTGGTCAAAGAACCATTCTAACAAATATTTCTTTTACGTTGGCTGCAGGAGAGCATTTATGTGTTATGGGAGAAAGTGGTAGCGGTAAATCTACCTTATTAAAAGCGGTTTATGGATTGCTTGATTTAAAAAAAGGAACCATCCAATGGAAAAAAAAGCAAGTGTTGGGTCCTAAATTTAATTTAGTACCTGGTGTGGACATATTTAAATATGTAGCGCAAGATTTTGACTTAATGCCATATACTTCTGTTTCGGAAAATATTGGAAAATATTTATCTCGATTTTACCCAGAGGAAAAGGAAATAAGAATTAGAAAACTTTTAGAGGTGATTGAAATGACTGATTTTTCGAATGAAAAAGTGAAGAATTTAAGTGGTGGCCAGCAACAACGTGTGGCAATTGCCAGAGCTTTAGCCAAGGAGCCAGAACTTATTTTATTAGATGAGCCTTTTAGTCAAATTGATAATTTTAAAAAGAATTCTCTCCGAAGAAAACTCTTCTCATACTTAAAAGAAAAAAACATCTCTTGTATTGTGGCCACTCATGATGCGGTTGATGCTCTTTCATTTGCTGATCAGTTATTGGTGATCAAAAATCAAAAAATCATTGCTAGAGGTACTCCAAAGAATTTATACGATGATCCTAAAAATCTCTACGTGGCAACGCTCTTTGATGATATAAATAAAGTTATTCTAGACGGTCAATCTGTGTTATTATACCCTCATCAAATTAAAATTGCAAAGACCTCTCCCTATAAAGCTATTGTTTTAAAATCTTATTTTAAAGGGTTTTATTGGCTAGTAGAGGCGCGCTTTGAGACTCAATCTATTTTCTTTCATAGTGATAAAAAATTTCTTTCAGGAAAAGAAGTATCGCTGGGTTTTTATTAAATTAACTCTAATTCTTTTTGATCATTCGAAATATTTATAGCACCTTTTGAATAATTTCTTTTTCCCCATTCCAACTTAAATAATCTCCCTTTTTTTTTCCCAATAGTTGTTGACCAATGGGAGAAGAGGTTGAAATTGCATAATAATGATGCCCATTAAAATTTAATTGCCCTACAGAAACACTTAAAAAATAAGAGATGGAAGGTGTTTCTATAATAGCACCCAGGCTTGCTACTTTTGATTTGTTGGATGGGTTTATCTTTAATAAAACCTCTTTCATTTGTTGTATTGAACTTAATTGTTGTCCAGCTTTTTCCATCTCTAACTGAACCATTGCTCTTCCTGTTTCATGCTTATCTCCTGCGGAGCTTTTTGTTTCTGAACTCAATGCTTTCTGATATAAAGAGATGCTGTTTTGAATTGTTTGCAAGCGAGAATTCACACGATCTATACATTGCTGAAGAAGCCCATCTTTTATATGTGTCATAGATTAAAAATAAACGATAGAAAACACACCATAATTTCCATGATGGGAAATAGAACACGACTTTGTTAGCAATGTTCCTTTATGATAATAATTTGGAGCTCCACTAATCGATTTTTGCTGTTTTATTTCTGAAAAATTAAACTGAGTTCTTTCTTGGATTTTTTTTCTAATGGATTGATGGATTCTTTTTGATGAGACAATTTTAGAATCGCTTGTGATTTCTTTTTCTAAACTTGCTATGGTACATATGTACTTTTGCTGTATCGTTGATTTTGTGAAAAAAATATGATTTTTAAAAGAGACAATCCCTTCTTTTTCTGAAAGAACTTGACATTCAAGTTTAATCGGAGCAAAAAAACGTTCTTTATGTTGTTGCATAAAAATTTTGTAGGCTGCTTCCTTCATACTCCAGAGCCTCCAAACCATTTTAAAAGAATTTTTAGCTTCAAAGATGTATTGCCGTTCTTTGGTAGTGAATTGCTTCTCTAAAAAGCCTTTTCGCTTCCAATTACTCTCTATGCGAGCTCGAGATAAATCTATAATATCATTTCCAATCAAGAATTAGCTAATTTAGTTTCAATAATCTTTATGGCTACCTTTACAGAAAGCATTTTTTCCATTGATTCATTATCTATTTCAATATTAAATTCATCTTCGATATCCAACACAACGTCTACCAAATTGGCTGAATTTATTTTTAAATCATTAATAAAATCTGTGTCTTCAGAAATGTTTTCTAACGCTTCTTGATCTTGAACATAGGGTGTTACAATTTTTTTAAGTGAATTAATCAGTTGTAGTTTTGTCATTTTATGGTTCTTCTTAAATGAATTTGTTTTGTTTTATTTAGTCTTTATAGTTGCCTAGAAAAATTACTCAATAGGGTTGTTAATACTTTTTAAAAATAATACATCCATTAACATCTCCAAAACCAAAACTTGCTTTCGCGATGATTTTTAATTCTTTTTGTTTCATTTGAGTGAGAATTTTGTTTGAACCAATTAATTTTAAAATCTCTGGATGCTTCTCTTCGCAATTAATATTTGGAAATAAAAATTGATGTTTTAACTGTAAGATAACTGCAACATTTTCTATGGCTCCTGCTGCCGCTAAACAATGTCCTACCATTGATTTTAAAGAATTAATCATAGGGAAGTCATTTCCTTTTCTTTTTAATGCCTTAGTCCAGTTTTCTATTTCTAAAGAATCTTTAATTGTTGCCGTTAAATGACCATTAATCGCATCAATTTCTGAGGGGGTTATCTCTGCGTCTTTCATTGCATCTTTAATGCATTTTTGTACAGCTTCTGAGTTTGGAGCTGTCATGGTTCCTCCTTTTCGTTGTCCTCCAGAGTTTATATTTCCTCCCAGAACCTCAGCGTAAATAGGCGCTTTTCTTTCCAGCGCACTTTCTAGTGATTCTAAAAGAATTGCTCCGGCTCCGGCTCCAGGAACAAATCCTGAAGCATTTGCGCTCATAGGTTGAGATCCTTTTTCTGGGGTATCATTATGTTTGTAAGTCATAACACGCATGGCATCAAAACCTCCCCAAGTATAAAGACTACTGTCACTAGAGCTTCCTACTAACATCCGTGCGGCTTTTCCATTTTTTATACGATCAAAACCTAATAATAAAGCTTCGGTTCCCGTTGTGCAAGCAGATGAATTAGTGGTAACTTGATTCCCTAAACCTAATATTCCTCCTAAATAAGCAGAAATACCACTTGCCATCGTTTGTACCACAGATGTACTTCCTAACCGTCTTACTTTATCTTGATCTATCTTATAAATAGATTCTCTTAATTTTTCTATTCCTGAGGTTCCTGTTCCAAAAATTAGACCAGTATTATAATCTATTGGTGCGTTTTTGTCTATAGAAAAACCCGCATCTTGCCAAGCATCAATTGCTGCCATACACCCATATAATATGGAAGAACTATCAAAGTCTCGTAATTGTAAAGGAGTAAGATATTCTTGTTTTTTTTCTTCAGAAAAAATCGGTTTTCCACCAATACAACAAGAGAATCCTTTGTCTTTTAATTCTTGATGAAACCGAATCCCAGAAACTCCTTGCTGAATAGCTTTTAAAAAATTATTCAATCCAACAGCATTTGGTGCTACCACACCTAAGCCTGTAATAACAACTCTATTTTTCATAACTGATCAGTTTTAACATCCCTGATATCACACCTCTGCAAACGAGTTCTTGTTTTTCATTAAACAACGCTACCTTGCATTTAAGTTTGTTAAATCGAAAATAACTTTTTTCTGAAACGACCATAACACGTTCTTTTGGTTGGACTGGTAAAAAAAAATCTACCTGAGTGGAAGTCATGGCAACTTGTGGTTTGTTATGTTTAGAAATTCCTTCTTTTATCAAATAAATCCCTAAACAAACCACACCTATTTGCGCCATTACTTCTGTTAAAATAACCCCAGGTATAATTGGTTGTTCTTTAAAATGTCCTTCATAAAAATACTCCTGTTCTTTAAACTGATAAAAACCCTCTACTCCCTGATCCGAAATATTTGTTATTATATCTACAAATAAAAAAGGATGTTGATACGGTAATAATGCTATAATGTCTTTATTTTCCAATTGTTTAACTTATATGTTCTCCACCATCAACGGGGATAATGGCTCCGTTAATCCAAGAGGCTTCTTTTCTTGATAATAAATATACAACGTTTGCTACATCTTCGGGGGTCGTTAATCGATGGAATGGGTTTCGTACCAATGAGTGTTTTTTTATGTGAACACTTCCTGGAATCATTCTTAAAGACAGTGTGTCTGTAACACCTGCCTGAATACAGTTTGCTCGAATTCCAAAAGGAGCAAATTCTAAGGCAATATTTCTAGTAATGGCTTCCAAAGTGGCTTTTGCTGCAGAAACTGCTGCATAATGTTTCCAAGCCTTCCTATTTCCTTCACTTGTAAAACTTACTACTCTAGCATCATTTGAAAATAATTTAGAGTCAAAGATCGCTTTAGTCCAATCATATAAACTAATTCCCATCGCTTGAATTGTTAATTGAAAATCATCTGTTTGTAGTGTTGGTTTTGAGTCAGAAATCATTGGTTTTAAATTTCCTTTAGCAACACTATGAACCAACATTTTTATTTTCCCTCCCTGTAGTTCATTTTGTAAAACCTCTATAAGAGTTGATCTTTTCTCAGAACGAAAGGCATCGGTGTTGTAGGATCTAAAATCGATGCCTTGTTGTTTAATTTGCTTAAATTCCTTTTGTATTTGTGATTCCTGTGATCTAGAGTTTCGATACACAATACAAATATTCATACCGTGTTTGGCTAATTTGTTTGCAGAAGCCAACCCGAGCCCGCTTGATCCTCCTAGAATAAGTGCCCATTCATTTTTATGTTCAAATTCTCTTACCATTCTAATAATATTCGCTGCGCAGAAAAACCCGGTCCAAAACTCAGCATTAAACCTTTTTCTCCCGGATATCTCTCTTTACTCATAAACCGCTCTAAAACGTATAACACCGTTGCACTAGACATATTGCCATATAATCGCAATACCTCTTTTGTATCCTCAATATTTTTTCCTAAAGATCCGAATAAATCTTCTACTGTTTGCACTATTTTCTTTCCTCCAGGATGAAAAATTAAATGATCTATATTTTCTATCGTTAAATTATTTCTTTGTAAAAAAGGATGGACAATCTTTGAAAAATGATTTGAGATCGTTTCTGGAACCTTCTTGTCTAAAATCATTTGTAATCCAGAATTAACCAGTTTAAAACCCATCATCTGAGTACTGTCATAAAAATGATACATCGATTCATCTATAATTTTAGGGCCTTTATCTTCTTCATAAGAAGACATAATAACACTTGATGCTCCGTCTCCAAAAATAGCAGCACTCACAATATTTGTCATAGAGTAATCTTCTAATTGAAATGTTGCTGTTGGTGCTTCAACTGCAATCACTACAGCCCTTTTGTTTGGTGTTGCTTTTAAAAAGTTTTTTGCATAAATAATCCCAGATACTCCTGCCGCACACCCCATTTCTGTAACGGGAAGCCTCACTATATCTTGCCTCATTTTTAATCGGTTGATTAAATAAGCATCTATAGAGGGAATCATAATACCTGTACAACTTACTGTAATTATATAATCTATATCTGTTGGCTGTAAATTTGATTTTTGAAGAGACTTTTCAAGAGATTTTTCTGCTAATTTTATAACTTCTCTAATATAAATATTATTTTTCTCTTCAAAAGAGGTTGCAGTAAAAACCTCTTCTGGGTGCATGATTGAATATCGTTTGTCTACGCCAGCACCCTCAAAAAGTTTCATTACCTTTCTTTGAAATCGCTCTTCTTGATGTTGCATCCATTGCTCTACAAAAGGAATAATCTCTTTTGTTTGTCTAGCATAAGCTGGTAGTTGTTTTGCTACGGATATTATTTTTACACTCATAATTTATCAAATAGTTCTATTATGTTGTAATGGTTGTAATGGTTTTTTTAAGACCCACAGATAACGAAAAGCCCATTTCCATTGAATTGAATAATGGGGTGTTATTTGTTTAGATAGCCTCACTAAATCTTTTTTTTTAAAGGCTCTTAATACAGAGGTTAAACCATCTTCTCTGACCATTTTATTGGTAATAAAAAGACCCATAAATTTAAAAAGATAATAAGCGAGTTTATGCCTATGTAAATCATTTACCACGATTCCTATAGTTGCTTTTTGAAGGGTATATCTTAAAAATGAAACTAATCGATCATTCTTAAAATGATGGAAAAATAAAGTGCTTAGAACTATTTCGTATTCTAATTTGTAAAAGTCTTCAGAAAAAATATCTAGTGCCTTAAAGCTTACTTCTGGGTAATTTGTTGATAATTTATTTGCATATGCTATCGCGTCAGAATTTGCATCAATCCCAATAAGTTTAAATCGATAATTATTGGCTCTCCCAAACCTAGCAACCTCTCGTATAATATCTCCATGGCCACACCCAATATCTACAATCGTTATTGGTGTATTTTTAGGTGTATTTTTAAGGATTTTTTTTAAACCATACATGGTGGTTCTATTTCCACCTAAATATTTATTGATATTTTCTAATTTGTCTAAAGTATCTCTAAGCATTTCTCCTTCTAACGAAAAATCATCCATCATTTCCTTTTGGGATGATCGGTGTGAGGTATTAATGAATAAACTCATAGGGTTTTTATTGTTTTTCCGTGAGTAAATCTAATTATTTTAGGCAATAATGATGGCCATGTTTTTAAGGTTGAATAGGCAACTTCTGAGATCATCTGACTCCTAAACATCTTGGCGATCATATGACCTGTTTTTAATCGAGTTTTAAACTCTTTATTCCAGTCTCTAATATACTGTTTTTCTAAGCCTTCTCTTGTTTTAATTTCTCCATTTAAAAATTGGATAATTAAGGCCGATGCCATTTGCGCACTAGAAATAGCCATTCCCATACCATTCCCGCATAACGGGTGAATCATCCCTGCTGAATCTCCACACATAATCATATGGTTTTCTACCGGTTTCTTGGTTGCAAAAGAAATTTGACTTATGGTGAGAGGTTTGCTAAAAAGGGGGGTAGATTCTTTAAATATTTTTTTTAAAAATGTATTTGTATAAACTACTTCTTCTTGAAATCTTGTAATATTTTTATATTTTTTAAATGACTTATAGTCTGTAATATAGCAAAGATTAATCGCATTACTTTCTACTTTTGAAACACCACAATAGCCTCCTGTAAAATTGTGTAAGGCAACAACGTTTTCTGGAAAATCACCTTTTGCATGAATTTTAACCGCTAAGTAGGGTGATTTATTTTTAATAAAAGATCTGTTCATTTTACTATCTAATATTGTTCTTTTTCCAAAAGCTCCTATAGATACCTTACTATTAAAAACCCCAGAATTTTTTGTTTTAATAATGAAATTATCCTCTTTAAAGTTAATTGTTTCCACGGAATCTTCTAGGATGTTAACTCCATTAAATCTTGCTTTTTTTGCTAATAAATCATCTAAAAAATAACGACTCATACCAAAACCTCCTAACGGTAATTCTCCTTTTATTAGATTGTTTTTTGTAGTGCTTACTTGAACATGTGTAATCTCTTTTGCTCCCTCTTTTATTGGATCAATTCCAAGTGATTTTAAGTATGGCAATACTTCATTCGAAATATACTCTCCACACACTTTATGTAAAGGATATGAATTTTTTTCAATCAGTACTACTTGCTTTTTTAGTTTCGATAGATGAATCGCACATATTAACCCTGCTAGACCTCCGCCCACTATGATTACATCGAATGTATGATTGTTTTTCAATTCTTATTTTATTCCTAAATATTCTACTTGAATTTGTACTGTTTTTGACAAAATAAAACTTCCTCCGCCAATGTTAAAATCTTTACGATTGATTGAGAAATTACTGGTTATACCAATAGTATTACTTGTCTGATCAATATATAAAAGGGTTTCTATTTTATTTGTAATTTCTTTAATCTTTAATGTTCCTGAAAGGTGATATTGTCCTTCTGTGAGTTTTTTAATTTTAGTAGATTTTAATACAATATCCTTAAAATTAGATTCATTAAAATACTCTTGGGTCAATAAATGCTTATCCCTTGTTTCTATTCCTGTTGAAATTGAATTAACAGGAATCGTAGCATTAAGGTAGCTTATTGCTAGAGAATTTACATTTATATTTGTACTGACTTTTATATCTTTTAAGGAGCCTTTTACATTAAATCCTATGTTTTTAATCTTAAAAGTAACTTTTGTTTGTTCATTCTGCTGTTTCCATTCTTGAGAATAAAGGGAGACAGATGCAATTAATAAAAGAAATGCAATTGAGTTTCGAAGCATAAAGTAAATATACAACTTAATGACTTTCTTTAATTAACTAAATCTGCCAGTTCTTTCCCTACTAAAGAACCAATAGCAACACCCATTCCTCCTAAACGAACTCCACAATAAATGTTTTCTGAAAGTTGTTTAACAATTGGTTTTTTTTGATTACCAACACCCATAATTCCACTCCATCGGTGATCAATTTTAAATGACTGGTTAGGGATAATTACTGTTTTTAAAAGCTGTTCTAGTTTTTGTTGAATTTCATAAGTTTGACCAAAACTAGTAGTTTGTTCTCTCTTAAAATCTAAGTTTCTTCCTCCGCCAAGTAAAATTCTATTATTAATGTTTCTGAAATAATAATATCCTTCCTCTAAATGAAATGTCCCTTTAATTTGTAATTTTTGTATTGGAGAAGTGATCAAAACTTGCGCTCTTGCTGGCTTAATTTTTTCTTTTAGTAATTCTCTAGAAAACCCATTGGTTGCAAAGAATAATTTTGATGTAGTAAATACCCCTTGATTTGTGTTGACCTTTACCTGTGTGGTGTTTTCTGAGAAACCTTCTACACTAATATTGTTTAAAATTTTAATTCCTTTTTGATAAGAGGTTTTTAATAATTGTGCCACCATTTTTCCAGTATCTATCTGACCTTCAAAACGGTTAACAATCTGTGTTGGGACACTCTTTTGAAAATTAAATTTATTATGAGACGTTACATAAACATCTTCTTTAAATAAAGGAAATAATAACTGATTTAATTCTGTTATTTTAGTATGACATTCTTCATATTTTTCATTTTCTAAAAAAAGTTCATATCCAAAATGGTGTTGATAATCTATGTTTTTATCCCCTAATAAACTCCTTAACATTAATAATCCATCCCACCGTTTTTTGACCAATTGAAAAACCTCTTGTTCTGAATGATTTTTTAAGTCGCTAAGTAATTCTGATGTACTCCCAAAACAAGCAAAACCTGCATTTTTTGTACTTGCGCCTTGCGGAAGAATACCTTTCTCTAAAACCAGAATATTTGAAGTTGGAAATCTTTCTTTAAGATTAATAGCACAGGTTAAACCCACAATCCCACTGCCAACAATAATAAAATCATTGCCCTTAAACCATTCTTTATATTCCCAGTAACTATATTTCATCATAATTTCTTTTCAAAACAATTACTGTTTTTCATTTGGGTATATTGTCCATAATTTGGTATTCTACTATAGCCTGATTTTTCATAAAAATGTATTGCCTCTACTTGACGATTTCCTGTTTCTAAAATACATCTTTTAAACTCTTTTTCTTTTGCCCATTTTTCTAAAGATTCTAATATTTCATTCGCAAATCCAGTCCCTCTGTGTTCTAATTTTACATACATCCTTTTAATTTCCGCGGTATTAGTATCATATTTTCGAAAAGCTCCGCACCCTACTGCTTTCTCATTTTTAAAAGCAACTACAACATTTTTTATTTTATCTAATCCGTTAAACTGGTTATAAAAATCATGATCATCGCCATCGGTGGTTTTAAGATATGCATCTAGTTCTTTAACTAAATCTATAAAGTATGGGTTCGTATTGGAAGTTCTTATGATTTTTTTCATTTTACAAAACAGTTCTTAATTTTCTCTATATGTATTTAGATGTGTAAAAATAATCATTGTTATTAAAAATCAAATTTTAACTGAACCCAAAGAGGTTCTTTTTTTTGGGTATTTAAATTTGAAAAAGAAATTCCTAATAAACGTACCGAATTATTACATTTTTCTTGAAATAATAATTCTTTTACAAGCAGCATTATTTCTTCCTCTTTTTGAATAAAATGCTGAATTGTTTTACTGCGGGTTTGTTGTGTAAAATCGCTATATTTAATTTTTAATGTTATTGTTTTTCCTTTTGTATTAGAAGCAATCATCCTGCTTTCTAATTCTTTTGCAATTTTCTGTAATTTTTCGAGCATAAATATTTCTGAAGAAATATTATCAATAAAAGTTCTTTCAGCTGCAATTGATTTCCGAATCTTATTGGGCTTTACCTGACTATAGTGAATTCCCCTAACGATATTGTAATAAAATGATCCAGATTTTCCAAATAGCTTTGTTAATTCGTCTAAGGTTTTCATTTTTAAATCTAAGCCATTAAAAATACCTGCATTATTCATTTTTGCAGCAGTTACTTTTCCTACACCATAAAATTTATTAATAGATAATTCTTCTAAAAAAAGGAGTACTTCTTCTGGGTTAACTGTTTTTTGTCCGTTAGGTTTATTAATATCTGATGCAACTTTTGCGATAAATTTATTGATAGAGATCCCTGCTGAGGCTCTTAATTGTAATTCAATAAAAATACGATCTCTAATTTCTTGAGCAATTAAGCTCGCGGATGGGTTTCCTTTTTTATTTTCAGTGACGTCTAAATAAGCTTCATCTAATGATAATGGTTCAACTAAATCTGTATACTCATAAAATATTTGTCGAATCTTATAAGATATTTCTTTGTAGCGTGTAAACCTTGGTTTAACAAAGATTAATTCTGGACATTTTTTTTTTGCTAAAACACCACTCATTGCAGATCTTACCCCAAATTTTCTAGCTTCATAACTTGCAGCAGCAACAACTCCTCTTTTCCCACCACCACCAACAGCAACTGGTTTTCCCAATAATTTGTTATTATCCAATTGCTCTACCGAAGCATAAAAAGCATCCATATCTATATGAATTATTTTTCTGTATTGGGATTGGTCATTCACTAGATAAATTTACAAAAATTTGATTTTATAAAGATGATAATTAACATCAAAAAAAGGCGTCTTAACGACACCTTTAAAAATTAATTTTATACATTCGTTATCTAAACAACCCCTTGCGCTAGCATAGCATCTGCAACTTTTACAAAGCCTGCAACATTTGCTCCTTTGATATAATCTATAGTTCCATCTTCATTTTTGCCATAAATAACACAAGAATCATGAATGTCTTCCATAATATCTTTTAATCGTTCGTCAACCTCTTTTCTAGACCAACTTAATCGAAGTGAATTCTGACTCATTTCTAAACCTGAGGTTGCTACTCCTCCTGCATTAGATGCTTTCCCTGGAGCAAATAAAATTTTTGCTTTTTGAAATACTTGAATTGCTTCTGGTGTAGAAGGCATATTTGCACCTTCTGAAACACACATGCACCCATTTTTCACTAAAAGGGTTGCATCTTCTCCGTTTAATTCATTTTGTGTTGCACATGGTAAGGCAATATCACATTTTTCAGACCATGGACGTTTCCCTTCCAGAAACTTTGCTAATGGGTATTTTTCTATATAGCTACTAATCCTTTCTCTTTTTACATTTTTAAGCTCCATTAAGAACTTTAACTTTTCTGAATCGATTCCTTCTTCATCTACTATATAGCCATTAGAATCTGACATTGTTATAACTTTAGCTCCTAATTCTATTGCTTTTTCTGCAGCATATTGTGCAACATTTCCAGATCCAGAAATAACAACTTTTTTTCCTCTAAAAGAATCATTCTTTGTTCTTAGCATGTTATCAGCAAAATAAACATTTCCGTATCCTGTTGCTTCTGGTCTAATTAAAGAACCTCCCCAGGAAGCTCCTTTCCCTGTTAAAACTCCTGTAAATTCATTTTTAATTTTTTTATACATTCCAAACATAAATCCAATTTCTCTACCACCAACCCCAATATCTCCAGCAGGAACATCTGTATTTGGACCTATGTGTCTAAATAACTCTCCCATAAAAGCATGACAAAAACGCATAATTTCATTATCTGACTTTCCTTTAGGGTCAAAATCTGATCCTCCTTTACCTCCACCCATTGGTAGTGTTGTCAAGGAGTTTTTAAAAACCTGTTCAAATGCTAAGAATTTTAAAATACTTGCGTTTACCGTAGGATGAAAACGAAGGCCTCCTTTATAAGGACCAATTGCAGAATTCATTTGAATTCTATACCCTCTATTGACTTGAATTTCTCCAGAATCATCAACCCAGCTTACTCTAAAAGAAATTAACCTTTCTGGTTCTACCATCCTTAGAAGTATATTCTTCCCATGATAAATATCATTTTCAACAATATAAGGAATAACTGTTTCTGCTACTTCTTGAACAGCTTGTATAAATTCTGGCTCATGGTTGTTTCTTTGTTTCACCATATCCATAAAAGCATTTATTTTTGCTTGCATATGCTTCTTTTTAATTTGTTGTTAACTTGTTTAAATTTTAGACAAAGATATATATTTTAA
Organism: Flavobacterium sp.; assembly: GCA_042091515.1. GTDB lineage: Bacteria > Bacteroidota > Bacteroidia > Flavobacteriales > Flavobacteriaceae > Polaribacter. Next base: position 78,349 of record JBELHH010000006.1, on the reverse strand, counting down.
GACATCATTATATTACTTTTTTTCATTTGTTTATTGCTAGAGACTCAGTATTCAATCGTTTTCGTGTTCAATTGAGCTTTCATAGATAATTTAAATTATATTCTTTATAAAAAATGTAAATTTGTATTTTATTATTTGATTCCATAAAATGTTAGACAAGGTTAAAGAGCTGATTGAAGAAGTCCGTTTATTCAACGCAGATTCAAAAGAGGAAGTAGAAACTTTTCGAGTAAAATACTTAGGAAGCAAAGGCTTGCTAAAAAATCTGTTTTCCGAATTTAAAAATGTTTCACCTGAATTAAGAAAAGATTTTGGACAAGCTTTAAATAGGTTAAAAAAAACTGCAGAAGAAAAGGTTTCTTCTTTAAATAATTCTTTTGAAAACTCGAATGAGGGAAAAAATATTTATGGAGATCTAACAAGACCTTCCGAACCAATACTTTTGGGTTCTAGACACCCAATTTCTATTGTTAAAAATCGAATCATTGATGTTTTTAACCGTATTGGATTCACTGTTTCTGAAGGCCCAGAAATTGAAGATGACTGGCATAATTTCACAGCACTAAATCTTCCTGAATATCATCCTGCAAGAGATATGCAGGATACTTTTTTTATTGATAAAAACCCCGATACTCTTTTAAGAACACATACTTCTTCGGTTCAAGTTCGTTATATGGAAAATAATAAGCCGCCGATTAGAACCATTTCTCCAGGAAGAGTCTTTAGAAATGAAGATATTTCTGCCAGAGCTCATTGTATTTTTCATCAGGTTGAAGGCTTGTATATTGATACTGATGTTTCATTTGCTGATTTAAAGCAAACATTGTCTTATTTTACAAAAGAAATGTTTGGAAAATCAAAAATCCGTTTACGTCCTTCTTATTTTCCATTTACAGAACCTAGTGCAGAGGTTGATATTTATTGGGGTTTAGAAACTGAAACTGATTATCGAATCACTAAAGGAACTGGTTGGTTAGAAATTATGGGGTGTGGAATGGTTGACCCTAATGTATTAAGAAACTGTAATATTGACCCGTCTTTATATAGTGGTTACGCTTTTGGTATGGGTATAGAACGAATTGCGATGTTATTATATCAAATACCTGATATTAGAATGTTTTATGAGAACGATGTTCGTTTTCTAGAACAATTTAAATCTGTTCTTTAAGAGCCGTTTGTATCACTAATAATATTCGAATATCTCATGAAAAAAGACATTCAAATACCAAAAGTTACTGGTGTTGAAATAGCCGTTGTTTATGAATATAATGATCTCTACAAATCTAATGATTGGAATATTTACATCATAAATAAAAACAATTTGGATTTAGAAATGGTGGTGGTAGTTTCTAAAGGTTTTAATGAAACTAAAGAAACATCTGTGATAAGAAAAAAAATCCCTCTTTTAATGGCCAATTCCTTTTCAAAACTAGAATGGGTACAGCCAGAGTTATTTGATTTAACAAATCAGTTTCAGGTTACTTTTTTTTTGAACAATACTTTATATGATAAAACCTATTTCTTTGAAAAAAATACTGTTAAAAATACTGTTTTAAAGTTGATTCCTGAACTGAATAGACTAGGAGTTTTAGCCACATAAAGCTATTCTTTCTCGTGTGCTTTTAAGTCATCTGTTAGGTCTAGTTTTCGTAATGTTGGGTTTGTAACTCCAGTAACGACTACAGTTAGCAGAGTCATCGTGCCACCAAAAACTACCGCTGTCACTGTTCCCATTAGCTTCGCTGTTAAGCCGCTTTCAAAAGCACCTAACTCGTTAGAAGACCCTACAAACATCGAGTTTACAGAAGACACCCTTCCTCGCATCTGGTCTGGTGTTTTTAATTGTAAAATAGTTTGTCTTATTACCATAGAAACACCGTCTGTTACGCCGCTAAAGAATAACGCAACAACAGAAAACCAAAAAGAAGAAGAAATTCCAAAGACAATAATGCAAATACCAAAACCAAAGATTGCAACTAATAATTTTTTTCCTGCATTTTTACTAATGGGTAGATAAGCTGTGATTAACATTGTTAGAAAGGATCCCACAGATGGAGCTGCTACCAAAATGCCAAAGCCTTGAGGTCCTACTTTTAAAATATCTTCTGCAAAGACAGCTAATAGTGCAATTGCACCTCCAAATAAAACAGAAAACATATCTAATGTTAACGCTCCTAAAATTGCTTTTGTTTTGAAAACAAAACTAAGACCTTCTTTTAAGCTTTCTAAAATAGGCTCCCCTATTTTAGGGTTTAAAATAGGTTTTCTTTTAATTTTAAATAAAACTAAAAAAGAAACAGAAATTAAAATAAAAATAATACTTAAAGACCCATGAACTCCAATCAAATTTATAGAAAACCCTGCAAAAGTAACCCCTAAAACACGTGCCATTTGCCACAACGAGCTATTCCATGTTGCTGCATTTGGATAAATTTTTTTTGGGACAATTAAAGCGACTAAAGAAAAAATAATGGGGCCAAAAAACGCACGTAAAAAACCTCCAAAAAAGACTAAAACATAGATACTATATAACAACGTTTGTGTCGATACCGTTTGACTTATTTTTTCTGATGTAATCCAAAAAAGACCAAAACTAATCATCGAAAAGGCGGCTATACACAATGCTAGTAGATTCCTTTTTTCTTTTTGATCTACAATATGACCTGCAAATAAAGCCATTGAAAGTGCTGGAATGATTTCCAATAAACCGATTAATCCTAAATATAATGGGTCTCCTGTTAATTCATATACTTTCCATTCTATTACAATAAATTGCATAGACCAACCAAACACCAGAGCAAATCGGACGATTAAAAAAATAATAAACTCTCTAATTCTTAATGCTGCATAGGGATCTTTTTTTGTCATTTCTTTGCTATTTCTAAATTAATAATAACCCTAAAATATTCATAAAAAAAGAGGCTACTTTGTAGCCTCTTTTTTTATGAATATTTTTAAATTTTTCTTTACTTAGAAATGACCACTCTTTTTGTTGTTGATCTATTTCCTTGTACTGCTTTTAATAAATAAATACCGTCTGCAAGTTTTCCAATAGCAATCGATTCGTCAAAGATATTTTGGCTACTCGTATAATTAGTACTGAAAACCTTTCTTCCTTGTATATCAAATATTGCAATTGTTACTTGATCGTTAGATCGTGTTTCAAATCGAATATTAATTATATCTTTTGTTGGGTTTGGATAGATCAGTATATTTGACAAATCAAATGATTGGGTGCTCAATGTCGTTGCCTCTAAGTTAATATCTTGATTGGGTAACCATCCATTTTCTGAATTTGTTATGTCTACTCTAAATGAGTCTGTAAATAGAACTGTTTGAGTATTTGTATAACTAATATTCCCTAAATTAACATCTTCTTGTGTATAAGTATCTCCCACTACCAAAACGATTCCGTTTTTTGTAATAGTTCCTTTTGTTGGAGTCATGACAATTGTATATACTTGTTGAGAGGCTGTTTCGTCCGTTGACGATGCTTCTATATCTGATGATAAAAAGGTTGTTGATCCGTTTGCATTAACATCTATGGTATTACTCACAAAGTTAGGAATCGATGAGTTTGCCTCAGCTATACAAACCTTTATAGTGGCTGAATTAATATATCCGTTTGCGAATTGTCCTCCGTTTTGAAACGTCTCATCATTTGCTATTAATAACCAAGTTCCTAAAGAGCTTTTTCCTGCTGGGCTTGCCAAACTTTGTGCTGGTGCTACCACTCCGGAAATTGCAGGATCTGAGGATCCACAAACAAGATCTGACCCTGTATCGTCAAATGAAGCTCCTGTTATGTTAGGAATGTCACTACATATGTTTTGAAACAGTGAAATTGTATTAGACCCTAGCGCTGATGGTTCTTCTAAATAAACATCAAGTTCTCCTATCGCTAGGTGTGAAATATCAACATCTACAATTAACCTACTTATGGTTAAATCATCTGTAATTTCTATCGGTAATGAAGCGGTTACATTTGATCCTGAGCTTATACGGTCATTTGAAAAATCAGTAGCCGTATAGGTGTTTGAACAATCTTCTGAACCAGCTGTCTGAAAACTAAATATTTCCGACGATACTGCTGTTCCACACTGATTGGTTGGATTTACTCTCCAGTAATAAATAGAATTAGAAACAAGTCCCGAGGCCACAAATTCTAGCTCTGTTCCTGAAGCTGAAGTTATAATGTTTGTAAATGATGGATTATCCGAAACCTCTACAGTGTAACTCTCTGCATTTATATTCTCATTCCATTTTAATAAAACCTCTGGAAATAAAACACCTGCTTCAGCATTTGCTGGAGAAGAAAGGCTCATTGGATTGTTTGTAAACTCAGGGTGAACCACTCTTAACTCGACTCTTTTAATTTGGGTTTCGCTACCATTTGATGCGTAAACATCTATATCATATGTTCCTACGGCGACATCTTCTAGACCAGTCACTGTCATAAGTACTTCTCCATCGGCACTTATTGTTGATGGTAAAAAAGTAATTTCTGCGCCTGATGGTACGTTTTGTGCTGATAAACTCGTTGTTGTTTCAATGGTTTGTGTATAATCAAAGTTGAAGCTTGCATCAGTGGTTGAGCATTGAATAACTGACGGGTTTATACTTGTAAGGTTTATATCAGATAAAGACCCCGTGACAACTAAAGAAAAGTTTTGTGAGCTATTTGTTAAAGTCCCTTTATGACTAATTGTAATAGTATACTCGCCAGCGGCATCAGGGATATCTATTCTTTCATAAGGGTCAACCAAGTTATCTCCTTGTTCGTTTGAATTTACAGAAGTTAATCTCCATGGTAAGAAGGTTGATGTATTACCATCTATTTCTTGTGTTACTCTAATATCAAGATCGTTAACCAATGCTGGTGTAGCATCATTTGCAATACCACTCGCTAATTCTCCTGGAACGTCTGTCCACGAAATTGAGGCTAGTAAAGGGTTAATACCGTCTGACTTTACGGTCATAATAAATGTGTCTCCGTCTTCTAGCGTTTCTTCTTTTACCACACTTTGAAAGCCCATTTTATTAATTGTTTCTACTGCTTTTTTGGTGTTTAATAATCCCCATCCTGTTGTTGCATCAGGTCCTTCTAAGGATTGGGTAGGTGAATTAGAGTTATCCGGTGTAATATCATCAGCTGTATGGAGTGCTAGGCCTTTTAAAGTGGCTGCCTTCATAAAAGTTCCATAAAGATTACTGTAGTGCTGTTGTAATAAAAGTAAGGACCCCATTACATTTGGACCTGACATTGATGTTCCTGTATAGTTACCGTATGAATTATCTGATCCTACTGGAGAAATTAGACCTGTACCGTTTCCAATGATGTCTGGTTTTACTCTAAAATCATCTGTCGGACCTTCAGAACTACCATTGTTTCGATTCATAGAGACAAGGTTTCCTTCTGAATCTATATCAGCATCTTGCCCATTAGCAACCGTTAAGTTGTTTTTAGCAGGAGACATCCCACTTAATTTATCAAATAAAACATTCCCTTCTATTGGGTCTCCGTTTGAAGTTCCATCGCCACCATCGTTTCCTGCTGAAACTACTTGTAAGTAATACGGAGCATTGTACATTATTCCGTCAAAATCTTTAGCATCATTTAAATAAGCTCCAAACCATGCATCTGGAATAGCTGATGCCCCAAAACCATAAGAATGATTTGACAATATCATTCCGTTTTCTGCTGCTGCTGCTGCCTCAGAAACATCTAGATTCCATCGGTATGAAACAGCACTAGCATGAGGAGCCATTCCTTTAGCTTCTGGGTTCACCCCAGAGGCAAGGATCGTACCTGTTACATGGGTTCCGTGGTCACTGAATTGATTTTCATCATCCCCTATTGTAACCCTGTCTTCTCCTCCTGATCCGTCAAATTCTTGGTGAGTGGTATAAACCCAACCTCCATCCCATACATGGGCAGTCATTCCTTGGCCATCTAATTCTAACCCTAAACTACCTCCTGTATTTAAGTGGTTTACTCTTGTAGAGATTGATGCATTTTGATTAAATGTTTTATAATAAATTGGCTGATTGTCTTCAGTTATTGAGATGAGTTCATGAAAGGAACCATTTTCTTCATATGTTAGAGGCCATCCCTTGATCTGAGCCATTGCTAACGCTTTTTCTTTAGCCTCAGATTGCCTTAGTTTAGATGATTCTTCTATGCTCTTTAACTTTGATGAATTGTTTACGTTCTTTATCTCTCTTATTTGTTGATCAGTTTGAGAAAAAACAACAGATGTTGTTAACAATAAGAAGGTAAAAAATATTCTATTTACGTAGTTTTTTAACATTTCTTGTCAGTTTTTTGTTTTTTATATAACGAAGATACTACTTTACTAACTTATAAGTAGAATTTTAACATTTTGTGTTATTTTTTCATATCCATCAAAATAGCAAATGTTTGGTTAATATCTTTTTCTTTAACCACAATCGTCATTTCATTGGTTGTAGAAATTATCTCTTGAAGTGAGATATCTGCCCAAGCTAATTGTTTTAGTATAAAATAATAAAATCCAGATTGCTCTAAGTTCCCCTGTGGTAATTTTATTGTTATTGATGCTAATTTTAAAACACTATGTATTAACCTTTCTTTGGTGAATAAACTTTTTATTTCAGGTTGTAAGCTGTTGCTAATTACAATATTTGTTTCATAAATTCCTTGAGAAACAGTAATGAAATAATCGTTGCTTTCAGCTGCTTTATTAAGAATTCGTGCTATTTCTTTAAGTAAAGATGTTGTGTTTTTAAATGTATAATCGCTTAAGTCAGAACGAACGATAAAGTCTCCTAAAGAAAGAGTAAACTTTCTAATATTCTTTCTTATTCTTAGTTCGTTCGCAGGGGAAAGCCTATTAATAGCCATCATTACTGCTCCAGCCTTAACGTTTTTATTTAACAACTTTGTTACTTCTGGTAATATTACTCTTGCAAGTGATGAAACGTTTATTAACTTTTCATTAAGAGCTTCTTCTAAAAATGGAGTTTTTCTAATTGTTTTTTCAACAGCTTCTTGAATGGTTTTCATACTTTGTTAAATTTAATAACAATTTGTTTTATTTTTAGGTAAAAGTATCAAATATCCATCTGTTTTGGAGCAATTGTTCCTAATTTAAGTTTTCGGTTAATTTTTTAAATATTTTCTTTGGGTTTTTTCCCTCGTAAAGAACAGAATAAACAGCATTAATGATTGGTGTTTTCCCTCCTTTTTCTTTTTTTATTTTATAAGCGCTTTTTGTAGCATAGTATCCTTCTGCAACCATATTCATTTCTAACATGGCTGATTTTACAGTATATCCTTTCCCGATCATATTACCAAACATTCTGTTTCTACTAAATGTAGAATACCCAGTAACAAGTAAATCTCCTAAATATGCAGAGTTGTTAATATTCCTTTTCATTTTATGTACCTTTTTAATAAATCGTTTCATTTCTCGTATTGAATTGCTCATGAGTACAGATTGAAAATTATCACCGTACCCTAAGCCATGAGATATTCCCGCAGCAATTGCATAAATATTTTTAAGCATAGCTGCATATTCGGTTCCTATAATATCATCTGATATTTTAACCTTTATGTATCGACTCTTCAGTTGGTTACTGACCAATAAGGCGTTATTTTTATCTCTACAGGCAATTGTTAAATAGGATAATCTTTCCATCGCAACTTCTTCGGCATGACATGGCCCTGTAATTACACCAATATTTTCGTAACTTATATTAAGTTTTTCAAAAAAGTGTTCGCCAACAATTAAACCCGATTCTGGAACAATTCCTTTTATTGCAGAAAAAATTATTTTTCCATCTAATGGTACTTTTATTTTTTCTAATTCTGATGTTAAAAATACCGAAGGAATTGCAAAAACTAATACTGTATAGCTCTTTACAATTGTATTTATATCATCAGACAGTTCAAGTTTTTCTGAATGAAGCTCTGCTGAACTTAAATAATTAGGGTTATGTTTATTTAATTTTATATGTTCAACAGCATAAGAACTTCTCATATACCAACCTATTTTGTCTAGGTTTTCAGAAAGCATTTTTACAATAGCTGTTGCCCAACTTCCTCCTCCTATAACTGCTATTTTAGGTTGGTCTTTCATATTTCTTTTATGTTTGGTAAAAATCAAAAGTAGTAATTCTAATAGCTAATACACAAAACTAACTTGATTTATTATATTTGTTTATATTATAAACATGTTCATGGTAGTACAAATAATTAATAAGTCGAAACACCCCATTCCATCATACGAAACAACTCTTTCGGCTGGAATGGATCTAAGAGCAAATATTACAGCAAATATTACAATAAAGCCTTTAGAAAGGGTTATTGTAAAAACAGGATTGTTTATTGCTTTATCTGCTGGATATGAAGCACAAGTGAGGCCAAGAAGTGGGCTGGCAGCCAAAAAAGGAGTTACTGTATTAAATAGTCCAGGAACAATAGACGCAGATTATAGAGGGGAATTAGGGATTATTTTAGTAAACCTTTCTAATAAAGATTTTGAGGTGAATGATGGGGATAGAATTGCTCAATTAGTTATTGCAAAGTACAAGCGAATTTCATGGAGTGAGGTTGATGTGTTAGACGACACTGAGAGGGGTAGTGGTGGATTTGGAAGTACCGGTATTTAAAAAAAACCAACTAATTGAATTCAATCAGTTGGTTTTTTGTTTCTACTCTTGATTGTCAATAGCATCCTTTATTTTTCCTTCTAATTCTTCCATTAATTCGGGATTGTCTTTAATTAAACCCTTAACTGCGTCTCTCCCTTGCCCTAACTTAGTATCTCCATAGCTAAACCAAGAACCGCTTTTCTTAATAATTCCTAATTCTACTCCAATGTCTAATACTTCACCTACTTTTGAGATTCCTGCGCCGTACATTATATCAAACTCTGCGATTTGAAAAGGTGGGGCTACTTTGTTTTTTACTACTTTCACTTTTGTTTGATTTCCAATGACTCGATCTCCATCTTTAATTTGTGTTCTTCTTCTGATATCTAAGCGAACTGATGCATAAAATTTTAATGCATTTCCTCCTGTGGTTGTTTCTGGGTTTCCAAACATAACGCCAATTTTTTCTCTTAGTTGATTAATAAAAATAACTGTACATTTTGTTTTACTAATTGTTCCTGTTAGTTTTCGGAGGGCTTGAGACATTAAACGGGCATGGAGCCCCATTTTAGAATCACCCATTTCTCCTTCAATTTCAGATTTTGGTGTTAAAGCAGCTACAGAATCAATAACAACAATATCAATTGCACCTGAACGAATTAAATTATCAGCGATTTCTAGTGCTTGCTCACCATGATCTGGTTGAGAAATAATTAAATTATCAATATCAACCCCTAAATTAGAGGCATAAAAACGATCAAAAGCGTGTTCTGCATCAATAAAAGCAGCTATGCCTCCACTTTTTTGAGCTTCTGCAATAGCGTGTAAGGTTAGTGTTGTTTTTCCTGAAGACTCAGGTCCATAAATTTCTACCACTCTTCCCCTAGGATAACCTCCAACACCTAATGCTAGATCAAGGCCTAACGATCCAGAAGAGATTGCCTCTACTTCTTCTACAACACTGTCTCCCATTTTCATAACAGACCCTTTACCGTAGGTTTTATCTAATTTATCTAATGTTAATTGAAGGGCTTTGAACTTTGCTTGTTTTTCTTTATCTACTGACATAAATCTTGCTTTTTTTGTTTTTAAAAAGTGATGACAAGGTACAAAATTGCAAAAGAATTATAAATGAAAAAGGTTATTTTTGAAAGAAATGATTTTTTTAAACTTTTTTATAAATGGATAACCACAGACATTTTATGATTCATAAGCCTTACGGAACAATTTCTCAGTTTGTGAATCCTCATAAAAGAAAGAAGAAACTTTTAGGTGAATTTTTTAATTTTCCAAAAAAAACGATGGCTATAGGAAGGTTAGATGTAAATTCTGAAGGTTTGTTATTGTTAACAACTGATGGAAAAGTAAGTGAATATATTAGAGGAAAAAAAGTAGAAAAAGAATACTATGTACAAGTAGATGGAGAACTAACTAAAGAAGCTGTGAATCAATTAAAGAAAGGGGTAGAAATTGGGTTTAATGGAAAAAAATATATAACAAAACCCTGTATAGCTTCCTTAATCCCTTTTCCTAATTTTAAAAAAAGAAGTCAAAAAATTAGAGACGAAAGACACGGACCTACGAGTTGGGTTTCTATTACTTTAAATGAAGGAAAATTTAGACAGGTAAGAAAAATGACTGCTGCTGTTGGTTTTCCAACACTTCGTTTAATTAGAATACGAATAGATTCTGTTTTTTTAGGAGATTTAAAGGTTGGAGAAGTAAAAGAGGTAAAAACTTTTTTTTAACCTCTCAACATTTTAATGTGAGGTATCCCATCTTCTAGATATCCTTTTCCTTGTTGAATGAATCCTAGTGAACTATAAAATTTAATCAAATATTTTTGTGCAGAAATAAGAATTTTTTTTTCTGTAAAGTTTTTTTCTATATAATAAATTGATTGTTTCACTAATTGATACCCATAATTATGTTTTCTAAATTCTTTTTTTACTAAAATTCTTCCTATACTTGGCTTGGTAAAATAATCTCCTGAATTAAAAATTCTAGCGTAAGCTATTATTTTATTATCCTTAATTCCTAGTACATGAAAAGCAGTTTTATCTTTATTGTCTAAATCTTGATAAACACAATCTTGCTCAACAACAAAAACCTCAGAACGAAGTTGAAGTATATTATATAAATCTTCTCTTGTTAATTCATTAAATGTTTTAAAATGATAGGTCATTTTTAACAGATGGATATTTTATCAATTCTTTTTTGATGTCTTCCTCCTTCAAATTCTGTAGATAAAAAAGTTTTTACCATTTTAATCGCTTGGGGAATTGAAATAAATCTTGCTGGAATGCATAATATATTAGCATTATTATGTTGTCTTATTAATTCTACAATTTCATTTGTCCAGCATAATCCTGCTCTTACTTCTTTATATTTATTAGCAGTCATTGATACACCGTTTGCACTCCCACAAATAAGAATACCAAAAGTTGATTTATCTTGAGCAATATCTTTTGCTACTGGATGAACAAAATCTGGATAATCTACACTTTTATTAGAATCTGTTCCATAATTTTTTACTTCTATTCCTTTCGATTTTAATAATTCTAAAATAGCAAACTTATAGTCGGTTCCAGCATGATCATTTCCAATAGAGATATTCATAATGTGTTGGTTTTAATTAGGTTATTGAATACAAAAATACAAATAGATATGGTTATGAACAGTTTTTAAATTTAAAAAACTATATTTTTATATAACTTATTAATTAATAAGTTTTTAACTAATTATAATGAATTGTTAAAAAGTAAATATAATTTTTAAAAATTAGATTTGAATATGTTAACTTTTATTTTACATGAAAAATACTTTTTATAAAACAATAATATCTTTCACTTTTTAATTACTGTTTATAAACAAAAAATCATCCTTTTTTTTATACTTATTAACTTATTATTAATTAAAAAAAAGTGTTTACAGTTATTTTTATTGTGTGTTAATAAATATTAAAGGTGATTGATTTTTAAATGGTTATAATAATCATAATATGTTAATTTTTTTTAATAAATGACATTTCAAAAGAAAAGTGTCTTTATTTATATTAACTATTCACAATCTATTATAATCATAATATTTTAAATTAATTAATTACTTTAAAAAATAGTAATATATAGAATTGTTTATAACCTTAATTTATGGAATTATAAATTGGATTGCTTTCGGAATAATTGATACTTTAAAAGAACCCTGATCTATAATCTCTCCATCAGCTTCTATATAAGATGTATTTTCTTCAACTTCTTGAATACTTATTTCTTTTAATTTAGAGGTTTCTACTTTTTTATGATTTACTATTTTACCAGTATATAGTTTCTTTATGTTAAAAATAATATTCCAAAAAGAAAAATTTTTAACAACAGTAATATCTAATAAACCATCGGTTGGATTTGGATTTTTTGTAATCTTTAACCCCCCTCCAGAATACTCACATAACCCAAATAATATCATTAAACATTTTTCTTCTTTTTTTTCATAATCTGTTTGAATTATATAAGATTTTTTTTTGTAAAAAAATAATCCATATAAACCACTAATTAAAAAAGCAATAGCACCTAATTTTTTTAATAAATTTAATTTATTAATAATATATCCGTCATATCCAATTCCTGCAAGATTGTTAAAATAATATTTTTTACCAGTATTAAATTGTATGCATCCAATATCTTGAAGTGTGGTAGTGTTCTTATGAATTATAAGAATAGATTTTTCAATAGAATTTGGAATGTTATATGTTTTAATCCAATCATTTCCTGTTCCTAAAGGTATAACAGCAATTTTAATTAATGAGGTATCTACATCATTCTGGGTCATAACTCCATTTACAATATAATGCAACGTTCCATCACCACCAACAGAAATAAACTTTCTATATCCTTTTTTAATTGCTTTTCTTACAAGAGTTATCTCATGTTTGGAGTATTCAGAAAAAACATATGAAAACTTTATTTTTTTATTTTCTAATAAGTATTTGATTAAATTCCAAGACCTTATAATTTTTTTATTACCAGCAGAAGGATTAATAATAACAAACCAAGATGTATTCATAAAATTAGAAAATATATTATTTATCTATTATAATTACTTTTTTTTACATTTTAAAAAATATAATTGTTTATTACTATAAGATAGATATATTAATTTGTACTTTACTAAAATAAACGAATAAATATTTATGAGTAAAAAGAAAAAAATCTACAAGAAAAAAGGAAGAGTAATTAAAGATTTAACAAAAAATATTTTTAAAATACTTAATACAGATAGTAGTAAACAATATAACTATAAACAAATTGCTGGAAAATTAGGGATTAATGATACGGATGGTAAAACACAAATATTACAAAAATTAATAACCCTTACAGCTACAAAAAAAATAAAAGAGATAGATCGAGGAAAATTTCAAATTAATGAAGATAGAAAATATCACATTGGAACCATAGATATTACCTCAAATAAAAATGGATATTTTATATGTGAAGATTTAGAGAAAGATATTTTTATACCTTCTAATAATTTAGGTAAATCTTTACAAGATGATGTTGTTAAAGCTTATATATATAAAACAAAGAGAAGTAATAAACAAGAAGCAGACGTAGTAGAAATTATAGAAAGATCAAAAAAAGATTTTGTAGGTGTCTTACAAATGAATAAAAATTTTGGTTTTGTTGTTTGTGATAATAATAAAATGTATGTAGATATTTTTATTTCTAAAAACAAAATAAATGGTGCCTCTGACGGAGATAAAGTTCAAGTAACATTAACAGATTGGCCAGAAAATTCTAGGAATCCTTTTGGTAAAATAACAAAAGTTTTAGGCAGACCAGGTGATCATGATACTGAAATTCATTCTATTTTACTTGAATATGGACTTCCTTATAATTTTGAAAAAGAAATTGAAGAAGATGCTAAACAATTACCACTAAAAATAACTAAACAAGATATTTTACAAAGAAGAGATATGCGTAATGACTTAACTTTTACCATAGATCCAAAAGATGCAAAAGATTTTGATGATGCTTTGTCTTTTAAAAAATTAGAAAATGGTAATTATGAAATAGGGATTCATATTGCGGATGTTTCTCATTATGTTCAACCTAATACATTATTAGATGCAGAAGCCTATAGTAGAGCAACTTCTGTTTATTTAGTTGATAGAGTTGTTCCAATGTTGCCAGAAATTTTATCTAATAATGCTTGTTCTTTAAGACCAAATGAAGAAAAATTAACTTTTTCTTCTGTTTTTGAGATAAACTCAAAAACAGAAATCATAAACCAATGGTTTGGTAGAACTGTTATTTATTCTGATAAGCGATTTGCTTATGAAGAAGCACAATCAATTATTGAAAATTATTCATACAGTGATAAAAAAATAAATAACTATATCGTCCCAGATAATGTATCCATTACTAATGAGTCTTATCAAGTGAATAAAGAGATTGTAGAAGCTATTTTAAAATTAAATACATTAGCTAAAAATCTTCGTGAAAAAAGGATGAATCAAGGAGCTATTTCTTTTGATAGAGTTGAAGTAAAATTTAACCTAGATAAAAATGCTTCACCAGTAGGAGTTTACTTTAAAGAAGCAAAAGAAGCAAATAAACTTATTGAAGAGTTTATGTTGTTAGCAAATAAAAAAGTAGCAGAATTTATAGGTAAACAAAAAAATAAACCTACTAATAAAACATTTATTTATAGAGTGCATGATGAACCAGATGTAGAAAAACTAGCTTCTTTACAAAAAATCATTAGTAATTTTGGTTACAAGATTAACACTAATACAAAAGAAACAACCTCTGAAACCTTAAACCAACTACTAAAAGATGTTCATGGAAAAAGTGAAGCAAATATGATAGAAACTTTAACAATTAGAACAATGAGTAAAGCAATTTACACTACTCAAAATATTGGTCATTATGGTTTAGCATTTGATTATTATACTCACTTTACTTCACCTATTCGTCGTTATCCAGATATTATGACACATCGTTTGTTACAACATTATTTAGATGGTGGTAATTCTCCTAAAATAGATGACTATGAAGCCCGTTGTAAACATACCTCTAAACAAGAAGAATTAGCTTCAAAAGCAGAAAGACAATCAATAAAATACATGCAAGTAAAATACATGCAAGACCATAAAAACGAGGAATTTAAAGGTGTTATTTCTGGTGTAACTGAATGGGGTATTTATGTAGAAATTAATTCAAATAAATGTGAAGGGATGGTAAGAATCAGAGATATAAAAAATGATTATTATATTTTTAATGAAGCTCAATATGCAATTATAGGTCAATCAACAAAACATAGTTATCAATTAGGAGACGAAGTCTTTGTTAAAGTAAAACATACAGATTTAGAAAGGAAACATTTAGATTTTACATTAATTGAAGAATAAAATAATAATAATAACGTTTTAAATTATATAACAAAAAAATAAATGATGTGTCTCCCAAAAAATAGTATTAATAAATATTTTTTTATTTTTTTATTTTTAACAAGTAGTCTGGTAAAATCTCAAATTACAATAATTGAATTAGAAGATTATAAAAATGTGAAAGTATATAATGGAATCCATTTAGAGTTAATAAAATCAGACACTCAAAAAATAGAGGTTTCAGGAAAGAAGAAAGAAAAACTTAAGATTAAAAATAGTAGAGGAACAGTAAAAATAAGTTTAAAATTCCCAAACTTATATTTAAAAGAGAAACTACATATAAAACTATTTTACAATAAAGACATTATTTTAATAGACGCTAATGAGGGATCTTTAATTACTAGTAAAGGAATAAAACAACCATATTTAGAAGCTAAAGCCCAAGAAGGAGCAACTATAGATTTGCAAGTAAAAACAAAACATTTAAAAATAAAATCTATTACTGGAGGTATTATAATTGTTAAAGGAAATACTCAAAATCAAGAAATAGATATTGATTTATATGGTGTTTACAAAGCTTACGGTTTAGATGTTTTAGATAAAACATCTATAAATGCAGGAACAGGTGCTAAAGCGGAGATTAATTCAGGAGAAATAATGGATGTGAAAGTTAGTTTTGGAGGGTCTGTTTTTTATAAAGGAACCCCTAAAATTATTCAAGATAAAAAAATAGCTGGAGGAATTATAAAACAAATGAATTAATTGATTCAAACGTTTTTGTATATTTGTTACTTATTATAGAAACTAAAATTATGATTTTAAATATATTTCTTTTAGGTATGCCAAGTATAGGCTCATGGGTTATTATTGCATTAGCTCTCCTATTATTTTTTGGAGGAAAAAAAATTCCTGAATTAATGAAGGGCCTTGGTGGTGGAATAAAAGAGTTCAAAAAAGCTTCTAAAGAAGAAAAAAAAGAGGACGAAAAGATAGAAGAATGAAAAATAAAAAACCGAAGAAATTTTCTTCGGTTTTTTATTTTAAAATTTAACAGCAGTACCAGAGGCAGTTACCATCAACATACCACCGTGAGCTCCCACAGTCTCATAATCTAAATCAATTCCTATAATAGCCTCAGCGCCTAATAGAGAAGCACTCTCTTTCATTTCCTTTAGTGCAGTTTCTTTAGCTTCACGAAGAACTTTTTCATAGGAGCTAGATCGTCCACCAACAATATCTCTTATGCTAGCAAAAAAATCTTTAAAAATATTCGCTCCTATAATTGTTTCTCCGGTAACAATTCCAAGATATTCCTTAACTGTTTTATTATCAATAGTATTTGTTGTTGATAATATCATGTTATTTATCTAAATTTTTCTTGTTGTTTTTCATTGCTTCACCTATTTGATTACTTGCAGTAAAACTAGCCACCATATCATTTAACATCTGACTACCTGCTTGAGGTGAGTTAGGTAATAAAATTAAATTACTATTTGTTTCTTGTCCTATAGATTGGAGTGTATCATAATGTTGTGTTACAACAATTAAAGCAGATGCTTCTTGAGAATTGATACCTACCTTATTTAAAACTTCTACTGATTCTTCTAAACCTCTAGCTATTTCTCTTCGTTGATCTGCAATACCTTGTCCTTGGAGTCGTTTACTCTCTGCTTCGGCTTTTGCTTTCTCAACAATTAAAATACGAGCAGCATCTCCCTCATATTGAGCAGCTGTTTTTTCTCTATCGGCAGCATTAATTCTATTCATTGCTGCTTTTACTTGTGCGTCAGGATCAATATCAGTAACAAGAGTTTTAATAATATCATAACCATACTCCATCATTGCGTCGTTTAATTCTGATTTTACAGCAATCGCGATATCATCCTTTTTAACGAAAACATCATCTAATTTCATTTTAGGTACCTCAGCACGAACAACATCAAATACATAGGAAGTAATTTGATCGTGAGGATAATCTAACTTATAAAATGCTTCGTAAACTTTGTCTTTAATTACTTTAAACTGTACAGAAACCTTTAACTTAACAAATACATCATCCAGTGTTTTTGTTTCGATAATTACATCCAATTGTTGAATTTTTAGACTCATTCTTCCAGCAATTCTTTGTACAATAGGAACTTTTAATTGAAAACCAGATTGACGAATATTACTAAAACGACCAAAGGTTTCAACGACAGCTGCGGTTTGTTGTTTTACAATAAAAATGACTCCGTATAGGAAAAAAAGGGATAAACCTAAAATAATGGGTAAAAATAATGTGCTCATAACGTTCTTTATTAAAGTTAATAGATATTTTTTAAAGATACTAGAATATATACTTACCTACAAGACGACGAAAAATAAAAAAGTTACAAAAAAGGGATTATTTTTTTTTAATATTTGTTTTATACTTTATCCATTTTTTAAATTGTTTAATAGTAAGGATTTCTTTTAGGGTATTATCTAGATTAGTTTCTTTTTCTTCGATAACTTTCACTACAGGTTCAAATATTGTCGTTACTTCTTTTGTTGCTTTTTGTATTATGCTGTAATCACCTGTTTTAAAAGATTGCTTTCGTGCATTTTCAATTTTCAATTTTCCTTCAGAAAACAAAAAACTATTGATTCTTTTAACCTGTTTTAGGTCTTTATTAAACTTCTTAAAAATATTTGTTACCAAACTAAATGTCTTGGAGGATTTTTTAACTCCTATTTTTTTTATTAGCTTTTCGGTCTTATAAAAGGTCATTCCAACAGCCTTTTCTACATTAACTTCTGGAAATTGTTGTTTTGGCGAAGCCATAGGTGTTCTTGGTTGGATGTTTTGCCTGCCATTAAATCGATTCATTTGTGACATAACAGACGTAGAAAAGACAAAAAGTAAAATAAAAATAAGTTGTTTAATCATGATAATGTTTTAATAATTTTTTTAATCCTGTAAAGAGTTTCTTCTTTTCCTATCGTTTCAATGATATCAAATAAATGAGGCCCCTTCATCTCGCCAACAATAGCTAACCGTAGAGGTTGCATTACCTTTCCAAAACCAATTTCTTTATCGGTAATCCAGTTTTTTACAGATTCTTCAATTATTTGAGAATTAAAATTATCAACAGAAGAAATAGCATCAGATAATTCATTCATTAAAGTATGAGTCTCTGGCTTCCATTGTTTTTTGGCTGCTTTTTTGTTGTAGTTTTCAGGTGTTTTAAAAAAATAATGACTCAAATTCCAAAAATCATTTACAAAAACAGCCCTCTCTTTAATAAGAGAAACAACTTTCTCTACAAAAACAGTAGGTACTTCTATGTTTTTATTTCTCAAAATAGGGACAAACATATAGGTTAAATCTTCAGATGATTTTCTTTGAAGATATTGTTGATTAAACCAAGTTGCTTTATCAGGATTAAATTTTGCACCAGATTTACTAACTCTAGAAAGATCAAAATCCCGAATAAGTTCTTTTAAAGAAAATATCTCTTGCTCTGTCCCTGGATTCCACCCTAAAAAAGCTAACATATTTATAAACGCATCAGGGAAATACCCGTCTTCTTTATACCCCCTAGAAATATCCCCTGTTTTTTCATTTAAATATTCCAGAGGAAATACTGGAAAACCTAGTTTATCACCATCTCTTTTACTTAACTTTCCTTTTCCGATAGGTTTTAGGATTAAAGGTAGGTGAGCAAAGGTTGGTGCTTCCCAGTTAAACGCTTTATATAATAATATATGTAAAGCCAAGGAAGGCAACCATTCTTCTCCTCTAATAACATGACTGATTTTCATGAGGTGATCATCAACAATATTTGCCAAATGATAAGTGGGCATACCGTCACTTTTAAATAATATCTTATCATCTAAAGTGTTGGTGTCAATTCTTATTTGACCTCTAATTTCATCATTTACTTCTAATATTTCATTTTTTGGAGACTTAAAACGTATGACAAATTTTTCTCCATTTTTAATTTTTTCTTCAACCTCATTTTTAGATAAAACTAAAGAATTAATCAAGCGACCTTTTTCCCGGTTATGATGATTGTAAATAAAAACACTCCCTTTTAATTCATGTCCTTTTCTTTCTTTTTCTAAATTCTCTTGAGTGTCAAACGCGTAGTATGCATCCCCTGACTCTAATAATTTAAAAACATAATTTTTATAAATATCTTTTCTTTCAGATTGTCTGTAAGGACCAAATTTTTCGTTTTTATCAGGACCTTCATCAAAAGAAATATTACACCATTCAAGAGTGTTAATAATGTACTCTTCTGCGTTAGCCACATACCTATTTTGGTCCGTGTCTTCAATTCTTAACATAAAAACACCCTTGTGTTTTTTAGCAAATAAATAATTGTATAACGCTGTTCTTACCCCCCCAATATGAAGAGGCCCTGTGGGGCTGGGAGCAAAACGAACACGAACAGTTGATTTCATCAGTATAAATTAAAAAAACAAAGATACCCTTATCGTATTACATAAAAAAAAGGATTTTATTTATAGTTGAGATAAATAATTTTTTTAGCATTAATTTTAAACAAGCTATCCAAAAAAAAGATTATTTTTATAAGTCGATGAAAGAGTTTAATAACATACAAACAAAACTTACACTATTTTATAAAAAGTATTATAGAAATAAGCTTATTAAAGGGGGTATTTTCTTTTTATTACTAGGGTTGTTGTATCTTATTTTCACAATATTTATAGAATACTTCTTATGGCTAAAACCAACCTATAGAACTTTCCTTTTTTGGCTATTTATATTCGTTGAGTGTTTTTTATTGTACAAGTTTATACTTTCACCCATTATACAACTTTTTAGAATAAGAAAAGGAATTAATGATTTTGAGTCATCAAAAATTATTGGAGACTATTTCCCTCAAGTACAAGATAAGTTATTGAATCTTTTACAATTAAAGAAAGAAGAAGTACAATCAGATTTATTAGTGGCAAGTATTGAGCAAAAATCAAAAGAAATAAGTCCAATCCCCTTTACTAAAGCAATTAATTTTAAAGAAAATACCGTTTATTTAAAATACCTAATCATTCCTTTTTTAATTTTAGTTTTTTCTCTTTTAAGTGATATGCATATAGGATTGTTTAATAGTGTTGACCGTTTTCTTAACCATCAAACAGTATATGCACCTCCAGCCCCTTTTGTTTTCTCCTTGGAAACAAATAATTTAAAAGTAATTCAAGGAAGCTCTTATAGAATTAACGTAACAACTATTGGAGATGTTGTTCCTGAAGAAGTAAGAATATTGTATAATTCACAAGAATATTTATTACAAGAAAAACAAAAAGGAATCTTTCATTTCACATTTACAAACGTAATAGAACCCATCCATTTCTTTCTAAAATCAGGAAATGTTGTTTCAAACAGCTATCTTCTCAACGTCCTTAAGCCTCCTATAATTGAAAATCTAGTGGTAGACATTAATTACCCAAATTATACAAAGAAAAAAGATCAAAAAAATCTGAACATTAAAAACTTTACTGTTCCAGAAGGAACTCTTATTACCTGGAAGGCAACAACGAATCAGGTCTTGTCTTTAGATTTTATAAAAAAGAATCAAAGAACACCGTTTAAGAAAAACTCAGAGGATCGATATTATTTTAAGCAACCCATTAAAAAAACCTTTCAGTACCACATTTCCTCCTCAAACAAAGAGCTACAAGACTATGAGAAACTATCGTACACTATAAATGTTTTTAAAGATGAATCACCTCAAATCAGTATTGAGTCCAATAGTGATAGTCTAAAGGTTTTACAGTTGGAGTTTTTAGGACAAATTTCTGACGATTACGGAATTAGTGCTTTAGATATATTTTATTATAAGAAAGGCACACCCGATCAAAAAAAGAAAATTTCACTAAACGCTACGACTGAGACCTTACAAACATTTTATTACCAATTTCCAAATCAATTAGAACTCACGAAAGGAGTTCCTTATGAAGTATATTTTCAAGTATCAGACAATGATGCTGTTAATGGAAGCAAAAAAACAGTAAGCAACACCTTTTTTTACAGACAACAAACAGAAGAGGAAATTGTTCAGGAAACGTTAAAAAACCAAAGAAACACCATTCAACAATTAGAAAACACCATTCAACAACACGAACAACAATACGAACAATTAAAAAAAATTCAGAACGAAGTTGAACACAAAAAAGAGGCTAATTGGAGTGATAAGAAAAAAGTCCAGGATTTTATTAAAAGGCAGCAACAATATGAGCAAATAATGGAACGCCAAACCGAAAAACTACAAGAGAGTTTAGAAAAAAATACAGAAGAAACACTAGCGTCTTCAGAAAAGAAAAAAGAGTTGAAAAAAAGAATTGAAGAGTTGAAAAATTATGAAAGAAAAAAAAGACTTTTAAAAGAGCTTCAAAAAATTGCAGAAAAATTTAATAAAGAGAATTTAATAAAAAAAGTAAAACAATTATCAGAAGAAAACAAACAACAAGAAAGAAGTCTTGAAAGGGTGTTAGAACTAACAAAGCGCTTTTATATTGAAGAGAAAACGATGCAAATAGCAAGAAAGTTGCAAAAACTATCAAAAGAACAAGACAGTATTGTCACTAAAGAAAAACCAGACATGCCTTCTCAAAATAACATCTCTGCTCAGTTCAAAAAAATCACTAAAGAGTTAGAAGAATTAAACAAGGATAATTCTAATTTAAAAGAGCCTTTAGAGATCCCTAGCTTAGATAACGAAATCGAGGATGTCGAGAAAGCACTCTCTAATACTCAAGAAAAATTATCTAAAAAAAACATATCAGAAGCAAAGAAAAGTCAACAGCAAGCATCTGATAAAATGAATCATATGAGTAAAAAAATGCAGCAAGCTATTTCTAATATGCAGGAAAACTCAATTACTGAAAACATTGAAGATTTGCGCAAAATATTAGAAAACTTAATTACATTTTCTTTCACTCAGGAAGATTTGTTAGAAAAATTCAACTCATTATCTGTAAAACATCCAGCGTTTGGGAAAAGCTTAAAGAAACAAAACGATCTAAAGTCTTATTTTGAACACATAGATGATAGTCTATTTGTTCTATCAATGCGGCTTCCAAAACTATCAGTAAACATCCAAAAAGAACTTTCAGACACCTACTACAACCTAGATCGATCCTTAGAGAATTTTTCTGAAAATAATTTTATTGCTGGATCATCAAATCAACAATATGTTTTAACCTCAGTTAATAATCTTTCTGATTTTTTGAGTAATTTACTTAATAATATGAGAGGAAGTCTAGGATCAGGAAAAGGAACATCTACTGGGCAATCTTTTAGTCTCCCAACAATTATTGAGAAACAAAAGGGTCTTTCAAAAAAATTAAAAAACGGACTAAAAAAAAGGAAAGGAAAGAACAAATCCAATAAACAAAACCAAGGTGATGGAAATCAAGGAAAAGGTCAAAGCAATCTAGAAGAAGAAGAATTATTAAATGGGCAAATATTAAAAATATACCAAGAACAAAGCTTTTTACGAAGCCAACTAAAGGACCTTGTTAATGGTAATAGCTCTAAGGCAGGTCAGGTTAAAGAAGTATTAAAAACAATGGAGCAATTAGAAAATGAAATTTTAGAGAAAGGCTTCTCTATAGATGTTGCTCAGAAGATGCAAGAATTAGAGTATGAATTATTAAAATTAGACACCGCCAAGCTATCTCAAGGCAAAGAAAGCAACAGAAACTCTAAAACAAACAAATTAAAATATAGTACCAAGAATCAAACGTTTCTCATACCCCAAAAACCACGTTACAATCAACAAGAAATATTAAATCGACAATTATTACCTTTGCAAGATGGTTTTAAAAAGAAAGTCCAAGATTATTTTTTAAAAAAGAAACAAGATTGATTACTTTCAATAACGAAACAATTTTTGACTTAGAAAATAAGAAGATTATTTCTTCTTGGATCGAAAGTATTATAATTTCTGAGTCTTGTATTGTTGGAGAGATAAATTATATTTTTTGTGATGACGAGTATCTTCACAAAATTAACGTTGAGCATTTAAACCATGATACATATACAGATGTTATTAGTTTCGACTATTCATTAGGCAAAGAAATCATTGGTGATATTTACATCTCTATTGAAAGGGTGTTGGAAAATTCAAAAAGATATAAGACAACATTTAAAAATGAACTATCTAGAGTTATGGTCCATGGAGTATTACATTTTCTAGGGTATAAAGATGCTGTTAAACAAGAAAAAATCATAATGAGAGACAAAGAAAATTTTTTTCTTTCTAAGTTAAAACATTGATAAACAACAAGTTAAATAGTTTCACGTGAAACAATTATGAGTTTATTTACTACAAAATATGATGTTATTGTCGTCGGTGGCGGTCATGCAGGGAGCGAAGCAGCAGCAGCGAGCGCCAATATGGGTGCATCTACATTGTTAATAACAATGAATTTACAAAATATTGCACAAATGAGTTGCAACCCTGCCATGGGTGGTATTGCAAAAGGGCAAATTATAAGAGAGATTGATGCTCTTGGGGGTTACAGTGGTATCGTGACAGACAAAACCGCAATTCAATTTAAAATGTTGAACAAATCTAAAGGGCCAGCTATGTGGAGCCCAAGAGCGCAATCAGACAGAATGATGTTTGCAGAAACCTGGAGAAACTTATTAGAAAATACCGAAAACCTAGACTTCTATCAAGATTCTGTAAACGGACTTTTATTTAAAGATGATACGATTATAGGTGTGAAAACTAGTCTTGGTCTTCATATTAAAGCAGCCTCTGTTATTGTAACAGCCGGCACTTTTTTAAATGGTTTAATCCACATTGGAGAGAAAACGTTTGGTGGAGGAAGAGCAGGTGAAAAATCATCAACCGGAATTACTGAAGATTTAATTGCGAAAGGTTTTGAGTCTGGAAGAATGAAAACCGGGACACCTCCTCGAGTAGACGGTAGATCTTTAGATTATTCTAAAATGGAGGAACAACCAGGTGACTCTTCTCCAGAAACCTTCTCTTTTCTAGATACAAAGCCACTTGCAAAACAACGTTCCTGTTATCTTACTCATACCAACAAAGCTGTTCATGATTTATTAAGAGAAGGGTTTGATAGATCTCCGATGTTTAATGGAAGAATTCAATCAACAGGTCCAAGATACTGTCCGTCTATTGAAGATAAAATAGACCGTTTTGCCACAAAAGACCGCCATCAGGTTTTTGTAGAGCCAGAAGGGTGGAATACTGTAGAAACCTATGTTAATGGTTTTTCAACCTCATTACCTGAAGATATTCAAGACAAAGCAATACGGTTAATTCCTGGTTTCGAAAACGTAAAATTTTTTAGATATGGCTATGCGATCGAATACGACTACTTTCCACCAACTCAATTAAAACATACTCTTGAAACTAAACGTATCAATAATTTGTATTTCGCAGGGCAAATTAACGGTACAACAGGATATGAAGAAGCTGCAGCGCAAGGTCTTATGGCAGGAATTAATGCTGCATTGAACACACAAAATAAAGATCCATTTATTCTAAAAAGATACCAAGCCTACATAGGGGTTTTAATCGACGATCTAATTACGAAAGGAACCGAAGAACCTTATCGAATGTTTACTTCAAGAGCCGAATATAGAACGCTTTTAAGACAAGATAATGCAGATTTACGCTTAACCCCCCTTTCCTATAAACTAGGTCTCGCTTCAAACGAACGAATTAAAAATGTTGAACGAAAGAAATTAAAAACAGAACGATTAATTCGCTTCTTGGAGCAAACAAGCGTTACACAAGAACAAATGAATCCTATATTAGAAGGCAAAGGACTTTCATTAATCAAACAATCCGTTAAGTTTTATAAAATTATCGCAAGGCCTCAGCTTTCTTTTCAGGATTTTAAACAACATTTACCGTTACAAGAGTTTTTAGAAACTGAAGAAATAGATAAATCAGTTCTTGAGCAAGTGGAGATTCATTTAAAGTATTCTGGATATATAGAAAAAGAAAAGTCTAATGCAGACAAACTTCATCGATTAGAAAATGTTATCATCCCAAAGTTTTTTAAATATGAAAAGGTAAAGTCATTGTCTTATGAAGCAAAAGAAAAGCTTTCAAAAATTCAACCAACTACCATCTCCCAGGCAAGTAGAATAAGTGGTGTTTCGCCAAGTGATATATCTGTTCTATTAGTTTATATGGGGCGTTAACGAATAATAAGAGACGAATGTTCCACATGAAACATTACTAATAGAGTATGAGAGAAAAAGAACTTCACAACAACACAACCCCCTATTTGATCTGTTTGGATCATTTAGTTTCCAATGAAACTTATGAAGTAATGAAGAATCAGCATTTAGAAATGTTGGTGACGTCACCAATTCCACCAGATCACGAAAAATACTATGATTCTGAAACCTACCAGTCTCATAATAGTTCAAAAAAAACAGTATTCAATTTAATTTATAATATAATTAAGAAAAGATCATTTAATATTAAGTTACGGTTGTTTACAAAACCGTTCTCCAATAAAACAATTCTAGATGTTGGAGCAGGAACAGGTGATTTTTTAAATTTTTGTAAACGTAAAGGCTTTCGTATTTATGGTGTCGAACCAAATTCAAAAGCAATAAAACAAGCCAAAACTAAAGGGATAAAGCTAGAAGATAATTTAGATAAATACTCGCGTAAAAAATTTGACATCATTACACTCTGGCATGTTTTAGAACATGTTCCGTCGCTCTATCAATACATAGAATCCTTAAAAAAAATGTTGGCTAAACAAGGGCAATTGTTCATTGCGGTACCCAATCATAAATCTTATGACGCAACTTATTATAAAGAATATTGGGCAGCTTATGATGTTCCTAGACACTTATGGCATTTTTCACAAAAATCAATTCAAGCACTTTTTAATGAAGTAGGTATGAAAGTAACAAAAGTTCATCCTTTAAAATATGATGCTTACTACGTTTCTCTCTTAAGTGAGAAATATAAAACAGGAAAATCAAATTTTATGAAAGCTTTTCTTATTGGAATCATCTCAAACATCAAAGCAAGAAAAACAAAAGAGTATTCTTCTCTCATTTTTGAGATTGAACACATATAAGCTCTTTAAAAGACTTTTAAGCCTCTCAATATTTAAAAACAACAAAACCCAAACGTCTTTTTTTTAACAAGCTTGAATGTAGCTTAAATAAGACAAAATAATAATAAATTATTATAAGAACACCTTGGCGTATAGTTTTTTTCTATTTAGCTAGGAAAGAATCACAATCCCAAAAACAGTGACAATAAAGTAAACGGTTAAAGACATCGCTCCTGCATAATCTTTAGCTAATCGTTGACCGATTAAAAGAAATATTAAAACAAGAGCACTAAGGTTTACTCCTAACAAAGCGAATAGGTTTTCTTGAGAATATAGAATCTTAAAAACACCAAAAATCATTAACAAGGAGGCAACAAGTTCTAATACTAAGATGATTCCTAAAAGTAAAGGAACATTATTTTTCAAAGGCGAATTTTTGAAATGCCCCCTTATAAAACTAACATTTCCCTTCCAATCAGTAATTTTATCAATACCAGATTGAAGAAAAGTTACAATTAAAAAAAGTAATATTAATACTTCTGCAGAATACTTAGTAAAAGAAGACATAGGTTCTAGAGAATTAATTTTTTTTGATTGTTGATTCATATATATTCACCCAGTCGTTGACTGTTATTTTCGAAGACAACTCACCAATAAGTTCATAAGGGATTTCTTCAATCTTTTTAAAACGAATACAGCTTTTACCCATATCTAATTTTCTTTTTGAATATTTTGGATACTCAGAAACAAACCATTGATATAGTTTTTCGTCTGCGTAAATACCTGAATGATAGATTGCTATGAAATTTTTTTGAGATGAAATATTCAAGAAAGGTAGAGGTAGTTTAGGGTTGCAATGATATCCATTAGGATATCTAGTATGAGGAACAACCCACCCAATCATTCCATAACTGATTGTTTCTTCAAAGCCCTTTGGAAGATTTTTTCTAATAACAGCTCTTAATTTACTAATAACTTGTTTTCGATCTTCCGGAAGTTGGTTAATATAATCATCGGAAGAAGAGGCATTATATTTCATATCTGAAATTTTTTAATTGTCTTTAAATATAACAAAATTTTTCTTTGATTTTATTGACAATAGTTGTTGCTAATTTTATATTACTTTCTTCTGTCCAACCTGCCACATGAGGGGAAAGTAATACCTTTTCGGACTCAATTAAATAATTGAATTCTTGAGGCACAATCTTGTTTTCAAAGAGCTTTTCAAAAGATGATTTTTCATACTCTAAGACATCTAACCCCGCCCCTAACACTTTCCCAGTTTTCAAAGAAGCAACCAAATCTTTCAAGATAATACTCTTTCCTCTTGCGGTATTAATTAGCCAAAATGATTTTTTAAAACTATTGATGAAGCTACGATCAATCATTCCAATTGTTTCTTGTGTTTCTGGTATATGTAAACTCAAAACATCTGTTTGATCTTTAAGTTCTTGAAGTGATACTTGAGTTGCATAGCGATCACTCAAGTTGGATTTAATGTCATAAAACAGAACTTTAACATTAAAGCCACAAAGTTTTTTTGCAAAAGCTCTTCCCATATTTCCGTAGCCGATTAATCCAATTGTTTTTCCATCTAGCTCCACCCCTCTGTTTTCTTCTCTTAACCAAAGACCCTTACGAATTTCTTTATCGGCTTTATTCAGCTTATTAAACAACGATAAAATCATTGCTAAGGTATGTTCGCCCACGGCATTCCTATTTCCTTCTGGCGCAGAAATAAGGTCTATTCCTTTTGATAGCGCGTAGTCAGAATCTATATTTTCTAGACCCGCACCTACTCTTCCAATAAACTTAAGTTTTGTTGCTTTTTCTAAAAAATAGGCATCAATTACAAATCGACTTCTAATAATAAGTCCATCATATAAACATATATTTTTTTCAATCATAGCTTTTGGCGAGATCAAATCGATATGATTATCAAAACCAGCATTCGAAAGCTGCTCAATAAGTATCGGGTGATTGCTATCTAGGTGAAGAATTTTCAATTGAACTTAATTATTATTTCTACTAGTATTGTTCTTTTTTATTTGGGAAGTCTTTACTTTTCACATCTGAAATGTATTTTTTGAAAGCAGAAGACATTTCTGAGTAGAGATCAAGATATCTTCTTAAAAAGCGAGGATGAAACTCATGAGTCATTCCTAGCATATCATGTGTTACCAAAACCTGACCATCAACGTCAGCTCCTGCACCAATTCCAATGACAGGGATAGATATTGATGTTGCTACTTTTTCTGCCAATTTAGCAGGAACTTTTTCTAAAACTAATGCAAAACAACCTAATTTTTCAAGCATTATTGCATCTGCTAATAATTTTTCAGCCTCTTCTTCTTCTTTAGCCCTTACGGTGTAGGTTCCAAACTTATAGATTGATTGCGGGGTTAATCCTAAATGACCCATTACAGGAATACCAGCATTTAAAATTCGTTTGACAGATTCCTTAATTTCCTTTCCACCTTCTACTTTAATAGAATGGCCGCCACTTTCTTTCATAATTCTAATTGCAGAGCGCAATGCCTCTTTAGGGTCAGATTGGTAAGTTCCAAAAGGAAGATCAACAACAACTAAGGAACGATTTACAGCTCTAACAACAGAACTTGCGTGATAAATCATTTCATTTAAGGTTATTGGAAGTGTTGTTTCGTGACCTGCCATTACATTCGAAGCAGAATCCCCAACAAGAATCACATCAATTCCCGCCCCATCAACAATCTTTGCCATGGTAAAATCATAGGCAGTTAGCATCGATATTTTTTCACCATTGGCTTTCATTTCAATCAAAGACTTGGTGGTTATTTTCTTGTATTCCTTCTTCGCTAAAGACATAATATGTTTGTTTAAGGTTTGGTAAAAGTACTAAATATCAGCAGATATAAATCAAGTTAATAAGTTGTTCATTAGAATGTTTTTTTCGGGTGTAATATAATGATCGTTAACCATTAACAAAACGAATTCCCGGTGATGTTTAATAGAACCCTAAGTTTTGGCGTTTTTTATCGTAGAAAATTTCTAATTGAAGGACATTTTGTAGAGGCTAGTCAAGTATGGAGTATCCTCAATTTTTGCATAAAAAAAATCGTATATTTGGATTTAAATAAAATAGAATTGCGTGCATAAACTTGACCCCAACAAATGGATTGATAAGTATTCTGATTATCTTTTTAACTATGCGATAGCAAGAGTTAACGATTACGAAACTGCAAAAGATTTGGTTCAAGAAACTTTTTTTTCTGGACTCAAGTCAGCAAAAAACTTTCAAGGCAAAGCCTCAGAAAGAACGTGGTTAGTTTCTATATTAAAAAGAAAAATTATAGACCATTATAGAAAAATTAATTCAAAGAAAGGAAAGTCAGAAATTAGAATGAACTTCTATGCCGAAGGTGAAAAAGAGGGAAATTGGATTGAAAATAGAGTTCCTCAAGATTGGGGTAATGAAGCAGAAAAGCAAATAGAAAATAGAGAACTTCTTAAACAAATAGATGTTTGTATAAATCGACTTCCATCCAAATATGCGATGGTTTTTAGAATGAAAACAATTAATGAAATCGATACAGATGAAATTTGTAAGGAGTTAGAGATTACTTCGTCAAACCTGTGGGTTATAATTCATAGGGCCAGAACACAGTTAAGAAAGTGTTTAGAAGAAAATTGGTTTAATAATTAGAAGATGTTTAAAAAACTTAAGATAACGTGTGATCAGGCTACAACCATATGTGATAAAAGCCAGTATGGTGAGTCAACCATAGGTGATAAAATAAAATTACAAATTCATTTTATTAGTTGTAAAGTTTGTACTTTATATATGAAACAAAATATATTGTTAACTAAACTCTACAAGGCAAAAGCCAAAACAGACCAAACAAAACAACATTCTTATTGTATGTCAAAAGAAGAAAAAGAGATGTTGAGAAAAAATTTAGAAAAGCAAACGATTTAATTTTAAGTTGAATTTTTTACCAAAAAAAATAGACAAATATGTTCTTGATTATTCTCAAAAAGAACCCGAGCTACTTCAAGAGTTAACAAAAGAAACTTGGCAAAAGGTTCTGAATCCAAGAATGCTGAGCGGTGCTTTTCAAGGACGCGTTTTATCTATGATCTCTAAATTGTTACAACCGAAGAACATCCTTGAAATAGGAACCTATACAGGCTATTCGGCACTCTGCATAGCTGAAGGATTTTCTGAAAATTCATCTATGGACACAATCGACAAAAATGAAGAGTTACAAGATTTACAAAATAAGTATTTTATAAAATCAGGTTTTAGAAATCAAATCACACAACACATTGGTCTAGCCTTAGAGATTATTCCTCAATTAGACAAAAAATTTGATTTAGTTTTTATTGATGCAGACAAATCAAATTATTCTAATTATTTTGAATTGATTATTGATAAAATGAATTCAGGAGGAGTGATTCTTTCTGACAACGTGTTATGGAGTGGAAAAGTTGTAGAAAAGGTAGATCCAAAAGATAAAGACACCATTGCCTTGTTAGAGTATAACCGTATGTTAAATTCTGATAAAAGAATAGAAACAGTTCTTCTACCAATAAGAGATGGATTAACGATTAGTAGGGTAAAATAAGATCAAAAATTTCTTTTAATGGGTCCTGTTACCTGATCAATACTTTCTTTAGCTTTGCTAATTTCTTTATTGATATCATTTGCTAAATTTGTATCAATTCCTTGATCTTTAGCGCTCTCATTAATTTCTTTTTTAATATCGTTTGTAGCGTCTTTTACTTGACGGATTCCCTTTGCTAAACCTCGTGCAATTTCTGGAATTTTATCGGCACCAAAAAACATCACCACAATAAGAATGATGATAAAAACTTCGGGGCCACCTATAAACAAAAAAGATCCAATCATTATACAGCAAAGATAATAAAGAAAGAACAAAGAATTTAAAATAATATTTGAAGAAAGAATGTTTATTTATTTTTCACCAACATGCGCTTTATCTCATTTAATTTCATCAGTGCTTCAATAGGTGTTAGAGCGTCTAAATTTGTTGTTAAAATTTCTTCACGTATCCCTTCTAATAAAGGGTCATCTAATTGGAAAAAACTTAACTGCATATCATTATGCTGTACATTTTTTAATGTCTTATTTACCTCATTATTAGTCTGATTTTTTTCAAGTTTTTCTAATATTTTTGAAGCTCTATGTATTACTTGATTGGGCATTCCTGCTAATTTTGCAACATGAATTCCAAAACTATGATTACTCCCTCCAGCAATTAATTTTCTCAAGAAGATAATTGTATCTTTTAATTCCTTTACAGAAACATTATAGTTTTTGATGCGTTTAAATGTCGAAGTCATTTCATTGAGTTCATGATAATGTGTTGCAAACAATGTTTTTGCTCTTGAAGGATGTTCATGAATATATTCGGCGATGGCCCAAGCAATAGAAATACCATCGTATGTAGAGGTCCCCCTTCCAATTTCATCTAGTAAGACTAAACTTCTTTCCGAGAGATTGTTTAGAATAGAGGCTGTTTCATTCATCTCTACCATAAAGGTAGATTCACCCATAGAAATATTATCGCTTGCTCCTACACGTGTAAAAATTTTATCAACGACTCCAATTCTGGCATTTTGTGCAGGAACATAGCTTCCCATTTGAGCCAATAAAACAATTAGAGCTGTTTGACGAAGAATGGCAGATTTTCCAGACATATTCGGGCCAGTAATCATGATAATTTGCTGTTGATTTCTGTTCAATACAACATCGTTAGCAATATATTCTTCACCAATAGGAAGTTGTTTTTCTATTACAGGGTGGCGTCCATTTTTTATTTCTATTTCTGTATGATCATCAATTACTGGACACACGTAATTATTCGAAATTGCTATTGTGGCAAAAGAAAGCAAACAGTCTATTTGAGCTACTGCCTGAGCGTTTTGTTGGATTGGGCTTATAAACCTAATGATGTATTGAACTAATTCAGTAAAAAGCTGCTGTTCTAATTCTTGAATTTTTTCTTCTGCTCCTAGAATTTTAGTTTCGTACTCCTTGAGTTCTTCAGTAATATATCGTTCTGCGTTAACTAAGGTTTGTTTTCTAACCCACTCATCAGGAACTTTGTCTTTATGTGTATTTCTAACTTCAATATAATAGCCAAAAACATTATTGAAAGCGATTTTTAAACTAGGGATTTCGGTTTTTTTACTCTCCCGGCTTAACATGTCATCTAGGTATTCTTTCCCTGAAGTAGCAATAGCTCGTAAGTTATCTAATTCTTTATTCACACCATTGGCAATCGCTTTCCCTTTATTGATGTTAACAGGGGCATCATCAAACAACTCAGAATTTATTTTAGAAATAATCTCAGAGCAATCTAAAAATAGCCCCCCTAAGTTTTTCACGGAGCTATTTTTACTTTCTAAAGCCTTTTGTTTAATTGGCAAAATTGCTTTTAAAGAGTTTTTTAATAAAACCACTTCTCTAGGTGAAACCTTCCCCGTTGCAACCTTAGAAATTAAGCGTTCAAGATCACTAATTTGATGTAATTGATATTGAACCGTTTCTAAGAAATTATCATTCTCAATGAAGTGTTTAACCAACTCCTGTCTGGAATGAATTTTTTTTGAATTTTTTAGCGGAAGTGCTAACCAGCGTTTTAATAAACGTCCTCCCATTGGAGAAATTGTTTTATCAATAACATCTATTAATGTCACTGCATTAACAGCGGTAGATGCATACAATTCGAGGTTGCGAACCGTAAAACGATCCATCCAAACATAATTATCTTCTGAAATTCTGCTTATATTTTGAATATGTTGCAACTTGTTGTGTTGCGTTTCAGATAAATAATATAATACTGCTCCAGCAGCAACAATCCCTTCAGTAATTTGCTGAACTCCAAATCCTTTAAGAGAGTTAACGTTAAAATGATTGTTTAGAGTCTCATGACCATACTCTTTTTGAAAAACCCAATCATCTAAAAAGAAGGTGTAGAAGCGATCTTCAAAAAGTTCTCTGAATTTCGATTTATATTGTTTTTGAACTAATACTTCAGAAGGGTTAAAGTTTTGTAATAATTTATCAATATATTCAGGATTACCTTGAGCAAGAAGGTATTCACCAGTTGAAACATCCAGAAATGAAACCCCTAATAATTTTTTCCCAAAATGAACAGCTGATAAGAAATTATTAGATTTCGATTGTAAGACTTCATCGTTTAAGGAAACTCCTGGCGTTACCAACTCTGTCACACCTCGCTTTACAATGGTTTTGGTCATTTTAGGATTTTCTAGTTGGTCACAGATAGCAACTCTCATTCCTGCCTTTACCAACTTTGGAAGATAGGTATTAAGTGAATGATGAGGGAACCCAGCTAGCGCAGTTTCTGTTTCACTTCCAGCACCTCTTTTCGTTAGAATAATCCCTAAAACATTTGCTGCTTTTTTAGCATCTTCTCCAAAAGTTTCGTAGAAGTCACCTACACGAAAAAGTAGCATGGCATCAGGATATTTCTTCTTGATGCTATTATATTGCTTCATTAATGGAGTTACCTTTTTGGTATCAGATTTTGCCACGTTTTAGAAAATTTCAATTAGTTTTACCATTGTTTATTATAAGTGTTTAAAGATAGAACTTTTTATGAGAAAACTAAGAAATAACGAACTAGGAAGAATCTCGGTTTTAGCCTTTAAAAAGGCAGTAAAAACACCGATTATTGTTATATTAGATAATATTAGAAGTTTACATAATATTGGTTCTGTCTTTAGAACGAGTGATGCTTTTTTAATAGAGAAGATATACCTTTGTGGAATTACTGCCGCTCCACCAAATAAAGAAATTCATAAAACTGCATTAGGGGCAACCGAGTCTGTTGCGTGGGAATATAGAGAGGATACGCTAACTTTAGTAAAAGAATTAAAGTCTAAAGGGATTGTAGTTGCTTCCATTGAACAAGCAACAGAAAGTATTATGTTACAGGATTTTTTACCAGAAAAAAAGAAGAAAATTGCAATTGTACTAGGGAATGAGGTAAAAGGAGTTCAGCAGGAAGTTATTTCTGTATCGAATTATTGTGTAGAAATTCCTCAAAAAGGAACCAAGCACTCATTAAATATCTCTGTAAGTTGTGGGGTTGTTTTATGGGATTTATTTCAGAAAGTAGACCCAAACAGTTAAATTCCTAAAATAAGTTTTGCAAT
Organism: Flavobacterium sp.; assembly: GCA_042091515.1. Lineage (GTDB taxonomy): Bacteria > Bacteroidota > Bacteroidia > Flavobacteriales > Flavobacteriaceae > Polaribacter. The sequence continues at coordinate 44,082 of JBELHH010000006.1, read as the reverse complement.
CATAAAGTAAATTAAGATTCCAAAAATGTCATTACTCGTTGTGATAAATGGACCTGTAGCAATAGCAGGGTCTATCCCTCTTTTATCCAAAAATAACGGAACAAATGTTCCAATTAATCCAGCAACAATGATCACAATAACAAGGGAAACAGAGATTGCTAGAGCTGTATCTATTTTTTCTTCATAGAACCAAACAAAAACAAAAAGAAAAAAGGCTAAAACAATTCCATTAAGAGCAGCTAAGAGCAGTTCTTTTATTAATCGGCTATTGATACTCCCTTTAACATCATCATTTGCTAAACCTTGAACAATAATTGCTGAAGATTGAACTCCTACATTTCCTGCCATTGCCGCAATTAAGGGTGTAAAAAAGAATAAAACAGCATTTTCATCAAAAGAATTTTCAAAAAGCCCCATAATAAGAAAAGCGCCAATCCCACCAATTAGACCTAAAAACAGCCACGGTAAACGCGCCCTAGTTAATTCTACAATACTATCATCCGCTTCAACATCTTGAACTAAACCTGCTGCTAATTGGTAATCTTTATCAGCCTCTTCTTTAATAACATCAACAATATCATCAATAGTAATTCGTCCTAACAATACTTTATGGTTATCGACTACAGGAATGGCTTCTAAATCATATTTTCGCATTTTATTTGAAACTTCATCTAAGTCATCATCAACATTTACAGAATCTACTTTTGGAATATAAACTTTTGAAATGGCGGTTTTAGTAGAGGCTATTAATAAGTCTTTCAGAGATAGACGCCCTTTTAGTTTATCGTCATCATCAACAACATAGATAGAGTGCACTCGTGTAACATTTTCTGCCTGAGTGCGCATTTCTCGCACACACTTAAGAACAGTCCAATTTTCATTTACTTTTACAAGCTCTTTTGCCATTAAACTACCTGCGGAGTTTTCACTGTAGGTAAGAAGCTCTTCTATTTCTTTAACATGCTCGACATCCTCTATTTGAGACATTACAGCCTCTTGTCTTTCTTCAGAAAGCTTACCAATAATATCTGCCGCATCATCAGAATCTAATTCCTCAACCTCTTCTGCAATCTCTTTGGCAGAAAGGTTCTGAAGAATTTTTTCACGAACATCATCATCCAACTCAGTAAGAACACCAGAGGTTTTCTCACTATCTAAAAGTTTTATAATATAAATAGAGTCATCGAAAGAAACATCCTCAAGGATTTCTGCAATATCAGCATAATGCATTCCTTCAAACAAGGCAATTATTGCCCTATCATCTGAGACCTTAATGTAAGAGGTGATATTTTCTAAAAGTTCGTTTGTGATTTCAAAAGACATCTGTTGCTATTTTATGTGTGAGTTTAATGAACTCATCTACAGATAATTGTTCTGGTCGCGACGCAAATATAGTATCTTCTTTTAATGTATCCGATAGATTAAGGGATTTTAAACTACTTCTCAACATTTTTCTTCGTTGATTAAAAGCCATTTTAACCACTCTAAAAAATAATTTTTCATCAACAGGGAGAGAAAAATCTTTTTTTCTGATGAGTTTTATAACTCCAGAATCTACTTTGGGAGGAGGATTAAAAACAGTAGGAGGAACAGTAAATAAATAACTTACATCAAAAAAAGCTTGTGTTAATACAGAAATAATTCCGTAAACTTTGCTGCCTTCTTTTTCTGCAATTCTTTTAGCAACTTCTTTTTGAAACATTCCTGACAGTTCTGGAACATACTCACGATATTCTATAGCTTTAAAGACAATTTGTGAAGAAATATTATAGGGATAATTTCCAATAATTGCAATCTGATGTTTGTTAAAAAGTGTTGCTAAATTTTGTTTTAGAAAATCTCCTTCAATAACCACAAAATTTGAGGGAGATGTATTTAAGTTGAAGTGTTCCTTTTTAAAATCATTATTAAGGTAATCAACGGACTCCTTATCTAATTCCATGGCAGTTACTGTTGCTTTTTTCTCCAACAAATATTTTGTTAGCATTCCCATACCAGGACCTATTTCTAAAATAGTATCGTAGCCAACTTCAGTTAATGAATCAGAAATTTTTTTAGCAATATCTTCATCCGTTAAGAAATGTTGCCCTAAATGTTTTTTTGCTCTAACACTCATTGATTTTTTGATTTTTTAAATTCGCTAAATGAAAATAAAAGAACGGCTATTCCAATTCCATAAAGAACACCAACAATTACCCTCCTGAGGTTCTTTATTCCATATAAAATAAGCGATGATGGCACCTAAGCTTATCGGAAGTATGGCTCCATAACGGTTTAATTTTCTTATGCTACAAACAGATTTCTTCATTTTAACGCTGAGAGCTACTAGGGTAAAAGTCGTTTATGATTTTTAATTCTGTTCTAAAAGAAATCATTTTGTCAGCAAACTTACGGACCCCTTCATTCCTTAATTTTGAAGCATAAACATTATAATATTCCTCTAATTCTTTTTTGTTTTTTGCTGTGTATTGTACAGAATATGTAACCCCTCCCATTTCTTCTTCTATTAAAACCTGTGTGAGTTTTGCAGAAATAAATTTACCGGTAGCTAATACTTCTTTAATATGTTTTTGCATCCAAGAAAGCCACTCATTATGAATACTTTCATCGATATTACTAGTTACATTGTATATATACATATTCTAAAAAAAAGGTTAATTGACCCTATCTCCTCGTAATTTTCTATATTTTTTTCTAGCCTCAACTAAATAAATACTTGACGCTTTTTCAAAGATAATTTTTTGATAGTATTCTGATGCCTTTTCAAGATCTTTTATATTATTATTATACACCTCTGCTAAAAGATAATATGAATTATCAACTAAAAGACCTTCAGGATTAATTGAAATAATTCTTAAAAGATTGGCAATTGCCTTTTCATAGTTACGCTCTTCGATAAATAGTTTGGCTTGATTAAACAACGCCTCATCCTCAATATCTTGCCCTTGATATTTTTTTAATAAAGTACTATAGGTTGAAATGGCTTCTGTATTTTTTCTTTGATAGGCTAATAAGCTTGCTTTTGCAAACTCTTTAAGTCCAGAAGGGATAGAATCTTTGGGTTCATTATCAGAGATCACTAAAAATAATGCTACTGCATCATTCGCAATAAGTTGAGAAGTAGAGCTTTTTAAAACTTTTAATTGAGTCTTTGCCCAGCTAAAATCTCCCTTAAAATAAGAGGTTTGAGCAACTTTAAAGCGAGCTTCTTGCGATAAAGGGTGGTTTTTTAATTGATTTTCAACTTGAGAAAAGTAAAGAATAGCCTTGTTAAACCTTTCTGTAAAAACAAAAACATCACCAAGTTTTAATTTAATTTTTGCTTTTTCAAACTTGGATGTTGATAAAGAGAACGCTTTTTCTAATATATCAATTGCTTTTAAGGGATTCTTATTTTGAAATGTTAAAAAATCAGCAAAAGCAACTTGAATATCTATTGTATTACTATTTACTCCGTACTTTTGAAGTGTTTGTTCAAATAATGAATAAATTTCTTCATCTTTTGTTTTTACCCCTATTTTCAAAAGGTATAACTCAGAAATTAGTTTATCTTCAATGAAATTAGAGTTTTGTAAAATAAAAGAAAAACAATTTTTGGAAGTTGAAAAATCATCATTTTCAAAAGTGATTTTTGCCAAACTTAAAAGATTCTCAATGTATCTAGGATCTCTTCTAAATAGAGCTTTTTCTTGAATAAAAGCTTTCCTGTATTCTTTTTGTTTAATAAATAGCCAACTTAATAATTCATTCCAAATATTTTTAGGGTTCCGAATAGACTTTCTAAGCAATGCTTTTTTTAAAGCAGTGTTATTTTTACTTGCTGGGTCATCGTCTATATACTTACTCATAAATCGCTGTATGCTGTTTGCATAGTTGTCATTTCTGTCGATTAATTCTACATAGTAGTCAAACATTTTTTTGAAGAGCCCCTTTTCACCATAAATTTGAGCTATTTGGAATTCATGACGACTATTTTCATTAAGTTCCATTGCTCTAAAATAAGCTTGCAATGCATAATCTAACAAGTTGTTTTCTTGGAACATTCGACCTATGATTCCGCCAATATTAGGATTTGTTTCAATCGATGTCATTGCTTTTAGATATTCTTTTTTTGCACTTTCTTTTTTCTGTTGCCGATCAAAATTATATCCTATCTCTACATGTAAATAGAATTGGTTAGGGTTTTTAAGGAGTTTTTCTTTAAGAATCTCTTCAGCTTTTTTAAACTCATTTGTCTCTTGGAAACAAGTGATTAATCTTTTTAAGTATCTAGTATTAAACGGATTTTCTTTTTCTAAAGACTCATAGAGTTGTGATGCTTTTTCGTAGTCGCCCTGACGGAAATAACTTTCGGCCAGCTCAGCATTGTTTTGACTTATAAGAAACCCACTGTAAATAAAGAATGTGATTAGAAAAAGGTTCTTCATAAGATCAAAGATAATTAACTTGAATGTTAAAATTGGATTAATCCAAACTGTTTTAAAAAAGCAGTTTTAACATTTTGGCACAATAGTTGTTTTTAAACTTATAACCAAAGTAAAAATATGATGAAAGACTTAACTAAACAATACGAATACGCCAAGCAGAATTCAATTGAATTTATGAAAAAAGGACAAATAAGTGATTACCTTAATGCGCTACAAGAAGTGCTTAAATTTAAGAAAATAATGATCGCGGTTGTGGCTAACTAATAAACTCAAAACCAGTATAAGGAATCAAAGCTTTTGGAATTTTAATTCCAGCTTCCGTTTGGCAGTTTTCAAGAATCCCTGCCAAAACTCTTGGCAGCGCTAATGAACTACCATTCAGAGTATGTGTAAGTTGGTTTTTACCTTCTTTGTTTTTAAATCTAAGCTTTAGTCGGTTTGCTTGAAAAGTTTCAAAGTTAGAGGCAGAACTAATTTCTAACCATTTGTTTTGAGCTGTTGAAAACACTTCAAAATCATAGGTTAATGCAGCTGTAAACCCAGTATCTCCGCCGCACAAACGCAAAACTCTGTAAGGCAAATTTAATTCATTTAAAATCTCTTTGATATGTGCCACCATACCATCTAGTGCTTTATAGGAATTATCGGGGTGTTCAACTCGAACAATTTCTACTTTGTCAAATTGGTGTAAGCGATTTAACCCTCTAACATGAGACCCATAACTTCCCGCCTCTCGCCTAAAACAAGGAGTGTATCCAGTACAAGTAATTGGAAGGTCATTTTCAGAGATTAAATTTCCACGAAACATATTGGTAATTGGAACTTCTGCTGTTGGAATTAAGTATAAATCATCTGTCCCTATGTAATACATCTGTCCTTCTTTATCAGGCAGTTGTCCAGTACCAATTCCTGAAGCCTCATTAATCAGATGAGGGACTTGAAACTCTGTATAACCCGCCTCTATATTTTTATCTAAAAAATAATTGATTAACGCTCGTTGAAGCCTCGCCCCTTTTCCTTTATAGACAGGAAACCCAGCTCCAGAAATTTTTGTTCCCAGCTCAAAGTCAATAATATCATATTTCTTTACCAACTCCCAATGTGGGAGCGCTCCGTCGTGTAGCTCTGGGATTATTCCTTTTCTATAAACTTCTTCGTTATCTTGCTCAGAATTACCTGGTGAAACAGAAGCATGAGGAATGTTAGGAATCTGAAATAATAATTGTTGTAGTTCTTCTGCAGAATTATTTAATTGCTCACTTAGTTTTTTAGATTGCTCTTTAAGCAACCCCGTTTTTTCTTTAATAATTGTTGCTTTTTGAATCTCTCCAGACTTGTATAAGAGACCAATCTCTTTTGAAAGGTTATTTGACTCTGCTAAGGTATTGTCTAATAAGACTTGAGTTTTTCTTCTTGATGCATCAATGTTTAAAACATCCTCAATAATTTCTTTGGCATTTGCAAAATTCCTTTTTGACAAACCTTCTAAAACCTTTTTTTGATTGTCTTTAATAAACTGAACCTGTAGCATAACAATGTATAATAATATTAAAGGGTAAAGATATAGTAAGTGAATCAATATAACAATCAGTTATAAGAGATTGTTCTTTAGATACGAAAGTGTCTTTTTTTTATCTATATGAAGTTGATTAATTAAATTTTCAACAGAATCAAATTTTTGTTCTTTTCTTAAAAAATAAATCAATTCAACAGTTATTTTTTTACCATAAAGATCTTGATTAAAATCAAAAAAATGGACTTCGATTGTTTGACCTTCTCCTTGAACGGTAGGTCTATAACCAATATTCATCATTCCAAAAACCTTTTCACCATTCAGTGTAGACATTACAACATAAACACCTGTTTTTGGGATTAATTTATAAGGTTTTTCAATGTCAATATTTGCTGTAGGAAATCCAATTTTTTTTCCAATTTTTTTTCCAGCCACAACAGTACCTTGTAGCATATAATAATATCCCAAGAATACGTTTGCTGTTTTTAAATCACCCGCAAGCAACGCTTTTCTTATTTTAGTTGAACTTACAGAAACATTATCGATGTCTTGAGCAGGAATTTCTTGCACTTCAAAATCATATAACATACTGTAGTCTTTTAATTGATTAATATTGCCCTCTCTATTTTTCCCAAAATGATGATCATAGCCAATAATTAGGCGAGAAGTATTTAGCTTGTTTATTAAAAAATCTCTGATAAAATCCAGTGCAGTTAGTCGAGAAAACTCTTTACTAAATGGGTGTATAATTAGGTAATCTAATCCCATATTCTTTAGTAAATAAGATTTTTCTTCTATGGTATTGAGAAGTTTAATAGAGACATCTTTTTGTAATACCATCCTAGGGTGAGGAAAAAAAGTTAAAAGCACAGATTTCTTCTTTTCTTCTTTAGCTGTTTGAATAAGATCTTTCAGAATTTTTTGATGGCCAATATGAACCCCATCAAATGTACCAATCGTTACAATTGTTTTTGTTGAGGAATTAAAAGCAGAGATGGATTGAATAATTTTCAAATAGTGAATAATTAAAAAGCAAAGTTACAATTCATTAACCAAAAAAAACCTTGTCAAAATAAAAATAAGATTATCATAAAAAAATAAGTCAAGCCTTACGATATCTCAAAAATAATCGATTTTTATTACACAAATGAAAAAAAATTGTATTTTCGTTTTCGATAACTAATAACTTATATCATGATAAAAAAGATAATATTCTTTGCTTTTGTGATTCTTAGCAGTACGGTAATGGTTGCTCAAACAACCATATCAGGTGTTGTAAAGGATGCGAAAACAGGGGAAACACTTTTGGGAGCGAACATTAAAGTTTCCGGAAAAGCAGTAGGAACAACAACAGATTTTGATGGTTACTTTAGCCTCAAAGTATCAGATGTTCCTCCTTTTACCATTGAAGTTTCTATGCTTGGTTTCCAAACGGAAAAAGTTGAAATTACAAAAAACAATCAAGAGGTTACTGTTAGCCTAAACGAAAACTCAACTGCGTTAGATGAGATTGTTGTTTCTGCTTCAAGAACACCTGAGAGGATTTTAGAATCTCCGGTTACCATAGAAAGGCTTGATGCTAGAGCAATTAAAAATTCTACGGCGCCTTCTTTCTATGATGGGCTTGAGAATTTAAAAGGTGTTGACATCAACACAAACAGTTTAACATTTAAGTCTGTAAATACTCGTGGATTTGCAACATTTGCCAATACTAGATTCATGCAACTTGTTGATGGAATGGATAATTCATCGCCAGCATTAAACTTTGCAATAGGAAATTTACTTGGAATCTCTGAATTAGATTTAGCTACTGTAGAAATTTTACCTGGAGCATCATCAGCACTTTATGGAGCAAATGCATTTAACGGGATTATGTTTATGACCAGTAAAAGCCCTTTTGAAGATCAAGGAATTAGTGTGTCTGTTAAAACAGGAGTAACACTTCAGGAAGCAGCAGGAGAAAATAATTTCTCTGAATACAATATCAGATTAGCACATGTCTTTTCTGACAAGTTTTCGGCAAAAGCTACCCTATCTGTATTAGACGGAACAGAGTGGTATGCAACGGATTATAGAAACACCTTAAATGGAGTATACGTAGCTGGTAATAGAGATTCTGACATAAACTATGATGGATTAAACATTTATGGCGATGAGGTTTCTACCAATATTAAAGGGGTAGCAGAAGCACTCGTTGCTTTGGGTCTTTTCCCGTCAACAGACACATCTCTAATACCAAGTGTTAACGTAAGTAGAACAGGATATGAAGAGAGACATTTAATGACGTATGATGCAAAAAGTTTAAAATTTAATGGAGCAATGCATTACAGACCTTTTGGAGACGATCGTTTAGAAATGATTTGGAATTCAAAATTAGGTTCTGGAAACACAATTTATCAAGGATTAAACAGATACAATATTAAAAATTTCTTTTTACAACAACATCGATTAGAAGTTAAAGGGAAGAACTTTTTTGTAAGAGGATACTTTACAAGTGAAGATGCAGGAGATTCTTATGATACTCGTTTTGCTGCCATTAACATTAATAGAAGATGGAAAGATGACAATACCTGGTTTGGTGAATATGTTGCAGGATATGCAGGAGCAACCTTACAAGGAGCTCTGCCTGCACAAGCACACGTTATTGCTAGGCAGACAGCGGATACAGGAAGGTTTGTTCCTGGAACACCAGAGTTTCAATCAGCATTTAATGATGTAATAACAGATCCAAATTTATTAACTGGATCTAAGTTTCAGGATAACACTAAATTATACCACGTAGATGCTAATTTAAATTTAATGGATTATATAGATTGGGCAGAAATTCAAGTAGGAGGGTCATATAGACAATACTCTTTAAATTCTGGAGGAACGATTTTTACGGATTATGATGGACCAATCAATTACAGTGAATATGGGATATATACTCAGTTACAAAAGAAATTTATGGAAGAGGACCGTTTAAAATTAACAGCATCTATCCGTTATGATGGAGCTCAAAATTTTGATGGAAATTATTCACCAAGAGTTTCTCTAGCCTATGCTGCAGGTGAAAATAAGCAACATAATTTAAGAGGTTCTTTCCAGACAGGATTTAGGTACCCAACAACACAAGATCAGTATATTGGTTTAGATGCGGGGAGAGCTTTGTTAGTAGGTTCTGCCCCTGAAAATTTAGATAGATATTTAAGTAGCCCTTTAAGTGTTAGTGGTGGAGGTCAAGCTTTTACAGGAGCGCCAACTGTTCAATTATCAGGAAGAGCTGCTTATGAAAATGCATTCTCAGCCAATTCAGTACTTCAAGGTGCACCAGTAGCAGCAAATACTGCTTTAGTAAGTCCAGAAAAAGTAACAGCAATTGAACTAGGGTATCGAGGTGTTTTAGAGGTTGCAGATTCTAAAGTGACTGTAGATTTAAATGGTTACTATAACTCATATCAAGATTTTATCTCTACCAAAACAGTTTTAGCACCGTACTACGGTCAGGCTGGTGATGGTGCGTTATCTCTTTTAGCATTACAAAATGGAGATTATAAGGCTTTTTCTGCCTACACAAACTCTACAGCTGATGTATCATCTTATGGGGCTGCAATAGCAATCAACACAAAAATTCTTAACGGATTTGATCTAGGAGTAAACTATACGCTTTCTAGGTTTGATTTTGATCAAGCAACTGATCCAGATTTCGAACCTTCTTTTAACACTCCTGAACATAAAGTTAAATTACAATTTGGAAGATCCAATGTAATAAAAAATGTAGGATTTAATATTAATGTTAGATGGCAAGATGAGTATTTATGGCAATCGACATTCCACGATACAGTAATCGCTGAGCGAACTGTATTTGATGCTCAAGTTAATTTCAGTGTTCCTAAGTGGAAATCTGTATTTAAGCTTGGAGGAGTTAACCTAACTGGTCAAGAATATTTCAGTGCACCAGGTGTAGGAGCTATAGGATCTCAAGTATACCTTTCTTGGTCAATTAACAACTAAATACAAAAAAAATGAAAAATATTAAATATATAAGCTTAGTGTTATTAGCAGTTAGTTTCTCTGCTTGTGACGTCTCTTATTTCGAAGATGTCAATAACGAATTAGAGGAGATTGCTGAAGTAGAAGTAATACTTCCAGCACCAGATCCAGGAACTGCAGATTTTTCGAATTATGTAGCTTTAGGAGCTTCCTTTTCGGCTGGTTATTCTGATGGATCTGTTTTCCTAGCAGCACAATCACAATCTTTCCCTAGCATTATTTCACAAAAAATGAGTAGTATGGGTGGAGGAAGTTTTACTCAACCATTGGTTAGTGATAATATAGGAGGATTGCTGTTAGGAGGCCAGCAAATTTCAAATCCAAGGCTGTACTTTGATGGAGCAGGACTAGCACAACTTCAAGGATCACCTACAACTGAAGTATCAAATATACTATCAGGACCGTTTAACAATATGGGGGTTCCAGGAGCAAAAAGTTTCCATTTGGTAGCCCCAGGATATGGAAGTGTTGCCAATGTCCCATTAGGTCTTGCAAATCCTTATTTTGCAAGAATGGCATCGAACCCTAGTGCAACAATCCTAGAAGACGCAGTGTCTCAGGGTGCTACATTTTTTACAATTTCTGAAATTGGGGGGAACGATGTTTTAGGATATGCGACTTCTGGTGGATCAGGAGTTGTTCAAACAGGAAATCCAGACCCTACTACTTATGGACCATCAGATATTACAGACCCTTCACTATTTACCAATGTTTTTAATTCTTTAGTTCAGACGATGACCGCTAATGGGGCAAAAGGAGTTGTAGTAACTGTTCCTTCTATTGTAAACTTACCTTTCTTCACATCAGTACCTCATGATGCAGTTCCTTTAGATGGAGATACCGCAACACTCTTAAATAATGGTTATGCAGCTTATAATGGCGGTTTACAGTTAGCATTTCAGGCATTGGCAGGAACAGGATTGTTTACAGAAGAAGAGTTACAAAAAAGAACGATCAGTTTTTCTGCAGGACAAAATGCTGTTGTAATCATTGATGAAGATTTAACAGACTTAGGAGCCATTAATCCATTATTTGGGGCACTCCCCAAGTACAGACAAGCAACCGCTGAAGATTTCTTAGTATTAACTAGTGCAACTTTTATTGGAACAACCGTAGGTGGTAATGCATCACTAATTAACGGAGTAAGTGTTCCTTTAGCCGACAATTGGGTGCTAACACCTGAAGAGCAGAACAATATTCAGGTAGCTACAGACGCTTATAATGCTTCTATTACAAGTATTGGGAATGCTAATGGATTAGCGGTTCTTGATTTAGATGGGCTATTAAACGAAGCAGCTTCTTCAGGAGCTCAATTTGATGAATTTACAATGACAACAACATTGGTGTTCGGTGGACTGGTTAGCCTCGATGGGATTCATCTAACAACACGAGGATATGCCTTAATGGCGAAGAAAATATTGGAAAGCATCGATGCAACTTATGGATCTAATTTTGCAGCTTCTGGGAATTTACCACAAGCAGATAATTATCCAACAAATTATCCTCCAGGAATTTAATTCAATAAAATATATCAAACAAAAAAAGTGGCTTTATGCCGCTTTTTTTGTTTGATTAATGATGTGATATAAATAATTGATTTGAGGGTTAGTCCTTTAGGCGGGTTATCATGATCAAAACCTGACGTACTACAGGCATGATCGTTTAAGGCAATCTCTAATGCTGTGAACAGCACTTTGTCTGATAGGTGATTGTCAGATAGAATCGTTAATTTATTTAGCGATATTAGACCAAGCCCCTTAATTAAATTACTTAAATGCGAGTACTGCGGGTTCGTTAAATTTAAAGAAAGAACTTCAATTATCTTTTTGTATATATTTAAAAGTTCTAGATTGAATAAAGATCAGTTCCGAATATCCTCTTGTTGAGTTTCATACTGAACCAGCCGCATATTTTAGCACTTTCGGTTTTACCATCGCTAAAAGCCAGAGCTCAAAAAACCTAAAGAACTAAAATTTCCCAACGCTCGAATTAAATATTCCAATTAAAATAGTTAGATTTGTCAAAAAACGACAAGTCTTATGAAAACCACATTTGGAGAATACATCCGACTTTTACGAAATGAAAACGAATTGACTTTGACACAACTTGCCGCCAAACTGAATTTGGACTCTGCAAACTTGAGCAAAATCGAGAACGGAAAACGAGATTTTGATGAAAAACGTTTGCCAAAACTTGCCAAAATCTTCAAACTCAATCTTAAGGAATTACGAAATGAATACCTAACCGACCAAATTGGAAAACATCTTTACGAAACGAATTGTACAAAACAACTTTTACAAGTTGCCGAGGAAAAAGCAGAATATAGAAGAACTCTTAATAAATCACTTCAAGGACAATAAAATATGAATGTAGTATCATTTTTCGCAGGAGCTGGCGGACTAGATTTAGGATTTCAAAAAGCAGGATTTAATGTTGTTTGGGCAAATGAATATGACAAAGATATTTGGGAAACTTATGAGAAAAATCATAAAAAGACAACACTTGACAGACGCAGTATCGTTAATATAGAATCTGACGAGGTTCCTGATTGTGATGGAATTATTGGTGGCCCACCTTGTCAAAGTTGGAGTGAAGCTGGTTCATTGCGTGGAATAAATGACAAAAGAGGACAATTATTTTATGACTTTATCCGAATATTAGAAGCGAAACAGCCAAAATTTTTTCTTGCCGAGAATGTCAGTGGAATGTTATTGGAAAGACATAGTGAAGCTTTAAAAAACATCAAAGAAATGTTTAAAAAAGCTGGATACAGATTGTCCTTCAAATTATTAAACGCATCAGACTTTGATGTTCCACAAGATAGAAAACGTGTCTTTTTTGTTGGTATTCGAGAAGACCTAGATTTTGAATTTCAGTTTCCTCAACCAATGAAAAAAAAAGTTACTCTTGAACAAAAGATAGCTGATTTGAAAGATTCGGTAGTTCCTGCAAAAGAAGGAAACAAAACAAATAAGGAGAATTGCAAAGTACCAAATCACGAATATATGATTGGTGGTTTTTCATCAATGTTTATGTCTAGAAATAGAGTAAGAGCTTGGGACGAACAATCTTTTACAATACAAGCAGGTGGAAGACACGCACCAATTCATCCACAAGCACCAAAGATGAAATTTATTGAGCAAAACGTGAGAGTTTTTGTTACAGGAAAAGAACATTTATATCGTAGATTAAGTGTTAGAGAATGTGCAAGAATTCAAACTTTCCCAAACAGTTTTATTTTTCATTACAATCATATTTCAGCTGGGTATAAAATGATTGGAAATGCAGTTCCTGTAAATCTGGCAAAACAGATTGCTATAAGTATCAAATCTCAAATTGAGAATGCTGAAAAGAAACCAAAACGAGTTACAAAGAAAAAATTGGAACTAGAAAATACACTTTCTTAATTTATGGCTAGTCAAACAATAAATGGAAAAGCATTTGAATATGCTTTACTTATCGAATTTTACGAACGTTTGAATAAATTAACAATCGTTTCAATAACAGAAAATGATCCTTATGCTACGGCTAAAGGTTTCTTTGATGGTTTTGAAGAAGTAGAACAAGATACTTTTAGGCTAACTGCAAGTGCTTCAATTAATTTCCTCATTGACATTGAACCCAGGTTGTCAAATGGAATTAGCGAGGAAGATATTCTAATTCTTGAATTGGTTAGTGATCAAGCTGGCCAGACAGGAGACGTTCGTGACGTTTTAATGATTCGCTCTTTACAAAAATGGGAAATTGGAATTTCTGCGAAAAATAATCACAGAGCAGTTAAACATTCAAGATTATCTAACAAAATCAACTTTGGAGAAAAGTGGTTAGGTGTTTCTTGTTCAGACAACTATTTCAAAGAAGTTAATCCAATATTTGATATGCTCGCTGATTTGAGAGCAAAAGATAAAACATCGAAATGGACTTCAATAGATAATATGCACCAAGTTGTATATTTACCAATTTTAGATGCTTTTAGGAAAGAACTACTTCGCTTAGATAAGGAAAACCCAAACATTGTTGCAGAAAATTTAGTCCAATATTTAATTGGAAATCAAGATTTTTATAAAGTAATCAAAGGCAAAAAGAAAGTTGAAATTCAGGCATATAATTTACACGGAACTTTGAATTTAGCTTTTAAGAAGATAAAACCAAAAGCAACGATTCCTAAACTAAAGTTACCGACAAGATTAATTGAAATTGTTTACCAAGAAAATTCGACTACAACATTGTTAATATCTTTAAACGAAGGTTGGCAAATTTCTTTTAGAATTCATAATGCTAGTTCGAGAGTTGAACCCTCATTGAAGTTTGATATTAATTTAGTGAGTGCTCCTCATACTTTGTTTACAAATCACATCTTTGTGAACGGATAAGCAAACATTAAAATCCGTGAAAGATTGCTGTAGAAAAAAGAAAGAGAAAAATTGTTGTTTTCACAAAGACTTTTTTAAATAGAGTAGTTGTATTCTTAGCCTAACATCATAATTGCTTTTTTCAACGCTTTAATAAAAACATTAATTTCTTCTTTTGTATTATAAAATGCAAAAGAAGCTCTAATAGTTCCCGGAATTTTATAAAAATCCATGATCGGTTGTGCACAATGCTGACCTGTTCTTACAGCTACCCCTAGCTTATCTAATATAGTACCAATATCATAGGGATGAATATTACCAATATTAAATGAGATTACAGATGTTTTATGTGAAGTTCCATAAATGCGTATTCCTTCAATTTTTAATAATTCTTTCGTTCCATATTCAAGGAGCTCTTGCTCATAAGTGGCAATGGCATCAAAACCGATTGAATTCATATAATCAATGGCAACGCCAAAAGCAATTCCCCCACAAATATTTGGTGTTCCTGCTTCAAACTTATGAGGTAAACCAGCATAGGTTGTTTTCTCAAAAGTTACGGTTTCAATCATTTCACCACCTCCTTGATAGGGCGGGAGAATTTCTAAAAGTTCTTGTTTCCCATAGAGCAACCCAACACCTGTAGGGCCACATATTTTATGTGCTGAGGTTACATAAAAATCAACATCCAATGCTTGAAAATCAACCTTCATATGAGGAGTAGACTGTGCACCGTCAATTAAAATGACTGCACCAACAGCATGGGCTTTATTAATGATCTCTTTAATAGGGTTGATAGTTCCTAAAGCATTAGAAATATGATTGCAAAAAACTAATTTTGTGTTGTGAGAAAGAATCTCTTCATAAGCAGACATTAATAATTCACCACGCTCATTCATTGGAATCACTTTTAATGAAGCTCCTGTTTTTTCACATAACATTTGCCAAGGGACAATGTTCGAATGATGTTCTAACGCAGAGACAATTATTTCATCTCCTTTCTTAAGCAAAGAAGCGTAGCCAGAAGCAACAATATTAATACTATGCGTAGTTCCAGAGGTAAAAATTATTTCATGTGCGTATTTCGCGTTAAAATGCTTTTGTAGTTTTTTTCTTGCTAACTCGTATTTATCTGTTGCTTCTTGACTTAAGCGATGAACACCTCTATGAATATTAGCATTGTAATTACAATAATAATCTACAATTGCATCAATTACTACGATAGGTGTTTGAGAAGTAGCGGCATTATCAAAATACACTAAAGGTTTTCCATTTACCTTTCTTTTTAAAATGGGAAAATCTGCTCGAATTTTTTCAACTGGAAACATTCTATTGAATTTTAAGGCACAAAGGTAGGGCTTGAAAGGCACAACTTACAATAAACGTGTAATTTAATTCTTATGTTTGTACTAGATTAAAATTATTTTAATGAAAATATTTAAAAGAATTCTTTTAACAGTGTTGTTGGTTTTACTTCTCATTGTTATAGTAAATTACCCAAAACTGAACATTATTTCTGGATATTCTGCAAAAAACACATGTTCTTCTTATTTCTTGGGTGAAAGAACTGTTGAGTTTACAGACGCTACTGATCATAAATTCTCTCCAATAAATATTGCCATTGACAAAATAAACAAGAATGGAAAATATGCGACAGCATCTACTTTAGGATTATTAACTAGAAAAGCTATTTTCAGAAAAGGCTTAGGATGTGTGTTGGTGACAGAAGAATTTGATCAAAAGAAAAAACAATTAATCCCCAACCGATTAGTACCAAATAACACAATTTCTTTCCCTTACGGAAATGCTTCACAAAAAGACACGCTTTTTGAAAATGTAGATTATGATAAATTAACAATGGCAGTAGGTTCTATATTTGAAAAATCACACGAAACAAGAGGTGTTTTAGTTATCTACAAGGATCAAATAATTGCGGAGCGATATGGAAAAGGATTTACCAAAGATTCTAGAATGTTGGGATGGTCGATGACCAAAAGTGTTTTGAGCACTATTTTTGGGGTACTTCAATATCAAGGAAAAATTAACATAAACGATGCAGCGCCTATTGATGAGTGGAAAAATGATGAACGAAAACAAATAACACTTCACAACTTATTGCAAATGAATAGTGGGTTAGAATGGGATGAAAACTATGATAAAATTTCCGATGTAACCAAAATATTATTTTTACAGAGTGATATGACACTAATGCAACAAAATAAACCCTTAACAGGAGTACCAAATTCAAGTTGGAATTATTCTTCAGGAACGTCAAATTTATTATCGGGAATTTTACGCAAAGAACTTGGTTCTCAGCAACAATATCTTGATTATTGGTATCAAGAGCTGATTGATAAAATAGGAATGAACTCAATGATTATTGAAACAGATGTTTTGGGTCACTATGTAGCGTCTTCTTATGCTTGGGCAACAGCAAGAGACTGGAGTAAATTAGGTTTGTTATATTTACACAAAGGGAATTGGAATGGGACACAGATTTTTTCTCCAGAATGGGTAGACTATGTAGCAACACCAACACCAACATCTAATGGTACATATGGCGCGCAGTTTTGGCTAAATACTCAAGGAGACATGAAAGATGTACCTACCAATATGTTTTATGCTGATGGATATCAAGGACAACGAGTCTATATTCTTCCAGATCAACAAATGGTTGTAGTTCGCTTAGGGTTAAAAAATTATGACGAAAATCAATTTTTAAAACAAATAATTCAATCAATACACTAATTTTATTTTTAAATGAAAAAAACAATAATAATATGCATATCTCTATTAATTAGTGGAATAGCATTCGGACAAATAAATGACAAAAAAATCAGAAAACTATCTGAACAAGTAGAAGAAAAAGTAATCGAATGGAGGAGACATATACATGCAAATCCAGAATTATCTAATAGGGAATTTGAAACAGCAAAATACATAGAGAATCATTTAAAAAGTTTAGGAATTTCTGTTCAAACTGGAGTTGCTATAACAGGAGTGGTTGGAATCTTAAAAGGAGAAAAACCAGGAAAAGTTGTGGCTCTTAGAGCTGATATCGATGCCTTACCCGTAACTGAACGAAATAATTTACCTTTTAAATCTAAGGCGGTAAGTACTTATAACGGGAAGGAAACAGGCGTAATGCATGCCTGTGGTCATGATTCTCATGTTGCAATATTGATGGGAGTTGCAGAAGTATTGTCTGCTATGAAAAGTGATATTAGAGGAACAATTAAATTTATCTTTCAACCTGCAGAAGAAGGCGCCCCAAAGGGAGAAGAAGGAGGCGCAGAACTCATGGTAAAAGAAGGAGTGTTAAAGAATCCAGATGTTGATGCTATCTTCGGGTTGCATATAGCTGCGGGATTAGATGTGGGGAAAATAACCTACAAACCTGGAGGAATTATGGCTGCCTCTCAGTCTTTCCAAATTAATATAACTGGTAAACAAGCACATGGGTCAAGACCTTGGGCAAGTGTAGACCCTATTGTTGCTTCGGCGCAAATAATAAATGGACTTCAAACCATTATAAGTAGAGAGTCTGAGCTAACAAAAGAAGGAGCTGTAATCACCGTAGGAATGATTAATGCCGGAATACGAAGTAATATTATTCCAGAAAAAGCAACGATTGTTGGAACAATTAGAACCCTAGATTACGGAATGCAAGACTTTATTAATAAACGAATGAAGGAAATGGTTCCAGATATTGCAAGAGCTTTCAGAGCTGAGGCAACAATTGAAATAGATAAAGGGTATCCAATTACATTTAATCATTTAGAATTAACAAGTCAGATGCTTCCTACGCTTCAACGAATAGCATCAAAAGAAAATGTTTTAGAAATTGATGCAATTACAGGTGCTGAAGATTTTTCCTTTTTTCAACAAAAAGTACCAGGACTATACTTCTTCTTAGGAGGGAAAGCTTTAGATGTGAAACCAGATGCTGCTGCGGGACATCACACACCAGATTTTATATTAGATGAAAGTGGTTTTGTGTTGGGTGTAAAAACCTTATCAGCCTTAGCGATGGATTATTTAGAACAATAAGATTTGTGATTTTAATTTTATAAAAAAACAGGCAGCTAAGCCTGTTTTTTTATGTATAAAGAGAGCTTTTATATATTAAAACCAATATTCACATTGAGTTTATGAGCAATCAATTTGGTAATTCTGTCTTTAACTTCAGGGATTTTTACACTTTCCAAGACAGTATTTGCAAAGGCATACATTAAAAGCGCTCTAGCTTCTTTTTTTGGAATCCCACGTTGTTGCATATAAAATAAAGCCTGTTCATCTAATTGACCAATGGTACAACCGTGAGAGCATTTTACGTCATCTGCAAAAATTTCTAGTTGAGGTTTGGCATTGATGGTAGAGCGATCACTTACTAGTACATTGTTGTTTTGCTGGTAAGCATTTGTTTTTTGTGCTTCTTTTTCTACAATAACTTTTCCATTAAAAACACCTGTAGATCGTTCATCAAAAATTCCTTTATAATCTTGATGACTTTCACAGTTTGGCTCTATGTGATGAACTAATGTATGATGATCAACATGTTGTTTTCCTTCTATAATAGTAATTCCTTTCAGGATAGAATCTATATGTTCTCCTTTCTGATAGAAGTTTAAATTGTTTCTTGTAATATTTCCACCAAAAGAAAAGGTATGAACAGACACAACGCTTTTTGACTGTTGTTCAATATAGGTATTATCTACCAAGGAAGCTTTAACTTGATCATTTTGAATTTTATAATAATCTACATTTGAATGTCTATCAGCAAATATTTCAGTAACAACATTGGTTAAAACAGCATTTTCTGCTAAACTTTGATGACGTTCTATAATTTGAACATGTGCATTTTGACCTACCACAATTAAGTTTCTAGGTTGCAACATGGTAGCGTTTTCAGGACCTGTTGTAAAATTTATAATTTGAATGGGCTTTTCAACCTCTGTATTCCTGGGGATATGAATATAGGCTCCTTCTTTGACAAAGGCAGTATTCAATGATGTTAAATTGTCTTGTTTGGCAACTTTATTAAAATAATTTTCAATAACAGGCTTGTATTTTACTTTGGATAACGCAGAAGACATTAAACACACATCAATAGAATCGTGTGTTGTTTCTGATAAAAAAGAACTGTATTTTCCATCAATAAAAATTATTTTATAGGTGTCAATATCATGGATAAAATACTTTTTAACATCTACAAGATTGATTGTTTTTTCTGTATCTGGAAAAATACTATAATCTTCTTTTAGGATAGCATTTAAAGAGGTGTACTTCCATGCTTCTATCTTTTTAGAAGGAAAACCTAAGTTTTCAAATGTTTTAAAGGCCTCTGTTCTTATTTCATGAATATCAGAATTAATATTCACACCATCTTCAAAGGCAACATATGAGGATACTATTTTTTCTTTTAAGTCCATTTTAATGGTTTATGATATCATTTCTTCTTTGACCCAATCATATCCTTTTGCTTCTAGCTCTAGTGCTAAAGAGGCATCTCCAGTTTTAACAATTTTACCATCATACAGCACATGAACAAAATCAGGGATGATATATTCTAACAATCGCTGATAATGAGTAATCACAATAACAGCATTATCTTTAGATTTTAATTTATTTACCCCATTGGCAACAATCCTTAGGGCATCAATATCTAATCCTGAATCTGTTTCGTCTAAAATGGACAGTTTAGGGTCTAACATTGCCATTTGAAAAATTTCGTTTCGTTTTTTCTCTCCTCCAGAAAAGCCTTCATTTAATGAGCGTGATAAAAATTTTCGATTAATTTCTAAGAGTTCAGATTTGTCACGGATCATTTTTAGCAAGTCTTTAGCGGGCATATCCTCTAAACCTTTTGCTTTTCGAGATTCGTTAATGGCAGTCTTTATAAAGTTGGTAACGGTAACACCTGGAATTTCTACAGGGTATTGAAATGAAAGAAAGACTCCTTTATGCGCTCTTTCTTCAGGAACTAATTCATTAAGATCTTCTCCTTCTAACTCAATGGTCCCATCAATTACTTCATACTCTTCTTTTCCAGCAATGATTGATGCCAATGTGCTTTTTCCAGCACCATTAGGCCCCATGATAGCATGAATTTCTCCTGGATTTACAATTAAGTTCAATCCTTTTAAAATTGTCTTGTCTTCTACCGAAGCATGTAAGTTTTCAATTTTTAACATGATATCTACTCTTATTTTTTATTTACTAATTTTTTTGATTTGCTTTCAATTTACTTCGGCATACCCCAAGAACACATGTTGCCTTGTTTTATGCTAACCAACACTTCCTTCAAGACTAATTTCTAATAGTTTTTGAGCCTCAACAGCAAATTCCATCGGAAGTTTATTTAATACTTCTTTACTAAACCCATTAACAATTAAAGCAATTGCTTTTTCAGTATCAATTCCTCTTTGGTTACAATAAAATAATTGATCTTCTCCAATTTTACTAGTTGTAGCCTCGTGTTCTATCTGTGCGGATTTATTTTTTACTTCGATATAGGGGAAGGTATGAGCACCACAGTCATTACCCATTAATAAACTATCGCATTGAGAAAAATTTCTAGCGTTTTCTGCTCTTGAATTAATTTGCACTAATCCACGATAACTATTTTGTGATTTCCCAGCTGAGATTCCTTTAGAGATAATTGTTGATTTGGTGTTTTTCCCTAGATGAATCATTTTTGTTCCCGTATCCGCTTGTTGAAAATTATTTGTAACAGCGATTGAATAAAATTCTCCTACAGAATTATTTCCTTTTAGAACGCAACTCGGGTACTTCCAAGTAATAGCAGATCCTGTTTCTACTTGAGTCCAAGATATTTTTGCATTGGTTTCACAAAGACCTCTTTTGGTAACAAAATTATATACACCGCCTTTCCCTTCACTATTTCCAGGAAACCAATTTTGTACGGTGGAATATTTGATTTCTGCATTATCCAAAGCAATTAATTCTACTACCGCTGCATGCAATTGATTTTCGTCTCTGCTTGGAGCTGTACAACCTTCCAAGTAACTTACAAAACTTCCTTTATCTGCAACAACCAACGTTCTTTCAAACTGACCTGTCCCTCCTTCGTTAATTCTAAAATAAGTAGACAATTCCATGGGGCAGCGAACTCCTTTTGGAATATAACAAAACGACCCGTCAGAAAACACAGCTGAATTTAAGGCAGCATAAAAATTATCTGACCTAGGAACAACGGTCCCAAGATATTTTTTAACCAATTCTGGATGTTCTTGAATTGCTTCAGAAATAGGCATAAAAATAATTCCTTTTTCTCCTAATGTTTTCTTGAAAGTGGTTGCCACTGAAACAGAATCTACAACAATATCTACAGCAACATTTGCTAACCTTTTCTGTTCTTCTAAAGAAATTCCTAATTTTTCAAAAGTAGCTAATAAGTCTGGGTCAACTTCGTCTAAACTATTTAACGTAGGTTTTTGCTTGGGTGCAGAATAATAAGCAATTTCCTGAAAATCTGGTTTTTTATAAGTAACATTTGCCCATTCAGGTTCTTCCATTTTAGACCAAACCTTAAAAGCTTCTAGTCGCCAATTAGTCATCCATTCTGGCTCGTTTTTCTTTTTTGAAATAGCTCGAACCACCTCTTCATTGAGACCTTTAGCAAAGGTTTCACTTTCTATATCAGTATAAAAACCATATTCATATTCTTTGGTTTTTAACTCTTCTCTTAAATCATCTTCTGTATACTTACTCATTTGTTTGATTACTAGTGAATGATCAATTATAAAGAAAAACTTTCTCCGCAACCACAAGTTCTATTGGCATTTGGATTATTAAAAACAAACCCTTTCCCATTTAAACCGCCAGAAAATTCTAATGTAGTTCCTACTAAATACAAGAAACTTTTTTTATCTACAATAATTTTTACATCATTGTCTTCAAATATTTTATCGTTTTCTTGCTGTTTATTGTCAAAATTTAAGTCGTAAGAGAGCCCAGAGCATCCGCCGCTTTTTACGCCAACCCTTACAAAATCTGTAAGTGCGTTGAAGCCGTCCATTGTCATTAGTTCTATGACTTTATCTTTAGCTGTGTTCGAAACTTTTATCATAACTTAAATAGATTAAATCTAAATTGTGTTTGCAAAGATACAACATAAGTCTAAAATTACTAGTGATGCTCACATTATATTGATTAATTATGAAAATTCGGATTATTTACAAAGCTTGTATCTGTTAATGTTAGTAAAAAAGCTTTTAACTCTTTTTTTTCTTGAGTTGTAAGTTGAACCCCACCTTGCGCTGCTTTTTTCATCAGAGGATCTATTGTAGATGAAATTTTCAGGCCTTCACTATAGTGATCGATAACCTCTTCTAGGGTTTCAAATCGACCGTCATGCATGAATGGAGCGGTAAATCCAAGATTTCGTAAAGAAGGAGATCGAAATTTTCCATTGTCATTTGGGTCGCCGGTAACTTCCCCGAGGCCCAAGTCAACAAATGTTTCATCTAGGCCATTATTATGGAAATCATTGTCTGTCCACAATGGGTTATTATTACTTCCATGACAATGAAAACAATCTCCTTTTTCTTCATTCATAAAAATAGTAAACCCATTTAATTCTTCTTGGGTTAAAGAAATATTTCCCAACAGATATTGATCAAATCTAGAATTTCCAGAGATCAGTGTTCTTTCAAATTGAGCAATTGCTTTTGTAATTAGTGTAGAATCTATTATTGAGGTTCCAAAGGCTCTTAAAAACAATGAAGGATACGCTGGGTCTTGCTGAAGTCTAGTAGCTACGCTTGCCCAATTACTATGCATTTCAATCACATTATTTATGGGTTCAAGGGCTTGTGCTTCCAGGCTAAATTCTTTTCCTCCCCATGCAAAACGCTCTCCAAAATTCCAAGCTAAATTAAATAACGGCATCGAGTTTCGCAATCCAAAAACTCCATCAATACCATCACTAAAGCGAGTATTATCAGTAAATGAATTTTGTGGTTTATGACAAGATGCACATGATTGAGCTGTATTTCCTGAGAGTTTTTTATCAAAAAATAATTTTTTTCCAAGATTCACCCCTTCTTCAGTTAAAGGATTGTCAGAGGGAATCAATGGAGGGATTAACTTTTCTTGAAAAAGGTCAGGGATTTCTAAGGTATATGGTGTTGGGGTATATTCTTCTTCAGAATTAGGGTTTGAACAAGACATAATAAATACACTTGTTAAGCAAAGTAGAAAAATAATTTTTTCCATTTTATTGAGTAATAGAAATAATATTAAAAACAGAGGTTCCGTTTTGTTTCATCAATAATTGAACCTCATAATTTCCCATTAAATTTATATTATTTTCATTTAAATCCCATGTGTTAGGGTTTTTAAACCATGCCGAAACATCCATTTCTATATTGATAGTTGTATTTCCACCAATGGATATGGCACCAATATTTTTTTCAAATGAAGTGTCCATTGGTTCATTTGTATTGGTAGGATCAATCGCGCTAATCATATGATAATTATAGGGTGACAGTTCTTCTTGATTGTTTATATAATTCCCATCAAGTTGCATATAATGATAGCCTCCTCCTAGGTTTGGACTAGCATTTTCTCCAGGGACATTAAAGTTTGCTGTATTTAAGTCTGTATAAGCACCATCAATATTATTTTCTTCGCTAAAACCAAATCGAAAAGACGCTCTTGTATATTCCCCAGGGAGAATCTCTTTAGAGGTCATAAATGATAAACTTTCATCATTGCTTACATCAACTAACTTATAATCATTTAGTCTTGTAACGACTCCACTTTCATGGGTTAATGTTATTTCAGAAATCAAATATCGAAGACGTTGAATGCTTAATAAATCACCATTTTCATTAGTAAACCTTGGATCATTAAAATCGGTATCTGTTATTTCGGTTTCTTCCCATGAATGGCTAAAGTTAAGAGTAATAGCAACAGGTTCTTGATTAATATCATTGTCCTCGCTACAACTATTTAGGATTAGAAAAAGACAAAAAACACCTAAAAAATAATTTTTCATTTTAATTTATTTTTATAATTAATAGATCAGAAAACCCTTTATTCACAGAGATATCTCCATCAACACTATAGGTTTCACCAACAGCAATAATAGTTCCATTAGATAATTGAACAGCATCGTAAGCAAAGTCTATTTCGGAGCCCCCTACTGTTGTTTCCCAAACCAATGCCCCTTCGGCATTTACTTTTATAATCCAAGCATCATTTTGACCTTGATTTTTAGTAACATCACCATCTGAACTTCTGGAGCTTCCCGAAATTACAAATCCATCATCTGAAGTTGTATTTACAGATCTAGCGACATCAAAATTAGATCCACCATAGGAATAATTCCAGGTGATATCTCCAGCATCAGAAATTTTAACAATCCATAGATCTGCCGCTCCATTGTTAAAGGACACGTCTTGGTCATTACTTCGCGTATCTCCAACTATAATATAGTGCTCATCTCTAGAGGAAATAATATCTCTTGCCTCATCTATTTCAGAACCTCCATAGGATTTTTCCCAGAGTATATTTCCACGGTCATCAGATTTCACCACCCAAAAATCATACGACCCTTTATTTGTTGAGATATCAATATCATTACTGTCTGAAGCCCCAACAACTATAAATTCACCGTTTATATTTTCAATAATTCCTGTAGGGCTGTCTGTAAACGATCCTCCATAAAATCGAGACCAAATGAACTCTCCAGAAGAAGAGATCTTAATTGACCAATAATCACCTCCAGCATGCCTTGTTGAATATCGCCCCTGATTACCTAAACCTCCGGAGGCTGTTACATCTAACACTCCTGAAAGCAAAAAATTATTATCAAATGTTTCTATCACAGCTACACCTTCATCTGCCCCAGAAAAACCAAATGATTTTTGCCAAGAAAGAGTTCCTGTAGCATCTATTTTTACCATCCAAAAATCTCTGTAACCGTTGTTGATCAGAATATCCCCGTCCGCACTATCAGTATATCCTAGTAGCGCAAAACCACCATCTGAGGTTTGGATAATATCACTTCCCCTGTCATCTCCAGAGCCACCAAAAGTTGTATTCCATTCTAAGATTGCGTCTGAATTGAATTTTAAGACCCAATAATCGTAACTTTCGTTTGTTTTTCCTATAACGTCACCATCCATGCTTTGAGTGTATCCAAGGACAATAAACCCACCATCTGATGTAGCAACTACAGCTTTTGCAACATCGTTTTTTGATCCACCAAAAGTTTGAACAAGTTCTGTTGTGCCATTAGACAGTGTTGTATTAAAATTTAATTCTGATTTTATACAACTGTAAGTAATTAAAATAGAGAATAAGAGCAGGTATTTTTTCATCAAGCTATTCGCTTTTTCTTACAACATAAAATCCACTGTTAATATCACTTATAATAATATTACCACTCGAGAAATATGGATACACATTCCAAACCCCATTAAAAGAGGCATTATCATTTGAAGGGTAAGTGTCAAAATATCCAATTTCTGTCATTGTTTCATTACCAATATTTGTGATGTCGACAACTCGAATTCCTGCAGAATAATTTGCTAGGTAATATTCATTTCCTTTTGTATACCCATTATGATCAATAGCAGTTGTTGGACCATAATAGTTCATATGTAAGGAAGGAGTGTCTAAATCTGAAAAGTCAAATACAATATTCCTTGTATTACCTCCAAAATTACGCTCATCTAGTTCATCTCCTAAAATAAAATAGCGCTGATCATTTGTAAACCATCCTTGGTGTGTATAGCCAATATTTGGATAATTAATTGTCGCAATTTGTGTAGGGTTTGTTTTGTCTGTTACGTCAACTATAACAACTACATTCTGATTACTACCAATTAAAATCTCCTTTCCAGTATAATCAGAATCGGGACCATTATAGGTGATAACCTGTGCGTCATGAGAGTAAGCATCGTTAGCATAACCACCTGCTGAAATAGGGTTTAAAGGGTTTGAGATATCTACAAAATGAGGCCCTCCACTGTATGTATTTGTCCCTACTGCATAGGCATAACCTTTGGTTTCGTTGATGACAATATTATGAGCATTTCCAAAACCATTATAGTGGGCATCTTCAGTGAATGTTATTGAAGGAGAATCTGAATCGATATCTCTTAATTTTAATAAGTCAAATACTTGCATACCATGCCCTGATGCTTCACTTACGATAAAGGCATAATTTTCATAAGTTTTAATATCTCGCCAAGAACTATTTGTTGTATGAGTGGGTAAAAAACCAACAATTTTAGGAAATTCTAGATCAGAAATATCAATAAATGAAGTTCCAGAACTTATACCCATTAAGGCATATTCTTTACCAGTAGAGGGGTCTGTCCAGCCCCAGCAATCATTTCCATCAATTCCAGAACCTCCTAGAGTTTCTAAATTGACATGAGCAATTAAATCGTAATTGCTACAAGGGTAGTCTCCCGCAAATCCATTTTCACAAGGGTGAAGAACATAGGATGGAGTTTCGTCTACGTCAATAATAGAAAATGTAATGGTCTTAACATTACTTGTATTTCCTTCGGCATCATTTGCTGTTACGTCAAAACGATAGCTAGATTTATTTTCAAAATCTGGATTTGCATCTAAGCTAACGATATTGTTATTGAGGCTTAATAAATTAGCATCTGCTCCACTTAATCTATATCCAGTAACCTCTATGTTGTCTGATGCCAAAATAGTATATACTGTTTGTCCAGCACCACTATTTTCTACTAAATCGATACCCATATCTCCTGAGGTTATTACAGGTGGGATTATTGTTGGATTCTCTGTTTTTTCACATGATAATAATACCAGTAATACAAATAAGAATAGACTATTTTTTTTCATTTATTTAGCGTGTTATCAGGCGATGTTTGTTTTAAATTATAACATTGTTATCACAAGGTACATTTAATTTGATTTAATTCCTAATACTGTAAAACGATTTCTATTTAACTTTTAGTATATATTTTTTTATTTTAAATAAACTAAATGATGTCTGATATGGATGTATTTTATGGTTGGAATTCGACTTATGTGATATTTTTTATAGAAACGATGAAAGAGAAAACAGAATCATAGAAAATCAAAGGAATTATTTTCTAGATGTGTTTATCTTTGCAAGATGTTAGAAGATAAAAATCAATCAAGAACATCATTAGCTGATCTGGGAGAGTTTGGCTTAATCAATCATATTACAAAATACTTTAAAATAGCCCATAAATCGACGATTAAAGGGGTTGGTGATGACGCAGCTGTGATTGAAAGTTCCGAAAAACAAATATTAATTACTACAGACTTGCTAATTGAAGGCGTACATTTTGACTTAAGTTATATGCCTTTAAAACATCTGGGATATAAAGCAGTGGTGGTAAATCTTTCTGATGTTTATGCTATGAATGGAGAGGCTCAACAAATTACTGTGTCTATAGCGGTGTCAAATCGTTTTCCTCTGGAAGCAATAGAAGAACTGTATGCGGGAATTCAATTAGCGTGTGATACCTATAAGATTGATTTGATTGGCGGAGATACCACTTCATCTACAAAAGGGATGTTAATTTCTGTTACTGCTGTTGGTAAAGCCCCCAAAGAAGAGGTTATTTATAGAAACGGTGCTAAAGAAACTGATTTAATAGTTGTTTCTGGAGACTTAGGAGCTGCATATTTAGGATTGCAAGTATTGGAAAGAGAAAAGCAAGTGTTTAATGTTAACCCAAACAATCAGCCAGATTTAGACAACTATACCTATTTAATCGAGCGGCAACTAAAGCCAGAAGCAAGAAAGGATATTGGCCCTCTTTTAAGAGAAATGGAGGTACATCCGACTGCGATGATTGATATCTCAGACGGAGTGTCTTCTGAAATTATGCATATTTGTTCTCAAAGTAAGGTAGGGTGTAAAATTTATGAGGATAAACTACCGTTAGATCCTCAAGTAATTTCTGCTTGCGAAGAGTTTGATATAGATAGTACTGTGGTAGCTTTAAGTGGAGGTGAAGATTACGAGCTTTTATTTACGGTTCCTATTGCAGATTTCGAAAAGATAAAAGGCAACCCGCACCTTTCTATTATTGGTCATATTACTGATAAAGCAGCAGGATTCAATTTAGTTACCAGAGCCAATCAAGAATTAGAATTAAAAGCGCAAGGATGGAATGCCTTGAAAAAGGAGTAAATTATTTTTTTATAAACTTCTTGAAGATTGAAATAATCGCAAATTTATTTTCAATATGACTCATATGCCCACCAGAGAGTAAAACAATTTCTGAATTTGTTTTTTTTGCTATCTCTAATGCATCTTTTGTAGATAAAACAGGATCTTTTTTGCCTTGAATTATCAGCTTTTTAATATCATTATTTTTTAAAACAGCCATTCTATTAGGGCGAATTTTCATTCCTTCTTGACAGGCTAGATATCCTTGTAAAGGAGTCTTTAATGCTTCGCTAAGTGCAGCGTCTATCTCATCTTTAAACAAGGGTTTACTTTCTTCTCCAAATAAATTCAAAAAAGACATTCTTACCATTTTATGAAAATTGGTCTGAACCATTGTATTGGCTCTGGTTCGTAATTTTTTTCGAGCCGTATCATCTGGGTATGCGGTAGAGTTTAATAAACACAATCCTGTAATCATTTTAGGGTATTTTTCAGCAAAAGCCAAAGAAACATAGCCCCCCATAGAATGTCCAATTAGCCTAATTTTTCGTATTCTTAAAGATTTTAGTATAGCAAAAACCGCCCCGGCCATCAGTTCCATAGAATGAACATAGCCTAAGCAACCTGTTTTTCCATGACCTAATAAATCAATGGCAAGAACTCTGTTTACATTTGAAATTTCAGGTATAATCTTATTCCACATTGTATTGTTCTCTAAAAACCCATGTAACAACACCACTACTGGACCTTTCCCAGAATCGGTATATGATACATTGGTACTTTTAAATGAAAGTGATTTTTCCATCTTACAAAAATATGTATCTTTCGTATCTAACGGAGAATTTAATACATGTTTTCATCACCTTTTTTAAAACTTACTCTTAACCAAGAAAAACGACTGACACGAGTTCTTTTATTTGTGGTGATTATTTGCATTGCTTTTTTATATTATTTAGATCAGTTTTTAATCAATGATATCTGTACTGGTGGAATTATTTCTTTTGAATTAGCTGGAGATTTAGAAACAGCAGGCTCTTACTTAAATTCTTGGGGAGAAAAAGGTAAAATTGCTCTGTCATTAGGGCTTGGTCTTGACTTTTTATTTCCAATTGCTTATGCATTATTGTTGGGGATTTTAATTCATAAATTGAATATGATATTATGGTCTAAAAGTTCTTTTTTTAATATTGGAAATGGATTAATTTGGGCGATATTTTTTGCTGCAATTTTTGATTATATCGAAAATATTGGATTAATTAACTTGGTTTTTGGGAATATGGAACAGCTGTGGGTTTCTATCGCTTTTTATTTTGCGTCTGTTAAGTTTTTCATCATTTTAGCTTCTTTTTTATATATTTTGGTCAATTTTAGCCTCTTTTTGATTAAAAAATGGATAAAATGATAAAAAACAAAGAGATTTGGATTACTGGATTTGCCCTCTTTTCTCTCTTTTTTGGAGCGGGAAATCTTATTCTTCCTCCTTTTTTAGGAACCCATGCCGGACAGCAATGGTGGCTAGTTTTTTTAGGGTTTATGATCACAGCAGTTTTAATTCCCATACTAGGAATTTTGGCACACGCAAAAGTACAAGGGACTATGTTTGATTTGGCAAAAAAAGTATCTCCTTGGTTTAGTTCTCTATATTGTTTTTTAATGTATGTGATTGCAATTACTATTCCTGCCCCTAGAACAGCATCTGTTGCACACGAAATGGCTATAAAACCTATTTTTGGAACGAGTTCATTATTGACAAGTAGTCTTTACTTTCTGCTGATTTTTATTTTTGTGATTAACCGCTCTAAGATTATAAGCCTTATAGGAAAGTTTTTAACACCCGTTATTATTCTGATTCTACTTGCGATTATAGCATTGGCATCTACACGTTTTTTACACGAGATGAACCTTAATACTTATGAAGTTCCTTTTGTGAGTGGCCTCTTAGAGGGCTATCAAACTTTTGATGCGATTGGGGGTGTTGTTGTTGGTGCAGTCGTGATCGTTTCATTAAAACTACAAGGATACACATCCTATAAAAGAACTAAAGAGCTCGTTACCAAGGCCGGATGTATTGCAGGTTTTGGATTGTTATTCATTTATGGTGGATTAATTTTTAGTGGAGCAGTTTTTAGTGATGTATTTCCAGAAAACGCTTCAAGAACTGATATTTTAACACGTTTAAGTTCGCAAACATTAGGAACAATCGGAACCTCTTTTTTGAGTATTCTGGTTTCTTTGGCTTGTTTTACAACAGCAGTAGGAATCGTCACAGGTGCCTCAGACTATGTGAAAGGAATTTTTAAAAACTCACAAAAAGCCTATGTTTTAACTTCTCTGATTAGCTGTGTCTTGGGAATTTTAATCGGTCATTTTGAAGTGCGGTTTATTATTCAAGCAGCAATCCCTGCATTAATGTTTATCTATCCTATTACGATAGCACTAATTTTATTGAATGTAGTTCCTAAGAGATTATCATCATCAGTTGTTTTTAAAGGAGTGGTGCTTGTAACGTTTTTGTTTAGCATTCCAGATTTTTTAAATTCTTTACAAGTAGGAGGTTTTTTAAAACCGATTATTCGTTGGATTCCTTTGGCTTCTCAAAGTTTGGGATGGGTGTTACCAGCACTAATCACTTTTTTGGTTTTTAATCTCCATAATTTGATTAGAAATTCTGAGCCTAATGAATCTTCACCCTCCTAGAAATTAAGTATATTTACTTTTAAATTATGTTAAATCATTATATATATTTAAACGAAAACTCGAATAAGTGGGTAAGTTTTGTTCACGGTGCTGGAGGAAGTAGTTCTATTTGGTTTCGTCAAATCAGAGCTTTTAAAAAAGAGTTTAATGTATTGGTTCTAGATCTTCGAGGTCATGGAAATAGTAAGCCTACTCTTAAAGATTCATTTAATGAGGACTATACTTTTGATGCTATTACAGAAGATATTTTAGAAGTTTTAGCGTATTTAAAAATTAAAAAATCTCACTTTATTGGAATTTCTTTGGGGACAATCTTAATTAGAAATATCGCTGAAAAAAAACCAAAACTAGTAGAAAGTATGGTCTTAGGAGGCGCCATTCTTAAACTCAATATTCGCTCACAGATCCTTATGAGAGTTGGTAATATATTTAAGTCTATTGTTCCTTATATGATGCTATATAAGTTATTTGCCTTTATAATCATGCCAAAAAAAAATCATAAAGAGTCTAGAATTCTTTTTGTCAACGAAGCAAAAAAATTATATCAAAAAGAATTTATTAGATGGTTTAAATTAACGGCAGAGATTAATCCTTTATTACGTTTTTTTAGAGCAAAAGATGTTCAGATCCCTACACTGTATGTTATGGGGGAGCAAGATCATCTATTTTTACCTTCTATTAAAAGAGTGGTAAAAGATCATCTAGACGCGACCTTGTATGTTGTTAAAAATTGTGGCCATGTTGTTAACGTGGAAAAACCCGATGATTTTAATAAAAAAACAATTGGGTTTTTAAACAGTCTTTCTTACTCGTAAAATTACAGTGTAATTTTACACTTTGTTCATCAATGCTTCTATTTCATCTGCTTCAATAGGAATATTTCCCATTAAATTAAAAGGTGCTCCAGATTTTTGAACCACCACATCATCCTCTAAACGAACACCAAAACCCTCTTCAGGAAGATAAATACCTGGTTCTACCGTAAAAACCATATTCGCTTCTATCGGCTCGTGTAACAGGCCATAATCATGAGTGTCTAAGCCAATATGATGGGAAGTACCGTGCATAAAATACTTTTTATAAGCAGGCCAGTCTTTGTTTTCATTTTGTACATCTGCTTTATCTAACAACCCTAAGCCCAATAATTCTGAAGTCATAAGTTTTCCTACTTCAACATGATATGCTTCCCATAGTGTTCCGGGAACCAATAATTTTGTGGCTTCTTTTTTAACGGTATTTACAGCATTATAAACGGCTTTTTGACGATCCGTAAATCGTCCCGAAACAGGAACTGTTCTGGTTAAATCACTTTTGTAATTAGCATATTCTGCAGCCACATCCAATAAGATTAAATCACCCGCTTTACACTGTTGGTTGTTTTCTGTATAATGTAAGACGTTGGCATTGTTTCCAGAAGCTATAATAGGGGTGTAAGCAAATCCTTTAGAGCGGTTTTTGATGAATTCATGAACCAATTCTGCTTCAATTTCATATTCCCAGACAGAGGGTTTTATAAAATTTAAAATTCTTCGAAATCCTTTTTCGGTGATATCACAAGCGTGCTGCATTAAATCCAGCTCAATAGGATCTTTTACAGATCGTAATTGTTGTAAGATGGGGTTGCTTTTTGCCACGGAGTGGGCAGGGTATTTTGCCAATAGCCATTTTGTAAAACGATCTTCTCTGGTTTCCGTTTCTACATTGGCTCTATAATGTTCGTTGGTGTTAATGTAAAAGGTATCACACTGAGTAGATAGCTCAAACATAATTTTTTCTAAATCCTGCAACCAATAGACTGTCTTTACACCTGAGGTTTTTAGAGCAGCTTCTTTGGTTAACTTTTCACCTTCCCAAACAGCGATATGATCGTTTGTTTCCTTTAAAAATAATATTTCTCGATGTTTTTCTTTTGGACAATCAGGAAATAAAACCAAGATACTTTCTTCTTGATCAACACCACTTAAATAAAAAATATCTCTATGTTGATCAAAGGGCATGGTGCTGTCTGCACTAATTGGATAAATATCATTAGAGTTAAAAACAGCTAAACTACTAGGCTTCATCTTTGCCATAAAGTGTTGTCTGTTTTTGATAAAAAGTTGTGAATCTATAGGCTGATATTTCATGTTTTTAGTTTAAATCAAAAATGTAGCCAATAAAAGTAACGAAAAAACAGCTTATCTGCGTCTATTTCTTCTTGAATTTCTTCTATTATTACCTTGGGTGTTTGAGGACCTTGATTCTCTTGGGGTATGATTTTTTCGTGGAGGTTTTGTTGAAGAAGATTCTTTAAAAGACCCTTTACTTTGAGTGGCTGCTCTTTTTGGAGGTGCAGTATCTGTTGGTTCATACCCTTCGATCTCTTCACTTATTAATTTTTCCCCAAGTAATTTTTCGATTTCTTTAAGATATTCTGTTTCTTCGCTGCATACTAGCGAAATTGCTTCTCCACTAGCACCAGCTCTTCCTGTTCGTCCAATTCTATGTACATAATCTTCAGGAATATTTGGCAATTCAAAATTAACAACATGAGGTAATAAAGGGATGTC
Source organism: Flavobacterium sp. (assembly GCA_042091515.1). Taxonomy (GTDB): domain Bacteria; phylum Bacteroidota; class Bacteroidia; order Flavobacteriales; family Flavobacteriaceae; genus Polaribacter. The sequence continues at coordinate 10,348 of JBELHH010000006.1, read as the reverse complement.
TAAACCACGCGCAGCAATATCAGTAGCTACTAAGACACGAATATCATTAGATTTAAAATTAGATAACGCTTTTGTTCTTGCGCCTTGACTTTTATTCCCATGAATAGCTGCAGATGAAATATCAGCTTGAAGCAACTTTTTTGTTAACTTATTGGCGCCATGTTTGGTTCTCATAAATATTAATACTTGATTCCAATTTCCGTTTTTGATGAGATTGGTAACAATTTCCGTTTTCTCCTTTTTATTAACGTGATATACTTTTTGACTCACCATTTCTGCTGTTGAGTTTTCCGGCTCAGCTTCTACCATAACAGGATTTCTTAAAATCCCTTGTGCTAGTTGTTTAATCTCTTTTGAAAAGGTTGCAGAGAATAGTAGGTTTTGCCTTTTAGAAGGCATGTAGCTAATTACTTTATTGATATCTCTAACAAACCCCATATCTAGCATCCTGTCTGCTTCATCTAAAATGAAAACATCGATACGCTTAAAAGAAAGAACTTTTTGATTGTGTAGATCTAATAATCTGCCAGGGGTAGCTACTAAAATGTCAACACCTCTTCTTATGGCTGCTATTTGAGAAGTAGGTTTAACCCCTCCAAAGATAACTGTAGAACGGATATTTAAATGCGAGCTGTAATCTCTTATATTGTCATGAACCTGAGCAGCCAGTTCTCTTGTAGGGGTTAACACCAAGGCTCTTAAAGGTCTATATTTTGGGTGTTTTGTTTCAGATAAGTACTGAAGAACTGGTAGGGTAAAACCAGCCGTTTTTCCTGTTCCTGTTTGTGCAGAAGCAAGAACATCTTTTCCCGATAAAATATGTGGAATTGCTTTTTTTTGAATAGGAGAAGGAGTTGTGTATCCTTTTTCTCTTACAGCTTTTAACAAAGCCTCTGTTAAGCCTAAATTTTTAAATGACATTCATAATATTTATGAAAAACAATATATTGTTTTTTTGAATAGTTGTGCAAATGTACACCGATTAATTGTAAGCATAACATCATATTTTTCTCTCCAAAGGTTATTAATACTTTTAAAGTACCTATAGGATGACAGTTAGAACAAATAATTATTCATTATTTTTGGATATCCTGTACTTTACAGATCATCTAAAAACAAACTATCATGAAATCTATTTTTCAAATTTTATTTTTATTTACATCAATTGGTTTAATTGCGCAGCAGTCATCAACCAGTTCAGAAGTTGTAAAAAAAGGACTAAAAGATAAAGAAACCTTCACCAAAACATCCATTATAAAGAATATTCCTTTTACCAATATCGGCCCAACGATTATGAGTGGCCGAGTTGCAGATATAGATGTAAACCCTAAAGATCCAACTGAATTTTATGTTGGTTATGCATCTGGAGGGTTATGGTATACTAACAATAATGGAAGCTCTTTTACGCCTATTTTAGACAATAGTCCTACTCAAAATATTGGAGATATTGCTGTAGATTGGAACAATGGGACTATCTGGGTTGGAACAGGTGAAAAAAACTCCTCGCGATCTTCTTATGCAGGAATTGGAATGTTAAAATCTACCAATCAAGGAGAAACATGGGAGCATGTTGGTCTTTCAGATTCCCATCATATTAGCAGGATTGTGATTAATTCAGACAATCCAAGTGAGGTGGTCGTTGGAGTTATTGGTCATTTGTATTCTTCAAATGAAGAACGAGGGATTTTTAAAACAATTGATGGAGGTACTACATGGAAAAAAACATTATTTATTAATAATGATACTGGAATTATAGATGTTGTTGCTGCACCAGAAAACCCAAAAGTACTCTATGCTGCCTCATGGGAGCGAGAACGAAAGGCATGGAATTTTGATGGAGATGGTAAACATTCTGCTATCTATAAAAGTATCGATGGAGGAGACTCTTGGACAAATATTTCTACTAATAACGGGTTTAGAAATGGAGATGGAGTTGGAAGAATCGGTTTGGCGATCTATGACGCAAATACGGTCTATGCATTACACGACAGTCAATTTAGAAGAAAGTCTAATACAAAAAAGAGTGAATCGACTGGCAGATTGACTAAAGAAGACTTCAAAAAAATGACTGACGAAGAGTTTTTTGCATTAACAGATAAAAAATTAAACGGATATTTAAAAACCAATGGTTTTCAAGAAAAATACAGAGCAGAAAATGTAAAACAAATGGTTCGTTCTGGAGTTGTTAAACCGATAGATTTAGCAAAATACTTAGAGAATGCAAACTCCTTATTATTTGATACTCCTGTTGAAGGAGCAGAAGTTTTTTTGACAACAAATGGAGGAAGAAAATGGAAAAAAACCCATCAAGATCAGATTGATGGACTCTACTTTTCGTATGGGTATTACTTTGGAGAAATTCGCGTAGATCCTCAAGATAAGGATGCTGTTTATGTGATGGGTGTTCCTATTTTAAAATCAAAAGATGGAGGAAAAACATTTACATCTATAAGTCGAGAAAATGTTCATTCAGATCATCAAACGTTGTGGATAAACCCTTCAAGAAAAGGACATTTGATTGATGGAAATGATGGAGGACTTAATTTGTCTTATGATGATGGGGAGAATTGGGTGAAGTTAAATACTCCATCTGTAGGACAGTTTTATGCAATTTATGCAGACAATCAAACCCCTTATAAAGTTTATGGAGGATTACAAGATAATGGTGTTTGGACAGCATCCCATAATGCAAAAATTGATAAAAGATGGCATCAAACAGGTCAAAACCCTTATCAGTCAATAATGGGTGGAGATGGAATGCAGGTTCAGGTTGATGATAGAAACCCATCGATTGTTTTTACAGGGTCTCAATTTGGAAATTACTATCGAATAGATCGTGCATCAGGAAAACGAAAATACATTCAACCAAAACATGAATTAGGGGAAACCCCGTATAGATTTAATTGGCAAACACCCATTCATTTATCAAAACACAATCAAGATATTTTATATTTAGGAGGGAATAAATTACATAGAAGTCTAAATCAGGGCGATACATGGGAAACAATTTCAGAAGATTTAACTACAGGAGGAAAACAAGGAAATGTTGCTTACGGAACGCTAACCACAATTTCAGAGTCTCCTTTTCAATTTGGATTATTATATGTTGGATCGGATGATGGATATGTTCATGTTTCTAAAGACGGAGGAAGCTCTTGGGAACGTATTTCAAATTCTTTTCCAAAAGATTTGTGGGTAAGTCGTGTCATTGCATCCAAACACAAGAAAGAACGTGTTTATGTAACATTAAATGGATATCGATGGGATGATTTTACACCTTATGTTTATGTTTCTGATAATTATGGAAAGACCTGGAAAAATATTTCAAACAATATCCCAACATCTCCTGTGAATGTAATTCGTGAAGATTCTGAACACCCAGCGTTATTGTATGTTGGAACAGATAATGGAGCCTACGCCTCTTTTAATCAGGGTAAACAATGGTTTCCTTTTAACAAAGGACTGCCTAATGTAGCTATCCACGATTTAGTTGTACAGCCCACAGCTAAACACTTACTCTTAGGAACCCATGGAAGAAGTTTATACAAAGCATCGATTGCTCCACTACAACTAGCTACTCAAGAAATAATGACTAAAGAGGTCTATATTTTTCCTATTAAAGATATTCGTAAACGAAGAAATTGGGGAAGTTCTTGGAGTAAATGGTTAACTCCTTTTACACCTGAGATTACCATTCCTTACTATGTTAATAAAAGTAAAAATATTACGCTTGAGATTTATAAAGAAAATCTTAAGGTAAACGAAATTCAACGATATGCAGACAAAGGGTTTAATGAGATTAATTTTGACCTTTCCTTTTCTGAAAAAGGGCGAAAGACTTATTTGAAAAAGTTTAAAGATGATCCATTAAAAGCCTCTAAAAATGGGATTTATTATTTGCCAAAAGGAACCTATACTATAAGAATTGGATTTGCTGATGAAACATTTCAAATAAAATAGTTTTTTTTATGCTGTAGTTTTAATTCAATCGCTTAACTAATAAAAACGATCTATTAAAATTAAAGACGAACTTTAATAATTTAAACATATTCTAAATAAAGAAGAAGAGAAAGTAGTTTCTTTGTTTACATATTGTTTTTGGAGTATCTTTGTACACATAAATTTAACTAAAAATGAGTGGAATTTTAAGTTCTTCGATAGGGAGAAAGTTTGCAATGGCAATCTCAGCACTTTTTCTGATGATTTTCCTATTACAACATTTTGCTATAAACATTCTTTCTGTATTCAGCGCAGATGCTTTTAATGAAGTTTCTCATTTTATGGGAACCTTTTGGATCATTCAGTATGCATTGCAGCCTGTTTTAATTTTTGGTGTGATTTTTCATTTTGTGATGGGTTTTGTGTTAGAAATTAAAAATAACAAATCAAGGCAAACGAAATATGCGGTAAACAATGGAGAGGCTAATTCTTCTTGGATGAGTAGAAATATGATATGGAGTGGATTGGCAATTCTTGCATTTGTAGTGGTGCATTTTATAGATTTTTGGATTCCAGAACTTAACATAAAATATATCCAAGGAGATATGAGTGGGATGCATAACGGAGAGTTCAGATATTTTAGCGAATTAGTTGAAAAATTTCACAGCCCGATAAGAGTTGGTGTATACTGTATAGCATTTGTGTTTTTGGCATTGCATTTATTGCATGGCTTTAATTCAGCATTTCAGTCAGTTGGTGCAAATAATAAATACACAAAAGGATTAAAAAGATTTTCAAAAATATATGCTATTGGAATTCCTTTAGGATTTATTTTTATTGCATTATTTCATCATTTAAAACAGGTTTTATAGGATGGCATTAGATTCAAAAACACCTCAAGGACCACTTGCAGACAAGTGGACAAAACATAAAAATGACATTAACCTTGTTAATCCAGCAAACAAACGCTTAATAGATGTTATTGTTGTTGGAACAGGTCTTGCTGGAGGTTCTGCTGCTGCTACGTTGGCAGAATTAGGATACAACGTAAAAGCTTTTTGTTTTCAAGATTCACCACGAAGAGCTCATTCAATTGCTGCACAAGGAGGAATTAATGCCGCAAAAAATTACCAAGGAGATGGTGATTCTACTTACAGATTGTTTTATGATACCGTAAAAGGAGGAGATTATCGTTCACGCGAAGCGAATGTATATCGTTTGGCAGAAGTTTCTGCAAACATCATCGATCAATGTGTCGCTCAAGGAGTTCCTTTTGCTCGTGATTACGGAGGACTACTAGATAATCGTTCTTTTGGAGGTGTATTAGTATCACGAACATTTTATGCTAAAGGGCAAACAGGACAACAACTATTATTGGGCGCCTACTCTGCAATGAATCGTCAAATTGGAAGAGGGAAAATAAAAATGTTCAACAGGCACGAAATGTTAGATGTGGTAGTTGTTGACGGAAAAGCACGAGGTATTATTGCAAGAAACTTAGTTACCGGAGAGATTGAAAGACATGCTGCTCATGCAGTAGTTTTAGGAACAGGAGGGTATGGAAATGTATTTTTCTTATCTACCAACGCGATGGGGTCTAATGTAACAGCTGCCTGGAGAGCTCACAAGCGGGGCGCTTATTTTGCTAATCCTTGCTATACCCAAATTCACCCAACATGTATTCCTGTTTCAGGGGATCATCAATCTAAATTAACACTGATGTCTGAGTCATTACGTAATGATGGCCGAATTTGGGTTCCAAAACATATGAAAGATGTGGAAGCTATTAGAAAGGGTACTTTAAAACCTACCCAATTGGCTGAAGAAGATAGAGATTATTATTTAGAAAGAAGATATCCTGCTTTTGGGAATTTAGTTCCAAGAGATGTTGCATCGAGAGCAGCAAAAGAACGTTGTGATGCTGGGTATGGAGTGAATGCTACAGGCGAAGCTGTTTATCTAGATTTTGCAGCTGCGATTATTCGTTATGGTAAAGAGAAAGCACATGTAAAAGGATTAAATGAAAAGGATGAGGTTCTGGTAAAAAAGCTTGGAAAAGAAGTTGTTAAGCAGAAGTATGGAAACTTATTTCAGATGTATGAAAAGATTGTAGATGAGAATCCATATGAAACACCAATGATGATTTATCCTGCGGTACATTATACAATGGGAGGAGTTTGGGTTGATTACAACCTACAAACAACAATTCCAGGACTTTATGCTATAGGAGAAGCAAACTTTTCTGATCATGGGTCTAACAGGCTTGGGGCTTCTGCTTTAATGCAAGGGTTGGCAGATGGTTATTTTGTTCTTCCTTACACAATTGGAGATTATTTATCAAATGATATTAGAACAGGGGCTATTTCTACTGACCTTCCAGAATTTGAAGAAGCAGAGAAAAAGGTGCAAGAAACAATAGATCATTTAATTAACAACAAAGGATCTAAATCGGTTGATTATTTTCATAGGCGTTTAGGTAAGATTATGTGGAATAAATGTGGAATGTCACGTAACAAAAAGGAATTAGAAGAAGCAATTGAAGAAATTTCTACTCTAAGAAAAGAGTTTTATAAAGAAGTATTAGTTCCTGGATCAGCTGATGAGTTTAACGAGCAATTAGCCAAAGCAGGGCGTGTTTCAGATTTCCTAGAATTAGGAGAATTATTTGCAAAAGACGCGTTGTTAAGAGAGGAGTCTGCAGGAGGACATTTTAGAGAAGAATATCAAACTCCTGAGGGAGAAGCGATGCGTCGAAAAGAATTTCAGTTTGTTTCTGCTTGGGAATACAAAGGAGCTCCTAAAGATGCAGTATTGCACAAGGAGCCCTTGGTATACGACAATATTGAAGTGAAAGAAAGATCATATAAATAATTAGGAGAGATGAATTTAACGTTAAAAATATGGCGTCAGAAAAACGCAGACGATAAAGGAAGGTTAGTAGATTATCAAATCTCTGATGTGTCTCCAGACATGTCTTTTTTAGAAATGCTAGATGTACTAAATAATCAATTGATTGAAAAGGGAGATTTTCCAGTTGCTTTTGATCATGATTGTAGAGAGGGAATCTGCGGAATGTGTTCATTGTACATCAATGGAGAAGCTCACGGACCAGATAGAAGAGTCACAACATGCCAATTACATATGCGAATGTTTAAAGATGGAGATACTATTTATATAGAGCCGTTTAGAGCAAAAGCATTCCCTGTAATCAAAGATTTAGTTGTAGATAGAAGTGCTTTTGATAGGATTCAACATGCTGGAGGTTTTATTTCTGTGAATACCTCAGGAAACACTCAAGATGCAAATTCAATTCCTATTTCTAAACATGCAGCAGATAAGGCTATGGATGCTGCAACATGCATTGGATGTGGTGCTTGTGTCGCCTCGTGTAAAAACTCAAGTGCGATGTTATTTGTCTCTGCAAAGGTTTCTCAATATGCCCTTCTTCCACAAGGTCAAGTAGAGGCGGCTGATCGTGTTTTAAATATGGTTCAACAAATGGATGAAGAAGGGTTTGGAAACTGCACCAATACCGGCGCATGTGAAGTAGAATGTCCTAAAGGAATTTCCTTAGAAAACATTGCTAGAATGAATCGTGAATACTTATCTGCAAGTTTAAAAGGATAATAGAAAGTTATTTTAAACGTATTAATTTATAAAATAATAGGAGCAGCCATTGTGTAAAGCAAACACTTAATAATACGCCTAAAATTTGATGGTTTTTAATTACATTAATAATTAAGATTGAATTGATTATAAACCCTAAACTATTCATTAAAATAACTCTTTTTTCTTGATGACTTTTAATAAGTATCATGACATCTAGTGTATATAAAAACGAAGGGAATGCCATTAAAGCTCCATAAATATAATACCAAAAATTAAGGTTTAACAGAACGAATTGTTCCATAATGAACCAGATACAAGCAGTTCCAATTATAACAATAGGAATTGCTACAATATAGAGTTTTTGCTGCATTTTTTTAATTATATGATTAGGTAATCTAAAAATGTGCTTTGTAAATGGAATAACAATAAACCCAGAGATAGCTTGTAACATTAAAAAAGCAGTGATTAATAATTGGTATTCAGAGAGAGTTGATTTTGGTAAATATAAATCAATCAGATAAATATCTATTTTAGAAGTTAACAAGCCACTAAACCCAAGTGTGAATATCCAAAATCCATCAATGAATTCATTGAGTGATATCCTAAAAGAAAAAGGGTTTTTCCATAGTTTTAAAACCATCAATATGCATAAGTTTTTACAGAAAAAAGCAATACAGTAGAATTTTAAAAACAGGCTTAAATTAAAAGTATCAAGATAAAAAATGCTCCCCAAAATAATAGATGAACCAATAACTTCTGCAAATAATTGAGCTCTAAATTTTTGATGATAGAGCACTAAACTATCCAGGGCATAATAACAATGCATTAAAACACATAGGATGATTCCCCAACTAGCTATTTGAAAAGAAAAAAATAAAAATAAAAGAAGCGAAAAAGGAAGAAATATACTTCTTGTGATAAAATTAGAATAAAAGAAATGATATATTTTAGAGGGCTGTTTACTATACTTTCTGACTAAATAATCTCGATTTCCCCATCCTAAAATAAATACAATTAAAAAGACCCATAGAAGTATATTTACGACTAACCCCCAATCATTTTTACTAAAAAATTTAACACCAAAAAGAGCGATTAAAAAATTAAATATAGGTCCAGAAAATCCACGAATTGTATGGGCACTTATTTTTAATAATTTATGCATTATATAGAAGTAAAGGGGTAAAAAGTTACTTAAATTTTAACGTTAATATAGTCATTTTTTTAATTAAAGACTTATCATTTAGTAAATCTTAAGGCACTTATTTTTTTACGGCTATTAAATAATAATTCTTTGTATTTTAAGCAAAGTTTTTATTTATGTTTTTGGGGTTATGAAAGTATCAATTTATTATTTTTTTAATAAAATGAGAAGTAGTAAAATATAAATGAAGAAGTAACTTATGGAATTTACTTCCTCCCAAAGTCTGCAGGTATTTCTCCCCAAGCCTTAGTTTCCCATTTTAGGATGGTGTTTTTAAAAGAGTTTTCTTTAAGCCATTTCTCAGCTCGACGAATTAATTGTAGTAGTTCATGATTAGAAGAATCAAAGACAATATTGGTTCTGCATGTCTTCTTCTTTACCCAAGACATGGCTATTTTTGAATCTGAATAAATAGGAATTGAATCATAACCCTTATTATTAAGGTACGCTATTCCATGAACAAGTGCTAGAAATTCTCCAATATTATTTGTGCCATTTTTAAAAGGCCCATTTTTAAAAAGCTCTTTCTTATTGTGATTTAGCACACCTCGATATTCCATTTTCCCAGGATTTCCTCCACAAGCAGCATCAACAGTTAAGCTATGTAAGACAGGCTCTCCATAACGTGCTTTTTCAGTAGGGGACAATCCCTTTTTTTTGCTGTTTTTTCCTTTGTAGTCAGAAAATGATTTTTTAAAAGCGGCGTTTGCCAGTTCTTTATTTGTAAAAGCTTTGTATTGAGCTCCTTCAAAACCATGGATTAATTTTTTAACCTTCTCCCAAGAAGAGAATACTCCGGTTTCTTTTCCTTTCCAAACAACATAGTATTTTTTATTGGTCATTTTTTAAAATAGTCTTTTCAATAATCTTAGGATAGTGGGTAGCTTCTAATTTATGAACCTGCTGAGCAATATCTTCTGGAGAGTCCATAAGTTTTATCGGTATTTTAGCTTGAAAAATAGTTGCTCCTTCATCATATTGATTATTTACATAATGAATCGTGATTCCAGTTTCTTCTTCGCTCCCTTCTTTGACTGCTCGATGAACATTCATCCCATACATTCCTTTCCCTCCATACTTTGGAAGCAAAGAAGGGTGAATATTAATAATTTTATTAGGAAATTTTGTAATGATAAATTCTGGAATTTTCCATAAAAAGCCAGCTAAAACAATATAATGAGTTTCTTTTAAAAGTTTATTTAGTAATTTGTTTGGGTCTGAGAAACTTTGACGAGAAAACCACTCACATTCAACGTTTAATCGATTACAGCGTTCAAAAACACCCGCATTCTGTTTATTGCAAAACACTTTTTCTATTCTAATATTTTTAGAATTTTTGAAGTGATTAATAATGTTTTCTGCGTTAGACCCAGCCCCAGAAGCAAAAATAACAACTCTTTTCATTTGTTCTATTTACAACTACAAATGAAAGAATAATAGTTGATATTTTAATTTATTAATTAGACTATCAATAAAATATTTTCTTTTGCCGTCATTTTTTAGTTAAAAATTCGCTAAAACTAATAAGATTTGTATTTTTGTCCTGATTTAAAATTTAAAATAAATAAATTATGTCAGACATTGCATCAAGAGTAAAAG
>JBELHH010000005.1:0-111832 GCA_042091515.1 Flavobacterium sp. | reverse complement strand
CCTCGCGGCACTAGATCCTAAGTCTAGCGTGTCTACCAATTCCACCACGCCTGCGTCTGAACTGAAATTATTTTCAGTAATAGGATTGCAAATATACGCATTCGTCTGAATTCGCAAAGAGGTTTCAGAGGAATTTTAGTATTTTTGATATCTCTTAAAAAGAAACTATGACTGACATAAAAAATTATATCAAAGCAAACAAAGATCGTTTTATTAATGAACTTATTGAATTGTTAAAAATTCCTTCTGTGAGTGCAGATCCAGCTTATCAACAGGATGTTTTAAATACGGCTGATGCTGTAAAAAATCGTTTAGAAAAAGCAGGTTGTGATTTTGTAGAGATTTGTGAGACTCCAGGGTATCCTATTGTATATGGCGAAAAAATAATTCATAAAGAGCTACCTACCATCTTAGTATATGGACATTATGATGTTCAGCCTGCCGACCCAATAGAGTTATGGGATTCTCCACCATTTGAGCCCATCATCAAAAAAACCCCTATCCACCCAGAAGGGGCTATTTTTGCGCGTGGTGCTTGTGATGATAAGGGGCAAATGTTTATGCATGTGAAAGCTTTGGAGTACATGACTACCTCTGGAAATCTTCCTTGTAATGTGAAGTTTATGATTGAAGGTGAAGAAGAAGTTGGTTCTGAGAGTTTAAGCTGGTTTGTGAAAAATAATCAAGAAAAATTGGCCAATGATATCATTTTAATTTCTGATACAGGTATGATTGCTAATGAAATCCCATCCATAACTACAGGATTACGAGGTTTAAGCTATGTAGAAGTAGAAATTACGGGACCTAACAGAGATTTACATTCTGGTTTGTATGGTGGCGCAGTGGCAAATCCCATTAATATTCTAACTAAAATGATAGCTTCATTGCATGATAAAAATAATCATATTACCATTCCTGGTTTTTATGACAGGGTAGAGGAGCTCACGAAAACAGAACGTGATGAGATGGCAAAAGCGCCATTTTCTTTAGACGAATATAAAAAAGCATTAGACATCGAAGCTGTGTATGGAGAAAAAGGGTATTCAACAAACGAACGGAATTCAATTCGTCCAACATTAGATGTCAACGGAATATGGGGCGGCTACACCGGTAAAGGAGCAAAAACAGTCATAGCCTCAAAAGCGTATGCAAAAATATCCATGCGCTTAGTTCCCAATCAAGAATGGCATGAGATTACCGAATTGTTTACCAAGCATTTTGAAAGTATCGCTCCAGTATCTGTAAAAGTAACAGTAACTCCTCACCATGGAGGACAAGGCTATGTTACACCTATGAATACTATTGGTTATAAAGCTGCACGCAAGGCATATGAAGCTACATTTAGAAAAACTCCGATTCCACAAAGAAGTGGTGGAAGTATTCCTATCGTTTCTCTGTTTGAGGAAGAGTTAAAAAGTAAAACCATTCTAATGGGCTTTGGGTTGGACAGTGACGCTATCCACTCCCCCAACGAGCATTTTGGTATCTTTAATTACCTGAAAGGAATAGAAACCATTCCTTATTTTTATCACTATTTTACGGAGTTATCGAAATAAAAAAGCCGCTAAACGGGGCTTTTTTTATTTAAGTATATAGGCTTTTGTTATAAAGTCTATTTCTGGATAGTTTGTCCTTATAAAGTGATTCCCATGGGTATTTATAGAATCTTGGCGCATGCCTAATTGATCTCCATATCCACCGTAAAAGTTTAGCACATGATCCTTTCCTGAAATTACTTTTGCAACAACAGGAAATCCTTTCACTCCAGAATACGCTAGTGCATCCAGTCGTTTATTATTTTTTAAATTAATAAATAGCTGCGTTGTTCTTGTCTTTACGCCTCCTCTGGCAAAAGAAATCGTCATAACATCATTACTTTCAAGAACTTTCTCGTCATTAATTTTAAATTTCCTCCAACTGGTATTGATCAAACTATCGTTGTGGATTCCAAATTGAGCAACAAAACCTGGTACTACTCTAAAAATTGCAATGTCTGTGTAAAACTCATTTTTAATTAATTGATATAATCGATCAACACCTTCGGGAGACCATGCTCTTTTTGACTCAATTTCAAAGTTTCCTTGAGTTGTCTCAAATCTAGCTTTAAAATATGATGGTGCTTGTTCTTGAATCCACTTTTCGTTAAATAGTTTAGGACTGCATGATATAAATGATAATAGAACAATGAGTGGTCCAAGTTTTTTGATCATAATGCCATGTTTTAAAATAATTATTCCTTTTCGGCCATTTTCTTTACATAATCTGTAATGATTACAATCTGAGTTGCCCCTACTTTCCCTTCAATATAATTCGCGTTTTCATGATCCAAAGAGATTCTCCGAACTGCTGTTCCTTGCTTGGCAATCATACTAGATCCTTTTACTTTTAGATCTTTTATTAAAACAACTGAATCTCCTGCTTGTAAAACAGTACCGTTAACATCTCTATGGATTATCCTTTCTGAGTCTTCTAAATGTTCTCCTGTTTCTTTGGCAAAGCGAAGATCATTCTCTTCTAAATATAGCATATCTAGTAAGTCTTGTGGCCACCCTTCTTTTTTTAATCTCCATAACATTCTCCATGCAACCACTTTTACAGCTCTGAACTCAGACCACATACTATCATTTAAACACCGCCAATGATTCGCAACTGTAGTTTCAGGATTTTCAATTTGTCCAATACACGTATCACAAGCTAATAAACTTCCATCAACACCTCCAGTAGTTGTGGGTGACACTTCATAAATTTCTAAAGCTTTTAATGAAGAACATAATTCGCACTGATTTCCACTTCTATTTTGTAAATCTTCTATTAAGGACATTCTTATTTTGAGATTATATAATGATGTACTGCTAATATTTGATACCTAAATTTACCTCCCTGTTAATGATTTTGGGATGCGTCCATTTTTAATAGATTCAGATCGTAATCTTCTGCCAACTATGCGTTCGTTCATCGCTCCTATTTCTAACACTTTGTCTATATCTAAATTTGTATCAATTCCCATTTCGTCTAGCATCACTACTAAATCTTCTGTAGAAACCAATCCTACCAGATTTGGGTCTTTATAATAGTAGGATCCTGTTCCAGCTACTGGAACACCATCGACAAAATTTGCAGGCTGCCCACCTATACCTCCCATGGTAGATTCAAAATGGGTCATTCCTGCTTGAAGAGCTGCTAAAACATTGGCCATTCCCCACCCTCTAGTGGTATGGAAATGAACAATCTGTTTTTCTGTCATTCCTACTTTTTCTTGGAGCATTGAATAATATTTATAAACTCTATCTGGTGATGCAGAACCATCATGATCTGCGTGTTCTACATCATCTGCGCCAATATCAAACCAACGCTGAGTAAATTCTATGGCTTTATTCATGTCTGTAGGACCTTCTATTGGGCACCCCCAAATAGTACTAACTGTTCCGTTTACTTTTATACCCGCATCATGTGCTTTTTTGATTTCGGCTTCTGCCATTTTCCAATACTCCTTTAATGACAATCCAGAGTTCTTTTTATGATGCGATTCACTTGTAGAAACCATCAATAAAATTCTGTCAGGTCCATAGCCGTTTAGTTTTGCTTGGATGGCTCTCTCAACAGATTTTTCTCGAATGGTTATGGCTGTTAATAAGGCATCTGATAATAAATGGGATACTTTTTTAGAAGTACGGATTTTTTTAAATAGGGTATCAGCATCAGAAAATTGAGGCATCCCTTTGGGATTTCCAAAATTAGTTACTTCAATATTTTTAAACCCTGCTAGGAGTAATTGTTCTAACATCCATAATTTTGCCTCAGTGGGAATAAATTTTTCTTCATGTTGATATCCGTCGCGAACAGTAATATCTCCAATAGTTACTTTTTTAGGGTACTTCATACTTAGCTGAATCATTTAATTCATAAAAATATTAAATCGTTCAAAATAATTAAGTCAAAAAAAAAAAAAATCTCTAGAAAACACCCAAACTTTAATATGATTTTAGCATTTAACTACTTTTTTATCAATTTTATTACTAAAATGTATTTGTAAAACTTTCAGGAAAAGAGAAATACATATCCAAAATACTATTTTTTTATTTGTTAATATTTACCTTTATCAATGTTTGTGAATGTATCATTTTTAAAATCTTCGAAGTGTTTATTAAATGAATTATAATCATATAAGAATTGCTAATACGCAGGCCGAAAAAATATTACTTGATATTTATGGATTAAAAGGCACTGCATTTAAGTTGCCTGGGGAATTGGATTTTAATTTTAAAATAGTCATTAATAATATTGATTGTTATATTTTAAAAGTTTCTAGACCTGATCTACATAAAAATTATATTGATTTTCAACAAAAACTACTCCAACATCTTGCGCTAGAAAAAAACATCATTGCTCCACAGGTTATTTTGGATAAACATGGTGCAGCCATGTCAGAATATACAGATACATACGGAAACATTCGAAGTGTACGATTGCTTAGTTGGATTTCTGGACGTCTTTGGAGTACTGTGAGTCCACATTCTGATACTTTGCGGTGTGAGTTAGGTAAGAAATGTGGTTTATTAACAAAAAAACTTCAACATTTTAACCATCCTGAAGCGAAAAGAAGTTTTGAATGGGATATCGCTAGGTCTTTATGGACATCTGATTTCTTAGAATTATTTAATACAAAAGAAAAGGAAATCATCACTTATTTTCAACAACTTTTTAGATCTCAATTACAAAGCTACCATTCACTTAGAAAAACAATTGTACATAATGACGTTAATGACAACAATATTATTGTTTCAGAAAATATAGAAAAACCTAAAATTATTGGAGTTATAGATTATGGAGATGCTATTTATACTCAGCCTATTAATGATGTTGCTGTCATTTGTTCTTACGCCATCATGCATCATAATGACCCTTTAGAGGCTTCATTGGCTGTTGTTAGAGGATACCATAGTTCCTATACACTGGAGGAAGATGAAATTAATCACTTGTTTATCTGTATTGCCATGCGGTTGGTTATTTCAGTCACAAAATCAGCCATTAATAAAAAGAAAGAACCTACTAATAGATATTTACTTATCAGTGAAAAGCCTGCTTGGGAAGTTTTAAAGAAATGGGTGATAATTAGTCCAGATTTTGCCTACTATTCTTTTAGAAATGCTTGTGGTTTTACCGCCCATCCAAATGAAGAAAAGTTTAAAAAATGGGCATCAACGACACAATATTCTTTAACAGAGTTATTCCCATCGGTTGAAAAAAAAGATATAGAATTGTTAGATCTAAGTGTATCTAGTCTTTGGGTTGGTCATCAAACAGATTTTAACAATATTGATTTATTTCAATATAAAATTGATCAACTTCAAAAAGAACATCCAACAAAGATTATCTCTGGCGGATATCTAGAACCTAGATCCTTATATACCTCAGACGCCTATGATAAAATAGGTAATTATGGCCCCGAAAGCAGAACTATTCATTTAGGAATTGATTTTTGGCTTCCAACAAACACACCTGTTCATACTTTATTTGATGGAGAAATTGTATTTGCAGTGAATAACCGTGGGAATAAAGAATATGGTGGTTTGGTCATTTTAAAACACATAGAAAATAGTTTAGAATTTTATACATTATATGGGCATTTAAATCCAGAAGGTATTTTGCATTATCAAAAAGGGGATGTCATCTTAAAAGGGCAAAAAATTGGTATATTAGGTGATCAAAGAGTAAATGGCAATTGGGCTCCTCATTTACATTTTCAGGTAATGTTGTCTTTACTAGACTATACAACTGATTTTCCTGGAGTTGCCTTCACAAATCAGATTTCTGTTTGGAAAAGTCTTTGTGTAGACCCTAATGCATTGTTTCACATTAAAAATCTTCATACAAAAAAGGGTACTTCTAATATAGATTTAATTCATTTTAGAAAGCAGCACCTTGGAAAAGGCTTGAGTTTGCAATACAAAGAGCCCATAAAAATAGTTCGAGGACAAGGTGTGTATCTTTTGGATGAATTAGGTCGAAAATATTTAGATACTGTGAATAATGTTGCCCATGTTGGCCATGAGCATCCTGAAGTCGTTAAAGCAGCTCAACATCAAATAGCCGTTTTAAATACAAACTCTCGTTATCTTCATGAAAATATGAACTTGCTTGCACAAGAAATTTTAGACACCTTACCTCCAGAATTAAGTGTTGTTCATTTTGTAAATTCTGGAAGTGAAGCTAATGAATTGGCCATTAGAATGGCCAAAACTGTCACAGGTAAAGAAGATGTTATTGCTTCCGAAGTTGGTTATCACGGAAATACCAACACATGTGTGGCCATTTCCTCCTATAAATTTGATGGAAAAGGTGGTAAAGGTGCACCAGCACACACTCATATTTTCCCATTACCAGACACTTTTAGAGGAAAATATAGAGGTAAAAACGCTACCCTTCACTATGCAAAAGAGGTTCAGCAATGCATTGATAGGATTCATAAAAAAGGAGATGGTGTAAGTGCACTAATTGTAGAACCTATTATTTCTTGTGGTGGACAAATAGAATTACCAGAAGGGTTTTTATCCATGGCTTATACAGCTGTTAGAAAAGCAGGTGGAATTTGTATTTCTGATGAAGTACAAGTAGGTTGTGGGAGACTGGGAACCTCTTTTTGGGGTTTCCAATTACATGATGTACTTCCAGATATTATTACCATTGGAAAACCCATAGGAAATGGACATCCTTTAGCTGCAGTAGTTTGTACAGAAGCAGTAGCCAATAGTTTTGCAAATGGTATGGAGTTTTTTAACACCTTTGGTGGTAACCCTGTTTCTTGTGCGATAGGCACCGCTGTTTTGCAAACAGTAAAAAAAGAAAAATTACAAGAAAATGCGTTAGAAATTGGTGCTTACCTAAAAGAACAACTTCTTAATTTAGCCAAAGATTTTCCTATTATTGGAGATGTTCGTGGGCAAGGGTTTTTCTTAGGAATAGAATTAGTAGATGCCCAAAAAAAACCATTACCAATACAAACCGATTACCTTATTAACAGAATGAAAGCACATGGTATTTTAATGAGTTCTGATGGTCTAGATTATAATGTCTTAAAAATAAAACCACCCTTAGTTTTTTCGAAAGAAAATGCACAACAATTGTTATGGTATCTCAGAAAAATCTTAGCAGAAGATGTAATGAGAAGATTTTAGAAGGTTAGTTTAGTTCAAAAAACTAAATTTCTTTCAATATCAACCCACAAATAATTTAGCAAAAACAAGGCTTGGTCAATTAGCATTAAAGACTTATTTTTAAACACTACAAACACCACTAAAAACCATGCGTAAATTTTTTATTTTATTGGCCCTTATTTCTTTTTCAGTTTCAACTTTTTCTCAAAAAGAAAAAACTACAAAATCAAAAAAATGGGATGTAAATAACCCTCATCAAGATTGGAATTATAAAAGTGTTACTCTAAAAACAGATGAAGGTACTTGGATGAATTTAGATGTAAGCCCAGATGGAAAAACAATTGTTTTTGATATGTTGGGAGATATTTACACCATGCCTATTTCTGGTGGTAAAGCACTCGCATTAAGAACAGGATTGGCTTATGAGGTGCAACCAAGATATAGCCCAGATGGAAAATATATTTCGTTTACTAGTGATGCAGAAGGAGGAAATAATATTTGGGTGATGACTGCAGATGGAAAAAATGCAAAAGCTATTACGAGAGAAAAATTTAGATTACTTAACAATGCTGTTTGGACTCCAGACGGAAAGTCGCTTGTCGCTAGAAAGCATTATACGTCTCAACGCTCTGTAGGTGCTGGAGAAATGTGGCAATATCCATTCGTTGGTTCAGCTGGCCTTCGAATCACAAAACGTAAAAATGACCAACAAGATGTAAATGATCCTTCGATATCTCCAGACGGTAGGTATCTTTACTATGCAGAAGATATGTATCCTGGTGGATTTTTTCAATATAATAAAGATCCTAACAGTCAGATCTATGTGATTAAACAATATGATTTTACCACTGGAAAAACTAAAACAATTACAGGAGGTCCTGGCGGTGCAGCCAGGCCAATAATTTCAAGAGATGGAAAAAATCTAGCTTTTGTGAAAAGAATTAGAGAACAAACTGTATTATATATCCATGATTTAGCAACTGGAGAAGAACGACCAATTTACTCTGATCTGGACAAAGACCAACAGGAAGCGTGGGCTATTTTTGGGGTGTATCCTTATTTTAGTTGGATGCCAAACAATAGAGATCTTGTTTTTTGGAGTGGTGGTAAAATTCATACCATAAATATTGATTCTAAAGTAATTAAGAACATTCCTTTTGAGATTGATACTTCTATTAAATTAGCAGATACACATCAAGTAAAGAGAAAAGCTTTTACTGAAACTTTTTCATCAAAAATGATTAAAGATGTAAAAACAGCTCCCAATGGGAAGACCATTATTTTTACATCACTCGGGCATATCTATAAAAAAACACTTCCAGATGGAGTTCCTACTAGAATTACCAATTTATCTGATTTTGAAGCGGATCCAAGTTTTTCTCCTGATGGAAAATCGGTCTTATTTGTCACTTGGAATGATGAAAATTTAGGAGCAATTTACTCTGTAAAATTGGACGGAACTGGATTAAAAAAATTAACCAAACAAAAGGGAATCTACAGAACACCTGTCTATGACGGGTCTGGTAGTAAAATTGCCTACAGAAAAGAAAGTGGCAATGGAGATCAGGGATTTGATTTTACTAAAATGACTGGTATTTATACGATGAATTATACAGGGACTTATCCAAAAAGAATCTCTGAGACAGGAGAATTTCCTCAATTCTCTGAAGACAATAAGCGAGTATTTTTTCAGACAGGCGGTTCGTTCTTTGGAAATTTGACCAAACAATTAAAAAGTGTTGATTTATCGGGAAATGATGAAAAAAGTCATTTTACCTCAAAACTAGCCAATAGAATTGTTCCTAGCCCAGATAATAAATGGATTGCTATTATTCATTTACATAAAGTATATTTAGCTCCTTTTTTACAAAATGGTAAAGAGATTAATTTAGATATCAAGACCAAGTCTTTTCAGGTCGAAAGTTTATCTAAAGAAGCTGGAATTGATATCCATTGGGCCGCTTCAAACAATAAAGTTCATTGGACATTAGGAGATAAATACTTTACCAAAAATATTATTGACAACACCAAAAATCCTTTTGCAAAAACAAATTTAGATAGCTCAAAAGCAACTTCAACAACAATTAATCTAAGGGTAAAATCAGATGTTCCTGAAGGCATTATAGCATTTACAAATGCACGATTAATTACGATGAATGGCGACGAGATTATTGAAGAGGGAACCATTATTATCAATCAGAATAAAATAGATACTATTGGCACATCTGATGGGATAACTATACCAGAAGGTGCAAAAATTTATGATATGAAAGGGAAAACAATCATGCCCGGTATTATAGATGTTCATGCGCATGTCGGTGCTTTTAGAAACGGATTAAGCACTCAAAAACACTGGCAATTTTACGCAAATTTAGCTTTCGGAGTTACCACTTCTCATGATCCATCTGTCCATACAAAAGCTGCCTTTACCCTTGAAGAATTACAAAAAAGTGGAAATACTGTAGGACCAAGATTATTTTCTACTGGGTTTATCCTTTATGGTGCAGAAGGTGATTTTAAAGCTGTTGTAAACAATTTAGACGATGCGCGATTTGCCATTGAAAGAACCAAAGCATTTGGAGCAAAATCTGTTAAAAGCTACAACCAGCCAAGAAGAGAACAACGTCAGCAAATTATGCAAGCATCCAAAGAGTTAGGAGTTAATGTAGTACCTGAGGGGGGGTCTAACTTTTATTCAAATATGAGTATGATTTTTGACGGTCATACTGGAATTGAGCACAACATCCCTGTAAACCCAGTATATAAAGATGTTTTAACCCTGTGGAGTGCTAGTCAAACTGGATATACCCCAACTTTAATTGTTAACTATGGTGGGATGAATGGTGAAATGTTCTTCTATGAAGAAAATAATGTATGGGAAAATAAAAAACTTCTAAAATACACACCAAGATATATAATCGATACAAGATCTCGTCATAGAATAAAAATTCCACCAAAGGAATATGAAAACGGTCATATTCTAACTTCAAAAACAGTAACAGACTTATCTAAGGTTGGTGTAAAAGTAAATTTAGGAGCTCATGGGCAATTACAAGGATTGGGAGCACACTGGGAATTATGGATGCTTCAACAAGGAGGGATGTCTAATCTAGAGGCATTAAAAGCTGCTACTATAAATGGTGCCGAATATATTGGTGTTGGCGATGAATTAGGAACCTTAGAAGTAGGTAAATTAGCGGATTTAATTGTACTAGATAAAAATCCTTTAGAAAATATTAGACATACAAATACAGTAACTCATACTATGATTAATGGGCGATTATATGATACTTCGACCATGAATGAAATTGGGAATTACGATACAACAAGAACCAAATTTTATTGGGAAAAAGGAACATACAACCAGGGAGTACCTTTCAATTTTGATACCAACAGTTTTACAACACCAACCTGTAGTTGTCATGAGTAATTAAAACATTCGTTGCACATGAAATGGTGTTACGTCTAATGACGGTTTTTGATCTGAAATGATTTCGCAAACAAGTTTTCCTGTTGCGGGTCCTAAACTCCACCCCATCATGGCATGACCAGTTGCCATGGTAAGATTATTATAAGCTGAGGTCTTCCCAATATAGGGAAGTCCGTCTGGGGTTACAGGTCTTAAACCACATTCAGCTGCCTCTTTGTCTTGAGTACTGATTTGTAATCCATCATAATATTTTGAGGCTGAGTTTGCAATTGCACTGACTCTTATTGGGTTGATTTTATGATTGATTTTATTTATTTCCATTGTCCCAGCAAAACGTGTAAATCCTTTCATTGGAGTGACCGCTACTTTGGCTTCCATTAAAATTGTTGGAATGGTAATATTGGTTTCCTGAGCAACATCTATTCGATAGCCTTTACCTGCTTGTAAAAGGATCTTCACTCCTAGTTTTTTTGCAAGTTTAGATGACCAACTTCCTGCTGCTATTACAAATTCATCCGCTTTAATTTCTCGCTTATTAGTAATTAGTGTTGTGATTTTTTTATTAGAAATAGTAAGATCTTTTACCTCTTCCTCTGCTAAAATTTCTACATCTGACGCTTTTAAATAAGATATTATGTTTTTCATAAAAATACCAGGAGTCATATGAGCATCTGAGTGGTAATAGACTGCTCCCTTGACAGTTAGGTTGGCTTTAGGTTCTAATTTTAAAACTTTTTTTGCAGATAAATGTTCAACTTTTAAGCCATATTCTTTTGCTTTTTGTCCAATACTCCATTCTTCTTCTCCTACTTTTTCATTTCTATAGGCCATTAATAACCCTTTACGTTCATAATGGAAATCAAAATCGTTGGATGCTTTCATCGCTGAATATAATTCTCTACTAAAAATATTAATATTTTTAATTATTGGAATGGATTGTGCTACTTTCTTTTTATTGGCAGATTGTTTAAAAGCCCATGCCCATTTTAAAAAATCAGTATTTACTCTAGGTTTTACATAAAATGGACTTGCTGGGTTAAACATCCATTTAAGTCCTTTGGTAATTATACCTGGTGCTGCCAATGAAATGATATGACTAGGTGTTATGTATCCTGCATTGACATAAGAAGCTCCGCCAGAAAAATTAGATTTGTCTATAATGGTTACTTCATGACCTTCTTTGTGAAGATAATACGCAGAACATATCCCTGCAATTCCTCCTCCTATAATGACTACTTTTTTCAATGATACTAATTTTTAATGTTGTAATAAGTTATGTGAATTTCTTCTTCATTGTGTTATTATACAATTATGTCATCAAATTATTATATTTTTAAATCACAGAAAATCCGTGTGCATAAGGATCATCCTCCTTATCTATAATAATAGTGTTATAACCATAAATTTTAGCCCACCCTTTAATACTAGGAACAATGGCATGATAATTCCCTACAGTTGTTATGTCCTCTACACAACCTACAAAAGTGCTTCCTATAAAACTTTCATGAATAAATTCTTCTCCTATTTTTAATTTCCCTTTGGCGTATAATTGAGCTAAACGAGCAGAGGTTCCTGTTCCACATGGTGACCTATCAATAGCTTTTTTTCCATAAAATACTGCATTTCTACCGTGAGAATCTGGATGAATTGGCTTGCCTGTCCAAAGTAAATGTGTTACATCTTTGATACTTGAATCTTCAGGGTGAATAAATTGGTTTGGGAATTTATTTTTAATTTGTTCCCTAATAACTTGTGAATAGTGTACTATCTGGCCAGCTGTAAAATCTTGAATTCCTAAGAAATTCTTTTGAGAATCGAAAATAGCGTAAAAATTACCTCCATAGGCAACATCAAAAATAATTTCTCCTAATTCTGGACATTGAACAGTTAAGCCTTCAGCTGCCAAATAACTTTTTACATTGGTGATTTTTACCCAATCTACTTTAGTTCCTGTTTGTTGATACTCTATTTCTACCAATCCTGCTGGTGCTTCCATTCTAATTTTTCCTGGTATTTTTGGTCTAATCAAAGCCTCTTCTATTGCTACAGTGATGGTTCCTATCGTTCCATGGCCACACATAGGAAGCGCTCCTGATGTTTCTATAAATAAAATTGCGACATCATTTTCTGGATTGTGTGGTGGGTATAAAAAAGAACCACTCATCATATCATGACCCCTAGGTTCAAACATTAATCCTGTTCGAATCCAATCGAATTCTTTCATAAAATGTTGTCTTTTTTCACTCATGGTTTTTCCTACCAAAGGAGGATGACCACTTGTAACTACCCTCACCGGATTTCCACAGGTATGTGCATCGATACAAACAAACGTTGTTTTACTCATCAAGTACTTATTTATTTTTTGTTTATCAGATCCCTTTTAATTTTATTATTCAGCTCCATTAACTTCACTATTCTTTATCGTTTAAGGAATATAAACTCCATCAATGCAGCGAGAAATTTTCAAAGGATTCTCATTTTTCAATTCATCTGGCAAAAGATTGTTTGGCCAATCTTGATAACTGAATGGACGTACCCATCTTTTTATAGAATGAACTCCTACTGCTGTAAAACGACTGTCCGTTGAGGAAGGATAAGGCCCACCGTGAACCATAGATTGACAGACTTCTACTCCAGTAGGGACTCCATTGAAAATCATTCGTCCTACTCTATTTTGTAATGCCGAGATAAGATTTGAATACTTTGTTAATTCTTTATCTTCTGCAATTATGGTTCCTGTTAATTGACCTTCTAATAGAGAAATTATTTCTTCTAATTGACTTACATCTTTACATTGAACTACGATTGAAAATGGCCCAAATACTTCTTGATGTAAAGTCTTATTTTCTAAAAATGTTTGCCCTTCAACTGTTGTTATCATCTGACGCGCAAAATTAGTATTCACCTTATCTTCGAAATGGGCAACAACTAAGAGCTCAGATGTTGCCGTCGTTTTATTTTTATTGGATTCATAGGCCCCAATAATATTGGGGTGTAACATGACTGAAGGTTGGATTTTTAAGATTTCTTTTCCTAAATTTTGAATGAAATTTGTAAAATCTTCACTTTTAATTCCTAATAATAATCCTGGGTTTGTACAAAACTGACCGGTTCCTAATGTGATAGAACCAGCATATGTTTTTGCTAATTCTCTTCCATTCTTATGAATTGCCTCTGGTAGTATGATCACTGGATTTATACTCCCCATTTCGGCAAATACAGGAATGGGTTCGGCTCTTTTAGCAGCTAAATCTAATAAAGCTCTTCCTCCTTTAATACTTCCCGTAAACCCTACCGCTTTTATATCCGGATGTTTTACCAAGTCTACTCCTACCTCGATTCCACTACTATTTAAATTTGAAAAGACTCCATTTGGCATTCCTGTTTTTGTAGCTGCTTTGGTGATAGCTGAGGCAACTAACTCGCCAGTACCTGCATGCATAGGGTGTGATTTTACTATAACTGGACAACCAGCTGCTAATGCGGATGCTGTATCACCTCCAGCCGTAGAATATGCCAAAGGAAAATTACTTGCTCCAAAAACAACGGTAGGTCCAAGCGGGATTGACATCTTTCTAAGATCGGGTTTTGAAACTGGTGTACGATCAGGAATTGCTGAATCTATTGTTGCCTCTACCCAGGAACCATCGGCAACTAACTTAGCAAAACTTTGTAATTGAAATATCGTTCTTGCTCGTTCTCCTTTTGCTCTTCCTTCTGGAAGTCCTGTTTCTGAGCAATAGATTTTAATCAGTAGTTCGCCTAGCGCTAAAATCTCTTCGGCTATGGTAGTTAAAAATAGAGCCTTTTGTTTCCCTGAAAATATTCTAAATTCTTTAAACGCCGCCGTCGCTAATTGAACTGCTTCATGAATTTCTTCTTTCGAGGCTTCTTTAAAAACAGTTTCGTTTTCATTATTAAGTATGGGGTTAAACGTTCTAAAAGTAATGTTACCTTTACTAGATAATGAATTTCCTACATAATTTTTTCCTGTAATCATATTTGATGATATAATTGATTAATGATAGAATGAGTTAATGATGAAACATTTACCATAACTTATATATTTTTATATCTTGGCAGTAGTGGTCTATTTTTTAAAGCTTGCTCAATCACCTGAATCACATGTTGGCGTTCTTCTCCGAACAAAGGCAAACGAGGCTCGCGAACATTCTCTGTTCCTAAGCCTGTATATACTTCTGCTAATTTAATATTCTGAACCAACTTAGGGTTAATATCTAATTCTAACAATGGCAAAAACCATCGATAAATTTCGATAGCTTCTTGAATTCTTCCAGCTTTTTGAAGCTCATAAATAGCTACTGTCTCTCTAGGGAATGCACAAACCAACCCTGCAATCCAACCCTCTGCTCCCATCAGTAAACTTTCTAAAGCAACTGTATCAACACCTGTCATTATTTTTAACCGATCTCCAAATCTATTTTTAATACGAGTAACATTGGAAATATCTCTTGTAGATTCTTTAACAGCTTCGATGTTATCACATACCAATAAATCATCAAACATCTCCAAGGTTACTTTGATCTTATAATCTACAGGGTTGTTATACACCATAATAGGTAAAGAAGTATTGTTAGCGACCGATTTAAAATAGGTTATAGTTTCTCTATCTCCAGCATTATATCTCATTGGTGGTAACATCATAAGCCCTTGAGCCCCGTCTTCTTCAGCTTTTTGAGCTGCTAGAATGGCTCCTTTTGTAGTTTGTTCTGCAATATTAATGAGTACAGGGACTTTTCCAGCTACCATCGAAACTGTTGCTGTTGTAAGATGTCTTTTTTCTTCATCTAATAAAGTACTGGCTTCTCCTAAAGTACCTCCTAACACTATACCATGAACTCCTGCCTCCAATTGTGCTTGGATGTTTATTTCAAACATTTGCATGTCCAATTGATCGTCTTTTGTAAATTTTGTCGTTACTGCCGGCATCACACCTTCCCAATTAAATTTCATTTATTCTGTTTTAAACTAAGGTAAAACTAAAAAAATAATTGGTTTTTAAATTGATCAAAATTACCTACTTTTGATACGATAGTATCCATAATTATAATTTAATCTATTTTAACGAATAATATCGCTATATTTTTAATGAAAGTATATCCTTTTAAAATCACTAAACCAAATAATAATGCGTTAATTTATCAAGAAGATATCGAGTATATTTTCTATGATAAATTGCATCAGCATGATGAGATTCAGATTAGCTTTATTGAAGAAGGTCAGGGTACATTACTCATTGGAAATAGTATAACCAATTATTATTCTGGAGATATTTTTGTTATTGGTGGTAATATTCCTCATGCTTTTAAAAGTGATAGAACATTTAAACGAAAATCTAAGATGGTGAGTTTGTTTTTCACAAAATCTTCATTTGGAAATGATTTTTTTTTACTTTCAGAGTTTGATAAACTATCAACTTTTTTTTCTAATTCTTTGCATGGGTTTCAAGTAAGCAGCAATAAGAATGATATCATACAACTATTTAAAAATCTTAAAAAATCTAGTAAGTTTGAGCGTTTTTTAATTTTCCTTAACCAGTTAAAAGTTATTTCTTTATCTAAAAAAAAACTAATCTCTAATTTTATTTACTCCAAACACCTCTCGAATTCTGAGGGAGAAAGAATGCGGAAAATTTTTGAATATACTATTGAAAATGCTCATCAAAAAATATCGTTGAAAGAGATATCTAGCATTGCTAATATGACTAAAAATGCATTTTGTAAATTTTTTAAAAAGAGAACAAACAAAACATATATTTCCTTTTTAACTGAACTACGTATAGAAAATGCTTGTAATATTTTAAAAACAAATAACGATTTACCAATCTCTGAAGTTGGGTTTACAGTAGGTTTTCAAAACACATCAAATTTTAATAGACGTTTTAAGGAACTTAAAAAGATAACTCCTTTAATGTTCAGAAATCTACAGGCTATCTAGCTTGTTTTGAACTTTTTTAGGAAGTCCATATCTCACCATTTGGTATGAATGATCAATCATTTCTCTAACAAAATCATCGGGAACATCACTAGTATTAATAGTAACTGTATTCCAAAGTCTCTTATTCATATGCCAACCAGGGTTTATTCCTTCATAGGCATCCCTTAATTCTAAGGCTTTTTGTGCATCACATTTTAGATTGATTTTTTGTTCCCCTTCTTCCCATGAATTTAACCCTGTAAGTGCAAACATTTTATTCATTACTTTAAAGACTAAGGTTACCGTATCAAAAGGAAAATGCTCTGTAACTCCTTTTTTAATCATACAATAATCACGAAGTTCTTCTATATGCATTATTTATAAGTTTTTAAAGTTTTGTAATTATTTAGTTGTTGGAATCTATTTTATTATCAATCATTTTTAGTTAAAATAAAGGATTTGTTGTTGTCTAAAAATATTTTTAAAATCTGAACACTTTCTACTGGGTTTTCTTCCATTGGAACATGACCAGAATTTTCCAGTACTTTTAGTTGAGAATTCTTTAGCATTCGATTCATTTTCTTTCCATTTTCTAGAGGAATCCAATGGTCTTGTGCACCCCACAATAATAATGTTGGCTGATTGATACTTTTAATCTTCTCAATAGTAGTTTTTGATCCTAATTTAAAATCTATTTTAGCCCTCTCTATAAATGCTTTTCTATTTCCTTTTCTTAATGCCATTTTATGATATCTTGTAACCAATTCATCTGTAATTTTAGAGTCGTCAGCATAGACTTCTTGTAAGTTTTTTTTGATAAAAAATCTCGGCGTAAAGTATAAAAAAAGTGAATTTAAAACAGGTGTCTTTGCCATTTTAAAAATAGCAGGTTGAGGTTTATTTGTTGGCAAACCACTAGCATCAATTAAGATCAATTTTAACACTTTTTCTGGATGTTCTGTAGTGTAATTCCAAGCAATATTTCCCCCTAATGAGTTCCCTGCAAGATAAAAGGAATCAAGCTGAAGTTGGTTTATAAATTTGTCTAAGAAATTGGTATACGATTTTATTGAATAGTTGTTATTGTTATTGGGTCCCGTGATACCAAAAGCTGGTAAATCCATTCTTATGACTCTGTATTTATTTTTTAATTCTTTTGTCCAGTCATCCCAGGTATGAAGTGAGGCAGCTGTTCCGTGAAGAAGAACAATTGGAATTCCAATTCCTTCATCTCTGTAATGGACTTGCATCTCATCTATGTTTATAAATTTAGACGTTTCATTTGCATACATCCTTTTCAACTCATCTGAAGAGATCTCAGAATAAAGGTTGTCATAGATTACAATGAAAAGGATTATTAACAGTACAGATACAATCTTATTTTTGATAGACATGTTAACTGTTTAGAATTTTATATAAAATAGGCTTACTAGGAGTAGCGTCATTTTCGAAGGGTGCGATCATTAAATTAAGTAAATACTCACCGTCTTTAACAGAATTAGGGACATAAATAAATTCTGTAATGGTTGCATCCATTCTTAAAGTTCCTTTTGTATTCCAAAAGGCATTATGTGCTAACAGTTTCCCATCGTCATTTTCTTTATCTACCGAAGGCAAATCTATTAATAAATGCTTTATCCCTTTTTCTCTAAGATAAATTGCTGCATTTTCAGTCATGTATACAGGATTTGTATTGGAGTATCGCATTTCTTTTTTGTCTGTTAAATTTGGGAGCGTTCTAATAACAATAGCATCTCTTTTTTTATTTTTTAAGGCTTTTTTGAGTTGTTTTGTACCTATCACAAAATCCCCATCGCTTTCTAAAGGAGCAATTGTCACAACTTCTGCCAAGAAAAAATAATGCTTTAAATGCTGATTAATTGAGTGAACTTTTTCAGTAATATGACCAACACATTCTGTATGAGTAATGTGAGAATGTGGGTTAAAACGAATACTATTAAAATTTACTACAGCACCTTTGGCCACACTCACCTCTTGGTCGTCAAATTTTTCTGGTGAAATTATCGGATCGTCAATATACCAAGCATTCACATGTTGCTTTGATGAATCGATTGCTATCGAAATATCAATGGGCTTTGAAACATTTATTTGAATCTTCCTTGAATTATATTTTATTATTGCTTTCATCATAATATAATTGATGGTGGTATTTAATTTAAATTCAGCATAAAAAGATCTGAGGCAATTCCATCAGATAAAAATTTTCCTTTTCTAGTAGTTCTTAAAATACCATTATCAATATACAACAAATGATCCAATATAAATTTTTCTGACTGTTGGTTTAGATAGGCTACATACATGTTTCCAAACTTTTGCGCTACTTCTTCAAATGAAATACCCCATATTGTTCGTAGGCGTGTCATCACATATTCATTATACTTATCAATGGTAGACAACGTTTCTCTTTCTATCGGTAATTCATTATTTTTTAATGCCTTGATATAATTAACATTATTTCTATGGTTCCAACTTCGTTGACTTCCATCGTATGAATGTGCAGAAGGACCGATTCCTATAAAGGGTTTCCCTTTCCAATAGGCAGAGTTATTCTTACTAAAAGCCTCTTTTTTACCAAAATTAGAGACTTCATAGTGTATAAAATTCTCCTTTTCTAATAGGTCTACTAAAAGATAAAATTGATTTTGTGCTTGTGTATCATCTACCTGATCAATCACTCCTTTTTTAATAAATTTTTCGAGGGCTGTATTTGGCTCCACAGTAAGAGCATAACTCGAAATATGGGGAATCCCAAAAGATAAGGCTGTTTGAATATTTTTAATCCATTGTTTGTCAGACAAACCCGGAATACCATAAATTAAATCGATTGAGATATTATTAAAATATTGAGTTGCCAAGCTTAAGCATTGCTTTGCTTCATAAGCATTATGAGCTCTATTCATTAATTTTAGATCTTGTTCAAAAAAAGATTGAACTCCTATACTTAAACGATTTATTTTACTGGCTGCTAATTGTTTAATTTTCTCTTCATTTAAATCGTCTGGATTCGCTTCTAAAGTAATCTCAGGGTTTTCAATTATTTTGTGATTTGCATAAACAGCATTAATCAATGAGTCTATTTCTTTTTGAGACAAGATACTTGGAGTTCCTCCTCCAAAATAAATGGTTTCTACAGGTTGATTATTCAATTCTTTTTTTCTTACTCTAATTTCTTGAATAAGTTGACTAATCATCTCATCTTTCTTTTTTAATGATGTAGAAAAATGAAAGTCACAATAAAAACATGCTTGCTTACAAAAGGGAATATGAATATAAATACCGCTCAATAGAAATGCTTAAAAATTATGGTTTCTTAGGTGATTTTTTTGGGATTTTGTTTGACAAAGGCATCCCATCCAGAGTAACTCTTACTTCTTATTGATTTCCCTGAATTATAAAAATGGCATACTGCAACCGCCAACCCATCGGTTGCATCTAGATTTTTAGGAATTGATTGTAAGCTTAATAACGATTGTAACATTAAAGCTACTTGTTCTTTACTAGCATTTCCATTGCCAGTAATGGCCATTTTAATTTTTTTTGGCATATATTCTGAAATTGGAATTTGTCTAGATAAGCCAGCAGCCATAGCCACCCCTTGTGCACGTCCTAGTTTTAACATAGATTGTACATTTTTTCCATAAAAAGGGGCCTCAATAGCAATTTCATCTGGATGATAGGTATCTATTAATTCGACCGTTCTTTCGAAAATGAGTTTTAATTTCACATAGTGATCATCATACTTTTTTAATAGTAATTCATTCATTTGAATAAATTCCATTTTTTTTTCAATTATTTTTATAATACCAAACCCCATAATTGTTGTTCCTGGATCGATACCTAAAATAATTTTTTCAGTTTTCAAGTAATGGGTTTTTGTGATTTAAAAATGCAATAAGCATCTTCTTACAAATTTAATCAATTCTTAGTGGTTTTTATTTTTCGATACAGAACAGTTTTTACACTGATTTTAAAGGAATATAAAAAAATCAAAAAACCACAATTTTTATCAAAAATCATCAATTTTTGATCATTTTTGATCATTTTGTTAAAAAAATATGTTAAAAATGTTCTTTTTAACATAAAATGATCATTGTTAAAATAATTCAACCTCATTAAAATCAGTCAAATATACTGGCTAAAATATTTTCTGCTTCAGACCATAAAAACAATGCTAACAATAAAAGTAATACTAAAAATAATCCTTTTTTAGGATTTGATTTTCTACGACCTCCAAATTTTCTTTGAAACTTCATTCTATGTCTTTTAAAAAGTTCTAAGATAGAAATTATCCTTTAATAAATGATTATAATTTAGACCTTCTCTAACTGTACAGAGGCTATTCTATTTTGAATCTAAAAAATAATATTAAATTTTTATAGCTCGTAACATTTCTCTTTTTCCTGGAGGCCCAGGTAATCTCTCTACTTTAAAACCTACCGACTGCATCGCTCTTCTAACACTCCCTTTGGCTGAATAGGTGACTAATATTCCTTTTAGTTTTAAAGCATTAAACATTTGTGAGAAAATTTTTTCAGTCCATAATTCAGGTTGAAGGCGAGCTCCAAATGCATCAAAATAAATCAAATCAAATACCTCTTGATCACTTATTTCATGGAAAAATTGTTTTCTCTTGAACAAAGAAAAGTGAGGGGTTATTTCATGGTTTTCATCCCAAGAGCAGTCGTGAAATTTTTTAAAAATTGTAGTGTATTGAATCGCATTTAACTGAGAGACATAATTTAATTTCTCAATTTCATCCTTAATCACCGGATAGGCTTCAACTCCTGTATAATTAATTTTTAAGTTATTTTTATGAGATTCTAAAAAGGTAATAAAGCAATTTAACCCAGTACCAAAACCTATTTCTAAAACAGCTACTTCTTTTGTTAAAATTGATTCTAAACCTTGTTTAATAAAGACATGATAGGCTTCTTGAATGGCACCGTGAATAGAGTGATACTGTTCATTCCAATCAGGTATATGAATAGTCGTGGACCCATCTGATGTTTGAATGATTTCTCTTTTCAATTTGGGCGAATTACTAGTCATTAGTTTTAATCAATACGCCTGTTGCTTCAAATGCATACTCTATTTTGGGTTCTGTAATTTGAGCTATTTCCTCTTCTGATTTACCAGCGTCTTCTGCATAGTGTTGCAACTCAGATACAGACACTTGGTTTATAAATGCTTTTCCTTCTACTATGACCTCTTTGCCTGCAGCATCCAAGGGGACAAAAAATCCATAATCTTTAAATCTAACCATTATATGTTTCTCTTTTTCTTTGTTATTAAGAGTCATCCAACATCCTTTTTTGGAACAAACTTCATTGATACTAGAAGAAAACTTGAGAGTAACCGAATCTCCTTTTTCAAGCAATTTATAACTTTCCAAAGCCTCTTTTGTAGAGAGATAATCTGAATCTGTTGGTTGATTTCCAAAAGAAGAATAGCTATCATTAACCACTATTTTATCATCATTTATTTTATCTTTTTTGTTAGTTTTACATGAGATAATTGATAATAATAAAACCGCTATAATTGATATATTTTTCATGTCAGATACTTAAATTTTACACAAATCAAATATAGTTGTTTATTCTCATATTTGTGAGTTGTTTTTTACCAAAAAAACAAACTAATTTGTTTACTTTTGTTTGAAGCAACAAGAAATTAACATGAATAAAGACATTAAAATTCAATCGGTAGAATCATCAAAAATTCATTTGATAGATTTCACAAATTTATCTTTTGGGAAAGTATTTTCTGATCATGTATTCCAATGTGAATTTAGTGATGGAAATTGGCATAGCCCAGTGATCAAACCAAATGAACCTATCCAACTAAATCCTGCTGCTAAAATTTTTCATTATGGTCAATCCATTTTTGAAGGAATGAAAGCCTATAAAGATGATAATAATGAAGTTTTTCTTTTTAGACCAACTGATAATTGCAAACGTCTTAATCTTTCTGCGCATCGATTAATGATGCCGGAAATTCCAGAAAAATTATTCATGCAAGGCCTAAAAAATTTATTAGAAATTGATCGAGATTGGATTCCAACTGCCGAAGGAAGTTCATTATACATTCGCCCATTTATGTTTGCTTCAGGAGAAGGTCTTCATGCCTCCCCTGCAGATTCGTATACTTTTATAATTGCCGCAGCTCCCTCAGGCGCATATTTCTCAGGGAAAGTAAAAGTTTTAATTGAAGAAAAATATGCTAGAGCAGCTAATGGGGGCGTTGGATTTGCTAAAGCAGGTGGAAACTATGCTGCTCAATTTTACCCCACACAATTAGCCATTGACAAAGGATACAATCAAGTAATTTGGACAGATGATAATACGCATCAATTTATTGAAGAAGCTGGTGCAATGAATATTTTTATTCGTATCGATGATATTTTAATTACTAGTCCTACTAATGATAGAATTTTAGATGGAATTACTAGGAAAAGTATCCTTCGAATTGCTCAAGATCAAGGGATCAATGTAGAAATTCGAAAAATTTCTGTGAGTGAAGTTGTTCAGGCAGCTAAAGAAAGGCGTTTAAAAGAAATGTTTGGCGCTGGAACTGCTGCTGTAATTTCTCCAATTTCTGGCTTTGGATATCAAGAAAAAGAATACGAATTACCAGAAATTTCTGATCCATATGCCGATTTATTAAAAAAGAAAATCACTGATATTCAAACTAATAAATCTGACGATCCTTATGGTTGGAGAGTAAACCTTTAAGTTGTGAAACAACTATTTTTTTTTATTGTAATTCTTATTGTCTATGGATGTAATTCTAATGATTCAAGGAAAGAAAAGGGTATCCACCACAAACAGTATCTTACAATTTTAGGAACTGCTCAAGATGGAGGATTTCCTCACATTGGTTGCCAAAAAGATTGTTGTTCGAGTTTTTACGACGGAACGTCACAAAAGCAATATGTAGTTTCTTTAGGGTTGATTGACAAGGAGTCAAATGTTAAGTATTTATTTGAAGCTACTCCCGATATTTCCACACAACTTGCAGATTTAGAACAAAACCATTTAAAAAAAGCTACCATTATTGATGGCGTATTTATGACTCATGCACATATTGGACATTATGCAGGCTTACTCTATTTTGGTAGAGAGGCTTTGGGCAAAAAAGATATTCCTGTGTTTGCAATGCCCAAAATGAAAGAATTTCTTTCCAATAACGGTCCATGGAGTCAGTTAGTAAATTTAGAAAATATTGTATTCACTTCATTGAAAAAAGATAGTACTATTTTGGTAAGTAAGTCCCTAAAAGTTACTCCTTTTACTGTTCCACATCGTGATGAATTCTCAGAAACTATTGGGTTTAAAATTGAAGGTAAAAATAAATCTGCCTTATTTATTCCAGACATCAATAAGTGGGATTTATGGGAAAAAGATATCGTTGACGAAGTTTCCAAAGTAGATTACGCTTTTTTAGATGCTACTTTTTTAAAAGAAGGTGAAATCGATAGACCTATGAATGAAGTTCCTCACCCTTTTATAGAAGAAACCGTTTCTTTATTTAAAAATAAACCCCTAAAAATTAAGAATAAAATTATTTTTATCCACTTTAATCATACCAATCCTACACTTCAGCCAAATGCTAAAGAACGGGATGAATTGGAATTACTTGGTTTTAAATTTGCATTACAAGGACAAAATTTTGAACTTTAGTTAAATTTTTTCAAGAGTATAGTCCTCTTAGAAGATTAATCTTCTAGAATGTCGCCAATATTTGGCTTAAAGTAATTAGGTCCTTTGAGTACTTTACCATCTTCTCGGTAAATTGGTTTTCCATCTTCACCAAGTTTACTCATATTACTTCGTTGAATTTCATCAAATACTTCTGCAATCTTGTGCTGCATTCCGTGTTCTATAATTGTTCCTGCCAAAATATATAACATATCACCCAAGGCATCAGCAACCTCTATTAAATCATTATTATTAGCAGCTTCAAAATATTCTTCATTTTCTTCTTTCATCAAATTAAAACGAAGTAAATTTTTTGCTTCTCCGATGTTGGCTATTGGAGTATCTTTAATCCCTAGTCCGAATGATGTATGAAATTTATGAACGGCATCTGTATATTTTTTCATGTATCTTATATGGTTATCGTTTTTAAATCAATTTTTTAAGCATCCAAGCTGGTACTATTTTTAAAACAAAAGCGATGATTGCCCAACGCTTTGAAATATACGCAACTCTTTTTTTCTTTTTGATAGCAGAATAGATCTGCTCAGCAGCTTTTTCTAGGGGTACCATCCAAAAAATACCATTTCCTAAAGCCATGGGGGTATCTACAAATCCTGGGCGTATGTCTGTGATGTATACCTTCTTTGTCTTAATGGTTTTTGTTTTAATGTACAAGCTTTCAAGATAGGCTTTTTGATAGGCTTTTGAGGCAAAATAAGCTGGAGCTCCTCGATTCCCTCTAATAGATGCGATCGAAGTAATACCTACTAGATGACCCCAACCTTGTTTTTTAAATAGGTTATATGACAAGTCATATAACTTAGTTACTCCAATTACATTTGTTTTTATCGTTTCAATCTCTTTAGTCCACTCTAGTTTGGGATTAATATACCCTACTCCTGATGACTGAATAATGAGGTCAATAGTTTTAAATTCGGAAACAATTTCATTGAAGATTTTATGTAACTCATCCACTTGTTGGATATCATTTTTTGCAATATAAACCTGATCTGGATATTTTTTTTTGAGGTCTTGCAGTTTCTCTAATCGACGACCTGTCACTGCAACTTTACCTCCTTGATTAACTAAAATTTCAGTCATTACCTTTCCAATTCCTGAAGTTGCTCCAAAAACAATGGCAGTTTTCATTTAATTCGTAATTTTGTTAAAAATACATAATTTATGTTTACAACTGGTAGAATCATTTTTGCAATTATTTTTATTATCACTTTTATAATTTTTATGGTTTTTTCTTACAGAAAAGATGCGAAAAACCATAAAGATTATTATAAAAATACCGCAAAAAAAGTAGCCATCTATGGAACATTGGCAATACTTATATTTGTAGGGCTTCGATTGGTAACAGCCTATTTATTTTAATATTTTCAACATCTTTGTTTAATCGTGTTGGTATTTAGAGGTTCATTATCACTACAAAGGGTAAACAACTTATTTATTTGTATTAATTGGCTTAATTGCTAACTGCCTTTCATTAACATATTCAAAGAAGTTGTCTCCATAAAAACCAGCTTCTTCTAACATAATTCTAATGTCTTTTTTCCATTCTGGAATTGTGACGGTTACATTTAATTCTATTGCATATACCGTATTTTTATGAAGGGGATACTCTCCATTGAAAGGAACTCCTCCTTGCGAATCCCACATTCCAATAGTAGTTCCTGCACTATGACCGTACTTCCCCAGTGGGTGAGTATATATTGATGGGTTTAATCCTTCTTTTTTAGCCTCAGAAAGAGATTGTAAAAGAATCTCGTTTCCTGTCTTACCTTCTCGCATGTTTGTAGTTAAAATATCTTGTAATCGATTTCCTTTTCTAAAGGCTTTCGCTAAATAGTCTGGAACAGCTGTTTCATCATCTTTTAATACATATGCATGTTGTTGACAATCTGTATTTAATCCAATATATGTGATTCCAAAATCGCAGTGCAATAAATCTCCTTTTTGAATAATTTTATCTTTTTCACCTTTGGTAAATGAATAAATATGAGATTTTAATTCTTGTTGAGTTCTTTGTATGTCTATGGTTGGATGAAACCATGTTTCTAATCCTAAATCTGTTACTTTTTGACGTAAATACCAAACAACATCATCTGTTGTTGTTTTTCCTGGTTCTATCACTTTTTCTGAAAAAGCAATATCAATAACATCATGGGTTACTTTAACAAGTTTTTTAAACAATTGCATCTCTTTTTCTGTTCTTGTCTCTATCCAAGCAATCGCTAATTGTTCTGCCGAAACAAGTTTTGAAGTTAATGTATCTGGCAAGTTTTGTATTAATTCTTCATAATCAGTTTTTACTAATCCATCTGCCAATGCAAAATGTTTAGAAAAATTGACTCCAATTTTTGATGGATTCCTTTCTCCAATAATCTTTGATAGAGCATTCCATTGATTAGGTTCTTCTTCTTTATTCCATGCAGATTTAATACTCTTTCCTATATCGTATCTTGCTACAGCTATTCGCTCTAGGGTATCTTTTTCTTTATCCCTATAAAAGAGAATAATAGTCCTCCTTCTTGCGTTGAGCCATTTTGCAGGCAACATGGTTTTAAGAACAGGGTCTTCATTGTATTCTCTAGAGATTAAAAGCCACATATCAAGACCCGAGGCATCCATTAATTGTGGTAATAAATTTTGAAATCTATCTTCCAATAATTCGTCCTTGAGGATCGCTCTCTCTTTTTCTGATAAAATTTGTGCAAAGCCAACTTGAATCCCTAAAAAAAGTATTATGAATAAAAATATTCTCATATGATTGTTAATTTTTATAAAGATACTTCTTCCTTGTAAAAAGTTAAAATTTATAAAACATTCTTTTTGTAACGATTTTTTTTGCAAATTTATACATAAGATAAAAATGTATTTATGAGGATTTTATATCGATTTTTAAACCTTTCGATTGTCTTTTTTATTGTCTATGCCTGTGGTTCTTCTCCTCTTAAAGATAATTTAAAGGAAAATGAAAAACCTGTTGTTATTGCAAATGATAGTTTGGAGTATGAAATTATTATTTTTGATGTGGGCTTTACACTTTATTTAAATACAATTGCCAGGCCTAAAGGTTATTATTCACAAAATTTTTTAGAAAACAGAAATTCTATCTACGTAACCAATTGGAATTTAAGAGCCCAGAACCCAAGTCAATATGATGCATCTATTTATGGAAATGTGATTGATTATAATCCTCAAATAAATTATGGGTTAGAAGTAAATTACCAGTTGTTTAATTACTTTTTATTTG
Source organism: Flavobacterium sp. (assembly GCA_042091515.1). Taxonomy (GTDB): domain Bacteria; phylum Bacteroidota; class Bacteroidia; order Flavobacteriales; family Flavobacteriaceae; genus Polaribacter. The sequence goes on along the minus strand of JBELHH010000005.1, from coordinate 84,331 downwards.
CTCAACAAAAATATAACATGAGACTCGATGGTGGAAAAGGACCGCTAGTAAGAATTAGATAATTTTCTTGTATTTTATAAAACTATAGTGATATTTATTCTTGTCGTCTGGCACAAAATCCTCTCTTGAAAACTCTTTCCATGATGTTAAATCTATGGACGGAAAAAATACATCTGCCTCAAAATCATTATGCACTTGTGTGATATCCAATTGATCAACCAATTTTTTTTGAATGGCTTCTTTATAAATTTGGGCACCTCCAATAATAAATACGTCTTGGCAATCTTTCACCAATTCAATCGCTTCTTCTAAACTATGAACTATCTCACAATCTTCTTTTTGGTAGCGTTTATTTCTTGTAATAATTACAGATTTTCTGTTAGGAAGTGGCTTCCCGATAGATTCAAAAGTATTTCTTCCCATCAAAATGGTGTGTCCTGAAGTGATTTTTTTAAAACGCTTTAAATCTGCTGGTAAATGCCAAATAAGGTCATTATCCTTCCCTAGTTCATTATTATTTCCTATGGCAGCAATGAGTGTAATCATAAAATCTTATTTATATGGCAACAGCCCCTTTAATATGAGGATGTGGGTTATAATTTGACAGCTCAAAATCATCAAAAGTAAAATCAAAAATACTTTGCACTAATGGATTTATTTTCATGGTAGGCAAGGGTCTAAGCTCTCTTGATAATTGCAATTCTAGTTGTTCAGAATGATTGCTATAGATATGTGCATCACCAAATGTGTGAATAAACTCTCCTGCCTCATACCCACATACCTGTGCCATCATCATTGTAAATAATGCGTAGGATGCAATATTAAATGGCACTCCTAAGAAAATATCTGCACTTCTTTGATATAATTGACATGATAATTTGCCATCTGAGACATAAAATTGAAAGAATGCATGGCAGGGAGGCAAAGCTGCTTTTCCATTTGCAACATTCTCTGAAAACGAAACTGAAGTATCTGGAAGTACACTTGGATTCCAAGCAGAAATTAACATTCTCCTACTATTAGGATTATTCTTTAATGTTTTAATTACTTCTTTTAACTGATCGATATCATCACTATTCCAATTTCGCCACTGGTGACCGTAAACTGGACCTAAGTCGCCATTTTCGTCAGCCCATTCGTTCCAAATCCTAACACCATTCTCTTGCAAATATTGCACATTAGTATCTCCTTTTATAAACCATAACAATTCATAAATAATCGATTTTAGATGTAATTTTTTAGTTGTTACCATAGGAAAACCTTCGCTCAGGTCAAACCTCATCTGGTATCCAAAAACACTTTTAGTTCCGGTACCTGTTCTATCTCCTTTTTGATTTCCGTTTTCTAAAACGTGTTTAACTAAATCGTGGTATTGCTTCATAATTCATTCATTTCTTAAATATCAAAAATAAATAAAGCTTCAATTTGTTTGAATTGAAGCTTGATTGATCTGCAATAAAGTTATTAACGATTTGTTTATAGATTACCCAATAATCATTCCAGCAATGGTAGCAGACATTAATGAGGCAATGGTTCCACCTATAAGTGCTTTCATTCCAAATTCTGACAATGTTTTTCTTTGACCAGGCGCCAAAGAACCAATCCCTCCTATTTGAATTCCTATGGATGCAAAATTTGCAAATCCACATAACATATAGGTGGCCATTATAATTGATTTATTGAACGTCAGATGAATCTCATTAGTAATATTTTTTAGTTCTGCTAACTGAATATATCCTATAAATTCGCTTGCTGCTAATTTAATTCCTAGTAATTGTCCCATTAGAATTGAATCTTCACTAGCAACTCCTATCAACCACATTAAAGGTGCAAAAATAGCCCCGAGAATTACTTCTAGTGAAAAACTTTGATATGAGGTATGAACAGCTATCCATTCATTTAATGAAGTGATATTACCTACCCAGCCTAAAACTCCATTAATCATTGCTATAATAGCAACAAAAACCAAAAGCATCGCACCAACATTTACCGCTAGCTTTAGTCCTTCAGTTGTTCCATTTGCAATCGCATCGAGGATATTAGAACCTATTTTCTCTTGTGAAACCCTAACATCTGTATTTACTTCTTCGGTTTGTGGATATAAAATTTTAGCAATAACAATGGCTCCTGGGGCTGCCATCACTGATGCAGCCAATAAGTGCTTTGCAAAGACTAATTCTAAGGCTTTATCTCCCCCTCCCAAAAATCCTATATAGGCAGCTAATACAGCTCCTGCAACAGTAGCCATTCCTCCAATCATTACCAGCAGCATTTCAGACTTATTCATTTTTTCTAAATACGCTTTAATTAATAATGGAGCTTCTGTTTGACCAAGAAATATATTCCCTGCTACAGACAAACTTTCCATTCCAGAAATTCCCAAGAATTTAGAAAGGCCAATGGCTAAAATTTTTACAATCCATTGAATGATTCCAAGATAAAAAAACAATGAGGTTAAGGCTGAAAAAAAGATAATAGTAGGTAATACTTGGAATGCAAAAATATATCCAAAAGTATCCATATCTGCTATCAAACCGTCAAACAAGAATTTACTTCCGGCTTTTGTATATTCTAGAATTTCAATAAAAATTCTCCCAATCATTTCAAAACCCTTCTGAATAAAAGATATTTTTAAAACGCCTATGGCAATTAATAACTGAAGTGATACTCCTATCCCTACTTTTCTCCAATTAATCGCTCTTCTATTAGCACTAAATAAAAATGCAATAATCAACAAAACTATCATCCCCAAGATACCTTTCCACAAACTTGTGAAAGAAAATCCTTGGCTAGGCACTATAGTATCTGCTATATCAGTAACTATCAACGCATTTTCTTGTAATGAAAGGTTTGATGTGAACGAGTATAACACCCCGTTTTCAGATACAACTAATATGGAATCTGTTAGTTGGTTGATGCGATAATTTCGTACGGTATCTTTAGGTGATGAATACTTAAAAATTAGACGATCATTCTGATACGTAAAACTCCCTTTCGCTTTTAAACTATCTTTTGCTATTAATGAATAATTAAATTTACCCTCTGCAAGATTCAATGAATCACTAGCATTAATTTCTATAATAGAGGCTCCCTTGTTATTTTTAATGGATTCAAATTTCCACTCTTTTTCAATACTTTGGGCATTCGCAATAATTGAAATAAAAGAGAGGGTGATAAAAATATATTTTTTCATAATAATACCTTAAGATCTTTTACTAATTTCATCTCTGATTCTTGCTGCCAATTCATAATTTTCATTGACGACAGCTTCTTTTAATTGGTGATGAAGATCATCTAATGAATCTTCTGAAAAATTTGATGATTTAGATGTATGTGAAGGCTCTAAAGTTACTTCAACAGAATCTGGATCTAAAGTGCCTTTAATCGCAATTTCTTCTTCAATTTTTAAATAAATACCTGCCTTGTCTAAAATATTTTCATAGGTATATATTGGCGCTTTAAAGCGAACAGCGATGGCAATGGCATCTGAAGTTCTTGTATCTATAATTTCCTCCTTACCTTCTTTTTCACAAATTAAACTAGAAAAGAAAATACCATCGACTAATTTATGAATAATTACTTGCTTCACGTGAATATTAAAACGTTCTGAAAATGTTTTAAATAAATCATGTGTAAGAGGTCTTGGTGGTCTAATCTCTTTTTCCAACGCAATGGCGATCGATTGTGCTTCAAAGGCTCCAATGATAATTGGAAGTGTTCTCGATCCATCCATTTCGCTCAAAACCAAAGCATAAGCTCCACTTTGAGTTTGACTATAAGAGATTCCTTTTATTGTTAATTTTATTAAACTCATTGATTATTAAAATAAAAAAAAGCTATCTAATTCGTGGTAATGACCATAAATTAGACAGCCCTTTACTTGGGCACAATTTACTAAAAATTATGAGTTTTGCGCTTTAAAATCTTTGAGTTTGCTAATTAATTGAGGAACCACTTCAAAAGCATCACCAACAACCCCATAATCGGCTGCCTTAAAGAAGGGAGCTTCTGGATCTGTATTAATGACAACTTTTACTTTTGAAGCATTAATTCCTGCTAAATGTTGAATCGCTCCAGAAATCCCAATAGCTATGTACAAATTGGTGGCAACTGGTTTACCGGTTTGCCCAACATGCTCTCCGTGTGGTCTCCAACCTAAGTCAGAAACTGGTTTAGAGCAAGCTGTTGCAGCCCCTAAAACATCTGCCAATTCTTCAATCATTTCCCAATTTTCTGGTCCTTTTAAACCCCTTCCAGCAGAAACAACTACATCTGCATCTGCAATCGTAACTTTTCCAGCTGCTTTATCAATGCTAATTGATGTAACTCCTTGTTCTGAATTATTTCCAGAAACTTCAAAACTTTCGATAGTGGCAGACACTAAATTTTCGTGAATCCCATATGAATTCTTTGCTAATCCTATCACCTTATTAGTTGTTGAAATAACTGTGTTATTAAATCCTTTATTTGAAAAAGCTTTTCTTTTTACAGTAAATGGACTTATAGAACTTGGCGCAGCAACAACATTTGATGCATATCCAGCGCTTAAAGCGACAGATACTAGTGGTGCAAGATATAGTCCATCAATGCTTGAATCGATGATTACTAAACTAACTTCTTTCGCTTGGGCAACTTCTTGAATTACTGAAGCATATTTTTGTGCATTAAAAACAGTCAACTCGCTTTTATTTACTGTAACGATTGTTTCTGAACCATAGTTTTGTAACTCCGAAACATCTGCTGCATTGATCGTGAGTGAAATTAGATCAGTTCCTAATTCTTGAGCTATTTTACTTCCATAAGAAACAACTTCAAATGCTGATTTTTTGAATTTTCCATCGGGTGAACTCGCATATACTAATACTGACATATCTTATCTTTTCTTATGATTAAATTACTTTTGCTTCGTTATGTAATAAACTAATTAACTCATCAATATTATTGGCATCCACTAGTTTGACCGCTCCTTTTGGTGCTGGTTTCTCAAAAGATTCAGTAGATGTTGCATTCTCAGAGTGTATCGATTCAATAACCGTTAAAGGTTTTTTACGTGCCATCATGATCCCTCGCATGTTTGGAATCCGTAAATCTGATTCTTCAACAATTCCTTTTTGACCCCCAACAACAAGGGGTAGTTTGGTAGTTAGCGATTCATTTCCTCCATCTATTTCTCTGGTGGCTGTAACATTCGTTCCTTCTATTTCTATTCCTACACAACCATTTATAAAATTAAATCCTGTTAATCCTGATAGCATTCCAGGTACCATTTGACCATTATAATCACTTGATTCTTTACCTGCTAATACTAAATCATATCCTCCATTTTTAACCACAGCTGACAATTCTTTTGCAACCGACAAACCATCCTCTGGGATTGTATTTACCCTTATTGCATCGTCTGCTCCAATGGCAAGTGCCTTTCTTAGAGTGGGTTCGGTAATTGAGCTTCCTACATTTACCACAGTAACAGTTGCACCTTGCTTTTCTTTAAACCACATGGCGCGTGTTAATACAAACTCATCGTAAGGATTAATTACAAACTGAACTCCATTGGTATCGAATTTTGTATCGTTATCTGTAAAATTTATTTTTGAAGTGGTATCAGGCACATGACTGATACAAACTAATATTTTCATGTAATTATATGTTTAATTTAACTGTTCCAAAGATAGAATAAATAATTAAAAAATACTATGCGTGCATAGTATTTTTTAATTATTATTTTAAATACGATAGGCACTTTATACAAAAGAAAGGTATTATTGTAATGAATTTCAATTCTTTTTTAAAAAATTGAAAGAATAAAAAGTAATAGGTTTCTAAAAAAACATGACTTATCAGAAAAAAAATAACATAAAAAAACCATTGGGGATAAGCCTTGTGATTGGCTTGATTGTTTTTGCAGTATCGTATGATTTTGGAATGTTTTGGGACAATGTTTTATTTGCTTCCAAATTGGGAAATCAATTATTTTATCATGATCTTTTTAATTGGATGATCCCTGATAATTTTGATCCTGGGCATCCTCCATTCTTAGGTTTTCTGCTAGCTAGTGTATGGAAAATCATGGGGCATTCTTCATGGGTAAGTCATCTCACAATGCTTCCTTTTATTGTAGGTACTGTGTATCAATTGTATCATTTTGTTAATTTCTATACTAATGATGATCGGCTAACTATTCTTGGACTTATACTAATTCTGGCTGATCCAACATTACTTACCTCTTTTGTATTAGTCAATCCTGAAATCATCATCATATTCTTCTTTTTTCTTACGGTAAGCGGGATTTTATATAAACATAAGATCTGGAAATTTACAGGTCTTTTCTTTCTGAGTATTATTTCTTTCAGGAGTATGATGCTTTTTGCTGGAGTATTCCTTTTTGAAATTTTCAATCATTCAATTGTTGAGAAGAAAAAAATAAAAAAGCTACTCAATTTTCAATTCTTTAGATTCTATTTTACAACGGCTTTACCTGGAATAATTTTTGTGATTTGGAGAATAGTTACCAAAGGATGGTTACAAACTCATCCCGAATCTCCATGGGCATCTATGTGGAAATTAGCAGATTTTAAACAATTTTTAATAAATTCTTTAGTTTTAATTTGGAGGTATTTAGATTTTGGTAGAGTTTTTATTTTTATTTTTCTACTCATTTCATTGTGGGTTTTCAGACAAAAAATATCTAAAAATAAATCAATTCAACAACTAATTTTTCTTGGGTTTTCCTCTGTGATGTTTATTGTAATCACTATATTATTTTCAACAAATGCATTTGGACATCGTTATTTTATTGTATCATATATTTGTTTCACTTTGGTAGCTTTTTTAATGATCCTCGAATTAAAGAAAAATAAAAAAACCATCTATCTATTGCTATTTACTGGACTGATAACAGGAAATCTATGGATTTACCCCGAGAAGATTTCGCAGGGATGGGATGCTACATTAGCACATGTCCCCTATCATACATTAAGACGAGATGCAATTGCGTTTTTAGAAGCCAAAAAAATTGATTTTAAGCAAGTAGGTACTTTTTTTCCAAATGTAAATACAATTGATGAGATTGATTTATCTGGAGATCATAGGTCATTTACTCATTTTAATAAAAATAACTCCTATGTATTTTTCTCTAATGTATATAATGTAAGTGATAAAAAATATACCTCTTTACTGCACCATTTTATTGAGATTAAACGATTTGAAAAATATAATATTTATGTTTCAATTCACAAAAAAATAGAGAAATAATTGATTTTTAAAAAAAAACACCACATTATTAAATTTCCATAATAAAGTCCATTTTTATTATTCTTATTTTCCTTATTTTTGCTTTCCATAATACAACTAGAATATAACACATGAAAACAGTTCAGTTTAGAGAAGCTATTTGTGAGGCGATGAGTGAAGAAATGCGAACGGATGAAACCATCTATTTAATTGGTGAAGAGGTTGCAGAATATAATGGTGCTTATAAGGCTAGTAAGGGAATGCTTGATGAATTTGGAGAAAAAAGAATTATCGATGCTCCTATCGCAGAATTAGGTTTTGGAGGAATCGCCGTGGGTTCTGCTATGAATGGAAATAGACCAATCGTAGAATATATGACGTTTAATTTTTCATTGGTGGGAATTGATCAAATTATCAATAATGCTGCTAAAATAAGGCAAATGTCAGCCGGTCAGTTTAATTGCCCAATTGTTTTTAGAGGACCTACTGGTTCTGCAGGTCAACTGGGTGCAACTCACTCTCAGGCATTTGAAAACTGGTTTGCAAATACTCCAGGTCTAAAGGTAATCGTCCCATCAAATCCATACGATGCGAAAGGATTATTAAAAGCTGCTATTAGAGACGATGATCCTGTTATTTTTATGGAATCTGAACAAATGTATGGTGATAAAATGGAAATTCCTGAAGGAGAATACATCATTCCTATAGGAGTTGCAGATATTAAAAGAGCTGGTTCAGATGTTACTGTTGTTTCTTTTGGTAAAATTATCAAAGAAGCATACATCGCAGCAGATGAGTTGGGAAAGGAAGGAATATCAATAGAAATTATTGATTTAAGAACCGTTCGTCCTATGGATCATGCAGCAATTATTGAATCTGTTAAGAAAACAAATCGCTTGGTTATTTTAGAAGAATCCTGGCCTTTTGGAAGTATTTCTACAGAAATAACATATAGAATCCAAGATGAAGCTTTTGATTATTTAGATGCTCCTATAAAAAGGATTACTACAGCAGATACTCCTGCCCCATATTCACCAGTATTACTAGAAGCTTGGATACCCAATAGTAAAGATGTAATAAAAGCTGTTAAAGAAGTTTTATATCATTAGGGTTTTACTACGTTTCTTTTTACTAACTTCAAAAAATTTGATACAGTGATTTGTTAAGATGAGGAGACTCCTATTTTTTTTACTTACACTTCTAACAACAAGTAGTTTTTTAGCACAAACAAAAGTTGGTGGGAGAATTTTTGATGAATTTAATGAACCCATCGCATTTGCCAGTGTTCTTTTTAAGGGATCTATAGAAGGTACCATTTCAGATGAAAATGGACGATTCTATCTGGAATCAAAAAAAAATTGGAATCAACTTGTAATTTCTTTTATTGGCTATCAAACCATAGAATATGACTTATCAAAAAAAATTGAATATGATCTTACTTTTATTTTAGAAGAAGAAGCCAACACCTTAAATGAAGTAGTTATTGCCGTTGGAAAACAACCAAAAAAAAATAATCCAGCCATTGAAATTCTTAAACAGATTTGGAAAAAAAGACGTCAAAACGGACTCAAGAAAGTCAAACAATATCACTATAAAAAATACCAAAAAGTAGAATTTGATTTAAATGCAATTGATAGTTCTTTTAAGAAAAAAAGGATTTTTAGAGGTATGGAATTTGTCTTTAAAAATATTGACACTTCTTCTATCACAGGTAAAACATATCTTCCTGTTTTTTTAAATGAATCAGTTTCTGAAGTCTATGGAGATAATCTTTTAAATAAAGAAAAAGAAATTATTAAAGGAAATAAGAATACAGGATTTAGCAACAATCAAGCTATTATAGATTTTATAGATGATCTGTATAATGACTACGATATTTATGATAATCATATAAAGTTCTTTTATAAAAGTTTTGTAAGTCCTTTATCAAAAACTGGAATTAGTAATTATAATTATTATTTATCTGACAGTGCTTATATTGATAACAAATGGTGTTATAATATTATCTACTACCCAAGAAGAAAAAATGAATTAACCTTTAAAGGAGATTTTTGGGTGAATGATAGTACGTATGCAGTAAAAGAAATTAACATGCAAGCCTCAAAAAATGCTAATATTAACTGGGTAAAAGATATTTATATAGAACAAGAGTTTGATATCGTAAACGATACTGTATTTTTATTAAAAAGAGATTATTTCTTATCGGATTTTGCCATAAACAAAAAAGAAAAATCAAAAGGGTTGTATGGAAAACGAACTACCTTGTATACAAATTATGAATTTGATCAAAAACTAGATACTCAGTTTTATGATCAAAAAAAATATCCCTCTGATGAAACAATTTATCAAAAGTCTGATGAATTTTGGAGGAAAAATAGAGTCGAAAAGTTGAATAAAGATGAGCAAGGAATCTACACCTTACTAGACACCTTAAAAACTGTAAAAAAATTCAAAAAAATTTATAATACAATAGCAACTTTATCCTCAGGCTATTATGAGTTTGATAGTATTAATTTTGATTATGGTCCGATTTTTTCGACATTTGGCTATAACGATGTAGAAGGATTGCGTATAAGAACCGGAGGAAGGACCTACTATAACTACAACGATCCTTGGAGAATTGAAGGCTTTACAGCTTTCGGGTTTAAAGACAAAAAAATAAAATATGGTATTCAAGGAAAAGCCTTATTGAATAAAAAAAATAGATTAATTATTTCTGGAGGAAATAGGCGTGATGTAGAACAAATAGGTGCAAGTCTAACTGCCTCCACAGATGTTCTAGGAAGAAGTAATGGCTCTTCATCGATAATAGGAACTGGACAAAATAACAGGCTTACAAAAATTAATTTATCAAAACTAAGTATTGAAGCAGAACCTTTTAAAAATTTTGTTTTGAGTCTTTCTGGAAGCTATAAAATTTTAAGCGCTGCATCAGAGAGTTTTATTCTTGACTATGTAGACCCTTCATCTCCATCAGGTATTTCATCCCAAATTAATCAATTTGAAACAATTTTTACTGCAAATTTTTTTCCTGGAAGGAAAGTATCGGGCTCTGGTGTAGAACGAAAAACGAATGCCGAAAAACAGAGGAATCTGTTTTTACAAGTTACTCGTGGAGATAACGCTATTTTTAATAGTGACTTTAAATACACTAAGATTCAATTTTCGTATACTCAGCCATGGTTTATAGGAGGTTTTGGTAGATTAAAAACATCGTTAGAAGCAGGAAAAACATTTGGCAAAGTACCCCTTAGCTTATTAAGTGTTATTCCTGGAAATCAAACTTATTTTGCTTTTTTTAATACATTTAATCAACTTGATTTTTATGAATTTGTAACTGACACCTACACAACTTTTCATCTTCAACATAATTTTAATGGACGATTGTTTGCTAGAATTCCTTTTTTAAGAAAACTAAATTTAAGGACTATCGTAGGGTTTAGGACTGCCTGGGGAGAAATCTCTCAAGAAAACCTTGCGTTAAATAACACAAATAATCCTCTACAAATATCCCTACAAGCTCCAAATAATAGACCTTATTTCGAATACAGTATTGGTATCGGAAATATTTTAAAAGTTCTTCGAGTAGACTTGAACTTTAGAGGAAATTATTTAAATAATCCCGGAGCTCGAAAATTTGGAATTACATTTTCTACTGGCCTCTTGTTTTAATGTAATAAAGGATTATAGATCTTGTATTGGTTTTTATACCTTTTTTTCTAACATATAGCGTATATGTATTGTTTTTGTATTGGTGAAGCAACATTTTTTAGAAGGTATTTTATTTTAAATTTGTTTGGTATAAAAATGAAAAAATGAAAAATAATACTGGTTTCCTAAAACTTTTTTTTATCGTAATTCTATGTGTTTGCTTTACAAGAAGCAATGCACAAATCACTAATGTTGGCAGCGGTAGTTATACAAATTCCTTTCCTGGTGTTGATTCTGCAGGGAGAAATTTAGTACCTGCAGGATCACCTCAAGTGAGTGGTAATGCTGTTGGAAAACCAATACCTACAAATGATTGGTGGTCTAAATTAGTAAAAGAAAACCATGCTAATAATTTATTCAATTACCCACTAGCCCTAGAAACAATAAATAGTGGTTTAATCGTGAACCATATTGTACCAGTATCAACTCCAAACGGGAGCACCCAGCCTTCCGATGGGTCTCAACCCGTTGTTGTAGGAGTTACTGGGATGAATACATCCAAAACAACTATTTCAGATTTTACAGATTGGACCGTAACGATGGATTGGGATGATAATTCACATCATTTTAAAGCAACCGCTGGAATTGCCATGCCGTTTCTTTATTTTACAAAGCAATCATCAGACCAAGCAAAAGTAGTCGTGAATAATGGAACAGTAACAATTACTGATGAGATGTTAGTTGTTACCAATTCAAATTATGGTGCCAACTATGCTATCTATGCTCCCACTGGAAGTACTTGGACACAAAGTGGCACTACATTTACCTCCTCATTAAACGGAAAAAACTATTGGTCTTTAGCCTATATCCCATCTACTGGTGTTTCAATTTCTACAGTGGCCAATGAATATAAAAAATACGCCTATGTATTTCCAATAAATACAGAAGTAAGTTGGAATTATAATGAAAATAATTCTAAACTTTCAACAACTTTTACTGTAACCACTGATGTTAAAGAGGGAACAGAATCTAACGTTTTACTTGGGTTATTACCTCATCAATGGGCAAATTTGTCTTCTAGCTCACCACAACCATTAGGGTATACGTTTAATTCTATTCGTGGAAACATCAAAACATTAGATGGTAATTCATTTATCGTAGAAAATACTTTTAAAGGGATTTTACCAACTCTGCCAGATAGAGCGAATTATAGTAATGGTTTTAATCCCTCAGAATTAAATGCTAAAATTTCTTTGATTGAAAATGATGGGCTGGCTACTTGGACAGACTCTTACAATGAAGGCCAAGTAATGAATCGATTAATTCAAACTGCTAGGATTGCAGATCAAATAGGAAAAATAGAAGCCAGAGATAAAATAATTACAACAATTAAGGATCGTCTTGAAGATTGGTTAAAAGCTGAATCTGGAGAAGTTGCATTTATTTTTTACTATAATGATAATTGGTCTACAATGATAGGATATCCTGCTGGTCATGGCCAAGATAACAATATTAATGATCATCATTTCCACTGGGGATATTTTATTCACGCTGCTGCATTTATAGAACAATATCAACCCGGTTGGTCTTCTGAATGGGGAGAAATGATTAATCTATTGGTTCGAGATGCTGCCTCCTATGACAGAAACGATACTCAATTTCCTTTTCTAAGAAATTTTAGCCCCTATGCAGGACATAGCTGGGCAAATGGTTTTGCTACTTTTCCATTTGGAAACGATCAAGAATCTAGTTCTGAAAGTATGCAATTTGCTGCTTCTCTCATTCATTGGGGAAGTGTTACAAATAACACAACCATCAGAGATTTAGGAATTTATATTTACACGACAGAACAAACAGCTGCTGAAGAGTATTGGTTTGATATTAATGAAAGAACTTTTAAACCAGGATATGGTTATTCGGTTGCTTCAAGAATATGGGGAAATGGATACGACAATCAAACTTTTTGGACGTCAGACATTGCTGCAGCCTATGGTATAGAATTGTACCCTATTCATGCAGGATCTCTATATCTAGGACACAATATTAACTATGCAGAAAATTTATGGTCTGAAATAACTGAAAATACAGGAATCTTAGAGAATCAAGAAAACCCTAATTTATGGCATGATACTTACTGGAAATATTTATCCTTTACAGACCCTCAAGCTGCTATTGATTTATATGATTCGTATCCAGATCGAGAATTGAAATTTGGAATTTCAGATGCACAAACATATCATTGGCTTCATGCCATGAATGCCTTAGGTCAAGTAGATGCTTCAATCACTGCTAATCACCCAATTGCTGTAGCATTTAATAATAATGGAGACATCACTTATGTTGCTCAAAATTATTCAAACACAGCAATAAATGTTACTTTTTCTGATAACTATGTTTTACCTGTTCCTGCCCATCAGTTGGTGACCAGTAAAGACATTAATGTTAGTGGTGTAATTTCATCAGACTTTTATCAAGCCTATACAAATGGAAGCGTTAACTTATCTGTTGTTACTTCAGGTGATGGAATCACAAAAGTTGAGTTTTATGATGGTAATTCTCTTTTAGGAGAAGACAGCACGGCACCTTATAATTTTCAAGCACAAAATTTAAACTTAGGAATGCATGGAATGTATGCTAGAGTCTTTGTAGGAACTTCATTTAATATAAGTAATATCATACAAATACAAGTGGGAGAGCAAGTTCCTTTTTTAGGGACAGATTTTACAATCCCTGGAGATATAGAAGCTGGAAATTATGATGAATATGAGGGAGGAATTGGACAAGGAATTTCATACAATGATTCAAATACCGGAAACAATGGTGAATATAGAACAGTTGAATATGTAGATGCAGTATCAGACAGTTCAGAAGGAGCTACTGTAGGATGGATTGAAGCCGGAGAATGGTTGGAGTACTCTATTAATGTTGAGACTGCAGGCGTTTATAACCTCTCCTTTAGATATGCCTCAGACAGTAATATCGGAGGGGGACCTTTTTATTTAGAAATTGATGGAAATACAGTAAGTCCTTCTATTACAGTTCCTTCCACCAATGGCTGGGATACTTGGGCAAGTCAGACGGTAAATTCCATCGAGCTAAACGAAGGCAATCATATCCTTCGGGTTGTTTTTACAAATGGTGGATTTAATCTTGGAAAAATGTCTTTCATCTATCAGTCTCCTTTAAGTTACAATCCTCCCATTGCCAATGCAGGAGAAAATATCACTGTAATTTTACCTGAAACTACCACTACACTAGATGCAAGTATGAGTACAGACATCGATACTGCAGTTTTAAATTACAACTGGGAACAAATATATGGACCCTCTGTCATTATTTTTGACAATAACACTAGCGAACTCCCTATGATTTCTAATTTAGAAGAAGGAATTTACAAAATAAAGCTTACAGTAGATGACGGAACCTATTTTTCCAGTAGCTATGTTCTAGTTATTGTTCAGACTACCGCAAATTCAGATCCAACGGTATCAATCACATCGCCTGAAAATGGTGATTCCTTTTTTCAAGGTTCTGAAATAACTATTACAGCAGTTGCAAATGATTTAAATGGTTCTATTTCTTTAGTTGAATTTTTTGATGGTAGCACTAAAATTGGAGAAGACTTAACAGAACCATATCAAATGGTGTGGACTAACGCAAGTTTAGGGAATCACCAAGTATCTGCTAGTGCAACAGACAATGAAAATGCAACCGCTACATCTACGGCTATCTCTATTGAAGTCACTCCTGCCCCATCATGTATTGGAGGGCCTGAAAACGGACATTACACCTATGAGTTTTCTGATGATGCTAACAATCCAACCATAACATTTATTCCACAAGGAGGAAATGCAGGAAACCCTACGTGTCTTCTTTATTATGGTACTGGAAGTGGACCTTTTCCAGGGTACAGTGTTACCCCGAATGTACCATTTCAAATTAACGCCTCTCAAGGAAGCTCTATCAATTTTTATTATACTTACTCCTATAATGGCTTAGATCAAAATACTTCTAACGATATGCATTCCTATGTAGTAGGAACTTGCGCAACATTAGAAGTTACTTCTTTTCAATTCGACCAATCAATATCATTATATCCAAATCCGTCATCTAATACTGTTAGTATAAAGTCTTCTTCATTCTTGTTAGAAAAAGTAGAGATTTATTCACTTCAAGGGACTCTGATGAAAAAAATAACTAGGACAATGGATCAGATAAATATTGAAGACTTGTCTAGTGGTCTGTACTTACTAAAAATATATGCGAAAGAAGGAATGACAACCGTTAAAAAATTAGCAAAAAGATAGAACATCACTCTAAACAAGGGGATTTAATAAAAAAACCTTCATTATAAATTAAATAGAAGTCCTTTCATATTCAAGATGAAAGGGCTTTTCTATTTGGCTCTATTTTATTACTTTTGCCGAGCAAATTATAAAAATAAAAAATAATATGGAATCAATGATGATTTACATGCCGATTGCATTGGCAGTTTTAGGCCTAATATACATGGTAATAAAGCAAAAGTGGGTAATGAAGCAAGATGCTGGAGATGGTAAAATGAAGGAAATTTCAGACTACATTTATGAGGGTGCTCTTGCCTTTTTAACCGCAGAATATAGACTTTTAGCAATCTTTGTTGTAATTGTTAGTGTTTTACTTGCCGTTGTATCTTTTGTGGTACCAACTACTCATTGGTTAATTGTAATTGCTTTTATATCAGGAGCTATATTTTCTGCTTTTGCAGGGAATATTGGAATGAAAATAGCAACAAAAACTAACGTAAGAACTACACAAGCCGCGCGAACTAGTTTACCAAATGCACTTAAAATTTCATTTGGTGGTGGAACAGTTATGGGATTAGGAGTTGCTGGTCTTGCCGTATTAGGTTTAACAACTTTCTTTATTCTTTTCTATCATTTCTTTATGGGAGGAGCTTGGACTTCTACGGAAGATATGACAATTGTTTTAGAAACGTTAGCAGGGTTCTCTTTAGGAGCTGAATCGATTGCTTTATTTGCACGTGTTGGTGGAGGTATCTATACAAAAGCAGCTGATGTAGGTGCTGATTTAGTAGGGAAGGTAGAAGCAGGAATTCCAGAAGATGATCCTAGAAATCCGGCAACTATTGCGGATAACGTTGGGGATAACGTAGGCGATGTTGCAGGGATGGGAGCTGATTTATTTGGTTCTTATGTAGCCACTGTTTTAGCAGCAATGGTATTAGGAAATTATGTGATCAAAGATATGGGAGGAAGTATTGCAGATGCTTTTGGAGGAATTGGCCCTATCTTATTACCTATGGCAATCGCTGGTGCTGGAATTATTATTTCTATTATTGGTACAATGCTTGTAAAAATTAAAAATAACGACGCTAAAGAAGCTCAAGTAATGGGAGCCTTAAATATAGGAAACTGGACTTCTATTGTTTTAGTGGCAATCTCATGTTATGTATTGTGTATGTTCATGTTACCAGAAACAATGAAGATGGAATTCTTTGGAGAAGGCTTATTAGAAGTTTCTAGAATGAGTGTTTTTTATGCTACACTTGTTGGTTTAGTGGTAGGAGCTGTCATCTCCTCTATCACAGAATACTATACTGGATTAGGAAAAGCACCAATCTTAAAAATTGTACAACAATCGAATACAGGAGCGGGGACCAATATTATTGCAGGTCTAGCAACTGGGATGATTTCTACATACCCATCAGTTATTTTATTTGCAGGTGCTATTTGGGCATCATATGCGTTTGCTGGATTCTACGGTGTTGCATTAGCAGCCTCTGCTATGATGGCTACAACTGCTATGCAATTAGCAATTGACGCGTTTGGTCCTATTTCGGATAATGCGGGAGGTATTGCAGAAATGAGTGAGCAAGAACCAATCGTTAGAGAACGAACAGATATTTTAGATTCTGTAGGAAATACAACTGCTGCTACAGGAAAAGGGTTTGCCATTGCCTCTGCTGCATTAACATCCTTGGCTTTATTTGCTGCCTATGTAACCTTTACTGGGATTGATGGAATAAATATTTTTAAAGCCCCTGTCTTAGCAATGTTATTTGTGGGTGGAATGGTTCCTGTAGTATTTTCTGCCTTGGCAATGAATGCTGTTGGAAAAGCTGCCATGGAAATGGTACAAGAAGTTCGTCGTCAGTTTAAAGTTATTCCAGGAATTATGGAAGGAACTGGAAAACCAGAATACGATAAGTGTGTAGAAATTTCTACTCAAGCATCGCTAAAAGAAATGATATTACCTGGTTTACTTACCATAGGATTTCCCTTAGCAATTGCTTTTATCCCAATGTTATTTAGTATGGACAATCTTGCCATTGCCGAAATGTTAGGAGGGTATATGGCTGGAGTTACTGTAAGTGGTGTTCTTTGGGCTATCTTTCAAAATAATGCTGGTGGTGCTTGGGATAATGCTAAAAAATCTTTTGAAGCAGGTGTAGAAATTAATGGGGAAATGACTTACAAAGGTTCTGAAGCTCACAAAGCTGCTGTAACTGGAGATACCGTTGGTGATCCTTTTAAAGATACTTCTGGACCATCAATGAATATCCTTATTAAACTAACGTGTTTAATTGGATTAGTAATTGCACCTATCTTAGGTGGTCATACCAGTGATAATGCTCATAAAACTACCACAGAGACAATTAGCGTAGTGGTAGATAGCAATGCTTCAGAAATAAATGTTGCCGTTGAAAAAAGTGTAAAAATTAAAATGACTAAAAATGAAGATGGAACAGTAAAAGCAGTTGTTACAACCTCCTCTTCTGAAAATGGTCAAACACTAACTAAAGATCAAGTTTTTGAAGGAACAAAGGAAGAAGTTGAAAAGAAAATAAAAGCTTTTGAAAGTTCCTTAGAGAATATAGAAATTAACGTCGATAAAAATAAATAATTTTTTCTTTGTTAGATACAAAAAAAAGCATCCAATAGGATGCTTTTTTTATGCCAATAAAATCGCTTAGTCTTAATACTTAAATAAT
This sequence comes from Flavobacterium sp., assembly GCA_042091515.1. Taxonomy (GTDB): domain Bacteria; phylum Bacteroidota; class Bacteroidia; order Flavobacteriales; family Flavobacteriaceae; genus Polaribacter. The sequence goes on along the minus strand of JBELHH010000005.1, from coordinate 66,456 downwards.
ATTAGAGAATTAGATATCATTAGAGAATTTAGGAGATTACTGTATTTTAAAACGAACTTCCTCTCTAGTTGTTTTTTGGCTGAGTCTAGAAATTGCTTTTTCTGAAAGCTGGAGAATTCTTGGATATCCACCGGTAACTTGGCAGTCTCTCATCAAAACAATTAATTTCCCAGAGGGGGTTAGCTGAACAGAACCGGGCATAACCGCCGAAGTAAGGATTGGATTTAAATTATTTTCAATAACCTCATTTAATCTATATCCAACTCGATTGTTTTCTTCTGAAATAGTAAAAGACAATTGTAATTGTTGTTTTTGAAAATCATTCAATTGATTATATTCAGGTCCTTGAAAACATTCTAATACTGAATTATAAAAATGATTTTTATCAACTTTTACTTTAGAGTATCGACTGTTTTGAGGTAGCTTCTGCTCCAAAAAGGGATAGTTATCACCTTTTTCTAGTCTAATTTTGGAAGAAATTCCTTTGTAAAAGCTTCTACTTTTTAAAACCCATTCTGATTGTATTCCACCTTGAATAGCAATATATGTTCTAGCACCATATTTTCGTTTTCCAAATGAAAGTAACGATCCTTTGGATACGTTGTGAACTTTTTGCATTTCTAAAAACTCATCATTTAATTTTACAGAGAAATCTCCTCCTGTAATACAAATAACAGCAGCTGTAGTAAATCTAAAAACAGCCATTCCAAAAGTAACTTCAATAACAGCATCATACGCTGAATTCTTAAGTAATGAATTCGCTAAGTCTAAAGAAACGATATCCATAGCACCTGAAATAGGAATTCCCATCTTGGCAAAACCTATTCTTCCTTGGTCTTGAATAGAGCAATAGATTCCTGAGTGTAATATTTCTATCATAACCAACTAAAGTTAGGGGTATAGTCTTTGGTAGCTACCTCTTTTTCTAATTGATTAAAAGTAGCTAGATCTATAGAGAAAAATTGTACCCGATCCCCTGGCTCAGCAAAGCAAGGTTGCTCTTTAGAAATTATAAAAAAATCTACAGGTGATTTTCCAATAATATTCCAACCTCCTGCACTATCTTGTGGATAGATTCCGGTCTGACCACCACCTATTCCAACAGAACCTTTGTCTATTCTAACTCTTGGATTTGATCTTCTAGGCATGTGAATTTGTTCATTTAATCCTCCTAAATATAGAAATCCAGGTTGAAAACCTATAAAGTAAATTAAATAGTTTGTTTGGGTATGTAAATTAATAACCTCGTCAATAGTATATTTTTTTTGATTTGCAATTTCTAGTATATCTATTCCAAAACTCTCGTCATAACACACAGGTATTTCCCATAGTTTTTGAGCTTTTTTTTCTGTATTCTTTTTTAATGATTCGTATTTTTTGAGCTGTTTAATTTTGGCATCAAAGTCAGAAATTGGATTTTCATATTTTAGAAGTAATGAGTTATAGGCAATAACACTATCTAGAATAGCTTCATTTTTTTCTATTTTTTTTGCAGTAACAATAATCTCTTTAATAATAGATTCGTCAATCAAAGAAGGCCATTCAATTAAAATAGCCGCATTACCAAAAGGTTTGTATATACGCTTAAAATTCAATTATTAATTTCTAAATGTTGATGTAAATATTCTAGGATTTCAACAGCGTTTTTAGTGTCTCCATGTATACAAAATGTTTGTGCTTTGATATCCTTAATCGAATGGTGAATGGTGGTTACTTTCGAGTAATATGCCATTTGTTTTACCTGGGTTAACACTTGCTCTTTATCGGTAATAAGTGCGTTGGGTAATAACCTTGATACCAAGGTTAAATTATCATTATAAGTACGGTCTGCAAAAGCTTCATATAAAATATCAATTCCATTTTCTAAAGCTACTTTTTCAATCTCAGATTGATAGGGTACAAAGATTTGTATATTCTTAAAAACAGACTGTATGGCATTGACAACAATGGTTGCTTTTTCTGAGTTTACAGCAATTAGATTATATAAAGCTCCATGGGGTTTTACATGATGTATTTGGGCGTTTTGTATGGCGATTCTTTCTTTAAAGAGCTGGAGTTGATTCTCTATACTTTTTTGTAATTCAGCATTGGAAAGCTCCATTACTTTTCGTCCAAAATTCTTTCTATCTGGAAAGGAGGGATGTGCTCCTATTTTCACCTTGTAATCTGAGGCTAATCGAATAACTTTATCTATCGTTTCCATGGAGCCAGCATGTGCTCCACAAGATATGTTACAGGAAGATATCCACGGCATTATTAAATGGTCATTCTCTAAACCCTCACCTACATCACAATTGATATCTATCATTAAAATAAATTAAGTTCAAAAACTTTATCCAATCCTCGTAAACCTAGAAAAATAGTAATGATTAAAATAATAATTCCCATGGCATTTTGAATGTTAGAATTTACAAAACTTCCTAAAATTGTTTTCTTATTGACCACCCATAATAAAACTCCTGCAATTATGGGTAATAGGATTCCATTTGCTACCTGTGCAAACTTAATAATCTCGATGGGTTTTACCCCTAAAGAGGAAAAAACAATGCCTAAGACTAAAACAATGATCCAAACAGCTCTAAATTTTTTTGACCTTAACCCTGCCTCCCATCCAAAACACCCTCTCACTACATAGGCAGCTGCTAACGGTGCAGTGATCGCAGAAGTAATTCCGGCTGCAAACAATCCTATTCCCAAAAAGTGAGTGGCAAAATCTCCGTATAGAGGTGCCAAACTTTTTGCCAAATCAACCGCATTTGAAATTTCACCAAAACCTATTGAAGAAGCAGAAATTATAATTGCCATTGACACTAAACCTCCTAAAATTATTGATACAATCGTATCCTTTCTTACTGCTTTTAAATCGTGTTGATCTTGCCACTTTTCTTTAACCAAAGACGCATGTAAAAACAAATTATAAGGGACTACTGTTGTCCCAATTAACCCAACAATCGTCAACAAACTACCTTCTGGAATTGAAGGAACTAATGCTCCTTTAAAAATCTCTAAAATATCTGGTTTGGTAATAAAAGCTGTAATTAAAAACGATAGACTCATAATTAATACTAAAGAAACTAAGACTATTTCCAAAAATTTATAATTTCCTATGTATAACAATACAAAAGCAATCACGCCGACAACAAGACTTAGAATATTTAAAGAGTAATAACCGACTTCTAGTCGAAATTCTCCAACAATAGTTTCTAAGCCTAAAATTCCACCACTAATATTTCCTGCTTCGTAAGATGCATTACCAATTACTATTGCTGAAAGAATGAGAAGCATCATTAATTTATTGATAATCGGATGTTTTATTTCAGACTTAATCACTTCAGACAGTCCTCTTTGAGAGATGATTCCCAACCGTGCAGCCATTTCTTGTAAAACAATGGTTGCAACGATAGATAATACCATAGCCCATAATAAATGAAAGCCAAAATTTACACCAGCTAGTGTGCATAATGTAACCGTTCCTGGACCAATAAATGCTGCCGCTATAAGTGTTCCTGGACCGCTATTTTTAAACCATGATTTTCTCATATTCATAAATATAAAGTACTTAAAAGTAGGAAAAAGAATTCAAAAAAGAACGTTGAGAATGTATGCTTTTTTTTTATCTCTCTTTTTTCTTAAAAAGCATAGCGTTGAGGGCCCCCTCTTCGTATTTCTTCACTTGCAAATTCTTCGAATTGCTTGAAGTTTTTTCTAAATGCATTGGATAATTTAAATGCCGTTTTATAATATGACTCGTCATTATTCCAAGTTGCCCTTGGGCTTAATACTGATGATGGAACACCAGGACAAGATCTTGGTTGTGCTACACCAAATACAGAATGAATATGATAATCTTTGTAAGTATAATCTCCAAGATCGCCATTTAAAGCTGCAGTAATCATTGCTCGTGTGTACTTTAAAGCCATTCTTTTTCCAACACCATATTGCCCTCCAGACCAGCCTGTATTGACCAGCCAAACATTTACCCCTGCCTCCTTCATTTTGAGACGAAGCATTTCTGCATACCTTGTTGGATGTAACGGCATAAATGGTGCACCAAAACAAGCAGAAAAACTAGGAATTGGTTTGGTAACTCCTGTCTCTGTTCCCGCAACTTTTGCAGTATACCCAGAAATAAAATGATAGGCAGCTTGACTTGGTGTTAGTTTAGAAATTGGAGGCAATACTCCAAATGCATCTGCCGTTAAAAAGAAAATATTTTTTGGATTTTCACCTATGGATGGTTTTTGAATATTCTCTATATGATCTATAGGGTAACTTACTCGAGTATTTTGTGTAATAGAAGTATCAGAAAAATCAATCAGACCGTTGTCATCCATCACTATATTTTCTAGAATTGCTCCCTTTTTAATGGCTTTGTAAATTGCTGGTTCTTTCTCTTTTGTAAGATTAATCGCTTTTGCATAACAACCTCCCTCGAAATTAAAAACAGTATTTTCATTGGTCCACCCATGTTCATCATCGCCAATTAATTTTCGATTAGGGTCTGCAGATAAAGTAGTTTTCCCGGTTCCTGATAGTCCAAAAAAGATTGCAGTATCTCCTTTTTGACCAATATTGGCAGAGCAATGCATTGGCAGAGTATTTTTAAATACTGGAAGGATAAAATTTAATACCGAAAAAATTCCTTTTTTAATTTCTCCAGTATAGCCTGTTCCACCAATCAAAGCAATTTTTTTGGTAAAATTTAAAATCGCAAAATTATGTTGACGAGTTCCGTCAATTGATGCATCAGCCATAAATCCTGGAGCGTTAATGATAGTCCATTCGGGAATAAAATTACATAACTCTTCTTCGGTAGGTCGCAAAAACATATTGTAAGCAAACATATTGCTCCAAGGGTATTCATTAACAACCCTAATGTTTAGTTTATAATTTTTATCAGCACATGCGTAGCTATCTCTAACAAAAATTTCTTTTTCTGATAAATATGATACTACTTTGGTATAAAGAGTGTCAAAATTTTGAGTGGTAAATGGAATATTAATATCACCCCACCAGACTTCGTCTTTGGTCATTTGATCTTTTACAATAAAACGATCTAAGGGAGATCTCCCTGTAAATTCTCCTGTATGTATTGCAATAGCTCCCAAAGAAGATTCTTTCCCTTGTTCTTTTTGAAGTATCATTGCATGTAATTCATTGGAAGTTAATTGATAATGAATTTTTGAGTTGTTGATTCCTAGATTGTATAACGAAATCGTTTTCGTGTTTGTAACTATCATTGAAAAAAATTAAATTGTGTACGAACTTTTTGCTAAATTAAGTATAATTTTTAAACGAGATGACCCTAATATTTTTTTATTTATTGATTGTTTTTTTTAAAAAGAAACCTGTCATCAAAAGCCATCCAATTATTAAAAACAAGCCTCCAAGAGGTGTCACAAACCAACTATTTTTTACAGAAACTCCTATCATATATATCGCATATATAGACCCTGAAAAACACAAGATACCAGCATAAAATAGGATACTTACTTTATTTTTAAAACGATTAGAAAATCCTTTATAGCTATTTACAAACAATAAAACAATCACATGATAAATATGAAATTGGATTCCTGTTTGTAGACTATTCATTTGTTGAGTTGTTAATACTTCTTGAAAACCATGAGTGGCAAATGCTCCTACTATGATTGCTGTTAATCCTAAAAATGAGGTGATGGCTAAATTTTTGTTCATATCTAATTTAAATAAAAAGGAGAGTCCAACTCTTTTTTTTTTATTTTCGTTGGGTCACTAAACAAAAATAAACATAATTCTACGATGAGAAACATCTTGGTTATAGGCGCTGGAAAATCTTGTTCATATTTGATCGATTATCTTCAAAAAAAATCTGACTCTGAAAATTTACAGATTACCATTGCCGATATTTCTCTAGAAAATGCTCAAAAACTTCTAGGAAATCATTCAAACACTCAGGCAATTCAATTCGATGTTTTTAATAAACTACAACGAAAAAAAGAGATTCAAAAATCAGACATTGTAATTTCTATGTTACCCGCAAGATTTCATTTAGAAGTTGCTAAGGATTGTGTTGAATTTGACAAGCATATGGTAACAGCCTCCTATATTTCTGAAGAGATGAAAAAATTAGATGCAGTCGTAAAAAGCAAGGGGTTAGTATTTATGAATGAAATTGGCCTAGATCCGGGGATTGATCATATGAGTGCGATGGAGGCTATTGATAGAATTAATGACCTAGGAGCTACCATTTTATTGTTTGAATCTTTTACAGGAGGCCTAGTAGCTCCTGAATGCGACAATAACCTATGGAATTACAAGTTTACTTGGAATCCTAGAAATGTGGTTTTAGCTGGTCAGGGAGGTGCTGCAATGTTTATTCAAGAAGGTACCTACAAATACATTCCTTATCATAAATTATTTAGAAGAACTGAATTCTTTTCATTAGATGATCAAAAGTACGAAGCCTATGCTAATAGAGATTCTTTAAAGTATAGAAGTATTTACGGTTTAGAAAATATTCCAACGATGTACAGAGGAACAATTAGAAAAGTCGGGTTTTCTAGAGCCTGGAATATTTTTGTACAATTAGGAATGACTGATGATACCTATACTATTGAAGGTTCTGAGGAAATGACATATCGAGATTTTGTTAATTTATTTTTAGCCTACTCCCCTAATGATTCTGTAGAACTAAAATTACGATCGTATTTAAAAATCGATCAAGATGATGTAATGTGGGATAAATTAATTGAACTTGATCTTTTTAGCGCAACAAAAAAAATAGGACTGGTCAATGCGACACCGGCGCAAATGTTACAAAAAATATTATTGGATTCTTGGACTTTAGAAGAAAATGATAAAGATATGATTGTAATGCATCATAAATTCGGTTATGAAATAAATGGTGAAAAGCATCAAATAGAGAGTAGTTTACTCGTTAAAGGAGAAAATCAAACATTTACTGCAATGGCTAAAACAGTAGGGCTTCCGGTTGCTATTGCTACACTAAAAATACTTAATAAAGAAATTACGACTCCTGGTGTACAAATTCCTGTATCAAAGGAAGTATATAGACCTATCTTAAAGGAATTAGAAGAATATGGAATTAAATTTATTGAAAAGAAGGTTCCTTATTTAGGGTATAATCCTGAAAATGTGAATGGCTAATACTTATTCTTTACATTTTCAAATAAAAATCTTTTACCAGCGAGGTATATTCTGTAGTATACTGATGTCTAGCGGTTTCGATTACTAATTCTTGTGCAATTGTAGGTTTTTGTTGGAACGAGAATTCTAGCAGACTTCTTTTAATAGTTGCATTAATATGCCCTTTTACTCTACATACTCTTACTAAAAATAAATTTGATTCTAAGGCAATAGACACAAAGGCTTGTTCTTCTTTACGAGGAACAATGACTGCAAATATTCCTGTTTGAGAAAGAATTTCAGCAGTACCAGTGATTAGATTTTGAAATGACAGGGAGGCTGTAAACCGAGCTGTATTTCTTGCTGTATTGATAGAATCGAATGTTTCTGAATAAAAGGGAGGATTTGAAATAATTAAATCATAGGTTTCTTCTTCCTCTTTTAATTCTTTTACAAAATCTTGAAAAGAGCTATGGTAGCAAAATAATCGATCACTCCAATCTGATCGTTCAAAGTTCTCTACAGACTCCTCATAGGCTTCTTCGTTAATTTCTACTGCATCGATCGTTATCGCATTAGAACGTTGGGCGATCATTAGTGCAATTAATCCCGTACCAGAACCAATGTCTAAAATAGTTTCTGGATGATGATCTAGAGAACACCAAGCTCCTAATAACACCCCATCTGTTCCCACTTTCATGGCTGCTTTCTCCTGGTGAATCGTAAATTCTTTAAAAAAAAATGGTTTTTGAGTGATCACTTATTTATTGATGTGACTAAAATTACTTCTTTTCGTTAAACAATCGTACCATCTTTTTTAAATCTTCTTTGTCTGATTTTAAGTCTTTAATCTGACTTTTTAAAAGTGATATAAGTTCTTTTATCTCGTCGGAGTTGTTAGGAAAATCTCCATATGAATGAGAAGGTTCATTTACTTCTGATGATACTATTGGTAGCTCTTCTTTTCTTTTTCCGGTAATTAGCCAATAGAGATCTGTCTCTGGATATTTGGTAATTATAGTTGCAATGGCATTAGAGTTTAGGGGCGTATTTTTTGCTTTTCCCCGAAAACTGGCAGAAGTCATGTTGATACTTTTAAAAAAACGTTCTTTACTAATAGGTTGTTTTTCAGCTACCTGGATTACTCTTTCCTTAATATTAGTAAATATATTTTCCATTTTATTTTTTTATGTAAATTAAATTACATATATTGTATGTAACAAAGCTATAACAATATAATAACAAATATGTTAATATCAAGTAATAATTCCTATGATCACAGAAATAGAAAGAAAAGAATTAAGAAAACTTTTTCAGGGTTTTTATGCTGATGATGTTTTAAATATTCTAAAAGAGAAAAAACAAACAAATAGAAATTCAAAACCATATAGCCTACAATATATTAGAATGGTTTTTCAAGGAGTACGTAAAAGTATAGATATTGAAACGGCCATTTGGGAATTAGCAAGTGCTAGAAAAGAAGAACTTAAGAAGAAAGAATCGCAAATACGACAAATAATTAAAAGAAGTTAAATATTAATATTGCTTTTGAAAAGCTTAAGCAATAAAAGAACGTTTGTTTTCAACATTCTTAGGACACTTAATAATAATCATTCTTTTCTTTTTCTAACTAGCTCTCCCAGGAAAACCGCAATATTTTATTGTGGTTTTCTTTTGCAGAGAGGAAGGGATTCGAACCCTCGATACCCTTTTGAGGTATACACACTTTCCAGGCGTGCGCCTTCGACCACTCGGCCACCTCTCTAATTTATGTACAAATCGATCAGCCCTTCTGGCGTTTGCACATGTACTTCTTTTTGTTCTCTATCGATTTTTTTAATAAAATCGTCAATCATTGGGATAAAAATCTCTACATCTCCTTTTTCAATTTCAAACATTGGCTGTGACGCTTTATCATTGATATATACTAGCACACCAACGTCCCCATGGATAGCATCGATTATAGTAAATCCGATAATTTCATGATAATAAAATTGATTCCCTTCTAAGGGTGGTAATTCATTTAATGGAAGATAGATTCCTGATTTCATCATAAAATCTGCTTCTTCCTCAGAATTTACATCTTCAAAATGAACACGAAGCATTGTTTCTTTGCTTAAAGAACTTTTTTTAATAAAAAATGGAACCAGATTGCCTCCTATATCGACAAATACTGATTCCATATTTCTGTACAGTTCTGGCTCATCTGTATCTAATTTGATCACAACTTCGCCCTTAAAACTATGTTTTTTAACGATTCTGCCTAAATAAAAACAATCTTCTTTATGCATTTCGTTGAAAGTTTTGCTTATTCAGCAGCCTCTTCTTTTGTTTCTGCTGCTACTGGAGCTTCTGGAGCTTCTTTTGTTGCCTCGGCAACAACTTCTTCTTTAGTTGTTTCTGCTACTTGCTCAGCAACTTCTTCTGCTACTTCTTCTAAAGCAGACGCTACTCTAGCTTCGTTTACTGCTTTTTCAGCTTCTAACGCTTTTGCTTTTGATGCTGCTTTTTCTTTTGCTAAGTTTTCTTCTTTAGAAGCAACTTTTCCTGATTTTTCTTCTAACCAAACTTGAAATTTCTCTTCAGCTTGCTCTTCAGTAATTGCTCCTTTTCTTACCCCACCAATTAAATGATTTTTTAACATGGCTCCTTTGTAAGATAATAGTGTTTTTGCAGTGTCTGTAGGTTGGGCTCCATCTTGTAGCCATTTAACAGCACTATCAACATCTAAATTAATAGTTGCTGGGTTTGTATTGGGATTATAAGTTCCTAACTTTTCTAGGTAACGACCATCTCTTTTTGCTCGTGCATCAGCGGCAACAATCCAATAAAATGGTTTTCCTTTTTTACCGTGTCTTTGTAATCTAATTTTTACTGACATTCTTTTAATTTTTAAAGGTACTCGACCTTGGTTATTAATAATCTTACCATCTCGTGATAAGTGGGCGCAAATGTACAAAGTTTTTTTAAACTAATAAACTAAATAGACAAGATCCTAAAAAGAATGTTTTGTTAAGTAAAAAGCCCCTTATGGGGCTTTATTATTTTATAAATTCTTCAAACGTTTCTAAATTGAGTTCATCTAAAAATTTTACTTTTTTCCGAATCTTTCCATAGTCTTTCTTTGCTTTTTGAAAACGATCTTCAATTGTTTTTAAATATTCTAATTCTGAATTAGAAGGTTTGTCATAACTACTGGCTATTTTACTGTATAGATCTGACATTTTTTCTCGTAACTGCGGTTCTGCAGCGCCAACATAATTATCGCCCTTAGTAATTACAAGTGTTTCTTTTAAGTTATTTAAAGAGGCTACTATTTTCTTTTTCTTTAATTCTGTAGCTTTTTCAATAATTGCATCTAATTCATATACCATATAGGCTAGCTCTTGAGTCATATCATACATTTTCATGGTAATTCTATGTTTGATAGCTCTATCTTCTTCGCTCAAGGTCGATGTGGGGTCATAGACTATTTCAAAAGTATGCTCATAGGTGTCTCTTCCTTTTTTAATCACAGCTTTGTACTTCCCTGCTTCTACTATAGGTGCTGTAAATCCTCCGAAACTAAATGTCTTTCCTTTGGCTACTTTAGGCTGTTTCAACCTATAATTCCAATTAACAATATTAATTCCTTTTGACTTTCCTGGTCCTAGATTTGAGATTAGATTTCCATCCATATCATAGATTGCCATGGTCATTTTCCCAAAGGTGTGTCGCTTTTTTAAAAAATATTTGATTTGAGCGGCTCTACTAGGATTAGCCCCTACAAACTGAGTTTCTGATCCAAAACTTCCAGAAAAACTTCCTTCTTCAAAAATAACTGTCGGTTTTGTTTCAAAGAAATATAATTTCTTTTGCATCACCTCATCACTTAATTCTCTTAATGGGGAGATATCATCAATAATAATAACCCCTCTCCCATGAGTACCCATAACCAGGTCATTGGTTTTTTTCTGTAAATCGATAAAATGAACTGCTACTGGTGGCATATTATTGGTAAACTTATACCACTTCTCTCCACCGTTAAGAGTAATATATAACCCAAACTCTGTTCCTAAAAATAATAAGTTAGGATTCTCATAATCTTCTTGAATATTTCTTACAAATCCATAGACATCATCGGAAATAATATTTTTCCATGTTTGTCCAAAATCAGTTGTTTTGTAGGCATAAGGCTTCATATCATTCATGGTATGACCATCAAAAACTGCATAGGCTGTTCCTTTGTCAAAAACACTTGCTTCAATGTGATAAACCCACGTATTTTTTGGGAGCCCTTGAATATTACTCGAGGTATTGGTCCATGTTTTTCCACCATCTTGAGTTACTTGAACATTTCCATCATCAGTACCTACCCACATAACATTTTCGTCTAAGGTAGATTCTGCAATTGTAAATATAGTAGTATGATTTTCGGCTCCAGAATTATCCATCGACAATCCACCGGAGTTTTCTTGTTCTTGTTTGGCTGGGTCATTGGTTGTGAGATCTGGTGAAATAATCTCCCATGTATCTCCCATATCTTCAGATTTATGAACAAATTGACTTCCAATATAGAAACGATCTGGCTGATGAGTACTAACAGCCATAGGAGTATTCCAATTAAATCTTAATTTAGGATATCCTTTTCGTGGTAAGGGTTGAATTGTTTTCACTCTTTTATTATCTACATCATATCTCCAAACATTTTCTGCTCCTTGCATTTCTGAATAAATAATATTTTTTGTTGGGTGCTTTAAGACTCTAAAACCGTCTCCTGCACCAACAGAATTCCAATCTCTTGCTTGGATTCCTCCAGGAGAAGATGAAGGTCCATACCAAGATCCATTGTCTTGCAATCCTCCATAAATATTATAGGGTTCTGCATCGTCTACACTAATATGGTAAAACTGTGACAAGGGTAAATTTTCAACAATTTCCATAGTTGTTCCTCCATTTAATGATCTGTAAACTCCACCGTCTGTTCCTGCATACATTCTATCGGAATTATGAATATCGAAAGTAATATCATGAATATCACTGTGCATATTTCCAAGGTCTTTAAATGTTTTCCCTCCATCTCTAGATATCGAACCGCTCAAGCCTCCTTTTACAACTACCTCTGGGTTTTTAGGATCGATTACTATTCTTGAAAAATAGAATGGCCGAACTGTAATTCCAAAATCATTATTTAGTTGTTTCCAACTTTCTCCTGCATCATCACTTCTATACAATCCTTTTTGCTCATCTTTTTCTGCTTCAATTACCGTATATAAAATATTAGAATTTGAGGGTGCCACAGCAATTGCTAATCTTCCTAAATCTCCTTCTGGAAAACCGTTATGGATTTTATTCCAAGTAGCACCTCCGTCGGTAGATTTATAGAGGGCACTATTTTTCCCTCCTGATTGAAAAGACCAACCGGTTCGTCTAAATTCCCACATCGATGCGTACAATGTGTTTGGATCATTAGGATCCATGGCTAAATCTGCACATCCTGTCTTTTGATCCGTATATAGAATTTTATCCCAGGTTATCCCTCCATCTACTGATTTGAACACCCCTCTTTCTTCACTATCACCCCATAAAGCACCTAAAACTCCTACATAAATCTCTTTCGAATTATTTGGATTTACAATAATATTAGCAATATGCTCGGATTTTTCAAACCCTAATTTTGTCCAGTTAGAACCTCCATCTGAAGATTTGTATAGACCATCACCTACAGAAATACTGTTTCGTGTCCAAGTTTCACCAGTACCCACATAGATCGTATTATCTGGATCATTAGGATCTAAAGCGACCGCTCCAATCGATTGACAATAATCATCAAAGATTGGATTAAACGTTACGCCTCCATCATTTGATTTCCAAACGCCTCCTCCGGCAGTACCTGCATAAATAATTCTATTATTTGTAGGATGGTTTTCTAAATCATTAATTCGCCCACTCATTAAAGCCGGGCCTATATGTCTAGCTGAAAGGTCTCCAAATACTTCTTTTGCTTTCATAGAAACTTTTTTTTGAGCTTCTATTTTTAACGGAAAAATGATTGCTAAAAGAACAGCAATTTGTACAATTTTTTTCATCATAAAACGTTTAATTAATGAACTATGTTACTTTTTATCTTCTGTTTCTTCCGGAAAGATAAATTCTTTTGCATCAACCACGGGGTTTAATTCAATCTTACTAATTGTAATGGGTGCTCCTGGCTGTCCTTTAATTCCTTGTGTCATTGAAAAAGGGAAGTATAATCCATCAACTTCATCATAGTCACTCATTGTTGCTTCTGACATCATTCCTTTGGCTTGACCCGATTTAATTTCTGATTGAACTGCAATTGGAACAAAGTTTTCTGTATCGAAAAAGTAAAACGTTACATTTTCTTCTTTTTTACCATCAATAGTAATGGGCTCTTTTGTTAATTTAATTTTAAAGGTTTCTGCTCCATCAATGGTTTCTTTTCCTAAAAGCTCTACTGTGTATCCCTTTTTTTTATAATCGATAAAGGAGTCTGGAAAATCATTCTTCTCTAATTTTAAATTTTCTGTAGTTTCTAGATCACTTTTTTCTGGCTTCATGGTCATGAAGTTATGATTCCATAAAACCTCTCCATCAAAAACACCTTGTTTTAATTCTTTTCCTTGAAAGTTTATAACGGTCATTTGCCTCCCATCACTCATTTGAAAAATCTCAAGAGGAATTTCCATACCTTGTTGATTAATTTTGGCGGTCATTTTTATTCCTTTAACTTTTTTTAAATTTTCTAAACCCCCAATATTCTCAAAATAGGTTGTTATAATTTCATCAGCCGTTTGTGCTTTCACGGAAATACTAGCAGCAATGGCTACTACAAATAGTAAAATTTTTTTCATCTTTATACTTTTTTAACTTAATTATTAACTTATAGGACGTCTAAAATACACAAATGTTACATAAACTCATAACTAAAATGACCACCTTATAATTTTTTTTCTATGGCTACTCTAAAAAACATCCCAGTTAAAGGAATTCACCACAAACCTATTATTACGGATCTATATTATAAAAAAACAAAAACTCACAAACCCTTGGTTATTTTCTGCCATGGGTACAAAGGATATAAGGATTGGGGTGCTTTTAACGAAATGTCTTCTGTTTTTTTAGAGGCTGGATACGCTTTGTTGAAATTTAATTTTTCACACAACGGTGGTACGTTAAAACAACCCATTGACTTTCCAGATTTAGAGGCTTTTGGAAACAATAATTACACAAAAGAACTGGACGATTTAGATTGTATCTTAACATGGATTACTTCTTACAAAGAAATAAAACACGAAATTGATACCGATCAGATTTTTCTTATTGGTCATTCTAGAGGAGGAGCTATCGCAACGATTAAAGCCGCAGAAGATACGCGAATTAAAAAATTAGTCACTTGGGCATCTGTTTGTGACCTAAATCGATCAATTTTTAAACAAGGAATCGAATTGGAACATTGGAAAAAAAAAGGGGTCATTTACATTACTAATGGAAGAACCCACCAAAAAATGCCTCATTATATTCAGTTCTACACGAATTTTATTGAACATAAAGAGCGATTAAGTGTTGAGAGAGCCGCAAAAAAAATTACAATCCCACATTTAATTCTTCATGGAGATGCTGATACGTCAGTCCTCATTAATCACGCAAAAAATATCCATCAATGGAGTAAGACGAGTATACTCATCGTGATTCCTAACGCTACGCATGTTTTTGGAGCCAAACAACCATGGAACCAAAAAAATATTCCTACAGATTTTAAAATTATTTTAGAGCATACCATCAAATTTATTTCTAACGTTTAATTGTTAATAAAACCGAATAACTCTTAGTGAGTTCTTACCACTCTTTTTAGTACTTTTAATCGACTAATTTTCTACACAAGATCTACAATTATGTATTTGATTTTTGATACGGAAACCACGGGGTTACCAAAGAGCTGGAATGCTCCCATTACAAACACAGACAACTGGCCAAGATGCGTTCAAATTGCATGGCAGTTGCACGATGCAATGGGTACTATTCTAGAACATGATAATTTCCTTATCAGACCGGAGGGGTTTAATATTCCTTATGATGCCGAGCGTATTCATGGGATTTCTACTGAGCTCGCTCAAGAACAAGGAATTGCTTTAGAAAATGGGTTAGCGCTTTTTAACAAAGCCCTTCAAAAAACCACCTTTATTGTTGGTCAAAATTTAGGGTTCGATATCAATATCATGGGTTGTGAATTCTATCGATTAGGCATCGGAAACAACCTCACTAAACTTCCTGTATTAGATACTTGTACCGAACAAACAGCGTTTATGTGTCAAATTCCTGGTGGCCGTGGAGGTAAATTTAAACTACCTACTCTTACAGAACTTCACCATTATTTGTTTGGAACTGGTTTCGGAGAGGCGCATAATGCCACAGCTGATGTAGAGGCTACAACACGTTGTTTTTTTGAATTAATTCGATTGCAAAAATTCACAAAAGAACAACTCGATGTAGATGAGAACTATTTTGAAAAATTCTCTGAAACAAACCCAAAACCGATTGAAGTTATTGGTTTAAAACATATCAATCTTAAAAAAGAAAGTGACAGAATTAGGAAGCGTCTTTCTTCAGAAAAAGAGACAGAAACCACGCATTCTACCTCTGCTGGTTTGTCTACGTTAGAAAATGTTCGGTTTGCTCATTTACATAATCATACACAATTTTCTGTTTTACAATCAACGATTCAAATTGGAAATCTTGTAAAGGCAGCAGCAGACGACAATATGTCTGCCATTGCACTTACTGATACAGCAAATATGATGGCTTCATTTCATTTTGTGAGTGCTATTTTAAATCATAACAAAAAGGCATTTGCTAAAAATGAGATTTCTTTAGAAAATGGTGAAGAACCCTCTGAAACCATTCTAAAACCTATTTTAGGGTGTGAATTTAATGTTTGTGAAGATCATTTAGATAAATCCAGAAAAGATAATGGTTATCAGATTGTTCTGCTTGCCAAGACAAAAAAAGGATATCATAATTTAGCAAAAATATCTTCAATCGCATTTATTGATGGGTTTTATTATGTTCCTAGAATTGATAAAAAAATTATTGAGCAGTATAAAGAAGATATTATTGTACTTACAGGAAATACCTATGGCGAGGTTCCTAGCAAAATTCTTAATGTTGGTGAAAAACAAGCCGAGGAGGCTTTTTTGTGGTGGAAAGAGCACTTTGGTGATGATTTCTATGTTGAGTTGATGCGACACCATCAAGAAGATGAGCGTATTCTTAATAAAACATTGATAAAATTTGCTAGAAAACACCAAGTAAAGATGGTTGCTACCAACAATACTTTCTATTTAAATAAAGAAGATGCTAATGCACATGATATTTTATTATGTGTTAAAGATGGTGAAAAACAAGCGACACCAAAAGGGAAAGGGAGAGGATATCGCTATGGTTTACCTAATGATGAATATTACTTCAAATCTTCTGATGAAATGAAGCAATTGTTTGCAGATATTCCTGAGACTATTTCGAATATTCAGGAGATTGTAGACAAAGTTGAAATATTTTCTCTTTCCAGAGATGTGTTGCTTCCTGCTTTTGATATTCCCGAAGAATTTCAATCAACAGATGATCTTTCCGATGGTGGGAAAAGAGGGGAGAATAATTACTTAAGACACCTCACATATATCGGAGCAAAAAAACGATACGGTGACCTCTCAGAATCTATTAAAGAACGTTTAGACTTTGAATTAAAAGTGATTGAAAATACTGGGTATCCTGGGTATTTTTTAATTGTTGAAGATTTTATTCGAGAGGCTAGAAATATGAATGTCTCGGTAGGACCAGGAAGAGGCTCGGCTGCAGGGTCTGTGGTAGCCTACTGTTTATGGATTACTAATATAGACCCCATTAAATATGATCTGCTTTTTGAGCGTTTTTTAAATCCAGAACGTGTGTCTATGCCCGATATTGATATAGACTTTGACGATGAGGGAAGAGGACGTGTGATGGATTATGTGATTAAAAAATATGGCGCCAATCAGGTAGCTCAAATTATTACTTATGGTACTATGGCTGCCAAATCATCTATTCGAGATACAGCAAGAGTATTAGATTTACCTTTATTTGAAGCTGACCGAATTGCCAAATTAATTCCGAATGTAAAACTAAATAACATTTTTGGAGTTGATGAAAAAAGTAAGGGTAAAATTGCTGGTTTACGATCGGAAGAAAAAGAGATGGTTAACGAACTTAAAACTATCTCTGAAGGGAGTGGTATAGATGCTGAAACAATCAATAAGGCTACCATTCTAGAAGGGTCAGTAAGAAATACAGGGATTCATGCATGTGGTGTTATTATTACCCCTTCAGATATTACTAATTTTGTTCCTGTTGCTTTGGCAAAGGATTCTGATATGTATGTGACTCAATTTGATAATTCAGTGGTAGAGAGTGCTGGGTTGTTAAAAATGGATTTTTTAGGATTAAAGACGTTAACTTTAATAAAAGATACAGTAAAAATTGTAAAAGCCCGGCATGGTGTGCTCCTAGATCCAGAGTCTTTTCCTTTAGATGATGAAAAAACATATGAGCTCTTTCAGCGTGGAGAAACTATTGGAATATTTCAATATGAATCTCCAGGAATGCAAAAACATATGAGATCGCTAAAGCCTACAGTTTTTGGAGATTTAATTGCTATGAATGCGCTTTATCGTCCAGGACCTATGGAATATATTCCCTCGTTTATTAACAGAAAACATGGGAAAGAAGAGATTGAATATGATCTTCCAGCCATGGAAGAGTACTTGGCTGAAACTTATGGGATTACAGTCTATCAGGAACAAGTGATGCTCTTATCGCAGAAATTAGCGGATTTTACTAAAGGTGAAGCTGATGTTTTACGAAAAGCCATGGGTAAAAAACAGGCAGCAGTGTTAGCAAAAATGAAGCCTAAATTTATAAATCAGGCAGGGAAAAATGGACATGAAGCTGAAAAACTTGAAAAAATATGGAAAGATTGGGAGGCATTTGCATCCTATGCTTTTAATAAATCTCACTCTACTTGCTACGCATGGATTGCTTATCAGACAGCCTATTTAAAAGCTCACTATCCTGCAGAATATATGGCATCTGTTCTTTCAAATAACATGAATGATATTAAATCTGTTTCGTTTTTTATGGAAGAATGTAAATCTATGGGATTGGAGGTTTTGGGTCCAGATATAAATGAGTCTTATTTAAAATTTTCGGTAAACAGAGAAGGAGCTGTTCGGTTTGGTATGGGCGCTATTAAAGGCGTAGGAAGTTCTGCTGTAAAAGCAATCATTAAAGAACGTAAAGAGAATGGAAATTTTAGTTCGATTTTTGATGTTACCAAAAGAATCGATTTAAGAGCAGCAAATAAAAAAGCTTTTGATGGCCTAATTTTAGCCGGTGGGTTTGATTCTTTTACCAATACCCATAGAGCTCAATATTTTGCTGAAGACGAAAAAGGTCAGACCTTTATAGAAAAAGCAATCAGATATGGTAGTAAATATCAAGAAAATTTAAATTCTGCTCAAGTTTCATTATTTGGTGAGGCTTCTGAAGTACAATTTCCAGAACCAGAAATTCCACAATGTGAAGCCTGGGGAACGATGGAAGAGCTTGCCAAAGAAAAAGAAGTTGTTGGTATTTATATTTCTGCTCACCCTTTAGATGATTTTAAAAACGAATTAAAATTTTGTAATGCTGGTGTAGCTCATTTTAAAGGAGATCTACAAAAATATGTGGGTGCTAATTTAGTTTTTGCAGGGATTATTACCGAAGTACAACATCGGGTCTCTAAGGCAGGAAAAGGATGGGCTTCATTTATTATTGAGGATTATTCTGATAGCTTTGAATTTCGAATTTTTGGAGAGGATTATTTAAAATTTAAACATTTTCTTGTGCCAAACTCTTTCTTATTTGTGAGAACTACCATTCAAAAAGGATGGGTTAACAAAGAAGGGATTGAAGGGGACGCTAGATTAAAATTTACAGAATTTAAACTGTTACATGACGTTATGGATGACTTATGTAAAAAAGTGACTGTTAAAATTCCTATTCAAGATGTTCATGAATCATCAATTGACTATTTTAAGTTCTTGTTTAAAGGGCAAAAAGGGAAACAGTCCTTGCGTTTTGTCATTTATGATGTGGAGGAAGAATTAGAATTGAATGTTCTAAGCAGGAATACTAAAATTAAAATTACAAGCAATCTCTTAAAAAAACTTGAGGAAGATCATATAAATTTCAAATTAAACTAGACTATGTTCTAGAGGTCATCTCTGTAAAAAGTTTTTCTAAACTTTCATTTTTTGAATTTAATCCTACAATTTTTAGCCCTTTTTCTTTGGCAAAATCAAAGATCACAGGTCGCATATCTTGGGTTGTGTCGAAAGAAAGATACCAAGTAGTATCAAAATTATTTTCACATTTTTTTATATTTGGTAATTGTTGAATAAACTGTTCTTCAATCTTATAATCAAAGGTAACTTCGATCGTTTGTTCACTCTTTTCTCGAATATCAACCATCGATTTATCTAACAATAGTCTCCCTTTATTAATCATGATAACACGATCACAAACTGCTTCCACTTCTTGCATGATATGGGTAGAAAGTAAGATTGTTTTATCTTTCCCGAGTTCTTTAATCAGCACTCGTATTTCTTGTAATTGATTAGGATCTAACCCTGTTGTTGGCTCATCTAATATTAAAACGGCTGGGTTGTGTAAAATTGCTGCTGCAATGCCAACTCTTTGTTGAAATCCTTTTGATAGTTGACTAATTTTTTTATAAACTTCTGCACTGAGACCAACTCTATGGATTACCTCTTCTATGGTTTGTTTTTGTACCTTAAATACAGCTCCTTGAAATTGTAAATATTCTCGAATATACATGTTTAGATACAGTGGATTCTGTTCTGGTAAATACCCTATTGTTGCTTTTGCTTTTATGGGGGATTCTAATATATTTATCCCTGCAATGGAAACCGATCCTTCATCGGGTAAAATATAACCTGTTAAAATCTTCATCAACGTAGACTTCCCTGCACCATTAGGTCCCAAAACACCAATAATCTCTCCTTTCTTAGCAGAGAAACTAATACTATTTAGTACTAATTGATTGGCATATGATTTTGAAACTGATTGTACTTCTATAGACATATAACAAAAGTAATTAATTGTTTTATGTAATTTATTCAAATACATAAAAAAAGCCCCATTTTTAAATCGGGCTTTTTTATTTTAATTCTGATGGTTATTCTATGACAATTTTTCTTGTGGTTTGTTTTGATCCATTGATAACTTTTAACAAGTATAATCCTTTTGATGTATTTGAAAATGATATATTTTCAGAAAATCTCCCAGTGACATTCTGATAGTTTTTCTCACCGACCAATCTTCCTGTTACGTCAAATAATTGTAGCTGAACTCTCTCAAATGATGCTGTGTCAAACTTCAAATTAAAGCTTCCATTTGAAGGGTTAGGATATAGGTTAAATCCATCAAATACAACATCATCTAAAGAGGCTGTGGCATCTAGCACTTGGATGGTGTAATCTTCTACTTCTGCATCTGCACCGTTTTCACAAGAGGTTGGATCAAAATTATACTTTGTAGAGACCCTCATGGTTGTAGATCCTATTGCTGCATCCGAAGGAATTGTGATTGAAATTGGACTGGAGGTTGTAGCTCCATCTGCGACATTAATAGCGGTTCCTAAATCATAACTTTCTCCATCATCATCAAAATCACAATCTTGATTCCAATCGATCCATACAATGGTGTGAACTGTGAAATTTCCATCACTATTTACTTGTATTGTTAAGTCGTGAGTTTCATCACCAGTAACACTGGTACTTATACTGGTATAGTCACTATATCCTGAGGGTTTTCCTGAGGCATTATCTATTGTATTAAAAACAACTCTTGTTGTACTCGTTTCATACGAAGTATTGGCTACTGAAGAACATACAGAACATGTCTGAGTAGTAAAAGAACTAATTGCCGAGAAGTTTCCGTCTCCACAATTATTTTTAGGTTTCACTCTCCAATAATAAGTGGTTGATTGATCTAAAGTAGCTGCAGAATATGAATTTGTTGTTACATTTTCACTTACCAGAGTTGTGCTAAACGATGCTTCAAGAGAAATTTCTACATCATAAGAGCTCGCGTTACTAATGTTATCCCAAGTAAATGTTGGAGACAAACCAACTCCTGTATCACTATTACTTGGCGATATTAAATTTAACGCTGTAAAAGTACCACTTACTATATTTAATGTTGCTTCTATATTTCTTGTAATGGAATTAGAAGAAGCAGTAACATCCATCTGGTATGTATTAACAGCTGCTCCAGTTAAATTACTCACTGTCATCGTTACAGTTCCATTTGAATTGATGGTTGATGGACTAAAAGTAACTGTTGACCCTGCTGGTTCTCCAGTAGTTGAAAAACTAACTGATTCAGAAAAACCATTAATAAAATCTAGTGAAATATCATAGGTTGCCTCACTCGAACTCGAATCACATACTTCAACTGTTCCTGAAGTATTGGTTGCAATAAAAGTTGGATCGGACGAACTTATTGTAAAGTTTGTAGCATTTACATTATAAAAAATATTGTCTGCTGCTGCCACCATTATTCTTGCCGATGTACTTACATTATTAGGAATCACAATAGTTTCTGATCCATCATTAGGAGTATTTGAGAGTACAGTAATTGGAAAAGTAACACCTCCATCTGTTGATAATAAGATCGATACATTCTGACAATTAACAGGAGATTGATCTGTAGACCCAACAACCCAAGTGATTGTTTGGCTAGATCCTACAAGCCACTCTACATTTGTAGAGGGTCCATCGACTGTAAAAGGGGTAATATCTACTGTAGTGACCTTAATATCATCTCTGGCACTATTTCCTCCACCTGTTGCATTATCTCTTACCATTAACGAAAAATTCATCTCTCTAGCAACCGATGGAACAACTTCCCATGTACTAGAGATATCACCTCCTATAACTGTTGGCAATGCAGGCATATATCTGTTTGGTGAACTAATGGATGGATTAGATCTAAATGCAGGACCAGAAGTATTTGTAGAAGACGGTGGCATTGTTGCTATTTCATTATCAGTTTGTTCCCAATTATAACTTAATACATCACCAGAATCTACATCTGAAGCGACACCTCTTAAGACAAAGGGTGTAGATTTTGGAATAGAATGATCTAAGCCTTCAGTAATTACTGGAGCACTATTTCCTGTTGAAGTTGTTACTGCACAACTAGCAGTTGACTGAATTCTATTCCACATTTCGGCAATGCTTACAGAATGAAAGTGATCATCACTATTGCTTTGTACATTTGGAGCACAAATTCCTGCATAGCCCATAATGGTTGAAGCACTCCCTGGTTCTACAGCTGTTGAATTATTTCTATTACAGGCGTTATTTTGGGTATGGTTAGCTCCGAACTGATGTCCCATTTCATGAGATACATAATCAATATCATAGGGATCTCCCTGAGGGATACTAATTCCAGTAACACCTCTTGCTTTTTGACCGGTTACACATACAACACCGAGACCAGCTAGGCCGGCTCCTCCAATACTAAAAATATGTCCAATATCATAGTTGTCATTTCCAATATTATTATCACAAATTGTCTGTACTTGACCAATCATTGTCCCTGCATTTCCATCTGAAATCCCATCGGTATTGGCATCTAAAAAGATAACTTCATCGTTATTGTCTACAAGTTCCATTTTTACTCCTAGATCTCTCTCATAGACTCCATTAATTCGTGTCATTGAGGTGTTCATTGCAGATAAAACAGCTGCTTTTTTTTCGGCATCTGAAGCGCTACTAGATATCCCTTGTTCATTTAAATGGAATTGAGCATATTCTCCAGAACAAACAAGTGCTAAACGGTAGGTTCTTAAGAGACCGTCATCTGCCGTTCTTTGAGAAGTATTTGATCGTGTTATTGTATTTATCTGTTCATCAACTTCGCAGGTAAAATCTTTGTCTCTAGGAGGTAAACTAGATCTACTGTAAGAAATGTAAGCATTGAAGTCTTTTGTATATGGATCTATATAAAAAGACGGGCGATCTGTATAAAAAATAACGCCATGAAATCCATCAGTTCCAAAACTAAATCTTGCTGTTGCAGAAGGATCATCAACTCCTTTGGCTGAATATGATTTAATCATAGGGTATTTTGATGCTAATCCGTTAGCTAAAGAAGAGGCTTCTTTAACTGAAAATCGTTGAATACCATTTGCCGTTGGAAGTTCTATAACATTTGATAATGTATTTGAAAGTGAAATGATTTCATTTTTAAACGCATCAATATTAATTTTATAAATTTTGTAATTGTTAGGGATCGATTTTCTAAATTTAAAATCTGTTTTGCTAAATTGATTTTCTTTTGTATTTAGTTCTGTCCAAGAATTTGATTGAGCAAAACTAATAGTAGTTAGAATGCCGAAAAAGACACCGATTAAATTGGTTTTCATAAATAATTATTAATATTATTTTTAGTAGATTTTTTTGTTTTTTCTGCAATTCTAATTTACCTCAAATATAATAAAATAATTATATTTGCCTCCATCTCTTATGAACAAAACAATTCACTTAAAAGACTTAGGTTTTAAAGATTATAAGCAAATTTGGGAGTACCAATCAGAGCTGTTAGAAAAGATCATTAGTATTAAAAGAAAAAATAGAAAAGAAAATACATTGTTGGCGACCTCTAATTATTTTCTTTTTGTTGAACATCCTCATGTTTATACCTTAGGAAAAAGTGGAGATCTTAGCAACCTTTTAATCAACGAGCAGCAATTAAAAGAAAAAGAGGCAACCTATTATAAAATCAATCGTGGTGGAGATATCACTTACCACGGTCCTGGGCAAATTGTTGGCTATCCTATTTTAGATCTTGAAAATTTTTTTACTGATATTCATAAATATTTACGCCTCCTTGAAGAGGTTATTATTAGGACATTATCTGAGTACGGAATTTCCGCAGAGAGAAGCAATGGCGAGACCGGAGTTTGGATTGATGTTGGTACACCATTTGCAAGAAAAATTTGCGCTATGGGCATTAGAAGTAGCCGATGGGTTACCATGCACGGTTTTGCTTTAAATGTAACTACAAATCTTGGATATTTTGATCATATTATTCCATGTGGAATAAGAGGAAAAGCTGTTACATCTTTAGAAGTTGAACTGGGTAAAAAAGTTGAATTGAGTGAGGTAAAAGAAAAAATTCTCATTCACTTTAAAGAGCTTTTTGAGGTTCAAAAATTCATCTCAGATATTTAACCTTAACTGAGTTGGTAGTAGTTTAAATGTCTTTCTGTGATACTTTGTTATTCCTATCTCTTGAATAACTTTTCTGTGTTCTTTTGTTGGGTATCCTTTATTTTTTATCCAATTATAAGCTGGGTATTCTAGATGAATTTTTTTCATAAAATCATCTCTATAGGTTTTCGCCAATACTGAAGCTGCTGCTATACTCATATATTTTGCATCTCCTTTTACAATGGTCTGATAAGGGATCTGATTATACGATTTAAATTTATTTCCATCCACGATAATAAATTCTGGCACAATCGACAACTGGCTAATAGAACGTTGCATTGCGGTAATAGAAGCTTGTAGGACGTTTAGTGCATCTACTTCTTTATTGTTCACAAAAGACACACTATAGGAGAGTGCTTCTTTTTCTATAATGGGTCTTAGTATTTTTCTTTTCTTTTCTGAGATTTGTTTAGAATCGTTTAAAAATTCGTGATGAAAATTTTGAGGTAACATTACAGCAGCAGCAACTACGGGTCCAGAAAGACATCCTCTACCAGCCTCATCAGTTCCTGCCTCAAATTGAAATTCACTAAAATTATTTTTTAACATTCTGCCAAATTAACATTTTCAAGATAGTTATTTTAATTTTTTTCCTTTTAAAAGTTTACTTTTGTGGGTAAAAGAATTTTTTAATGAAAAGAATTATTTACTTCCTTTTTCTAGCTAGCCTTTGCACTAACAACATGTTTGGTCAAAAGTTAAAGCCTTTAGATAAATCAAGAATAAGCAAGGAAAAATCTAATTATATCCTTAATGATAGTATCTCTATTGATAATAGTGGAACAAAAAAAATTAATTTAAGTGCCAAAACTAATTATACTGATTATAAAATCTTTTCTTACTTAAATGATACCACCTATATAGATACTACTCTTACTATCAAAAAACATTATAAATTTAACTTTTTAAGAAAAGATTATTTTGAATTACTTCCTTTTCATAATATCGGACAGACATTTAACCGTTTGGGATATCGATTTGAGAAAATAAGTTCTGTTCCAGATATTGGTTTTACAGCAAAGCAATTTTCATTTAACAATTCTGAAGATATTGATTATTATGAAGTCCCTACACCTAGTTCAGAAATCATGTTCTTAACGACTCTAGAACAAGGTCAATTTTTAGAATCTTTTTTCACATTAAACTTTTCTAAAAGACTCAATGTATCTATTGCTTACACTGGCTTACGTTCTCTTGGAAAATACAGAGAATCCTTGGTTAGTCAAGGTAATTTTAGAACAACATTTCATTACGAAACTAAAAAAGGTCAATACAAAATTAGAGGTCATCTAGTAACACAAGATGTATTAAATGAAGAAAGTGGCGGATTAACAAATGAATCGTTAGAGGCATTTTTAAACGACGATCCAAACTTTACAGATCGAGCAAGGTTGGATGTTAATTTAGATAAAACAGAAAGCTTTCTTGAGGGATCAAGAGTTTATGTAGAGCAAGACTATAAAATTCTATCTTCAAAAGATTCTTCGAGTTTAAAAGATTTTACCAATTTAAAAATTGGACATATTATTGAGCGTAATCGAAAAAATTATGAGTTTCGACAAAACTCACCGACAGCTTTTATAGGAACCACTAATTTTTCTGGAAATATAAAAGATGGTGTTAGCAGTTCTTTTTTAAAAAATCAATTTTTTTTAGCCTTTAATTCTAAATATATTTTAGGAACTTTTAAGGTGAATTCTAGTCTTATGAATTACTCATATGGCTATGATAATATCATCAATCAAACCACTGGAATTACCAAAAGAAAACTAGAAGGAAAGGCAGTTTCTTTTGGGGCAGACTGGCGGGCGAACGTAAAAAAAATTCATCTCAATGCTCGTGGTGAAATCACTCCAGGTTCTGGAAGGCTCTCCGGCACGAACCTTGTAGGAGATTTATCATACAAAAAAGATAGTTTATTTTATATCAAAGCTAGTCTCTTATTAAACTCTAAATCTCCTAATTTCAACTTCTTATTACATCAAAGTACCTATGATGCTTATAATTGGGAGAATGATTTTGAAAACATCAGAACTCAAAATCTAGGATTTGAGCTAACTACAAAATGGTTAACCGCTGATGTTAACTTAACTAATATTGAGAATTATACGTATTTTGGAGAGGATAATTTACCTCATCAATCAGCAGAAAGTGTCACCTATTTAAAAGTTAAAACTTCAAGAGAGTTTACCTACAAAAGATTTGCCTTGGATAATACTGTAATGTATCAAAATGTAAGTGGTGGATCTTCGGTATTTAGAGTTCCCGAATTAGTAACTAGAAATACGTTATATTATTCTGATTATTGGTTTAAAGGAAAACCTATGCAAGTTCAAATTGGTGCTACGTTTAAGTATTTTACAAAATATAATGCCAATGCTTATAACCCAATCTTGTCGGAGTTTACACTTCAAAGTTCGGAAGAAATAGGATTTTCAACTGTTGATTTATTTTTTAATGCTCAGATTAGAAGGACCAGAATTTATTTTAGAATTGACAATGCTTCTTCAAAATTTGGAAAAAGAAATTACTTCTCTGCGCCGAATTATCCCTACAGAGACTTTACCATTCGGTTTGGCTTAGTCTGGAATTGGTTTATTTAACTTGTTTTCAATTGTCTTATTTTAATTCTAAATGCGGCAAATAATAACGTTGTAAATGGGGATAGCCAATTAAAAATTGCGTAGATAAAATAGTCTCCTACGCTAACTCCTAAAACTTGAGAATGATAGGCTCCACAGGTATTCCATGGAATTAACACAGATGTTACTGTACCTGAATCTTCTAGAGTTCTACTCAAGTTTTCTGGTGCTAATCCTTTTTCTTTAAAAGCTTTAGCATACATTTTTCCTGGAACTACAATGGCTAAATATTGATCTGATGCCGAGAAATTTAATCCAATACATGTAAATACTGTACTTGCAAATAATCCAAAAACTGAATCGAAAAGATGAAGCATAAAACTACTAATCTTTGCTAATGCACCAATAGCATCCATAATCCCTCCAAAAACCATCGCACACAAAATAAGCCATATCGTACCCATCATTTTTGCCATTCCACCAGAGGTAAATAAATCTGCCAAAATTTGATTGTCGGATACAATGGCTGTTTTTACTGTTATTGCCGTCATTAAACCTTCGTATGCAGTATGAATATTTAACTCTTTTGCTCCAGTAATATTCATTATAATTTCGGGTTGAAAAAATAATGCGAAGATAGCTGCTAAAATTACCCCACCGAATAAAGCTATTAGAGGTGATGTTTTTTTGATAATGAAAATAACAACAATTACTGGCACTAAAAATAACCAGGGGCTTATATTGAATACTTTGTCTATATCTCCTAGCAATATTGATGTATCTCCCTTTCCGGTGATTGAAATTGTAAATCCTAAGATGATAAAGATAATTAAAGTAACAATAAAGGTTGGTACAGTTGTATAAGCCATATATTTTATATGTGTAAATAAGTCGGTTCCCGCCATGGCTGGTGCAAGGTTTGTTGTGTCTGACATTGGCGACATTTTATCTCCAAAATATGCGCCAGATAATACAGCTCCAGCTGTCATTCCAAGTGGGACACCTAAAGCTCCACCTATTCCAATTAATGCAATTCCAACGGTGGCTGCTGTTGTCCATGAGCTCCCTGTGGCAATCGAAATAACCGCACAAATAATTAAACATGCAGGTAAAAATATGGTTGGATTTAAAATTTGTAAACCATAATAGATCATTGTAGGAATGACTCCACTGACCAACCAGGTTCCAGACAAGGCACCCACCATTAACAAAATAAATATTGCTGTGGATGTTGATTTTACATTCTCAGAAACCTCCTCCATCATTTCCTTAAAAGAAACATTATTCCTAAAGCCAACAATAGCAGCAACAGCTCCCCCAAGTAATAAAATAAATTGATTGGTTCCACTTAAAGAATCATCTCCAAAAATAAAAACATTATAAGCTAACATCCCTACTAAAATAATAATGGGGAGTAATGCTTCCAGTATTGAAAGGTTTTTATTTACAACTATTGTTAGGTCTTCTATGTTTTTTTCTGAAAGGTCTTTTGGGTCTTGCATTATCTCTTTATTTTTTTTGTAATGTTACGATTTTAGATGATGCTGCGCAAATCAAATGAGTTGGTTACATTTGCATTCATGGATTCAATCACACAACTTGTTTTAGGTGCTGCTTGTGGTGAAATTGCTTTGGGTAAAAAAATTGGAAATAAAGCAATCTTATTTGGCGCTATTGGTGGAACAATACCTGATTTAGATGTTCTTATTGGAACTATTTTTTATTCTAATGAAATTGATCGATTGGCATTTCACAGAGGATTTATGCATTCATTTATTTTTGCTTTTTTAGGAGCCTTACTTATTGGTTTTATTACTTCAGAAATTTATAATTCCGGTAAACTTCGCAAGGGTACTACTAATGTAAGAGATTGGATTTGGTTGTTTTTTTTATCGATTTGCACCCACCCTATTCTAGACAGTTTTACTCCTTACGGAACTCAATTATTTTCTCCTTTTACAGACTATCGAGTTGCCTTTAATACAATTTCTGTTGTTGATCCACTATACACCATTCCATTTCTTATTTGTTTGATTGCAGCCATGTTTTATAATCGAAAAAATCCTATGAGACGAAAGTGGACCATGGCTGGAATTTATATTAGTTCTGCTTATTTACTCTTTACGGTTGGAAATAAAATTTATGTAGATCGTATTTTTGATGCATCATTTAAAAAAGCAGCGATTACGTTTAATAGATTTAGCGCTCAACCCACAATATTAAATAATATTTTGTGGTATGGGGTCGCAGAAACCGACTCTGCTTACTATGCTACTTTTTACTCTATTTTTGATAAACAACATAGTCATTCTCAATTTATAATGATTCCAAAAAATCATGATCTTTTAGATATGTCTCATACAGATTTAAAGACTTTGAGATGGTTTAGTGATGATTTTTATGTGTTGAGTACTTCTTTAAATAGTGATCAAATAATCTACAGAGATGTTCGCTATCCGCTACTAGATAGTAAAGATCCTTCTTCATTTTTATTTAGTTTTATCCTAGAAAAAAAAGAGAATCGTTGGGATACTAAAAGGTTCTCTGTAGAGCCATTTCAAGATAGAGATTTTAAAAGCTTCTTTACCAATATGTTTGACAGGGCTTTAAGAGATTTTTAAATTTATATCACTCCTACTTCTATCATACATTCTTTCATCGACTGGTAGGTTCGTTCTATAGTATTATCCAATCCTATTGAAAAACGAATTAGGCCCTCTGATAATCCCATTAATTTTTGTTCTTCTTCTGGAATTTCGGAAGAGGTCGAAGTACCTGGTGCTGAAAATAATGTTTTATAAAAACCAAGACTTACTGCTAAATAACCAATATTTCTTTGCTGCATTAACTCCATTACTTGGGTTGCTTTTTCCATGGAACCTGCATCTATGGTTAACATTCCACCGTAGCCATATTCTTGATTCATCATAGAGGTAAACAAGGAATGTGACGGATGTGATTGTAATCCTGGATAGACTGTTTTGATTCCGTCATTTTCGAACTTTTTTGCCAGGTAAGTTGCATTATAGCTGTGTTGCTTCATTCTAATATGAAGAGTCCTTAAATTTTTTAATACAGAAGATGCTCGTAAACTATCCATGGTCGCCCCTAACAACATACTAGCTCCGTCATTTACATTTCGTAATTGATTTATAAATTCTTGAGTACCACAGACTACGCCTCCAACTGTATCTGAAGACCCGTTGATAAATTTTGTTAGACTATGAATGACGATATCTGCTCCTAATTTTACAGGAGAGACTGACAATGGCGAAAAAGTATTATCAACGATGAGTTGTAACTGATATTTTTTGGCTAGGACCGATAAGGCTTTTAAATCGGCTACTTCAAGGAGTGGATTGCTAACAGTTTCGCAATATAATACTTTGGTGTTTTTGGTAATTGCAGCTTCTACAGCCTGTAATTTTGTAATATCTACAAAAGTTGTTTGAATATTAAATCGTGGGGTGAAATTTTTTAAAAATGCATAGGTACCTCCATAGATAGTTCTGCTTGAAACTATATGATCTCCTGCGTTGCATAATTGTAATAATACAGGAGTAATGGCTCCCATTCCTGAAGCAGAAACATTGGCAGTTTCTGTTCCTTCCATGGCGGCTAAGGCCTCCCCTAAATACAAATTACTAGGGGTAGTATGACGAGAATATAAATAACATCCGTCTGAATTTCCCTCAAAAGTATCCAGCATTGTTTTTGCCGATAAAAATGTATAAGTTGAAGAATCTGAAATGGATGGGTTTACCCCTCCAAATTCTCCAAAATATTGAAGGTCTTGTATGGTGTCTGCTGGATTAAATTTCATGATCTTTATTTTACATCAAATATAATTTTTTAAAGAAAATTATTCAACCCTAAACCTATATAATAGTTTATTTTTTGTTTATATTTGATTTAAATAGATTTATAATCTTTATTTTTGATTACTAGTTGATGTTTTTAGTTTTTTTTTCATTTAACCATTTTACATCACACTATCTAACCTGTATTTGACTCATGAAATTAGATTCCATCGATAAGAAACTTTTGTTGTTACTTCAAAGTGATAGTAAACAAACGAACAAACACTTGTCTTTACAATTAAACCTATCTACTACTGCTGTTTATGAACGAATTAAAAAATTAGAAAAAGAAGGGGTGATCAGAAAATATGTGGCACTTATTGATTTGGAAAAAATCAATAAGTCTTTTCTTATTTTTTGTCATGTAAAACTATTA
This sequence comes from Flavobacterium sp., assembly GCA_042091515.1. GTDB lineage: Bacteria > Bacteroidota > Bacteroidia > Flavobacteriales > Flavobacteriaceae > Polaribacter. Next base: position 35,132 of record JBELHH010000005.1, on the reverse strand, counting down.
CAACACTCTAAGGAATTCTTGTCTAATTTTGAGAAAGAAATTCTAAAATTAGATGAAGTTTCAGAATGTTTTCATGTGAGTGGCGACTATGATTATATCTTAAAAATACATGTATCGGATATGAAAGAATATCGTGAGTTTATGGTCACAAAACTTACAACTATTAAACATATAGGGAGTACCCATTCGATCTTTTCAATAAATGAAGTAAAAAATTCTAATAAAATTGTACTCGAATAACATTATGCTCTCTCAAATTCAATAAGAGAGGATTGAGTTTTAATGATCTTATTATAAAATTCTTTCAAATAATAGTATTCTTCATTCGAAAAAAATTTCTTTTTAATTTGAAATCTAAAATGAAGGGTTAATTTTTGACTTCCATCCATAGTTTTAAGTATAAACCTCCCTCCATTGTTTGGTAATTTAAAGCCTAAATCCTTTGGTTTCTTTTTAATTCTATACCCCTCAGGAATCTCTATGTTAATTGTATAGGTATAAGTCTTTGGAAATCCAAAATCTACAGGGTGATTACGAGTTTTTAACTTGAAAAGGTTTTTTTCTAACGTTAGATTTATCGAAAGATTTCTTATTAAAAATCTTAATTCTGTAATAATAATCTGTTACGAAATTCAAATCATGTTCTTCTGACAAATATGTATTTGCATGTTCATAAAGAACCACAGCACTTGCTGTTGAATCATTCTTATAAGATTTCATATAAAGTTCTTCAGAAGTAACTTTCCCTATCGTTGTAGATATTTTTTTCTGTGAATAGCCAACCGTAGAAATCAAAAAAATAATCACAATTTTTTTCATTTCATCTCTTATTTTTTAACCAATACTATTTTTTCTGATTGTTTTTCTACTATTTTTTTATAAAACTCTTTCAATTCTGGATAAAATTGAGTGGAGATTATTGCTGAATTAATTTGTACAATACAAAAAACATTGATTGTATTTCCTGAGGCTTTTATTAGATATCTAAATACACCCATCTTATTTGGCAAAGCAAATGATTTATTTTCAGGGAGAGATGCTATCTGATATCCATCTGGCAACGTAATATTAATCATATGCTTGTCTTGCCAAGGCACAACAAACTCAACAGGGAAATCTCTCTTATCAGCCTTAAAAGGATTCACTTCCATTGCCAAAAAAAATAATGGTTTAAAATATAGTTTCTGATTAATCTCTTCAATAAATCCATCACCTAAAAAATTAAATGAATGAATAAGTTTTTCATTAATTTTTTTGAGATTAACTACCTCTAAATCCTCTATTTCAATAGAATAATCTTCCTCTACTTTAGACATGAACTGATCGTTATCTAACTTGCTTACCCTGATTCTATTTACGAGAGCCACGTAATTAGAGTAATTACTCCTCATTTGACCTTCGATTGTATAATCTTCAGTAATTTTTAACGTAATTCGATTGTTCTCTTCAGAAAGTTTTGTGGGTGTTAATTTTACCCAAGAAGATGTTCCATTATTTGTAACTTTTCTACCATTCCAATTTAACACTTTTAGGGGTAAAATATTTGGAGCAGCAAAAGGTTCTGTCGCATCTAATAAAACATACGAATTATCTGAAAACTCCACCATAGAAATTACATAATTAAATCCTTTAAGAGTGGGGAAAAGAGGAATCCCATTACTCTTTGTGCTGACTAAAACTGGATTTGCATTTAACCCTGCAGATCTTAACATGGCTGTGAGCATTAAATTAATTTCTGCAGCATTTCCGACTCCTTCTTTGTAGGCTTTCTTTACTCCTTTATCTGTATATTTCCCATAATAATCATTCCACTTTACTTTATATTTCACATATCTATAAATACGTGCAACTTTTTCAAAATCGTCTTTTGAACCAGTAATAACACTTGGTAAATCATCCATAAAATAGGCTGTTTTACGCAATTCATCTCCAAAATCTGACGATTTATATATCTGTTTACTAACATCATCCCAATTCGTAGAATAGTTCTTAAATGAAGTATTTGGAAATCTTGTTGAAGTTAGTTCAAATTTCATAGCCCCTCTATAATTATTTATATTAACAACATAAGGTTCGTCATCTTTAAGAGGTAAAATATTTTCGCCTGAAAAAGAATAAACATTTGTTGTGAAATCTATATTATTATCATAGCTAAAGTTAATTTTATCTTTTTCTTTAGTTTCTTTCATCTCTGCAAAATAGTATCCTTTCGATCGCTTACTATACACAAAATACTCTGGAATCTGAGCTTTATAAGTTAACTTTTTAACAGGAATATCAAACTGAAATACAAAATCTCTAATGTTCCAATATGGAGAAATTCTTTTGTATTTAATTTCTAAAACTGCGCCTTCTTCTATGGAGGGTAGTGTCATTTTTTTTGTACTTGTATACCTAGATATTTTCTCATGAAAAATATCTTTTTTAGATAATTTTTCTTTGACAACGGACCCGTTTATTAAATTAAACGTGTAAGCATTTATTGATGTTATCTTTTCTTTTGCTCCTACATCTGGTCTATAAAACGGAATATTAATAGTTGCTTTATCAAAACCATCTTTATTATATATTTTGAGTCTATTATGAATTTCTGTAATTACTTGAAATCCTTCATTTTTATTATATGAAAAATAGGTTCTTCTTTTCCTAAATAAATAGGCGGCACTTGCAGAGGAATCTGTTGGATAAAACTTTTCTTCTAATTCTGCCTTAGAGACTTTACCAAACTTATATTCCTGAGAATGAATGGTTGATTGAATTAAAAATAATAGGACTAAAAATAAGGGGGGAGTTTTCATTGCGGGGGTGGATATTTAATTAATTCTTTTTTGTTAGTGAAATTCTTATGTTTTCATATTTTGAAACTGATTTCCTAAATTTTCGATAGTCTTTATAATCTTCTTTTGGGTAGGTTCCTGCTTTGATTAAAAATGATTTTTTATAAGTAAACGTTGTAGTATTTTTTTTTGTGAAAGTAATTTGATAGATTCCGAATTTGGTTGTTATTTTTATTTCTTCTGGCAAGGTTTCAATTTTATACCCTTCGGGGATTGTGAATGAGTATTCATCTACATCTAAATACCCTCTGGAGATCATTAAGGGTAATTTACGATCTCGATATCGTCTAGGGACATACGAGTTTCTATTAAACACATTCACTCTAAACAGGTACTCATTCTCGTTAATCGTAGCAAAATCATCAATAGTAAGTGCTATTTTTTCTAACATAACAACCGAATCTTTATTATTCTCTATCACTACTGAATTGATTTCCAGATTGTTATTATAAGGCCATACCTCCGTCTTATAGTGTTTTTTTATCTCTTCATCATACATTGAATCATACCCACGTTTATCATCATATTGAATTCCTTTTGAGACCCTTTCTAAATTTGCTTGTACCCCACCATCTTCCTCCAATTGAATACTTGCTTTTAGAGTTTGTAAGTTTTCGTCATTTAAATAGGCAGGGGTTCTTTTAATCACTCCTCCTTCTGGAGTAACCACGAGCACGTCTCTATCGTCTGTAAAACTGCCTAAAAATCCAAAAGGAGCAATTTGACTGGTACATTCTAACCACACATCTTGTCCATTGTTTGGGATATTTAAAATAGCGTGATTTCCCTGCATAGAAGTAAAATTTTTATCAATATCTCTTTTTTCTTGTGCGTATAGCAACGTAAAATAAGATTTAATACCAACAGCCTCTAGTAAAGCTTTTGTATAATTTGTAAGACCTTTACAGTCTCCATAGCCTACTTTATCTACCTGATTGGCAGCAATAGGCTCCCACCCTCCTACATCTATTTGCACACTGATGTATCTGGTTTTATCTTGAACAAATTTATACACTATTTTTGCTTTCTCTATAGGATCTGAAATACCATCTACTAAGCTTCTGATTTTTTCTTTTGTTGTAGTATCCAATACGTCTCTTCCTAACAATAATTTATCATGCATCCATTTTCCAAATTCTTTCCAATTAGAAGCCCTTCCTTTTACTTTTTTGTAGGCAAATTCATTGGAGGCAACCAATAAATAAGGCATATAATCTATCGATCTTATACTTGAATTTTCTAGTTTTAATGCAGGTAGATTTTTAAGGACATAGTGTAAGTTTGTCCCGGAAGATAGGTTTTCAACAGGATAGTTTTTAAAACTCTTTTCTTTGGTTCTTATCTTAATTTTTAAGGGATTATTAAGTTTATAAGAACTTTTTTCTACACCAACATAATAGCCATTGGTAGGGAACCAACTAGGGATAAATCCTGTAGAAGAAGTTCTATATTCCGATTCAAAAACTAATGTATAAGGGTATGCTATGGGGGTATAATCTATATATTTAACTCTAGAATCGGAGTACAATGTTCCGCCACTTACCGCACTGACATCTAAAAATTTGTTCTTTCCATATTTTTTAATTTCTTTTCCAAAGGCATCATAAATTTTTGCTGAAAGTTTTGTGATTTTAGTGTCCTCGTCATAACTCTCTACAATACGAGCATCTGCATTCCCTAATTTATTTAGCACTGTGACCACTTGTCTATTTTTAACAACCATACGATCTACCGCTTCTAAGGTAATTTCAATGGAGTTATCTCTAAAGATAGCGTTCGCATTTTCTTTAAGATGTTTTGGAATAGTAAGTGAAGAGATTGGGTTACCCTGAGCAAGAATAATCAGGCTTGAAAAAAAAGTAAATAATAGCGTTAGGTGTATTTTTATATTTTTCATGGGGGGAATCTTTTTATTTCAAATATAAAAAAAAAACTCAAAGTGTAAAACCTTGAGTCATTATTCATTACGAGTGATTGATTTTTTATTTGTTTGTTTTTACAACAAAAGACATTTCAACCAAGTCGTCTATAAATTTATCTTTTAGGTTTTCAAACCATTTTTTAGAGCCATATTTTACGTTAAAATCTGCTCTGTCTATAGAAAACGTTTCACTGGTAAACGTTATAATTCCATCTTCTTGAGAAATAGAAGCGGGGATTCTAATACTCTTTGTTACATCTTTGATAGTCAGATTCCCCGTAACTGATAGTCCTCCATCTGTTTCGTCTACACTAGTAATAGTAAATTTAGCCGTAGGGTACACTTCTATATCAAAAAAATCTGACGCTTTTAAATGGGCCTCTATATTTGCTGCTCCTTTAGTTCCGATCATATCTACATTTTTAATTGTTGACATGTCTACTGTAAATTCACCTCCTTTTAAGATTCCTTCTTCTACCAATAAGCTACCATTTTTTAATGCAACGGTTCCATTATGAGCCCCTGTTGGTTTAGTTCCTTTCCAAGTGAGCACAGAAACAGTAGTGTCTACATTATTTAACTCTGAAGTTGTTGTTTCGACTTTTTTTGGTGCCTCTACAGATACTTTCTCTTTTTTTTCACCGGTGCAAGAAACAAGAATTGTTGAAGCGGTCATCACCGCTATAATCATTTTTTTCATTTTTATATTTTATCGATTATTATTTTGAAAGACCGAAGATACCATATTTTTATTTTCCATGGAATATAAAATTATGTTAAATTTTATTTTTAGAATCTATGATGATAGTCACCGGTCCATCATTAATAATTTCTAGGCTCATTTGTGCTCCAAATCGTCCTGTTTGAATTTCTTTTCCAAGATCTTGTTGAAATTGGTTTATGAATTGAAGGTAAAGTGGCTTTGCTATATAAGGTTTTGCAGCTTTCATATAACTAGGGCGGTTCCCTTTTCTAGTTGATGCATGAAGGGTAAATTGACTAACAACTATAGCTGTTGCATTTTCATCGATTAATGACTTATTCATTTGACCATGTTGATCATTAAAAAATCTAAGATTGGCTATTTTATTTGATAACCACATAATGTCTTCTAGTGAATCTGTTACTTCAATTCCCAATAAAATAAGAGCCCCTTTATGAATTGAAGCGACTGTTGTACCATCTATGGTAACACTTGCTTTTGTAACACGCTGAAGTACTGCTTTCATAAATAAATGATAGTTTTATTTTAGACAAACACTAAAAATAGTAATTTTAATCCCATATATCTGTTCTATAATGTTCTTCTTCTCCTTCCATTATTTGCAAATAACTTTTATATCGAGACCATGAGATTTGTTCTTTTTCTAGGGCATCTTTTACCGCACACTGAGGTTCATTCACATGAATACAATTATGAAATTTACAGTTACTTTTTAGTGCAAAAAACTCTTTAAAATAATCGCCTAATTCTTCTTTGTCTATATCTACAACCCCAAACCCTTTAATACCTGGCGTGTCTATAATTTTTGCTGAAAAACTCAAATCGAACATTTCTGCAAAAGTGGTTGTGTGTTGTCCCTGCTGATGTTGATTGGATAATTCTTTTGTTTTTAAATTCAACCCTGGCTCTAAGGCATTTAAAAGGGTTGTTTTTCCGACACCAGAATGCCCAGAGAATACACATGTTTTTCCTTTCATCAAATCTTTGATCATCTCTAAATTTATTTTTTTAGACGCTGAAATCTCAAGACAATCATACCCAATAGATGTATAAATTTCTTTTAAATATGAAACTTCTGATAGTTCTTCTTTGGCATAAGTATCTATCTTATTAAATACTAAAATTACTTTAATAGAGTATGCCTGAGCAGTTACTAAAAAACGATCTATAAATGTTGTGAGGGTTAAAGGATTATTAATTGTAATCATTAAAAAAGCAAGATCAATATTAGAGGCTATAATATGAGTTTGCTTAGATAAGTTGACCGACTTACGGACAATATAATTCTTTCTTTCATCAATAGAAGTAATAATCCCTCGTGGTTCATCTCCCGTTGTTTCAATATTAAATTGTACTGAATCACCAACAGCTATTGGATTAGTACTTTTAATTCCCTTTAATCTAAACTTCCCTTTTATTCTACATTGATAAAAATCACCTTCTTGAGATTTCACAAAGTACCAACTCCCTGTAGATTTATAAATAATTCCCTTCATATGGCAAAGTAACTCAATTATAAATAAAAATTGTACATTGGTATTAAATTTAAAATTAACTACAAATTATGAAAAAAATTTATTTAGTAATCGCAATCCTTTGCGCTGTGTATACCTCAGAAGCTCAAACATATGAGTACACGGTAATGACAAGTGTAGAGTCTATCGTTCCTAATGGACTAGGAAGATCAAGGCTAATTTCCACTAATGAAACTAGAAATTACAAAGATTTTACTTCAGAGAGAACCGATGGTAAAAAAGCAAAAGACAAAAGAAATAAATCAGATCGTTCTGATATTCGGGTAAAGAATTTTGAAGAAACCAAACTATTAAACTTTTATAACATAGGTGGTATTCGTTTCCAAAATATTACTGCTAACGATGCTGTAATCACTTCTAAAATCAATACAATGGTTGAAGAAGGTTGGGATTTAGCTTTTGTTACAAGTGCTGTTGAAAGTGATGCTGGTAAAAATGACGGGAGAGGTATTTTTATTACTCGCTACATTTTTAAAAGGCCTAGAGGATAAAAAATTAATTAAAAAAGCGGCTTTTAAGCCGCTTTTTTTTATCCATTCATTATTTTTTCTTGATGATTAATGGATTCTTGATGTATTGCTTTAAATACTCTCAGAATAAATTCCTCACTTAATTGATTCTTTTCTCCTTCTAAAATCATTTTGCCTAAAATTTCATTCCATCTTTTTGATTGTAATACAGCTACATTTTTATCTTTTTTAAGTACTCCAATTCCCTCTGCAATTTTCATACGTTTCCCCAAAACTTCAATCAATTGGTGATCGATAACATCTATCTGAGTTCGTAATGTATTTAATGCATTTCTATATTCTACTTCTGTATCAGTTGACTTTCTAATTTTTAAATCATCCATCATCTGAATTAAAGAATCTGGGGTAACTTGTTGTGCTGCATCACTCCAAGCATTATCTGGATCTATATGAGTTTCAATCATCAATCCATTAAAATTTAAATCAAGTGCTGTTTGAGAAACTTCAAAAATCATATCTCTTTTTCCAGTAATATGAGAAGGGTCACATATTAATGGTAAGTCTGGAAAACGATTTTGTAATTCTATGGCAATTTGCCATTCTGGATTGTTTCGATATCTTGTTTTTTCATAGGTAGAAAATCCTCTGTGGATAACTCCTAAGTTTTTGATATTTGCAGAATAGAGTCTTTCTATTCCACCTAACCACAAGGCAAGATCTGGATTTACTGGATTTTTTACCAATACAATTTTATCTGTTCCTTCAAGTGCATCTGCAATTTCTTGAACAATAAAAGGGCTTACAGTAGAACGTGCTCCAATCCATAATAAATCAATATCGTGTTCTAAAGCTAACTTTACATGTGCTGCGTTTGCCACTTCAGTGGCTGTTTTCATTCCTGTTTCTGCTTTTACTTTTTGAAGCCATTTGAGCCCCAGAGCCCCTACTCCTTCAAAATTTCCTGGGCGAGTTCTTGGCTTCCAAATTCCAGCTCGAAAATAGTTTACATCAGAATCTTTTAATTCGTGCGCGATCTTTAATACCTGATCTTCTGTTTCCGCACTACAAGGCCCTGCTACTACGAGTGGATGATCTAAATTTAAATCATCCAACCATGTTCTTAATTCTTTTGTATTTTTCATTTTTACGTGTTAATTTATTCTATTTCTGTCTATTTATTTTTCTGTTCTAATGGCATATCTACTAATACCCTCTACTACTTATTTTATCCCTTTTAAAATTGTTGCAATATGATTTGTATGTTGCATCTCATCAAAAACTTCCTTAAATTTTTGTTCTTCCATGAGTGATTTAAAATGCTTTAAATTTCCAATATATTCCTCTAATGTCTCTATAATATTATCTTTATTTTGCTCAAAGATGGGAGTCCACATTGCCGGTGAACTTTTTGCTAATCGAACGGTTGATTCAAAACCACTTCCTGCCATATCAAAAATATCTCGTTCGTTTTTTTCTTTATCGATTACTGTTTTTCCAAGCATAAAAGAACTAATATGAGATAAATGTGATACATATGCGATATGTTTATCGTGAGAAATAGGATCCATATATCGTATTCTCATCCCTATTTTTGAGAAAATCTCTAAGGCTTTCTCTTGCAACGAGAATGCTGTTTTTTCTACTTCACAGATTATATTTGTTTTTCCTATATACAAGCCCTTTAATGCTGCCTTAGGTCCAGAAAATTCTGTTCCTGCAATAGGGTGTGTTGCTAAAAAATTTCTTCTTTTTGGATGCTTATTGACAAGGCTACAGATCCTTTCTTTTGTTGAACCAACATCGATTACTAATGACGTATCATTTATGGTATCTAGTACTTTTGGTAAAACAACCAGTGCTGCATCGACTGGGATAGTTAAAAAAACCACCTCAGCTTCTTTCAAATCTAAAAAATCTGCCACTTTGTGAATTACTCCACGTTTTTTTGCCTCTTTTAGATGTGCTGCATTCTTATCAATACCATGGATGACAGCCTCTGGATATTCTTGCTGAATATCTAATGCTAAGCTCCCTCCAATTAACCCTGTTCCTATAACAAATATATTCATCTTACAATCTTTCTAATGCTTCTTTTATTTTCTCTTCAGAAATACACAATGAAAACCGAATATACCCTTCTCCTCTACTTCCAAAGATAGTTCCTGGTGCAATAAAAATATTTTTATTATACAATAAATAGTCTACCATTTTTTCGGCAGATTTTTCTTTTGGTAATTTTGCCCATACAAACATCCCTGATGATTGCTTTTCGAAACTACACTCTAACTTTTTTGCTATTTCCCATATAAGTTCTCTTCTTCTTTGATAGATTTTATTCATATCCTGAAACCATGTCGAGCTCATGTTTAGGGCTGTAATTGCTCCTTTTTGAATTCCATAAAACATCCCAGAATCCATTTGTGTTTTTACTTTTAATACTTCATTTAAAATATTTTTATCTCCTAATAACATCCCTACTCTCCATCCAGCCATATTAAAAGTTTTACTTAAAGAATTTAATTCTAAAGCTACCTCTTTAGCACCATCAACACTTAAGATACTCTCTGGAGTATCATTCAATACAAAACTATACGGATTATCGTTAATTAATAAAATATTGTGTTTCTTTCCAAAAGCAATTAGTTTTTCAAACAGTGTATTTGAACCTTTGGCTCCAGTAGGCATATGAGGGTAATTTACCCACATAATTTTCACATTCGTAAGGTCTTCTTTTTCTAACTGATTAAAATCTGGTTGCCAATAATTTTCTGCTTTTAAATCATAAAAAACTGGTATTGCTTCCAGTAAATTAGTCACTGATGTATAGGTTGGGTATCCTGGATTTGGAATAAGAACTTTATCTCCTTTGTTTAAAAAAGCCATCGATATATGAAGAATTCCTTCTTTACTCCCCATTAGAGGCAGGATCTCATTGGCTGAATCTAGGGTAACTTTATAGTGTTTTTGATAAAATTCTGAAACGGCATTTCTAAACGCAGGAAGTCCTTGGTAACTTTGATACTTGTGAGCTCCTGGTTCTAAAACTGCTCGTTGTATTTCTTTTATAACTTCCTGGGGAGGCTGCAAATCTGGACTTCCAATTCCCATATTAATAATTGGTTTTCCTTGAAGTGACAATGCTCTTACCTCCCTTAGTTTTTTAGAGAAATAATATTCTTGTATATTGTGTAAACGGTCTGCTCTATTCATTTCTTCCGTTTTTATATTCTCCTAAAATTTTAAATTCTAAGGCCATTATTTCTATTATGGATTTCGCTTTTACAAACTGTTGATACTCATCGAAAGTAACATCTACAAAAAAAGCATATTTCCAAGGAGTTTCTATTTTGGGTAACGATTGAATCTTTGTTAAATTTAATTTACAGTCACTCATCACATTTAAAATAGTGGCTAAACTTCCTCGCTTATGGTCTAATTCAAACTTGATAGAAGCTTTATTAATTTGGTCAATTCTATTCGATGGTTCGTGTGTTTGAACCAAAACAAATCGTGTAGAATTATCTTTAATGGTTTGAATCTCATCTTCAATTACTTCCAAGTCAAAAATTTCTGCTGCAATTTTTGGAGCAATTGCACCAATACCCCCTAATTTCTCTTTTGCAATTCTTTTTGCAACTTCTGCTGTATCTACATCTTCAACTAACTTGATATGGGGGTGTTTTTTAAAAAATTCCTTACATTGTAATAAAGCCATTGGATGAGACCACACTTCATTAATTTCTGATATCTTCTGACCCGGCAACACCATTAAATGATGGTGAATATTTAAATACTCTTCACCTACAATATGTAAATTATTTGTATCTATTAATGCATAGTTAGGGATGATAGAACCAGCAATCGTATTTTCTAATGCCATTACTCCATGAGTTGCAGAGCCCTCTAACAGGCTATCTACCAAAGCATCAAAAGACATACATTCTTTTAACTGAATTGTTGTCCCATAGAAATCGCGTGCTACTTTGTGGTGGTTCGAACCTTCCGCTCCTTGTATGGCAATTATTTTATTCATTTTTACATCAAAAAAAAACCCCGATATATCGAGGCTTTCTGTTATATAATTTGTTATACAATACACAAAGCCTTATCTTTTATTAAAAAAATAAAAGTAAAAAAAGAAACTAGTCCAAATGTGTTGTAAATTCATTGTCTAAAATTGTAACTTGACAAATCTAGGTATTAAATTCTTATAAACAAACAATAGCATCTTGATTTTTAAATATTTATATATTTGTTAAAAACCTCTTCATTTCATGAATCATTTTTCTCATATTCTTATTTTTTATATCATAACATCGCATTTATAAAAAATAAAATGTCTGAAAAGAATTGAAATATTGTTGTTTTCTAAAACTTCGTGGGTTGCTTTAAAATCTAATTATTCATCAGCAGCTATAATTTTTTTTCTTTTCTGATTTATTTTAGTAAAAAATAAAGATTAATAATGATGCTAGTGTAAATTATTATGAATTTATTATATATTAAAATAAAGTTTTTTGCTTAATTTGTTTCTATGAAAAAGGCAATCTATATCCTATTACTTATTATTAGTAGTGTCAATGCACAGGAGGTGGAAAAATACAAAGAAATATATCCCAATGCTTCTTTTGTAAGACTTCATCAAGAAACGGTCCTGCACATTGAACTTAATAATGGTAATTTTACGATAAGGAAAGATCTCTTTGAAGAAGATCTTTATCTTGATAATTCTGCAAATTACAATTCTAAACGATCTATCAGCTATTCTTCTTTTTTTATCCTGGATAAAATTGAAGCTTCTTCATTTAACAATCTAAATGGAAATTATGATGAGACTAAGGTGACTAATTTTAAAGAAAAAAATGACTTAAATGACTCATTTTATGATGATTCTAAAAAAGTTAGCTTTATCTACCCAAAATTAAAAAAAGGGAGTAAAAGTACTCTTAACCTAAGTTACTTGGTTAAAAATCCTAGATTTCTAAGTGCTTTTTATCTTGCTGATTTTTTTCCTATAATCCATAATAAAGTTACAATTATTGCTGATAAAAACATCACATTTAAGTTTAAAGAATTTCAAACAAACAACATCAACATTAATTTTTCAAAGAAAAAAAAGGGGAAAAATATAATCTATACTTGGATTAACAACAGCACGGACGAATTTGATATTGAAGACAATGCTCCAAATTATAAATCTATTTTACCTCACATTATACCAATCATCACTAGTTATAAAGAAAAAAAAGAAACAAAAAAACTATTACATAATGTTAGTAACCTTTTTGATTGGTATTCTTCTTTGGTAGAAAACATTAATCAAGAAAAAAATAATGATGAACTTGTAGCTTTGGTTAATGAACTTACTAAAGACAAGAAATCTGAGATAGAAAAAGTAAAGGCTTTATATTATTGGACTCAACAAAATATCAAATACATCGCTTTTGAATATGCTCTTGGGGGGTTTATCCCCAGAGAAGCTAATGACGTTTTTGAAAAGAAATATGGTGATTGTAAAGACAATACAAGTATTCTTTACAAGATGCTAGAAATTGCTGGCTTAGAAGGAAACCTTACATGGATAGGAACTCGAAGTATTCCTTATACTTATGAAGATGTTCCAACACCGGCAGTAGACAACCATATGATTCTTTCTTATGAAAATCATGATAAAACATATTATCTAGACGCGACTGGAAGATATATTCAACTCGAATATCCTTCTTCATTTATTCAAGGAAAAGAAGCATTGGTTTCTTATGGTGACGATTATAAAATTAAAAAAGTGCCTATTGTTCCTGCTAGTTTAAATACTTTGACCGATAGTACTTTTGTGAAAATTTCTAATCGAGATATTATTGGAAAATCACATTCAAAAATAACGGGGTATCTTAAAAATGATTTATTCTACAGCCTAGAAAATACAAGAAAGGAATCAGACATAAAAGAACTCTATAACAAACGATTTACTAAAGGAAATAATAAATTTTTAATCCACTCTTTTGAAGAAAAGAATAAGTTTAGTTATGAAAATGATTTTATCGTAACCTACGACTTTACGGTTCAGGGGTATGTTCAAAATATTGGTTCAGAAATTTTTATCAATCCACATTTAAATAAAATACCTTCAGATGTAAAAACAAAAAAAGATCGAAAATATGGGATTGAATTTGATTATAAAAAATACTATTCCTACACCAACATTATACAAATACCTGATTCTTATAAGGTGGCGTATATTCCAAAAAATATTTCTTTTACTAATAAATTGATTTCGATTGATTTAACATATACGATTAAAGATAATCAGATTATTTGTCATCAAAAATTAGTTTTAAACTTTATTTTTCTAGACTTAGAACAACAAAAAATTGTAACTGAAATTATTGAAAAAGCAGAAAAAGCTACTAAAGAAATTATCATCCTAAAAAAAATATAATATCGTTATGATTAAAAAAAATTACCTCCTCGTTATTCTCTTTATATCAGTATCAACAATTGCACAAAACAACCCTTTCTTTGTTGATTACAATTGGGAAACTGCTCCTAATTATCAAGTAGAAAAATCAGATTTAGACATGATTTCTCTAAAAGATAAAGTGGTTACAGAATTTTACTTTGAAGATCAAACACTGGTTGAATATTATCTGGAACACAAAATTTTATGGTTAAATTCTGATGATAGAATCGAAGAATACAACAAAATTTATTTACCTTATTCTAATAAGGCCTCTTTGGTCATAAACAAAGCACGAGTTATTAAAAAAAATGGACAAGTGTTGGAATTAGATGCATCAAAAATATTGACTGCTGAGGATGAAGAAACTGGGAGGAAATACCAATACTTTGCTTTTGAAGGAATAGAAAAAGGGAGCTTTATAGAATATCTCTATGTAGAGAAAAAATCACCTACTTACAAAGGTACAAGGTTTGATATTCAGGATAATTATGACAAATTAAGTGTTGAATTTGATCTCTATGCCCCTCCGAATTTAACTTTCAACTTTAAAAGCTACAATAATATGCCAGAAGTTATAAAAATCGATACTTCAGAAGATAAGCTTCATTGGCAGCTTATTGCAGAGAATATTTCTGGTGTCGATCAAGAAGAAAAAGCACCATACAGGGCATCGATCGGGTTTATTATATACAAATTACATAAAAACACCTACAACAATACAATCATCACTTCTTATAGTGATGTGGCTCAAAACCTTTATGCTTACTATTATTCTGAGTATGACCAAGACATCAATCGGGAAATCAATAAATTTGCAAAAGGAGTTGGTATTACAGATGATCTTGATGAAGAAAGTAAGGCACGGGAAATTGATCTTTATATAAAGGAAAATATCTACTATGCCGAGTCTGGCGGTGGTGACTTAGCTGATTTAAAAGATGTTTTAAACACCAAAACAGCCAATGAAACAGGAATTGTAAAATTATATATTGCCTTATTTAAAAAGTTTAATGTTACAAATGAAATCGTACTAACCACTAATCGATTAAAATTAAAATTTGATAAAAAATTTGAGGCTACTAATTTCTTACAAGAATTTTTATTTTACTTCCCTGCCTTAAAAAAATACCTTGCACCGAGCAAGTTTGGCACTCGATTTGGATTTCCTCCTCCTTATTTTATGGATAACTATGGTCTCTTTGTAACTGGTTATAATATCGATAACAAATTGAAAGCTTTTGCAGAAATCAAGTATATAAAAGGGATTGAGGCGAAATATTCTACAGATGAAATGATTGTTGAAGTACGTTTTAATGAAGAAGATCTTACTAAAAATACGATTAATCTTCATCGAAAAATGCAAGGATATTATGCCATGAATATTCAACCTTTTATGAACTTAATTCAACCAGATAAAGTCAATGAAATTATGGATGATGCTTTTGCTAAGAATCTTGACAAGAATGGTGAAGTCTTAGAAAGAGAAATTATTCACGGAGATCCGGGTTTATTTGGTATCGAGCCTTTTGAATTGAAATTTAAAATCAATTCTGACTACTTTGTTGAAAAAGCAGGGAATAAATTTCTTTTTAAATTGGGGGATTTAATTGGTCCTCAAATAGAAATGTATCAAGAAAAAAAGAGAATTTTACCATTAGAATCAGAATTTAATAGAAGCTACTATAGAACCCTTAAAATAATCATTCCAACAGGGTATAAGGTCTCTAATTTAGAAGATATTAATATCAAAAACAGCTACTCAAAAAAAGGAAAAGATATTTTTGTTTTTGACTCTTATTACACCCTGGATGGAAATATTCTTACAGTAACTGCAGATGAACATTATAGAGAAACCATCGTAGCTCCAGAAGTTTATGAAAATTACAGGACGGTCATTAATAGTGCTGCAGATTTTAATAAAGTGGTCTTAGTTCTAGAGCCTAAATAAATAATTTTTTTATTTAGACTCTAGCTCTACAATATTAATTCTCTATAATTTTGATAATTTCTTATACAGAGTAGCCCTGTACAAATTATTATTAGTCTAAAACAATCTTCTTATTCAAAATTCCATCATGAGTTACTAAACGAACAATATACACTCCCTTTTTTATTTGTGGAAGTGAAATATCATCAATTCCTTGAGCTTCAAATAAAGCCTTAAAAACCTCTTTTCCTTGAATATCGTATATTCTTAAAGTTACAGTGGTTCCGACTTTTAAACCTACAATTTGAATATTTGCTGGTTGCGTAATAAATAACTTGATTGCATTTGAATTGTAAATACTTGAACTCGAAGTCAACGTTGAAGTTGTTGTGTGAATATAAAAACGACCAATACCTTGATTCCCTTCCTCTAAAGCTACTGTATAACTTGCATTTTCTTCATTTAAAAGTGTAAATATATTACGCTCTTTATCTTCTAAATATACGTTTAGATTACTTGGCAGGTTTCCAGTATTCACTTTAAAGACAGCTTCTGAATTGGGTTCGATATTAAGACCTACAGGAACAATCATATCCTCATAATTATTATTCGGTAGAGATTGAATTGATAAATTCTTACTGTAATTATTTTCTAATATATGCGTGTAAACAGAAAAATTAGAATTGACTCCTTCAAATAACGAACTGTCATAACCATTATCAAAACCTTCAGTAGCATCAGATACATATATGATTTCTGTTTTCTTTTTCCTGTCTCCTTTTAGAACTTCTAATTCTATTTTCGGATTGATATTTACTCCACTTTCACTATTAATTTCCTGAGCACTTGTTTGCATAGCTATAGGTACTTCAAAATTTGAGCTAGCTGTATTAGATTTTACAAAAAACCCTTGTCCCGGTTCAATATAATGGCTATCCGTAATTAAATTTGAAGCCATGTAGCTTTCCATTGCTGAATCCCAATACCACAATGTTGGTTCTGATAAAGCGGCTGAATTGATAGTATTGTGAGTTATAATATTATTCGATGAGTTTGCAGCTGGATTGGCTGGTAAAAAAGATAAAAATGGATTGCCAACTAGATTATAGTCATTATCATTTCCTGTACTAATACTAATATTAGTATCATTTAGTGCAATATTTCCTGTAAAAGTTGCCTCTCCTACTGCCGCTAATCTCATCGCATAGCTTTGACCTAAAGTAAACTCTTCATCACCGCTATATCCATCAGTATAATAAACCCAGGATGACTCATACGTTAAATTATTATCGTAATACGCCAAACCTACATTTCGATTGGGTGATATTCCAGAACCAAGGGCTAAATTATTATTTGTAATAAAATTACCTATTCGTTGACCATTTACCGGAGGGGATATTAAATACCACTTAGAAGCATCGTTTACAGGAATTTTATAGGTAATTTCACTAGTAATCGACCCTACATTCATCAGTGTTGCTGTAGAATTAATTTCTGTAGTTCCGAAATTATCAAAATCATTTCCATTCAAATCTATAGAGGAATTTGCTAACAAAACTAAATTGTTAATATCTAAATTACCCCGAGCATTTAAAGACGCATTAGAATGAATTGTTACAGTATCATTAAATGTTGCTTTTCCTCGAGTTTCTAATGTGCTGTTGGGGTTTAAAACTACATTTCCATTCACAGTAACTCGTCCACCAAAAATGAGGGCTGTATTAGACAGTAACTCTAAACTATTAATTGTCTTATTTCCTGTTGCATCCGGATAATTAGGGCTGACCAAAATTTGAACATCGGAACTTGAGTCTGGGACTTGATTTGGGTTCCAATTGTCAGAATCATCCCAACTGTCGCTAACAGTACCTGTCCATACAATTAAAGTTACACTTTTGTTACTCTCATTTTTCTTTGCAATTTTCTTTTCATTTCCTTTGGCTGCAGAACTAGTAAAAATTAAAGTCATACAGGTAATAAATACTAAGGGGAATTTGAGTTTCATATTAATTGAGTATTAAATAAATTTTTCTATACTAGAAAATTTATGAGTTAAATAAATAAATTGTTTGATCGTAACTATTTATGGATGTATCTACTAAATAGTCAATAAAAAATATAGTGAAGTATATTTCATTGGCATGTATAAATATTAAAAATTTAGACGCTAAATATATTGATTATCAGATACTTACACAATCCCCAAAAAGAAGCAATTTTTTAATTCACCAAAAACAGTGAGCTTCTGAAATTAAAATCTCAGATACCATTTAAAAAATTTGAAAACATAAAGTAATGGTACTAAGTTTTTAGCAAAACAGGAAGACGATTACTCTATCTGTTTTACACGATTGAACGTAGATTTTCTAATCTTGTTAAGAAAAAAATATTCATCACCATAAATGGTTAATTAAAAACGTTATCCTTTATAAGGAAAAATTTCATCTTCTCTTGTGCTCAAAATTTTCTATGGATTTTAGAAAGGAAGAAACCTTCAACTAATTTGTTACTATTGCCAAAACGAAATTTACTTTTTTCTATCGTTTTATATAGTTACCCTTTCAATATTTTGGACGCCTCGTTAACCAATTACGGTACTTAACTTAAACATGGGTAAGTACATTGCAATAAGTATAATTGCTACGATAACTCCCAAAAATAATACGATAATTGGTTCTATCGTAGCACTTAGCATTTTTGATTTGTAGTTAATTTCTTGATTGTACTGATCTGTTAGTCTTTTAAAAATAGTTGCTGTCTGGTTTGTCTCTTCAGCGACCTTGATTAATGAACTCATCTTCTTATCGAAAATAGTATATTTTTCTACGCTTTCATGAAAGCTTTTCCCTTGAAGTATGTCACACTCTACCTGTTCTAAAGCTATTTGTAATGGATAATACTCAATCATCTTTTTTGTTAATTGAATTCCATGTAACAAGGGTACTTTTGCTGTGGTTAGTAAATTAATTGCTTGGGTAAATTGTGCGATTCTTACTTTTCTAATATACTCACCTATAAACGGAATTTGTAACCAAAAAGTACTTGTTGTTTTTTTATACCATCTTTTTTTTCTTGAAATTCTTAAGAAAAGAAAAATACATTTGGGTCTAAGTGTGTTCTAAATTTGTTATAAAATCCTGATTTTAATGGGGTTAAGGTACAAAAAAAATGAAGAAATATTGGTGTAAAATAAACAAATTTAGAACACAATTTAGAACACACCCCACTTTGATACCCTCTTAAATGAAGATAACCTCCTAAAAATGAGAAGGTTATCAAATCTAATTTGCGGTCTGGACGGGACTCGAACCCGCGACCTCCTGCGTGACAGGCAGGCATTCTAACCAGCTGAACTACCAAACCGTTGCTTTTAGCGGATGCAAATATAAGTCAGTTTTTTCTATTTCCAAACAGAAAGAGTAAAAATTACGTCATTTTTTGCCTGCTTAAAAAATAGCTTATCAATACTTCATGAAAGCCTCGTTGAATATCAACTGGAACATAATCTATCTTATATTGCAAACATTTATTTTTTAACTGTTTAAAGTAAGAATCTACATGCTTAACATAGTATTCTTGAATATTTTCACTAAATAAATTCACCTCTTCACCAGTTTCTACATCCACAAATTTTTTTGGTGAATTATCAAAATCAAAATTAAATTCTGTATTACCGTCGAAGGTGTGAAACAACACTACTTCATGTTTATTATATTTTAAATGTCTGATGGCTTCGAATAGTGAATCGTGATCAGTATTTGATTGAAACATATCAGTAAATAAAAAAATTAAAGAGCGTCGATGGATTTTTTCTGCAATTTCATGCAGAAACTGATAGGTTTCAGTAGCTGCATTTGATGTACTTATTAGTAGCTTCTCAAGCTGACTCAAAATCATCTTCCTGTGACGTTCACTCCCCTTTTCTGGAGCATAATATTGATAGGTGTCTGCATAAATACTTATCCCCACAGCATCTCGCTGTCGTTTTAGAACCTCCATGATTGTCGCTGCTGCAATGGCTGAAAAACCAACCTTGTTTAATTTTGACACCTTTTGTGTTTTTAATACAGGGTAATGCATGGAAGCAGAATTATCTATAATGATATGACAGCGTAAATTTGTTTCCTCTTCGTATTTTTTGGTGTATAATTTTTCAGTTTTTGCAAACAACTTCCAATCAATATGACGAGTACTTTCTCCCTTATTGTATAATTTATGTTCCGAAAATTCTACAGAAAAACCATGAAATGGGCTTTTATGCATTCCAGTAATAAACCCCTCTACTACTTGACGTGCTAACAGTTCTATATTATTAATCTCTGAATGATGTATTTGAGTAAGATCGATCATAAGTTCATTAAAAATAAAGAAAGGTTTGGCAAATACCAAACCTTTCTTTATTCATTTAAATAGAGAGTATTCCCTTCTTATTTCTATTATAATACCGCGTCTATTTTATCTGCATATACGTTTTTAGGAGCTACTCCAACTTGTTTATCAACAACCTCTCCGTTTTTAAATAATAAAACCGTAGGGATATTTCTAACTCCGTATTTTGCAGCAAATTCCTGATTGGCATCTACATCCACTTTTCCTACAACAGCTTTACCATCATATTCTCCGTGGATTTCATCAATAATTGGTCCAACCATTCTACATGGTCCACACCATGCTGCCCAAAAATCTACCAATACTGGCTTGTCTGATTTTAATACAACTTCTTCAAATGTTGCGTCTGTAATTTCTAATGCCATAATTATATTTTATATCATACAAAAGTACTTAAATATTTCGGGCTATTGAAATGATCAAATTACTTTTTATTATGTGATCATCAACGAATTTTATCCTATCAATTAAAATACAGCTGAGACGACTTGATCAGTTTTGAAGTAACTGGTTGGAATATTCCATTTTGGTAACTACTTAGTAAATAAACTATGTGTTAAAGCAAAAATTAACGACAAGAAACAATGTGATCTCCTGATTCTAATAAAGCTGCAAATGTTAAAAATATAGCAGACATACCTATTGTAGAAGCATACCCATCTTCTGCATGCTCTAAGGCAACTATTTTATGAACCAATTCTGAAGTATTCGGATTAGAGAATCGACTGTACAAATTGCGATCTTTTTCTTCTAAAAAAGAAGCTCTCATATCTTCAGCATCTTCAAACACAAAACTCGATGTTAAATACAACGGAGTAGAGTGCTCTTGAAATTGAGTACGCTCCGTTTGTAACCTTATGGCTATCGTTTCAAAACTCATTAAAATTGTTTGTGTAAACTGTTCTGTTATATTTTAAATATCGGAGTCAGAATTTTTTCTAGTTGGTCAAATTCTATTAAAAAAGCATCATGACCATGAATTGATTGGATCTGATGATAAAACACCTTCGAATTTGATTTAGACATTTCTATAAAAGTATCTTTGTTTTCATTGGCTATGAAAAACAAATCAGAATCAACAGCTATTATATGAATATTCGCTTCGATATTATTTAATTCATGAGCCCAATTCTGATCATTTGTGGCTTCTATGGTTCGCAATAAATGATTCATCATCTTATAAGCACTTAATTGAAACCTTTCTTGCAATTTCTTACCATGATGCAGCAACCAACTTTCTACATTAAAAATTTCAAGTTGTTCATGAACAGATCTATTGAATTTTATTTTATACGACTCTGGTGATCTATAACACATCATTGCATGCATTCTAGCATCGTGAACAGGCTGATTAGAATTACATAAAAATTGCTCTTGGATAAAGCAATTCGCAATTAACCAGTCGGTAGATTTCCAATCGGAAGCAATTGGAATAATGTGCTCTGCTATATCATTTTTTAAGGCAGCCATCTCCCAGGTAATTCCTCCCCCCAAAGAACCACCAATAATTGCAAATATTGATGAAACTCCTAGTTGATTTAGTCCTTTAATAAATAACCTCGCAATATCTTTTGCAACAAAATCTTTATAATTATCGATTACAATACCATCAAATCCGTTCCCGGGAATATTAAATACGATGATGGTAAACTTATGGGTGTTTATTGCTTTATTTATCCCTATTAAATCTTCCCACCAACCTTGTTCACCAATCACTGAACTATTTCCTGTTAAAGCATGATTTACCAAAACTAAAGGGGCAGTTCCTAGTTTTCTCCCAAACAATTGATAACTCAATTGAATGTTCGAAAAATAAGCCCCCCCTTTGGTTGTGAAATCTTCGATCTTTGTAAATAAAAGTTGTGAAGTCAAATTTTTCTAAACTAAGACTTTTGTTGGGATTTTAGAAAACGCTTCTTTTAAATCTCCTTTTAAATCATCTATATTTTCTAGACCTACTGATAATCGAATTAAATCATTTGTTACTCCTGCATTTGCTTGAGCTTCCTCAGATAATTGCTGATGAGTGGTACTTGCTGGATGTATAATTAATGATTTTGTATCACCAATATTTGCTAATAATGAAAATATTTTAGCATTGTCTGCAATGGTTTTTGCTGCCTCATACCCTCCTTTTGCTCCAAAAGTTACGATACCACTTTGTCCGTTGGGTAAGTATTTATTGGCTAAAGACTTATATGCGCTCGAAGCTAAGCCAGGGTAGTTTACCCAAGCCACTTCTTCTTGCTCTTCTAGCCATTTCGCTAATTTTAATGCATTTTCAGAATGTTTTTTAATTCTTATTTCTAGGGTTTCTAATCCTTGAATAATTTGAAACGCATTTGTAGGACTCAAAGCTCCACCAAAATCTCTTAGTCCTTCTAAAATAAGTTTAAATGTATAAGAAGCGGCTCCTAATGCTTCATGATACACCAATCCATGATACCCTGCTGACGGTTCTGTAAATTCTGGAAATTTACCACTAGACCAATCGAAAGTTCCTGCATCGATGATGGCACCTCCCAAAGAATTTCCTTGACCTCCAATATATTTTGTTAGGGAATGAATCACTATGTCAGCTCCATACTTTATAGGGTTTAATAATGCTGGTGTTGCTACCGTATTGTCTACAATAAATGGAACTCTAGCTGCTTTTGCCTGTTCAGAAATTGCTTCTAAATCTAGGACATCTAGCTTTGGATTTCCTAAAGATTCCACAAAAAAAGCTCTCGTATTCTCTTGAAGAGCAGCTCCAAAACTCTCTGGCTTAGAGGCATCTACAAACGTAGTCTTAATTCCTAATCTGGGTAAGGTTACATTTAATAAGTTATAAGTCCCCCCATATAAACTGCTTGATGCAACAATATGATCACCTGCTTTTAATAGTGTTAGTAGCCCTGTTGAAATAGCAGCTGTCCCTGATGCAAATACTACTGCACCAATTCCTCCCTCAAGGGCCGCCAATCGTTCTTGTAAAATTTGATTGGTTGGATTGTTTAGACGTGTGTAAATAAACCCTAATTCTTTTAATGAAAAAAGATCGGCTGCATGATTAGAATCATTAAAAACATAGGATGTTGTTTGATAAATTGGAACGGCTCTTGTTCCACCTGTTAGCGTAACATCATGCCCTGCATGTAAGGCTGCTGTTGAAAATTTTTGTGTACTCATTTTTCTAAATTTGAATGATTAAATAATTAAATTTAAAAGTCAAAAAACTACCTTTATAAGGCTGCTTAAAAGAAAAATGTTATAAAGAAATCATAGAAATTACAAGATTGTAATTTCATTTGAGTTATCTATCTTTGTACGAAATCCTTCTAAAATAAGAAGAAGTAGGTAGTCAGTAGAATTTAGCACCTTCTTTAAAATTTATGAAAAATTAAAGGGTTGCTAAGGTTTCACAGGGTCTAATCCCTCAACCTTTCTTGATAACAATATTCAGTAAGTGTTTGAACTTTTGATCTTACAAATATTCAGTCAGAAAAGTTTAATATCCAAACTTTATTGATTTTTTTTTTAATTTTTACCTATTTCTTAATTTTTAGTGTATTTAATTTTATTATTGATAAAAATCCTTTTCTATTTTCAGAATTATTCTATTAAATAAATTATTTTTTTAGTGTCGATATGAGATTTTAAATGTAATTTTACAACTTCAATAGAGGAAAAATTTGACTGATTGCTACCTCTTTGTTTTGAAATTAACTCAAAATAAACAAAAATGCTAAAGCAGTATACTACCACTACTTTTGCCGATCAATCAGTTCTAATTTTTTCTTTTATATAATTTTAAAAGAAAAGTATGTCATATTTATTTACTTCTGAATCTGTCTCTGAGGGACATCCAGACAAGGTAGCAGATCAAATTTCTGATGCTTTAATTGATCATTTTTTGGCTTTTGACCCAGCGTCTAAAGTAGCGTGTGAAACTCTAGTGACAACAGGGCAAGTTATTTTGGCTGGTGAAGTAAAATCAACTACATATTTAGATGTGCAAAAAATTGCCAGAGACGTAATCAATAAAATTGGTTACACCAAAAGCGAATATATGTTTGATGGAAGTTCTTGTGGTGTGCTTTCTGCTATCCATGAACAATCTCCTGATATTAATCAAGGTGTTGAACGTGCATCTAAAGAAGAACAAGGTGCCGGAGATCAAGGAATGATGTTTGGATACGCAACTGATGAAACAGAAAACTTTATGCCACTGGCTTTAGAATTATCGCATCGCTTATTAATTGAATTAGCAACTTTAAGAAGAGAAAATAAAGAGATGGACTACCTGCGCCCTGATTCAAAATCTCAAGTAACCATAGAATATTCTGATGATAATATTCCTCAGAGAATTGATGCAATAGTGATCTCTACTCAACATGATCATTTTGATGAAAATGACGAAGTGATGTTAGCCAAAATAAAAACTGACATCATCTCTATTTTAATCCCTAGAGTTATTGCTAAATTACCTAAAGATATTCAACAATTGTTTACTGATTCTATTACCTATCATATCAATCCAACAGGTACTTTTGTAATTGGCGGACCACATGGTGATACTGGGTTAACAGGTAGAAAAATTATTGTTGATACTTATGGAGGAAAAGGAGCTCATGGTGGTGGTGCTTTTTCTGGAAAGGACCCTTCTAAAGTTGATCGATCTGGAGCATATGCAACAAGACATATTGCTAAAAACCTGGTTGCTGCTGGAGTGTGTAAAGAGGTATTAGTTCAAGTATCATATGCTATCGGTGTAGCAAAACCGACTAGTATCAATGTAGAAACTTACGGAACATCTAAGGTAAATTTCACGGACAGTGAAATAAGTAAAATAGTAGAAACTATTTTTGATATGCGTCCTTATTTTATAGAGCAACGATTAAAACTTAGAACTCCTATTTATACTGAAACTGCCGCTTATGGTCATATGGGAAGAACTCCTGAAATAAAAAAAGTAACGTTTCGTAATCCAATGGGAGATGTAATTTCAAAAGAGGTAGAAACTTTTACATGGGAAAAATTAGACTATGTAGATCAAATTAAGGAAGCATTTAATTGTTAGTTTATCTATCCTTTTAATTTTCGTTGGTTTTTCATTCTTCTCCAAGCGATGTTGTGGCGTTTTTTATATAACCATAAACATCCCAGATCTAATCCAAAGTAAAAGAAACTTATCCCACTTGGTGGATTGGCACTGGGTAAATAAGAAAAGTAATCAAAAGCAGTGCTTGGCCATTGCCAACATAGATAATTAGTTCCTATAATTTCTAAATAGGCTACTGTTAAATACATAGTCAAATAAAACAGACGCTCTCTTGGTTTTTTCCTTAGAATATAGAATGTGAGGAATGTTAATACAAACCCAAAAATATCATTTTTAAAAATTAAAAATAAAGAAGCGTATATAATGATGATGATTGTAAAAACCTTCTCTATTAAATTCTTATTTAATTTAGAATAAGCTGTCTTTGTAAAATACAAGACCCCAACATAAACCAATGAATGACCTAGAGGTACATAATGAGGTATATTTTCTAAGCGATAAGTATACATTCCTAAGGCAATTGAAAATATATATTCACCAATAATTGCAATTAAAACTGCAGTAATCATCTGCTCTTTAATTCTTAGGGTTACTTTCCAAAAACAAAGTGAAAAACCTATAATCATCACTAGATTTGCAATCCATTGTGGTTCTCTTATCCACTTTTGCATTTGATTACTGTCTAAGAAAAGACCTATAAAAATAAACCCCCATAAAAGGCCTAACGTTCTTATAAAAGCAAGTATAAAAGTTCTAGAAGAAGTTGCGGTCATTTTACAAAAATACAAATCAAATAAAAAAGCCTCTCAAAACGAGAGGCTGCAATGATAAATATTTTATAATTGATATCGGATTCTAAAACTCACAAATCTTGGAAGAATAAATGTTTCACTAATTGATCTAGAAATATTATTAACACTTACACTAGTCCTAGAGTCTGTTCCTAGTAGATTACTTCCTGTTAATTCATATTCCCATTTAGCATCTCTATCTTTTCTATATGCAAAAGTCATATCCCAAATCTTAAATGAATTTGTAACATCTCCATCTTGTTTTACTTCATTGAAAGAAAAGTCACTCTTTATGGTTAATGAATTCCAAATATAGGCATCAAAATTAAAAGAAGGAGCATGAGTTACACTAGTAAATGCATCTCTATTACTACTAATTTGATCTGTAAATGATACTCTATAACGTAAACTTACATTGGGTGCTTTCGTGAAGTTAGTTCCAATAGTTGTTGTATAAGCATGGTTGTAATTTTGATTTTGATTTACGCTTCCTTGTAAAAACTGGAAATTTTTAGAATAGGTAAAGTTTCCTCCAAAAGAAGTTCTTATTTTTTTGAATGTTTTCCCTACCCTTCCAAACGCTGATAATGTTTCATTATCAAAAGGAGAGTTTAAATTTGTTCGTGTCGATACTACAGAACCTGGAACAAAATTAAAATCGGTACTTATTTGATCGATTGTTTTCGTATAAGCAACTCTTGCAAAAACATTACTAGCATTATATAAATTATAACTTCTGTAAAATAAACTAAGATTATGAATACTTGCATTCATCACATCTGAATTTCCAGAAAAGAAAGCATTGTAGCCATTAGCTACCAAACCTTTTGCTAGTTGGTTTACGTCTGTAAAATTGACCTGCTGTCTATAGTCTAACGTTAAGCTTTCACTATTTTTAAATTGCATGATCATTTTAAATTCAGGCAACAATTTCTGGAAGGTATCTTTAAAATACTCAGTCCCATATTGTGTATTGTTGCTATTGTATGTATGAGCAGTAAATCCTGGGCTGAAAGTAAAAATACCCGACTTGGCTCTATATCTCACTCCAAGATATAAATCTGTAAATTTATATTCAATATCATTGAATGTTTGAAGATCTGTTCCAAACGTTGGTGTGGGATCTAACGTCGTTCCATTAGTATCTAATACTTGAAAGAATCGAGAATCAAAATTTTGTTTGCTCATTATCGTTCCTCCCACAAAATTTAAATTACTTTTTTCGTTTAGGATATAGTAATAATCTAGTTTTGCATCGATTTGATTAGACTTCACACGTCTGTTTTGATTTAATTCATAAAGATCCAAACTTCTGTCTAATCCTAAAACATCAGCAGTACTATCAAAACCGTCAGCAACAGGAGTATTGTTGTTATTAGGGTCGTTTTCTAATAATGCTACATAAAAAGGATCCTCATCCTGAAGAAGATGTTGAACCTCTAAAGCTAGGATATTTTTTTCATTAAGTGTATAGAAATAACTTAGATTCTGATTGATTTTATAAGGAGTTGATTTTTCCAATTCTGATATATCACTTAATACTTGTGAATTTACATTATCATCTCTTCGCTCATTAGAAAATCGTCCTGTAACGTCATAATTTACCTGACTATTAAAATTCTTTTTGTAGATGCTACTAAATTTAAATAATCCCGAATTACTAAATTGATCTGTCGTACTTTGAATAAAATCATTTCTAGTAGGATCATCGTTGAAACTTTGCGAAACATTATTTTTTTGACCATTACTGTTACTAGACCAAATAAGAAAACCACTTAAATCTAACTTTTGATTGGGTGAATAACTAAAATTAAGGGCACTTAATTTTGTTTCTATGCGGTTTGCATTTCTTGCATTTGCATTTAAAAATCCAAGACCAGCACTTCCTAAGCTTAAATTTGTTCCATTTGAAGGGCTTTGACTTCTAAAGCCTCCATCAAAATTTCGAATATCATTTCTATCTAAAACAACATCTCCTGTATTATTTAAATCTCCTATAACATTGATGGTGTATTTTGGTGTATAATAAAATAATTTTGGTTGGAATAGATATAAATTGTCATTAGTGGCTTTTCCAATACCCCCAGTTATGTCCCCAAACCAAAAATTCTTTTTCCCTTCTTTTAGTTTGATATTAATGGCTACTCTATCTTGATTGTCTTGAACTCCTCGTAATTGATTTACGTCACCATAATTTCTCAATACTTGAATTTTATCGACTGCATTAGAAGGGATGTTTTTTGTTGCTAGTTTTGTATCACCACTAAAAAATTCTTTCCCATCAACCATTATTTTCTCAACAACTTTTCCTTCAACTTCAATCTCACCAGCATCGTTTACTTCTACACCGGGTAATTTCTTAAGGACATCTTCTAACTTTCTTTCCGATCCATTTTTAAAAGAATCTGCATTGTATATTATGGTATCGCCTTTTATGGAAACTGGCATTTTCGAAACAATGGTGATTTCATCTAGCATATTGTCATTATCCATGGTGTAATTTTTTACCAAATCGACTTCTGCTGTAGTCACAAAATCATCTATTGACTTTAAACCAATGTAACTAATTTTAATATTGTAAACAGTATTCTTTTTTACCTCTAACTTATAAAAACCTTCACTATCGGTAAATCCATAAGAAACAATTCTTTTTGTAACCGTATCTAGGGCGATTACGTTAGCCATTTCTAGGGGGCTGATACTATCTTTTACAATTCCTGAGAGTTTTATTTGAGCACTTGAGATACCTGTTACCATTAAAATGGCAAGCGTTATCATTTTTTTCATTTTCATCTTAATACGTTTTATTAAAATCTTCGTCCGTTGCTACGTCTATTTTGAAAACGCTCTCTTAGTTCTTCTGATTTTTGTTTCATCATCACCTCATATTCTTCTCTTGAAACTTCTTTTCCTTTCGATGGTTTTTTAATTTCTACTCCATCTTCTGGATTTATTATAATTTCTGTACATAACATGGTTGTTCTTCCTGCATTAATTTCTAAAATTAACCCTGGTAAACCCCAATATTTTTCTGGACCTGCACTTACTGGAATCTGGGGGGTATACCATGCCGTTATTTGTTGAATTTTTACCTCTTTATTCTTGTCTTCAATTTTTGTGGAGTCTTTCTTTTTGGCATTTCTACCTCTTCGACTAAAAATACTTCCCCAATCAATACTTTTGTCAACTTTACTCATAGTTGCCTTGTAGCATATATACTGACCAATTTGCTTTGTCTCTCCAGACATTTCCCATTTTGGCAATTCCATTTCTTCAAGGACTCTAAAACGCTTACTAAACTGCTCTACATCTTCAATCATTTCTTTGTCCTTAAGGTTTTTGTAAATGGAACCTTGTCCATTACTTCTCCCCCAGCTTGGACCTGAAGTACCCGGTGCATCTAATTTTACATTTTCTTTAAATGATGATTCTGATTTATTGAAACTTAACGTAAATGTTTTTTCTAAAAAATTTTTGAATCGTGCTTTCATTTGCTTTTTTTGCTGCTCACTCATTTGACCAAAACGAGACATATCAATGGTTCTTTTAGACATATAAGTGGCTTTCCCTTCAAATTTTTTTTGAGAAAAGGTAGCAACTGAAAAGAATAATATTAGAAGAGTAATAAGTTGTTTCATGGTTATTTGTTTTATTGGATAAAAATAGTTCATAAAAAAAACTCTAAGACTTAAAAAAAAGCCAAAAAAATTTATTTTGTAAGAAAAAGATATTTTAAACGGTATCTCTTTCATTGATTTAACCACCAATTCTAATCTCTATTCCTTTACCATCTCTACTTCTGTATCGATTCATCATCTCTTCGGTTTTTTCTCTAGAAATTTCTTCGAACCTCTTACGAGAAACCTGTTTTCCTTTTTTTGGTTCTTTGATGTCAATGGTTTCTGATGGATTTAAGATAATTTCTGTACAAACAATCGTTATATCACCATCATTAATTTCTAAAATTAATCCCGGGAGTCCTCCATAATTTTGTGGTCCGTTATTGATTGGAATATCAGGAGTATACCAAGCTGTAATTTTTCGTTTTACTTTTTCTTTTTTTTCCTTTGTTTCGTTATTAACAAAACGGAAGCTGCTATTTTCTTCCTCAAATTCATAAACTGCTCTATAACAAGTATACTTACCAATATTTTTTGTCTTCTCGGTTAATTTCCAATCATACTTAATTAGGGAATCTTTTATTAAAAATATTTTTCCCATTAAATCAACTTTATTAGCGATTCTGTTCTCTTTACTATTTTTATACAAGAGATCCGATCCTCCACCTCCAACACTCATTACAAAGACACCTCCATTTGATTGGGGTACTTTAGGCGATTCTAACGCTTGTTCTTCTTTGTAGATAGATTCTGACTTTGTAAAGTTTAATGTATATGTCTTTTGAAACATTTTTCTCATCTGTGCTTCTAGTTGTTCTTGTAGGGCTGGATTTTGAGCAATGAGAGTACTGTCCATTTTAATTGAAGATTTTCTGTGTGTTTTGTAGGTTGCTTTTCCTTTAATGTTTTTTTGAGAAAAGGTTACAATTGAAAATAAAAGTAGTAATAATGTGATATTTTGTTTCATTTTTTTTATTTATTAATGTAAAGTAAAAATTTATTTTTAATAAGTAACCTTAAAAAAATACTAAAATTTTATTCTTATTTAGAAGTACTTATGCCTCTTTTTAAAATAAAAACATTGACTTAATTACAAACTATGATTTTAGTTGTGATAGAATTCTAAATTTTGATTACCTTTAACATCCTTATCCAAACTATTGATTTTTTTTAGATTATGCACGTAGCAATTGCCGGAAATATTGGTGCCGGAAAAACCACCTTAACGAAATTATTAGCAAGACATTACAACTGGAAACCACACTATGAATCCGTTGATGAAAACCCATATTTAGATGATTTTTATGGAGAAATGGAACGCTGGTCATTTAATTTACAAGTATATTTTTTGAATAGTCGTTTTCGTCAGATATTGGAATTGCGAAAAACAGGTAAAAATATTGTTCAAGACAGAACCATCTATGAAGATGCACATATTTTTGCTCCAAACCTTCATGCGATGGGATTAATGACAAACAGAGACTATCAAAATTACAGCTCTCTTTTTGAATTGATGGAAAAACTTGTTACACCTCCCGATTTATTAATTTATTTACGAGCAGACATTTCTACATTAGTGGGTCAAATTCATAAAAGGGGGAGAGATTATGAAAACTCCATAAGTATTGATTATTTAAGCAGGTTAAATGAGCGTTACGAAGCCTGGATTTCTACCTACAAGAAAGGAAAGCTTTTAATTATTGATGTTGATAGTTTAGATTTTGTAGATAACCCCGAAGACCTAGGGTACATTATAGATAGAATAGACTCCCAAATAAACGGTTTGTTTTAAAGCAATAAAACTATCTTTTAAAGCTAAGATAGCTTTGTTTTTAATAATTAAATAATGCCTCCTAACCTTGGTATATTAGATTTTTAGCTCCTTTATATCTGTATTTAATTCTTAAAATAATAACGTATGTTACCCATACAACCATAAAATAAAATTGATCTAGATAATTTTTTAAAAAATTTATATTATTTTCTGTAACAAATACCTTTAGAATCTCGTATAATATATACATAGCATAACGAATCATAAAAATAAATGAGACAACTCAAAATTACAAAGCAGGTAACCAATAGAGAAACTGCGTCCTTAGACAAGTATTTACAAGAAATTGGTAAAGTAGATTTAATTACGGCAGATGAAGAGGTAGAGTTAGCACAACGTATAAAAGCAGGAGATCAAAGAGCCTTAGAAAAATTAACAAAAGCAAATCTTCGATTTGTAGTTTCAGTAGCAAAACAATATCAAAATCAAGGATTAACCTTACCTGACCTAATCAATGAAGGGAATTTAGGGTTGATAAAAGCTGCGAAACGTTTTGACGAAACACGAGGTTTTAAATTTATTTCTTATGCTGTGTGGTGGATCCGTCAGTCAATTCTTCAAGCTTTAGCAGAACAATCTCGTATTGTTCGTCTTCCATTAAACAAAATTGGGTCGATCAATAAGATTAACAAAATGTATGCTTTCCTAGAACAAGAAAACGAACGTCCTCCTAGTGCTGAAGAGATTGCTAAGAAATTAGATATGACTGTAAATGATGTAAAAGAATCTATGAAGAATTCTGGTCGTCATGTCTCTATGGATGCTCCTTTGATAGAAGGAGAAGATTCAAACCTTTATGATGTTTTAAATTCTGGAGAATCCCCTAATCCTGATAAAACTTTATTACACGAATCTCTACGTATAGAAATTAATAGAGCCTTAGAAACTTTAACTCCTCGTGAAGCTGATGTGGTAAAGTTATACTTTGGTCTTGGAGAACATCAACCAATGACGTTAGAAGAAATTGGTGAGACTTTCGATTTAACTCGTGAACGTGTTCGTCAAATTAAAGAAAAAGCTATCAGACGATTAAAACATACTTCTAGGAGTAAAATATTAATGACTTATTTGGGCTAATATCTGCACTATTTTTTTAAAGTAGGTACCAGTAAATCATTGTCAATAAAACATGAAAACTCTCGATAATTCTTCGGGAGTTTTTATTTTTATATCCTTATTTTTACCTTTAATTAAACAAAGCCTTATGAGTAAAATAATTGCACCTTCAATTTTAGCAGCAGATTTTGCCAACCTACAAAAAGATATTGAGATGGTAAATGAAAGTGAGGCTGACTGGTTTCATATTGATATTATGGATGGAGTTTTTGTTCCAAATATTTCATTTGGTATGCCTGTTCTTAAAGCCATAACAAAACATGCTACAAAAATAATCGATGTACATTTAATGATTGTCGATCCAGACAGATACATAGAAACGTTTGCAGATCTAGGAGCAACAATTTTAACAGTCCATTATGAAGCTTGCACACATTTACACAGAACAATCCAAGCCATTAAATCTGCAGGAATGAAAGCGGGAGTTGCCTTAAACCCTCATACACCCGTTGCAGTTCTAGAAGATGTGATTGGCGATTTAGAATTGGTTTGTATTATGAGTGTTAATCCTGGTTTTGGTGGTCAGTCTTTTATAGAAAACACCTACAAGAAAGTATCTCAGCTAAAGCATTTAATCGAGTTTTCAGACTCGAACTGCCAGATAGAAATTGATGGAGGAGTGACCAACAAAAATGCTAGTGAGCTCATAGAAGCTGGTGCTGATGTATTGGTTGCCGGAAGTTATGTGTTTAGAAGTGAAAACCCAACAGAAACAATTGCCAACCTTAAAAATCAAATTTCCTAAAAATTGTATTCAGTAGTTGATATAGAAACCACTGGAAATGGATATCGAGGTCAACGAATTACGGAGATTTCTATTTTTATTTTTGATGGCGAAAAAGTAATTGACGAGTTTACTTCGTTAGTCAATCCAGAACAGCCCATTCCAAATTTCATTACAAACCTTACGGGAATTACTGATGCCATGGTAAGAACGGCTCCAAAGTTTTTCGAAATTGCTAAAAAAATAGAAGAAATTACCAAAGACAGAATTTTTGTTGCACACAATGTAAACTTTGATTTTAATATTATTAAAGATGAATTTAAAAGCTTAGGATATAATTTTAAAAGAAAAAAACTCTGTACCATAAGACTTTCACGTAAAATAATTCCTGGATTACCTTCCTACAGTTTAGGGAATATTTGCACCTCAGAAGGTATTAAAATTTCGGCAAGACACAGAGCAAAAGGAGATGCAGAGGCAACCGTAGAATTACTTCATCGTTTAATTAAAAGAGACCGAAATTTTACTATTAATAGTTTTCTTAATCCGAGATCTAGACAAGCAACCCTCCCTCCTTTATTAGATAAAAAAGTAGTAGATGAACTTCCTGAAACTTATGGAGTATATTATTTTAAAAATTTACAGAAAGAGATAATCTATGTTGGAAAATCAAATAATATAAAACAACGCGTTATTAGTCACTTCTATGATAAAAAGAAAAAAGAAATAAAAATGTGTTTGGAAACAGCTCACATTAGCTATGATAAAACAGGGAGTGAGTTACTAGCTCTTTTAAAAGAATCTGCAGATATAAAACACTTATTCCCAAAATTTAACAGAGCACAACGAAGAGCTTCAGAAGCTATAGGACTCTTTTCTTATGAAGATCAAAAAGGAATCATTCATTTGGCATATAACCGATTAAAATTAACTGCCAATCCATTGATGAAATTCTATTCAATAGCGGAGTGTAGAAATATGATTACTAAGCTCTGTGACGAGTTTGAGTTATGTCCAAAATACTGCCATCTTCAGACGAATGTAAATGCATGCTTCCATTATCAAATAAAAAAATGTAACGGTATTTGTTTAGAAAAAGAACCTGTAAACAGTTATAATAAAAGAGTTCAAAAAGCCATTGATTCTTTGGGCTTACAAACCGAAAATTTAGTAATAAAAGAAAAGGGCAGGAATGAC
Source organism: Flavobacterium sp. (assembly GCA_042091515.1). Taxonomy (GTDB): domain Bacteria; phylum Bacteroidota; class Bacteroidia; order Flavobacteriales; family Flavobacteriaceae; genus Polaribacter. The sequence continues at coordinate 543 of JBELHH010000005.1, read as the reverse complement.
AATGAAATTGGTTTTGCTCTAATATTAAACGGAATTTATCAGGGGTTTGGTTACCTTAATAAAGATATTACATTAACCACCCCAGATGAATACCTCTTTTATGTTCAGCCAAAAAGAGATAATAGAGATATACAAAGAATCTTACAATCTTATATGTCAAAATAATAATCTGCTTCCTACGATTACATTTTTAATAAATTTTATAAAAAAATAGAATTATTGTTAAGACTATCACTTCTCTTTTCAATTACTTCACCTTTCTATTGAAAATAGAGCTTAAACAGCGAACAAAAAGATTGTAAACTCCAAAAAAGACATCGCAAAGATTAATTAGTATCGGTACTTAGAGTAACTAGCCCTATTTTATAGGGAGTTTAAAAATTCCCTATTTATGGGGATTGACACGTGTGTTTATGTTTTATAACTTGCATCGAAGATTTATTTTTATTAATTTTTTAGATTTATGATTAGGAAAGGGAATATTTTACGCTTCTTTTCCTGTCGTTTTTAAACTACCAAACTACCCAATACCCAAAAAAATGC